>DATKBT010000095.1:0-81236 GCA_035546295.1 Thermoanaerobaculia bacterium | reverse complement strand
GTTCCAACCCCGTCCTCTCGGCGACGCACCGTCCGTGGCGTCCTCGCCGTCTCGGCGCTCGCCTGCTGGGCGGCGACCGGATCGCTCGACGCGCAGCTTCCCGATCGTGCTGCGTACGATCGGCTCCAGGAGCTTCGCTTCTCTGCGGCCCTTCCGGTGCCCGCAGAAGGCATCTCCTGGCGCATCGACACCGCGCGCTTCGAGCTGCGCTCGGGCCGGGTCTGGCTGCTCGAGCCGGTGGGCGGCGTCCACAGCGGGCTGGTGTTCGAGGGCGATGGCCGCTTCGAGCTGGTCGTCCCCGACCGCTACGAGGAGCGCCAGTTGCGGCGCTTCGCCGAGAACCCGGAGCTGCGCGGCTTCGAGGAGACCTTCGAGCGGGCGGTGATCCGGTGGGCGCCGGGCTTCGTGCCCGATCTCGCCGCCCTCGAGACGAGCGCCGCGAGCGACTCGACCGACGCCGCGCCGCGATCCCTCGCTCGCGAGCGCCACCAGCTCGCGCTGCTGCGCCACCGTCACGACCCCGACGCGCGCGTGATCGTCGCGCTCCGCAACGCCGACGATCGCTACCTGCGCGCCGAGATGGACACCGAGCGATTCGGCTGGCTGACCTACCGCTGGGACGAGCTCGCCGGTGAGGAGGTCGAGGTCTCTCGCCTCGATCCGGGGCGGGGGATCGTCGAGAGCTGGCTGGCGCTCGACCGCAGCGAGGATCGGGAGGAGGACGGCCGCCCCGGCGACGTGCGGCGGCGCGAGGCCAGCCTCGACAGCTTCGACGCGGTGGTCGACCTGACCGAGATCGGGCGGGGCTCGACCCGCGGCGTCGGGGCGGTCAATCCGGTGATCGGCAGATTTCGCACGCGCTCGAGCTACGAGATCGAACGCGACGGCGTCCACGCGCTCCAGCTCGAGCTGCATCCGCTGGCCGTGGTCTCAGCGGTGCGCCGCGTGCCGGCGCGCGCACGGTCGTCGGAGGGAGGGCCGCCGGAACGAGGGGCCCCGGAACGAGGCGCGCCGGGCGTCGACCTCGAGCACCTGCGCTTCAACGTCGGCCGGCTCGAGAGCGCGTTCGACAACCGCATCCACCTACCGAGTCTCGCCGTGCTGCTCGATCGCGAGGTGGTCGCCGGCGACGTGGTGGAGCTCGAGATCGAGTACGAGCTGGAGCTTCCCGGCTACGCCTCGCTGCTGAGCTGGTACCCGCGCCCGCGGGGCATGGGGCTCGAGCTGCACTCGTCGCGCATCGAGGCGACGTTCCGCAAGGACTACGGCTTCCGCGCCACCGGCGCGCTCATCGAGGAGCGCGAGAACGCCGACGGCACGCGCACCGCGGTGTGGGCGACGGCGAATCCGATCGACGCCGCCGCGTTCACCATCGCCCAGAGCCCCTGGGAGAAGCGCTACAGCTACGACGGCCTGCCCGACATCGTGATGTTCGGCACCCAGCGCGGCTACCTCTCGGCCGACAAGATCGAGAGCTTCTCGCCCGACATCATCAACTCGGTCAACTACTTCCAGAACCTCTTCGGCACCAGGGTCAGCGCCCCCGAGGTGTTCGTCACCCTGATCGCCTCCGGTCACGGCCAGGCGGGCTCCGGCCTGATCCACATCGCCGACGTCATCGCTCAGGCCGCTGGCGCAGGGCGCAGCATCGAAGGAGCGCGCGAGGCCTTCCTCGCCCACGAGGTCGCGCACGAATGGTGGGGACACCAGCTCGCCTGGGACGGCTACCGCCACCAGTGGCTCAGCGAGGGCCTCGCCGAGTACTCGTCGATGATGTTCGTCGAGGCGTCGCTCGACAACGGACCCAAGATCTTCCAGCGCATCCTGACCGCCTACAACGACGAGCTCACCGGCTCGATCGGTTCGGCGTTCGGCGCCTTCGGTCGCGCCGGTCTCGCGCTCGACAACAAGGCGGCGCGCGACCGGATGGGGCCGATCGGTCACGGGCTGCGCGCGGGAGTCGCCGAGGCGCCCGCCGCCTACCAGTCGATGGCCTACACCAAAGGCGCGATGGTCGCCCACATGCTGCGCATGATCCTGCGCACCATCACCCGCAGCGACGACACCTTCGTCACCGTGCTGCGCGACTTCGTCGCCACCCACCAGGGCGAGGCGGTCTCCACCGAGGACTTCCAGGCGGTGCTCACCGAGCACGCCCCCTCCGACTGGACCTGGTTCTTCGACCAGTGGGTGTACGGCACCGCGATCCCCACCTTCTCCTGGCAGCACGAGGTGAAGCCGGCCGAGGGCGGCGGCTTCCTGCTGGTGCTCGACGTCGAGACCTCGGACGTGCCGCCGGGCTGGAAGACGCCGGTTCCGGTGCGCGCCGAGTTCGACAAGGGCCGGCAGGGCGACCTGCTGGTGATGGTCGACGAGCCGAGGAAGCGCTTCGAGCTGACGCTGCCGGAGCGCCCCAGCAAGGTGATCTTCAATCCCGATCACGCGATCCTGGCGAAGATGAAGTGATTCGCGCGCGCTAGAGACGACCGGAGCGCCCGCCGCCGATTCCCTCGCACCTCCCACCTCAGCTCGGAGGGGGTGCAGCCGAAGGCGCTGCGGAAGCTCGCCGTCAGGTGGCTTCGTCTCCGACGAACGAGCCGAGCCGATCTGCCTCAAGCGCGAGAGCACCGACCTCGGAACGTCCGGCAGCATCTTCCTCGGCGTGCGTCCAGGCGAGGACCCGATGAGCGCGGTGACCTTCCGGTGGGTGACCCCGGAGCGGTAGCCGAAGAGACCTGCCTTTCCTCGGAGCGCCCGTGTCCTCGGGAGCGATCCGGGAGGGAACGTCGATCACCGCCACGATCTCGGGCGACGTCGTTCAGCTCGCGCCTGCGTGGGCTGCGATCGGCAGGAGCGACTGCGAGCCGAGCTGCCGAGCGCGGTGCTCGAGATCTCCAGGCGCTGGAAGCCGGCCTGCCAGGCGCGGCGACCATTGGAGCTCGGAGGCATGATCTCGGTCATGACCAGCCGGTGACGTCGAGCACGACCTTTCGATTGCGCGGCCGGTTGTCGAAGTCGACCAGCACGATCTGCTGCCAGGTCCCCAGCAGCAGCGCCCCCTCGGCGATCGGGACGGTGAGCGAGGGTCCGAGGAGGGCAGCCCGGACGTGGGAGTAGCCGTTGCCGTCACCCCACCGCTCGTTGTGCCGGTAGTTGCCGGACGCGGGGGCGAGCTGCTCGAAAAGGCGCGCGAAGTCGCTCACGGCTCCGCTCTCGAACTCGATGGTGGTCACGCCGGCTGTCGAGCCCGGGGTGAAGACCAGGAGCTGCCCCTCGCGCACGCTGCTCTCCTCGACCAGAGCACGAGCCTCGGCGGTGAGGTCGTGGACGTCGGTGTCGGCGCCGGTGCGGAGCTCGAGGGTCTTGCGCTGCAGCCCGTTTGCTCTCATGGCAATGATCGTATCCACGCTCGGCCGGCCCGTCTCGGCGCCGGACCGAGCTCGCCGAGAGGAACGCGCGGCGGAACCGCGCCTGCGGGCCCGAGCTCGTCAATCGTGCGGTGGCTCCCCATGCGACGAGACCGCGACGCGATCGACGAGCTCGAGCAGCACGGCATGCAGATCCAGCTCCCGGGCCTGCGTGTTCGCGGCGATCGCGGCGATCACTCCTCGCCCGCGATCGGCGAGCACCTGCGACATGCCGCCGACGCTCGAGCCGCCGAAGCGGACGACGGTCGCTCCGCTGGTGATGAGCTGGACGCTCGCTCCAGAGATCAGACGCTCGTCGAACAACGCGAGGTAGAAACGCACCAGGTCGTCGGCGGTGGCGAGGTAGCCACCCGCTCCCCACTTGCAAGTGGAGTCGAGGCCAACCGCATTGACCAGCTCGCCGTCTTCTCGACGGTAGGTCCGGGCTCGGTCCGCGATCAGGGGGATCGGGTCGGCGAGCACGGTCGAGACCATTCCCGCCGGCTCCAGGACGCCCTTCGCGAGCGCTTCGCCGAACGGCACGCCGGCCGCTCCCTCGATCGCGGCCGACAGCAGCACGAAGCCCCAGGACGAGTATCCGCGTTCGGCGCCCGGCTCGTGGAGGAGCGGATCGGAGGCGAAGATCGGAATCGCGTCGGCGACGCTCGAGCAGCGCCCAGGCGCCAGGGCCTCTGCCTCGTCGTGATAGTGGCGGATTCCGCTGGAATGGGTCGCCAGCTGGAGGAGCGTGATCGGCGACTTGTCGGCCGGCCAGCCAGGGACCAGAGGGGCGACCGGATCGGTCATCGCGAACCGGCCCTCCTCGATCAGCTGGGCTGCAAGCGCCATGGTCCAGGCCTTGGCAGCGCTGTGGACGAGGTAGCGGGTCGCCGGCGAGGCGGCGACGCGCTGCTCCAAGTCGGCCCAGCCCAGCCCCTGAGAGACGACGATCTCGCCGTCGCGGGCGACCGCCACGCTCAAGCCGGCCAGCTCCTCGAGCAACGGCTCGAGGAGCGGGCGCAGGGATTCCGTCAGTTCGCCTTCCTCCTGCGCGAAAGGCGTCTGCATGGAGACATTGGTCGCGGGCTGCGCCGAGACAGCAGCGGCGACCAGCGAGGTCGCCAGCACGATCGAGAGAAGCTGCGGGTAGACCACGAGCGGGCGGCGGAGGAACATCGGAATCAACCCTCCCTCAGCGTCACGGCCGGATCGAGCCCGCTGGCGCGCAGGGCGGGCGGCAGCGTGGCGCCGAGCGCGATCGCCACCAACAGAGCGACTGCTCCGATCAGCGTCGCCGGGTCGAACGCCGACACCTCGAAGAGCTGGCTCTCGAGCGCCTTGGCGACGCCGGCAGCCCCCAGCAGGCCGCAGATGCCGCCGACCAGGACCGGACGCAGCGCGCGGCCGACGACCCACCGCCGGACCCGGGCCCTGCCCGCTCCCAGCGCCATTCGCAATCCGATCTCGCGGGTCCGCTGCGCGACCGCAAAGCTCACGACCGCGTACACCCCCACTCCCGCGAGCGCGAGCGCGAAGGCGCCGAGGACCAGCAGGAGCTGCACCGCCATGTGCCGCGGCAAGACGTCCGACGCAATCAGGTCCTCCATGGTCTGCACCGCGTAGATCGCGATCTGCGGGTCCAGCGCACGGACCTCGTCGCGCACCGTCTCGACCAGCGCGGCGGGCGCCACCGAGCTCTCGACCGCGACGAAGAGCTGATTGGCGCCCAGCCCCTGGCGCACGCTGCCGAACACCTCGGCGGCGGGCTCCCGGTCGTTGCCGGCGTTGTGCCCGGCGGCGACCACGCCGACGATCTCGATCCATGGGCGCTCGTCGCCGGCACCGACCTTGATTCGCCGGCCGACAGGGTCCTCGCCCGGGAAGAGCCGCTCGGCGGCGACGCGGTTGAGCACCGTCACGATTGGAGCGCCGGCGTCGTCGGAGTCCGCGAAGGTGCGCCCGCGCAGCAACGCCATGTCGAAGGTCTGGAAGAAGTTGGGCGACACCGCGGTGACGAAGGCCACCGGCAGGGAGCCTTCGCTCGTCGGCGGCGCCTGACCCTCGATCACGATCTGCCGCGCCGAGAAGAGCGCGCTCGGGAGCTGACTGGTCGCCGCCGCCGAGCGGATCTCGGGCCGCGCCTCGAGCTGCTCGGTCAGACGGCCAAAGAAGTCGGTGATCGCCGGCTGGTCGAAGCGCTCCCAGGGCAGCGTGATGCGGAAGGTCAGCAGGTCCTCGGTCTTGTAGCCCGGATCGACGCGGTTGAGCTGGATCAGGCTGTGGAGGAGCAGCCCGCCGCCGAACAGCAGCACGACGGCCAGCGCCACCTGGACCCCCACCAGCACCTGCTGGATCCGCTGGCGCGGTCGTCCGACAGCCCGGCTCTGGCCGAGCCGCAATCCGCCGCCGATCGCACGCTGCGAAGCCTGGAGCGCGGGGGCCAAGCCGAACAGCAGGCCGGAGGCCAGCGACACCGCGGCCGAGATCGCCAACACCCGACCGTTGATCTCGATGTCGGCGGGAAGGGGCAGGGCCATCCTGGTGGCGAGGCTCGACAGCCCCTTCACAGCGAGCGAGGCGAGCGCGACCCCCAGGACGCCGCCGAGCACGGCCAGCGTCACGCTCTCGGTGAGGAGCTGGCGCACGATGCGCCCGCGGCCGGCGCCCAGCGCCTGACGGACCGCGATCTCCTGGCGGCGCGCCGCCGAGCGACCGAGCAGCAGGTTGGCGACGTTGGCGCAGACCAGGAGCAGCACGAAGGCGACGGCGCCGACCAGCACCATCGCCATCGGGCGCAGCAGCCGGACGTTGATGCGGTTCCAGGTCATCGCCTCGAGTCGCCATCCCTCGTACTCCTCGTACTCGTCGCTCCACTCGGCCGCGATGCGCCCGGCGATCGTCTCGAGCTCGGTGTTGACGTCGCGCAGCGAGTAGCCCTCCGCGATGCGCGCCAGGAACTGGAACTGACGGCGGTCGCGAGGGAACACGCCGGGCGCCACGCCCATCGGGATCCACAGGTCGGTTCCGTAGATCAGGGTGCGCGGCGGCAGCACTCCGACGACCACGTAGGGGTCGCCGTTGACCAGCAGCGTGTCGCCGACGATCTCGGAATCACCGCCGAAACGGCGTTGGAACAGGCGATGGCTGATGATGGCCACCTTCTCGCCGCTCTCGGTCTCCCCGGGGAGGAAGCCGCGTCCATGGGCCGGCTCGACCCCCAGCGTCGGCAGCGCATTCCCCCACCAGAAGGCAGAGAAGACGTTCTCGGGAGCCTCCTCGCCAGCGAGAGTCCGGTTGCCCATGTCCCACGCGACGATGTCCTCGAGGGTGCGGCTCTGCTCGCGCAGGTCCTCGATCTCGAGCGGCGACAGCACCTCCCAGAACGAGAGCTCGCGCCCCAGCTTGGGCAACTCGGGGCCGACTCCGACCAGGCGCGCCGGCTCGGGGAAGGGAAACGGATTGAACAGCACCGAATCGACCATCGAGAAGATCGCGGTGTTGGCCGCGATGCCGAGTGCGAGGGTGCCGACCACCAGCAGCGAGAAGGCCGGCCGCCGCACGGCCTCACGCAGCGAGTACCTGAGGTCCTGGAGAATCTGGGTCAAGTTCGTGCTCCTCGAGGTCGAGCGGACGAGGCGCGCCGCGTGCCGCTGGCGCCGCCAGAGGTTGATCGGAAGCGAAGCGAGGACCTGCGCCCAGTACCAACGGCCGGCGACCCGTGTGCCGCCCCGGCGGGCGCGCTGTGCGTGCTCTTCCTCGAGGTCGCCCAGCATGCACTCGCGCTCGGCGGCTGGCGCGCTGGCCCGCAGCAGCCACTCGGCCAGACGCGGTGGCCTCCCGGGATCGAGCTCAGCTCGCATCGATCTCACCGAGCATCACCGGTCCCGGGGATTCCCTCCCACATCGCGTCGAGCAGACGACGCGATCGCTCGAGCGCCCGCATCCCCGACGCGGTGACCGCGAAGAAGCGCTTCGCCCGGCCACCCCGTTCGGCGGTCGAAGCGCCGGTGCGCGAGCGCACCAGCCCCTTCTCCTCGAGGCGCTCGAGGGTGCCGTAGAGCGCGCCGATCGAGGGCGAGCGCCCGGTGCGTCTCTCGATCTCGCCGCGCACGGTCATGCCGTAGCCCTCCCCCTCGAGGTGGACGACCGCGAGCAGGACGAGCTGCTCGAACTCGCCGAGATAGTCGCGCGGAGGAGGCGTTCTCTGGTTGGCCATGGCGATCGTCGGAGGGCAGGTTCTACAATCCAGAACATATACGACGGATCCCGCTGCCGGGTTGCAGATCGGCCGGCGCCGAGAGGGTCGAGGCCCGGCTGCGGACGAGCCCGAAAAGACCGCGCGATCGACAAGCCAGCCGGCTGACCAGGAGACCTCTTCTCAGATTCGGTGACCGGAGCTGAACGCATCGCAGGTGGGGGCTCCGGCCGAACCGAGGACCCGCTTCAAGGTCGCGAGCGAGACGTTGCCGCCACTCAGCACGACGACGCTGGTCCGCCCGGCGAGCCGCTCGCCCAGCCTGCGGCAGGCGGCGAGCGCGACCGCGGCCGACCCCTCCACGATCTGCCGGCGCTCGCGCATCAGGGCGACCATCGCGGCCGCGATCTCGTCCTCGCCGACCAGCACGATCTCGTCGACCAGCTCCTGGCAGAGCTCGAAGGTGACCGCCCCCGGCTCGAGCCCGCCCGCCGAGCCGTCGGAGAGGGTCGGCTCGCTCGGCACCTCGACGATCTCGCCGCGGCGCAGGCACTCGGACATCGCGGGCGAGCGCTCGGGGAGGCAGCCGACGATCCGGACCTGCGGCCGGTGGACGCGCAGCCAGGCTGCGATGCCCGCGATCAGCCCGCCGCCGCCGACCGTGACCAGCACCTCGTCGAGGTCGGGCACCTGCTCGAGCAGCTCGACCCCCACCGTCCCCTGTCCGGCGATCACGTCGAGGTCGTTGTAGGGCGACACGTAGACACGGCCGGTGCGCTCGGCGCAGCGCCGCGCCTCCTGCTCCGCGACCAGCGAGTCCTCTCCGATCCGCCGGACCTCGGCGCCCAGGCGCTCGAGCTTCGCGGCCTTCGCCGGCGAGACCGTCTCGGGGACGTAGACGGTCCCGCGCGCACCGAGACCGACGAGCGCGGTCGCCACCGCCACGCCGTGATTGCCCGACGACGCCGCGACCACGCCACCGGCGAGCTGCTCGGGGGAGAGACCGAGGATCTTGTTCGTCGCCCCGCGCAGCTTGAACGAGCCGGTCTCCTGGAGGTGCTCGAGCTTGAGCCAGGCCCGCGACGGACGGCCCAGCCACTCGAGGTCCGCCGGTTCGACCGGTGTGCGCTCGACGCGTCCACGAAGCCGCTCAGCGGCGTGTCCCACCGACTCGGCGAGCGCCCGCACCCGCGCCGAAGGCCGGCGGCGCTGGGAATCCGGGCCTCGCGAGCCTCGGTTCACAGGTCCTCGAACGAGCCGCCGCGTCCCTTGCCGTCGACGAAGCGTTGCGCCCCGGGGATCGCCTCGGCCTGGAGGATCTCGATGCCGTCGAGGAACTCGCGCTGCATCGCCTCGCGAAACGGGAGCGACAAGCTGCGCATCGCGGCAGCGCGATCGAGTCGCATGCAACCCTGCGGAAAGCGTGCGATCTCGGCCGCCAGCGCCTCGGCCGCGGCGCGCGACTCTCCCTTCGGCACCAGCCGGTTCGCGAGCCCCATCGCGAGCGCCTCCTCGGCGCCCACCGGCCGGCCGGTGAGGATCAGGTCGAGCGCGCGGGAGAGCCCGACGAGCCTCGGAAGGCGGACGGTGCCTCCGTCGATCAGGGGCACCCCCCAGCGGCGGCAGAAGACTCCGAGCACGGCGTCCTCCTCCATCACCCGCAGATCGCACCACAGGGCGAGCTCGAGCCCGCCCGCCACCGCGTGCCCCGCGATGGCGGCGATCACGGGCTTCGACAGCTCGAGGCGGGAGGGTCCCATCGGACCGTCCCCCTCGTAGCTCTTCGCTTGCTCGTAGCGCACCGAGCGCTCCCCCCGCGCCACCGCCCTGAGGTCGGCGCCGGCGCAGAAGGCGCCGCCGCTGCCCCACAGCACGCCGACCCGCGCCTCGTCGTCGGCCTCGAAGGCGCGGAAGGCGTCGGCGAGCGCCTCGGCGGTGGCGTTGTCGACCGCGTTGCGGACCTCGGGACGGTCGATCACCACGGTGGTGACCGGCCCGTTCACGTCGACTCGGATCGTGGACACCTCTCGCGCCTCCCTGAGATCTCGGCCCGCAGAGCCTGGCTACCGATCCCGTCCCGCTGATTCCGCCCGCAGATCGTGGCCGCCGATCCGGACCGCCGATCCTGGCGGCCGATCCTCTCACACCACGATCGGCCAGGACCCGGCGGCGCCTCGAGCCCGGCGGAGCCGTCAGGGACCGCTCGCGGCCCACGCCGGCTCCACCCCGAGCTCGTCGCACAGGCCGTTGAGGTACTCGACGACCTTGGGGTGGAGCGGAATTCCGTTCGCCTCGCGGTCGAGACGGGCGTGGTGCTCCTTCCAGCCGGGATAGATGACGGGCTCCGCCTCGTCGACCCGCGGCGTCTCCTGCATCGTCTGAAGCAGCTCGTCCATGCTCGCCCGGAACTCGTCGAGCGGACGCAGCGCCTCGACGTCGACCGCGCAGAAGAAGTGGCCGACCGAGCCGCCGACCGCGCCCCCCCGCGCGATCCCGTCGGAGAGGGCGCCGGCGAGGACGTCGACCAGGAGGGCGAGGCCGTAGCCCTTGTGCGAGCCCTGCTCGTAGGTGCCACCCAGCGGCAGCAGGCGCAGGGCTTCGAACGCCACCTCGGGGTCGGTGGTCGGACGTCCCCGCTCGTCGGCGGCCCAGCCCTTCGGGATCCGCTGGCCGGCGCGCGCAGCGAGCATGATCTTGCCCAGCGGCACGGTCGAGGTCGCCATGTCGAGCAGGAACAGCGGCTGCTCGCCGGTGGGCGCCGCCAGCGCGATCGGGTTGGTCCCGAGCCGCGCGTCGCGCCCATGAGTGGGCAGGACGAGCGCGTCGGCGTTGGTCATCGAGATCCCGATGCAGCCCTCGCGAGCGGCGAGCAGGGCGTAGTAGCCGGCTGCGCCGTAGTGGCGGCTGTTGCGCACCGTCGCCAGCCCGACGCCGTGCATCTTCGCCTTCTCGATCGCGAGGCGCATCGCACGGTGACCGACCACGTGACCCATGCCGCTGCCGCCGTCGACCAGCAGCGCGCAGCCGCCATCGCGCACGACCCGGATCTCGGGCTGGGCGACGATGCTCCCCGAGCGCAGGCCGGGGGCGTAGATGAGCTGGATGTAGTTGGAGACTCCGTGCGACGAGATCCCCATCAGGTCCGCCTCGATCAGTGCGTCGGCCGAGATCGCGGCGTCCTCGGCGGGCATGCCGAGCGCGGAGAAGGCGCGCTCGACGGTCGTCCTCAACGCGACGGCGGGGACGCGAAGGAGCTCGGTCATCGCAGGATCTATCGAGGGTCGGAGCGTCGGATCGGGGCGCAGGCGAGCCGATATGATAGCCGCCGGCCAGACGCACTCTGCGATCCCGCCTGCGGTATCCGTGGGCGGGACGTCGTCTCGATTCACCACCCGAGGTCAGCATGGAGCATCCCCTGGGAAGCGGCGAGCGCCCGCTGCGCGTCGCCGTCGTCGGTTCGGGCCCGAGCGGCTTCTACGCCGCGGCCGCCCTCTTCAAGTCGGACCTCGAGATCACGATCGACATGTTCGACCGGCTGCCGACGCCATTCGGCCTGGTGCGCGGCGGCGTCGCTCCGGACCACCAGAAGATCAAGAACGTCATCCGCGTCTACGACAAGACGGCATCGGACCCGCGCTTCCGCTTCTTCGGCAACGTCATGATCGGCAGGGACCTGAGCGTCGCCGAGCTGACCGGCCACTACGATCAGGTGGTGTTCGCGGTCGGCAACGAGAGCGACCGGCAGCTCGGCATCCCGGGCGAGGACCTCGAGGGAGTGTACTCGGCGACCGAGTTCGTCGGGTGGTACAACGGCCACCCCGACTTCCAGGACCGCCACTTCCCCCTCGATCGCGCCCGGCGCGTCGCCGTGGTCGGCAACGGCAACGTGGCGATGGACGTGACGCGCATCCTGGTGCAGGAACCCGACGAGCTGCAGCCGACCGACATCACCGACGAGGCGGTCGCCGAGCTGCGCCGGAGCGCGGTCGAGGAGGTCTATCTCTTGGGCCGTCGCGGACCGGCGCAGGCCGCCTTCTCGCCCAAGGAGATCAAGGAGATCGGGGACCTGGCCTGCTGCGACCTGATCGTCGAGCCGGCAGCGATGGTGCTCGACGAGCTGACCCGCGCCTGGATGGAGGGAGAGCCGCCCAGCACGAAGAAGAACGTCGACTACCTCACAGAGGTGAGCGCCAAGGACTGCGCGGGCTCCCGGCGCCGCGTCCACTGCCGCTTCCTGGTCTCTCCCGTCGAGCTGTTGGGCGAGGACGGTCGGCTGAGAGCGGTCCGCATCGAGCGCAACGAGCTGGTCGCCGGCAAGGGCGGCGAGCCGCGTCCGCGCGGCAAGGGCGAGATCGAGGAGCTCGAGGTCGAGCTGCTGTTCAAGGCGGTCGGCTACCGCGGCACCCCGCTCGATGGCCTCCCTTTCGACGAGCGGACCGGCATCTTTCCCAACGTCGACGGCCGGATCATCGACCCCACCAGCGGCGCGCCGGTCCCGAGGCAGTACGTGGTCGGGTGGGCGAAGCGTGGCCCCAGCGGTTTGATCGGGACCAACGCCGCCGACTCCCAGGCGACCGCGACCTCGATGCTGGCCGACGCGGCCGGCAGCAAGGCGGCCGCCAATCGGGAGAAGGAGCCCGGCGCGATCGTGGAGCTGCTCGCCGAACGCGGCGTCGACTTCGTGAGCTACCAGGACTGGCAGCGGCTCGACCAGGACGAGATCGGCCGCGGCGAGGCGACCGGCAAGGTGCGCCTCAAGTACACGGCCGTCGACTCGATGATGGAGGCGGTGCGCTCACTGCGCGAGTGACGGGCGCTCTGTGCGCCTACTGCCGACATGATCGATCCGATCGGCGCCTGCCTCTGGCTCTTCGCGGCGGTCGCAGGCATCGCGCTCACCGGCGCGGTCACGGCACGCGCGCTGGACCGGTCGGTCGGCGCCGGCGGGCGAGCGGGGGTCGCCTCCTCCCTGGGTCACGCCCGAATCGACCGCTGGCTCGTCTCGTTCGGGCTCGGGACCGCCGCCTGGATCGTCCTCCTCTTCGCGCTCGCCGCCGCCGGGGCGCTCTCGCGAGCGCCGATCCTGGCGCTCGCGATCGCGCTGCCGGCTCTCGGTCTGGCGCTCGAGGGCCGCCGGCTCGCGAGCCGGAGCCCGGGGCCGGGGCCGGAACCGTGGAAGGCGGTGGCGCCGAACGAGGGGCCGGAGCCGAGGCCGGCGGCCCGACTGGCCCTCGCGCTCGCCGCCGTCGCCGTCACGGCAGCCGTCCTCGGCGTCCTCGCCCGCGCCTTGATCCCAGACGTCTCCTGGGACGCCGACGTCTACCACCTGACCGTGCCCAGGATCTATCTCGAGCACGGCGGGTTCGTGCGCATCCCGTTCAACGTCTACTCGAACTGGCCGTTGGGCATCGAGCTGTTGTTCGGGGCGGCGATGGCGCTGCGCGACTTCGTGCTCGCCAAGCTCCTCCACCTGGCGTTCGGCGTGCTCGCCGCGGTCCTCGCCTGGCGGCTCGCCGGGCCGCGGACGAGCACCGTGGCGGGCGTCGAGCCGAGCGTGGCGCAGGGCGCGGTCGCCGCTGCGCTCTTCCTCGCCAACCCCGTCGTGCTCGCCGAGATGGCGGTCGCCTACGTCGACCTCGCCTCGGCCTTCTTCCTGCTGCTCGGCTTCGGAGCGCTCGACCGCGGGCTCTCGGCGAGAGGTCTGCACCCGCGCACCACCGACGATCTCGCGCCGCTGCCCGACGAGACGCGAGCGGCGCTCCTGCTCGCCGGGATCTGCGCCGGCGCGCTCTGCGCCATCAAGGTGACTGGCTTCGTCGCCGCGGGATGCCTGGCAACGCTCTTCGTGCTCGAGGCGTGGCGCGCCCGCTGGCCTTGGCGCTCCGTCACCCGCGCGCTCGTCCGGTTGGCGATCCCGGCGGCCCTGCTGTTCCTCCCCTGGCTGGTCAAGAGCGCGATCCTCACCGGCAACCCCGTCTACCCCTTCCTCCACACCCTGCTCGGCGGTCCGGAGTGGAGCGCGGCGCTGTCGGAGGAGCTCGCCCGCTGGCAGCGCGCCATCGGCATGGGGCGCGGGCCGGTCGACTACCTGCTGCTGCCGTTGCGCGTCGCGCTGGAGGGGGGCACCGGCTACGACCGCTTCGACGGCCGGATCGCGCCGTTCTGGCTGCTGCTCGTGCCGCTCTCGGCGTGGGCGGCGCTGCGGGACGAGGTGGTCCGCCGGGCGCTGTTCCTCGCGGCCCTGTCATTCGCCGTGTGGGCGGTCAGCTCACAGCAGATGCGCTTCCTGGTGCCCGCAGTCGCCCTGCTGGCGGTCGCCGCGGCCCGCGCCCTCGGTGAGCTGGTCCGCGCCCTCGGTCGCTGGCCGGGGGTCGCGCGCGCCGCAGCGCCCGCGCCGGCGCTGCTCGCCTCGGGGCTACTGCTCTGGTACGCCTGGCCGTGGGGGCGCGTCGCGCTCGACAATGCCCCGGCGCTCGCGCGGCACTACGCCGAGATGCGCGCCGAACTGGTCGAGCCCGCCCACCGATTCGTCGACGAGCGGCTGCCCGCGGACGCGCGCCTGCTGCTGCTCGATCACAACCGGGGCTTCCACCTCCACCGCGCCTACGTCGCCGACAGCTTCCTCGAGGCGTCGCAGATCGGCGAGCTGTTTCGCGGCGACGACGCGGCGGCCGCTGCGCGGCGCCTCGCGCGCATGCGCATCACGCACGTCCTGCGGGAGGCGAGACGGCCCGGCGCCCGATACCCGCAGGGCCTGCTCGAGGTCGTCGAGGCGGCGCCCCTCCTCTACCGCTCGCCCGACGGCAGGATCGAGGTGCGCGAGCTCGAAGCCGGCGGGGCGGGATCACGCGACGAGGCGCTGCGTCCTCGGCCGAGCGCCGGAGCGACGCCGCTCGGCCCGGGCCATAATGGACCCGGCCCGCCCGCCCCGAACAGCCATGAGTGATCCCCGCACCCGGTCGAGCGTCGTTGCGGCGGCGCTCTGCGGCTGGCTCTCCTCCCTGTGCGCCTGCGCGCCCGCGCTCGAGGCCGGCGAGGTCTCGCAAGCTCGAGACGTCATCGCCACCATGTCCTGGGAGTCGGTCCTCCTGCGCGGGAACCACAGCCTGCGCCTCGACTCGACTCGCCGGTCGCTCTACGACCTGGCACACGATCCGGGCGAGCTGCGACCGATCCACGACGAGAACCCCGCGCTCACCGACCGCCTGAGCGAGGCGCTGCGCCGAGAGCTCCGATCCCAGCTGCAAACCTTCGCGGCGTTCTCCGACTCACAGGACCGGCAGGTCGCGATCGCGCCCGAGGAGCTCGCAGAGTTGCGCGCGCTGGGGTACGTCGACGCGCAGGAGCCGCGTTAGACCACCGCATCTCGAATGCTCCGAAGCCCCCATCGCTCCCGACGCAAAGCGCCGGCCCCCGACCGCTCCGGGTCGTCACGCACGCCATGAAGCTGATGATCGCCAACCGCGGCGAGGTCGCGATCCGCATCGCGCGAGCCGCCGCGGAGCTCGAGATCGAGACCGTGGCGATCTTCGCCGAGGACGACGCCGAGTGCCTGCACGTCCGTCGCGCCGACGCCGCCGTCCCTCTCTCGGGCTCCGGTCCGCGCGCCTACCTCGACGCGGAGCAGATCGTGGGTCTCGCTGCGCAGGAGGGTTGCGTCGCGCTCCACCCGGGGTGGGGCTTTCTCGCCGAGAGCGCGGAGCTGGCCCGTCGCTGTGCCGAGAGCGGGATCCTGTTCGTCGGTCCGCCCCCCGAGGTGCTCGAGCTGTTCGGCGACAAGACCCGCGCGCGGGCGCTCGCCGAGCGGCAGGGCGTGCCGGTGCCGCCCGGGATCTCCGAGCCCGTGACCCTGGAGCGGGCCCGCGCCTTCTTCGAGGCGCTCCCGGCGGGCGCCGCGATGGTGATCAAGGCCGCGGGGGGCGGAGGGGGTCGCGGGCTGCGGGTCGTCGGGGACCGCTCGGAGCTCGCCGATGCCTACCGCCGCGCGGCGTCGGAGGCGGAGGCGGCATTCGGCGCCGGCGACCTCTACGTCGAGGAGCTGGTGCGCGGCGCACGCCACGTCGAGGTCCAGATCGCCGGTGACGACGAGGGAAACGTCAGCGCGCTCGGGGACCGCGATTGCAGCCTCCAGCGCCGCCACCAGAAGCTGATCGAGATCGCCCCCGCGCCCGCTCTCCCCGTCGGGCTCCGGCGCGAGCTGGTCGAGGCCGCGCTGGCCCTCGCGCGCGCCGCCGGTTACCGGAGCCTCGGCACCTTCGAGTTCCTGGTCCCCGCGGAGGGGATCGCCGCTGGAGCGAGCGACGCCGGGTTCTCGTTCCTGGAGGCCAACGCTCGCCTGCAGGTCGAGCACACCGTCACCGAGGAGGTGACGGGTCTCGACCTGGTGCGCCTCCAGCTCGAGCTGGCGCGCGGTCGGTCCCTCGACGAGCTCGGCTGCTCCAACGGCGACGTTCCCGCGCCCCGCGGCTTCGCGGTCCAGGCGCGCGTGAACCTGGAGACGCTCGAGGCCGACGGCGCCACCCGCCCGTCGAGCGGCACGCTGACGCTCTTCGAGCCGCCGACGGGGCCGGGGGTGCGGACCGACACCTACGGCTACGCCGGCTACCGCACGAGCTCCCGGTACGACTCGCTGCTCGCCAAGGTGATCGGCCACTCGGGCCAGGGCCGGCTGGAGCCCGCCATGCGACGAACTGCGCGCGCGCTCGAGGAGCTGCGGATCGCGGGAGTCGAGACCAACGTCCCGCTGCTCCTGGCGATCCTCGAGCACCCCGACGTCGGCGCCGCGCGCATCCACACCCGCTTCGTCGACGAGCATCTGAGCACCCTGGTGGCGAGCGCCGAGCGGCGGCGCCGCTCCACGACGCAGAGCCAGGCGCCAAGCGTCGTGAGCGCCGTGAGCGCCGCGGCCCGCCGGGCCGGAGCACGGGTCGACGCGCTCGATCCGCTGGCGGTGCTCGACTACGGTAAGGGCCTCGGCGCGAGCGCTCCGGCCGCTTTGGCCGAGCTCGCGGCGGAGGCCGCGCCGGCGCTCGACGATCCGGAGATCCCGGACGGTGCGGTCGCATTGCGCGCGCCGATGCAGGGAACCGTAGTCGGCGTCGAGCTGGAGCGAGGCGAGACGGTGCGCGTCGGCGCAGCGGTGCTGATCATGGAGGCGATGAAGATGGAGCACGAGATCCGGGCTCCAGTCTCCGGCACACTCGGCGAGCTGTTCGTGGCGGTCGGCGACACGGTCTACGACGGAACCCTGCTCGCCTGGATCGAGGAGGCAACCGAGGACGCGGAGACCGGCCAGACGTCGCAGGAGGTCGACCTCGACGAGATCCGCCCCGACCTCGCCGAGGTCCACGAGCGGCACGCGGTCACCCTCGATGCCGCTCGACCCGATGCCGTCGCCAAGCGCCGGCGCACCCACCAGCGCACCGCGCGCGAGAACGTCGACGACCTGTGCGACGAGGGCACTTTCGTCGAGCACGGTCAGCTCGTGCTGACGCCCGGCACCGGCCTGCCCCGCGAGCAGGTGATCGCCAGGTTCCCCACCGACGGCATGATCACCGGCATCGGCAACGTCAACGGTGGCCTGTTCCCGGGCGAGGACTCGCGTTGCGTCGTGATGGCCTACGACTACACCGTGCTCGCCGGCACCCAGGGGGCGCTGAATCACCCCAAGACCGACCGCATGCTCGAGCTCGCCGAGCAGTGGCGGCGGCCGGTGGTCCTGTTCGCCGAGGGGGGCGGCGGACGCGCCGGCACCGGTGGCAGGCGCCAGGGAGGCGAGAGCACCACCAGGGCCGGCCAGGGGCGCACCGACGAGACCTACCGGCCGCTCGACACTGCGACCTTCAGCTCGATGGCGCGGCTCTCCGGCCTGGTGCCGCTGGTCGGCATCACCTCGCGCTTCTGCTTCGCCGGCAACGCCTCGCTGCTCGGCTGCTGCGACGTGATCATCGCCACCGCCGACTCCAGCATCGGCATGGGCGGCCCGGCGCTGATCGAGGGCGGCGGCCTCGGCGTCTTCCGCCCCGAGGAGGTCGGGCCGATGGCGGTTCAGGTCCCCAACGGGGTGGTCGACGTCGCGGTCGCCGACGAGGCGGAGGGGGTTCGGGTCGCGAAGAAATACCTCTCCTACTTCCAGGGCCGCCTCGCGCACTGGGATTGCGCCGACCAGCGGCTGCTGCGCCGCGTCGTGCCCGAGAACCGGCTGCGCGTGTACCGGGTGCGCGACGCAATCGAAGGACTCGCCGATCTCGGCAGCGTCCTCGAGCTGCGCTCCGGCTTCGGCCCCGGCATCGTCACCGCCCTGATCCGCATCGAAGGCCGGCCCCTGGGAGTCGTCGCCAACGATCCCGAGCATCTGTCGGGCGCGATCGACTCCCCCGGCTCGGACAAGGCCGCGCGCTTCCTGCAGCTCTGCGACGCCTTCGACCTGCCGGTGCTGGTCCTGTGCGACACCCCCGGAATGATGGTCGGTCCCGAGATCGAGCGCAGCGCGATCGTGCGCCACTGCAGCCGGCTGTTCGTCACCGGTGCCAACCTCACGGTCCCGATCCTGGCCGTGGTCCTGCGCAAGGCCTACGGGCTGGGCGCGCAGGCGATGTGCGGCGGCGACTTGAAGCGCCCCTTCTTCACCGTCGCCTGGCCGACCGCCGAGTTCGGAGGCATGGGACTGGAGGGGCAGGTCAAGCTCGGCTTCCGCAACGAGCTCGCCGCGATCGAGGACCCCGAGCAGCGCCGCGCGCGCTACCAGGAGCTGGTCGCCGCCGCCTACGAGCGCGGGCGAGCGCTCTCGGCCGGCGCGTCGTTCGCGGTCGACGACGTGATCGACCCGGCGGAGACGCGACGGTGGATCGCGCGCGCGCTCGAGTCGGTGCCGGCACCGCCACGGCGCGCCGGCAAGAAGCGGCCTTACGTGGACACCTGGTAGCGCGGCGCCGGTCGACGCGGACGGCGCCGCCGTCGCGTACACTGATCGCGCGCGGGGCGCCCTGCCCGGCGTTCGGTCCGTCGAGTCCGCCGTTTCGTCGCTCGTCTCCCGCCCGCGCATCGACCTGTGCTCCATCGAAGGTGAATGCTCGTGAAACGACTCGCTGCCTGGGCCGTCGTCCCCATCCTGTGCATCGCAACGTTGCCGCTCCTCGGTCTCGGCGTCGCAGCGCCGAGCAAGTCCCCCGCGGACTCGCTCGCTGGCGAGCTCGCCCGCGGGAAGGCGTCGCCGCAGTCGATCAGCGTGCTCGCCTTCGCCTCCGACGGCACGCTGTTCCTGGGCGACGGCAGAGGGGGCGCCGTCTTCGCCGTCGACACCTCGGACGAGAAGCCCGCTCCCGCCGAGCCCATCGAGCTCGAGGACGTCGAGGCGAAGATCGCGGCCCGCCTCGGAACCCGCGCCGCCGACGTTCTGGTGCACGACCTCGCCGTCCACCCCATCTCGCACCGCGTCTTCCTCGCAGTGTCGCACGGGCGCGCCGGCTGGGATCTCGAGTGGAAGCTGCCCAACCACGTGGCGGACGCCGACCTGCTGCTGACGATCGACGCGAAGGGCTCGATCGAGGAATTTCCGCTCGACGATGCCCGCTTCGCGCGGATCGAGCTGCCCAACCCGATCGCCGCCGAGAAGACCCATCCGTTCATCGAAGGCATCAGCCTGCGCACCGACACCATCACCGACCTGGCGGTGACCGAGGACACGTTGTTCGTGGCGGGACTCTCCAACGAGGAGTTCGCCTCGACCCTGTGGCGGGTGCCGCTGCCGTTCGCGGATGGCGCCAGCGCGACGACCCTCGAGATCTACCACGGCGCTCATGGCGCCTACGAGACCCATGCCCCGATCCGCACCTTCGTCCCCTACACGCTCGACGGCGAGGAGCACATCCTGGCCGCCTATCTATGCACGCCGCTCGCGCTGTTCAAGGTCGCCGACCTCGAGGACGAGGCGCACCTGAAGGGTCGTACGATCGCCGAGCTCGGGGCGGGGAACTACCCGCTCGACATGGTGGTGGTGAAGGGTCCCGAAGGGGACCGGCTGTTCCTG
The DNA here is from genome assembly GCA_035546295.1 of Thermoanaerobaculia bacterium. GTDB lineage: Bacteria > Acidobacteriota > Thermoanaerobaculia > Multivoradales > Multivoraceae > DATKBT01. The sequence continues at coordinate 61,606 of DATKBT010000095.1, read as the reverse complement.
GCCAACAGCAGCCTGCCCTTGATCGTGGTCGACACCCGGGACATCGCGTCGTTCGAGGGGTCGATCACCGAGCAGCCGGCGACCTACACCGCCGGCGTCGAGCACGTGAAGCGCTCTCCCGGCGCGATCCAGCAGCTCGACGTCCTCGGCGACCGCTACCTGCTGACCTTGCAGCGCGCGCCGAGCGGAACGCTCGATCTCGGCGTGCTGCCGCTGCGCCGGGGGTGAGGCGACAGGTTGAGGCGAGGGTCGAGGCGACAGGGTGGAGGCATCAGGGTCGAGGCATCAGGGTCGAGGCATCAGGATCGAGGCATCAGGGTTGAGGCACGGAAGCCGCGCCGAGGAGCGGAGGCTGGGGCCCGCGCGGGCGCTCGGCCTCGCGCTCGCGCTGATCCTGCTCGCCGCGTGCGGGCCGAGGGACGGCGGAGCCGAGGCGGAGCCGCCCCGGCTCCGCCTCGACGACGACCCGACGAGCGAGACCTTCGGGGCCGTGCTCCTCGGCCCGTTGCCTGATCTCGATCTCTCGAGGCTCGACGCGCTCGCCCTCGACGAGCGCGCGCTCCTGGAAGAGAGCTCGACCGCGTCGGCGTCGGCGCCGGCGACGCGCGAGAGCTCCGCGCCGATCGTCCTGTGGACGGGCCGCGTCGACCTGGACCCCAGGGGCGGCTGCGTCCATCCCCACGGCCAGGCGAGCGTGCTCGGCGCCCTGCGCGCGCAAAGCGAGCACCTCGCGTTCGTGCCGCGCATCGGCCCGGTGCCGGGCCTCACCTATACCGCCTGTGCAGATCTCGAGGAGGTCGCGCGCCTCTTGCCGCAGACTCGAAGCCGCATCGAGCGCACGACCTCGATCCTGCGCCTCTCCTTCACTCCCGAGGGGGCCGACGCCGACGCGCCGCGCGTGGTCTCGATCTGGCCGACCTCGACGACGGTGCCCGAGAACCTGCTGCGGATCTACGTCGCGTTCAGCGAGCCGATGGCGGCACGCGACGTCGGGCGCCGGGTGCACCTGCTCGACGCGGCCGGCGAGACCGTGTCCGAAGCGTTCGTCGACGTCCCGAACGGCCTGTGGGACGCCCGCTTCACCCGCTTGACGCTCTTCCTGCATCCCGGGCGCGTCAAGCGCGGCGTGGGTCCGCATCGCGAGCTGGGTCCGACGCTGGTCGCGGGCTCGACGGTGACCCTGCGCATCGAGGGCGATCTGACCTCGCGGCGGGGAGAGCCGCTGGGACGAACGTTCGAGCACAGCTATGCGGTCGCTCCCGCGGATCGATCGTCTCCGGATCCCGAACGCTGGGAGCTGGTCGTGCCCACCGCCCCTGACGCGCCGGTCACGGTCCGCTTCGACGAGCCACTCGACCGCGCCCAGCTCCTGCGCTTCGTCACGGTCCTCTCGGGCGGCGCTCGACAGCCGGTGCAGGGACGAGCCGTCGCCGCGGAGGACGGCACGGCCTGGAGCTTCACGCCCTCGCACCGGTGGCCGGCCGGTCGTCATCGGGTCGTGGTCCAGCGGGCGATCGAGGACCTCGCCGGCAACACCGTCGATCGGCTGTTCGACGTGAAGACGCTCGCGAGCGTCGAAGCGGCGGAAGGGGCCGAAGTCGCGTTCCCGGGCGCCGGGGGCGAGATCGAGCTGCCGTTCACGGCGACCTGGTGACGCGAAGTGTGGCGCGCAAGAGAGCGCGCGGGAGCGACGCCAGGCGGCGGCCGAACAGCAGGCGATCTCGAGTCCCCAGCGTGCCTGCCACGAGGGAGCTCGTGGCGTCGACCGAGCGCTGCCCCCGCTGGCCGCCCGTGTTGGAGCTCGAGCGGCTGCGGCTCCTCTTCTGCTTCTCGGAGGTTCTGCTTCTCGGCTCTTCTACTTCTCGGCTCTTCTACTTCTGGGCCATGTGCGGATACTCGAAGCTCGTCGGCGGCACGAAGGTTTCCTTGATCGAGCGCATCGAGGTCCAGCGCAGCAGGTTGGTCGCGGAGCCCGCCTTGTCGTTGGTGCCCGAGGCGCGGGCGCCGCCGAAGGGCTGCTGGCCGACCACCGCGCCGGTCGGCTTGTCGTTGACGTAGAAGTTGCCGGCGGCGTGGCGCAAACGGGTCGACATCGCGTCGATGGCGGCGCGGTCTCGGGCGAAGATCGCGCCGGTGAGCGCGTACGGGCTGGTGCCGTCACACAGGGCGAGCGCCTCGTCGATCTCGTCGTCGTCGTAGACGTAGAGCGTGAGCAGCGGACCGAAGATCTCCTCGCGCATCAGCCTCGACCTCGGATCCTGGCTGCGCACGATCGTCGGCTCGATGAAGAAGCCCTCCGACTTGTCGCAACCGCCCCCGGCGACCACCTCGTAGCCGTCGCCGCCCTTGGCCTCCTCGAGGGAGCGCGCGATGTTGTCGAAGGACTTCTCGTCGATCACGGCCGCCATGAAATTCCTGAAGTCGACCGGAGAGCCCATCTCGATGCCGGCGATCTGCTCGCGCAGCTCCTCCTCGAGCCCCTTCCACAGCGATCCCGGAACGTAGGCGCGAGAGGCCGCCGAGCACTTCTGCCCCTGATACTCGAAGGCCCCGCGAATCAGCGCCGTCATCAGCGCCCGGGGATCGGCCGAGGGGTGCGCGAAGACGAAGTCCTTGCCGCCGGTCTCGCCGACGATTCGCGGGTAACCGCGGTAGCGCTGGAGGTTCTCGGCGATCGTCCGCCACATCCCCTGGAACACCGGGGTCGAGCCGGTGAAGTGGATACCGGCGAGCTCGGAGCTGGCGAGCACCGGGTCGCCGACCTGCGAGCCGCGACCGGGCAGGAAGTTGATCACGCCGGGGGGCAGGCCCGCCTCTTCCAGCACTCTCATCACGTAGTAGTTGGAGAGGCAGGCGGTGGACGCGGGCTTCCACAGCACCGTGTTGCCCATGATCGCCGGCGAGGTGGGCAGGTTGCCGCCGATCGCGGTGAAGTTGAAGGGGGTCACCGCGAAGACGAAGCCTTCGAGCGCCCGGTAGTCGATCCGGTTCCACACACCCGGCGAAGAGCGCGGCTGCTCGGCGTAGATCGTGTCCGCGTAGTAGGGGTTGAAGCGCCAGAAGTCGATCAGCTCGCAGGCGGAGTCGATCTCGGCCTGGTAGCAGGTCTTCGACTGTCCGAGGATGGTCGCGGCATTGACCGTGGCGCGCCACGGACCGGCCAGCAGATCGGCCGCCTTCAGGAAGATCGCGGCGCGCGCGTCGAACGGCATCTCCGACCACTCGCGCCAGGCCTCGGCCGCGGCCTCGACCGCCAGCTCCACCTCCTTCGACCCGCACTGGTGCGCCTGCGCCAGCACGTGACCGTGGTCGTGCGGGCAGACGACGTCCTCGGCCTTGCCGGTGTACACCTCGCGACCCCCGATGATCGCCGGGATCTCGACCACCTCGCCGAGCATCTGGTCGAGGCGTTGCTTGAGAGCCTTGCGCTCCGGCGAGCCGGGTGCGTAGTCGAGCACCGCCTCGTTGACGGGTGTGGGCACGTTGAACCTGCCATCGGGCATGACGGTCTCCTGGAGATTGCGCAGCGCCCAGTCACGGCCTTCCGGCCGGAGGCGCGGTGGATTCGGGGCGACGGCGCGGCACGGTGGCAGCGCGGCGGTGATCGATGCTATCGGACGATCTGGGGAGCACGTCCCGCGCGGTGCGTGGTCTTCGATCAGCGCCTCGGCCCCGACGAGGCTCACCCCCTTGCGATCCCCGGCGGGTCACCTGCCTGCGCCGGCCCGGCGAGCGCTCTAGCGGCGATCGGACTGCGCGTCGAACCTACTCTCGGCCCCGCGACCCGGCTCGAGCTCGATCCCAGACGTTGCCGCGAGCCTCGAGCTCGGGGCCCTGCGGGCTGACCACACAGAAACGCTGTCCGGTCGGCGCCTCCATCACCCACCAGGTCCGGATCTGCTGCACCCGCCTGGCGCCGAGGTCCTCGAGGCGGCGCACCTCCGCCTCGATGTCGTCGGTCTCGATGTCGAGGTGGACCCGGCTCTCGTGCTCGACCTGCTGCACCTCGAGGTGGAGGCCTTCGTGGCGCTCGAAGCTCACGTACCGGCCGTCGCTCTGCTCGTCGCGAATGCGCAGGCCGAGTGCGCGGCTCCAGAACTCGGCCGCCCCCGCGAGCTCCTCGCGATCTTCCGTGCGGCAGTCGATGATGAACCCGGCGAGACGGCTCTTGTGCATGATCGCCGATGCTACGCCGAGTGTGCCCATCTCCGGCGGCGACCGCCTCGGCGGTCGCTCCCTGCGGTCTTCCCGGCGCCGAGGCCGGCCCACGGGATCAGGGCGCTCGCGCGCCTGTTCTCGTCGCATCAACCGCGCCCCGCGGTCGCCACCAGCCAGCCGCCGAGCGCCAGCGCCACGATCATGGCCGCGCCACCGATCGGCGTGATCGCTCCGAGCCAGCGCGGACCGCCCAGGGCGAGCGCGGCAACGGTGCCGGCGAAGATCCCGGCGCCGGCGGCCAGCAGGAGCGCCGGCGCCCGCAGCGAACGCTCGCTCAGGTGCTCGCCGAGCCCGACGAGCCCCAGCGACAGCGCACCGTACATCAGGTACCGGGCCGCCGTCTCCCAGAGCTCGAGATCCGACGGCTGGAGCCGGTCCCGCAGGCCATGGGCGCCGAACGCGCCGGCCGCGATCGAAAGGGCAGCCAGCCACAGAGAGATTGCGAGCCAGGTCATCTGGGAGCTCCTTCGGGTCGGGCCGCAACGGCACGCCGGTCGGGGCGGCCGAGCGAGTCGATGTCTCGGCTATTCTAGGAGCCCGTGATCCGCCCCGCCGCTCCGCTGCCGTCGCGACGACCCGGTCCCGTCGCAGCCCGGCGAGCCGCCACCCTCGCAGCCGCCGACGTCGTCCCGTCCGTCTCGAGCGACGGGGCGTTCGACCGCTAGAGCTCCATCGAGGTCGTCGTGTTTATGCTGCAGCAGGAGAACCCCGAGCAGGCGAACGGCCAGGACGCCGGCGAGCTCGCGGGCGAGGTCCCGGCCGCCGGCGAGGGGGTCGTCGCGGCCGAGACCGCAGTCGATCCCGCTGTCGAGCCCGACACCGGCGCCGCGATCGTCTCGTCGGTGTTCGAGTGGTTCGAGCGCGGCATCGAGCGCCTGCTTCCGACCTACGGCGAGCACCCGCTCCTTCAGGTCGCGGTGCTCGTCCTGCTGTCGGTGCTGATCGCGGGCCTCGCGTCCTGGTTCCTCAAGCGGGTCGTTGCCGGGATCTTCCGCCGCACCGCGACCGATCTCGACGACCACCTGCTCGCCGCACTGGCGCCGCCGATCTACATCAGCATGCTCGCGGTGGGGCTGCGGGTCGCCAGCGAACGGCTCGAGCTCTCGGCGCGAGCCAGCGAACGGGTCGGCGACTCGCTCGCGACCCTCGTCGTGCTGGTGTGGATGGTCGCGGCGTTCCAGGCCTGCGGCCTGGTGCTGAGAGCGCTGGCGGCACGCCACCGGCGCAGCTCCGCGATCAACGTCAACACCATCTCGCTGTTCGACAACCTGATCAAGGTCGCGCTATTCGGCATCGCCGCATACACCGTGCTGGTGATCTGGGGGGGCGACCCGCGCGGCCTGCTCACCGCCGGCGGAATCGTCGGCATCGCGGTCGGGTTCGCGGCCAAGGACACGCTCGCCAACCTGTTCGCCGGGGTGTTCATCTTCGCCGACTCGCCGTACAAGATCGGCGACTTCATCACGCTCGACTCCGGCGAGCGCGGGATGGTCACCCAGATCGGCATCCGCAGCACCCGCCTGCTCACCCGCGACGACGTCGAGATCACCATCCCCAACGCGGTGATGGGAAATGCCAGGATCACCAACGAGAGCGGCGGACCGCACGTCAAGTACCGCGTCCGGGTGCAGGTCGGCGTCGCCTACGGCAGCGACGTCGATCGCGTGCGCGAGGTGCTGACGGAGATCGCGGCTGCGGAGACGATGGTCTGTGCCGAGCCCGAGCCGCGCGTGCGCTTCCGGGCGTTCGGCGCTTCGTCGCTCGACTTCGAGCTGCTCGGCTGGATCGATGAGCCCGTGCTGCGCGGCCGCACCCTCGACTCCCTCTACACCGCGATCTACAAGCGATTCGGGAAGGAGGGGATCGAGATCCCCTACGCCAAGCGGGACGTCTACATCAAGGAGCTCCCGACTCGGGATACCGCGGCGGCGCCGGCGCTCGCCGGAGAGGAATGAAGGCCGTCGTCACGCGGGGGGGGGGCGCCACCGAGCTCCGCGAGCTCGAGGCTCCCGTGCCTTCGGCCGGCGAGATCCTGCTCGAGCTGCGCGGCTGCGGCCTCTGCGGCACGGATCTGTTCAAGCTCGCCCACGACAGCGCAGGCCCCGGCGTGGTCCTCGGCCACGAGCTCGTCGGCGACGTGATCGCCGCCGGCGCCGGCGCCGGTTTCGAGCCGGGGGATCGGGTCGTCGTCCCCCACCACGTCGCCTGCGGCGAGTGTGCGCTCTGCCGTCGTGGCGCCGAGACCGCCTGCCCGAGCTTTCGCGAGAACCAGCTCGTCCCCGGCGGCTTCGCCGAGCGCATCCTGGTGCGGCGTCTCGCCGTCGCGCGGGCGGCGCGCAGAGTTCCCGAGACGCTGGGTGACGACGCCGCGATCTTCCTCGAGCCGGCGGCCTGCGTGCTGCGCGGGATCGACCGCGCCGCGCTGCCACCGCTCGATTCGGGGGCCGCCGTCGTCCTCGGCGCCGGCAGCATGGGCCTGCTCCACCTGCTGACCCTGCGCGCTCTGCGGCCCGAGATGGCGGTGGCGATGGTCGACCCCGACGAGAGGCGACGCGCTCGGGCTCTCGAGCTCGGCGCCGGCGCGGTCGCGCCCCCCGAGACGGCGGCCTCGCTCCTGCCGCGCGAGCTCGCCCTCGAGCCGGTGCTCGGCGGCGTCGACGCCGTCTTCGACACCGTCGGCGGAGACGCGACTCTGGGACTCGGGCTCGAGCTGCTGCGCGAGGGCGGCACCCTGGTGCTGTTCGCGCACGCCGGCGCCGGCGAGCTCGGCCGGCTCGACCTCAACGCCCTGTTCAAGGCCGAGCGCCGGATCGTGGGCACCTACTCGGGAGCCCTCGACGAGCAGGACCGGATCTTCGAGCTGCTGGTCGACGGCCGCCTCGATCCCTCGCCGCTGGTCACCGACCACCTCCCGCTCTCGCGCTTCGACGAGGCGGTCGACCTGTGCCGCAGCCGACGGGCGCTCAAGGTGGTGCTGGAGCCGGATCGATGACGTGGGTGGCTCGTGGATCCGCGCGACCGAGCAGGAGCCCGCAACGCGCAGCGGTGAAGAGCCGATGATCGAGCGCTCGCGGCAGTGGCGGCTGCTCGGGCCGGGTCGGATCGAGCTTGCCGAGGTTCCGGTCCCGGCGCCGCGAGACGGGGAGGTGCTGGTACGAGTCCTGGCGGCGACCACCTGCGGCACGGATCTCAAGGTCTTCCGTCGCGGCGGTCACCCGCGGATGCTCGAGCCCCCCTGCCCCTTCGGGCACGAGCTGTGCGGCGAGATCGTAGCGGTCGGTCCGGGCCAGGATCGGCTCCCGGTCGGACAGCGGGTCGTGGTCGCGAACTCCGCCCCGTGCGGGCGCTGTCGCGAGTGCCGGAGAGAACGGCAGAACCTCTGCTCTCGCCTCGCCTATCTCAACGGAGCCTTCGCCGACCACGTCCTGGTGCCGGCTCGCTTCGCCGAGGCCTCCACCCATCCGGTCGGCGCTGGGCTGGAGCCGGCGGAGGCAGCGCTGGCGGAGCCCCTCGCCTGCGCGATCCACTGCCTCGAGGTGCTCGAGCCGACGCTCGATCGGTGGCTCGGCGCCGGCGCCGAGCCGCCGCGCGCGGTGGTGCTCGGAGCGGGCCCTCTCGGGCTCCTGCTCACCGGCCTCCTGGCCCGCCGGGGCGTGGTGGCGACCTGCGCCGACCCGCACCCCGGTCGGCTCGAGCTCGCGAAGGCCTTCGGCGCCGCGGAGATGGTCGCCGTGACCGATCGGAGTGCTCCGCTGGATGCTGCGGTCCATTTCGACCTGGCGGTCGACGCCACCGGCTCTCCAGCCGGTTGGCAGGCCTGCCTGGGCCGGCTCGACGTCGGCGGCGTCGGTGTCTTCTTCGGCGGCACGGCGTCGGGCTTCTCGCTCGGCGTCGACGCGCAGACGCTGCACTACGAGGAGCTCAGCCTGCTCGGCGTCTACCACCACCGGCCGAGCAACGTGACCGGCGCGCTCGAGCTCCTGACTGCGGGAGCCCTCCCCCACCGGCTCCTGATCTCGGCCGAGCTCCCGCTCGAACGTCTGGAGGAGGCGTTGGGGCGGATGGCCGATCGGAGCGCGCTCAAGGTGGCGCTGGTCCCGTAGGAGCCGTCCTCTCCCCAACTCCGACCGGACCTCGACGACTGGACCTCGACGACTGGGACCCGCAGAGACCCGGGTCTTGCAGCGTTCGCAGGCGCAGGCTGCACGGGGGAAACGCCTCGAGCGGGCTCCGAGCCACGATCGGAAGCCGTTTCGATCGGCTACCGGACCGGCCTCGACTCGAAGCGCAGGACCAGACTCCGCCGCTCGACCGTGATCTCGACCAGTCGCACGTCGGGGCTGGTCAGGTCCGCCACCACCTGCAGCTCGTTGTACTGCCGCCGCAGGTGATAGCCGAAGCGCAGGCGCTCCACCTCGGCGGTCGAGACGGCGAGCTCGGAGCCTCCGGGCGGATCGACGATGCCCGCGATCTTGAGCACTTCGCGCGGTGGCCCACGGTCCAGCCGCAGGTGGACCGTGCTCACCGGGCCGAACGTCCCGTCGCCCTCGAGCGTCACGATCGTCCCGCCATCGACGGCCTCGGCGCCGAAGGAGACGAGGCGGCGAGCCGCCTGGCCGACCGGCGTCGTCACCAGGAGATCGACCTCGGGCAGCCCGCCCTCCTGAACCAGATCCCACAGGGACTTGCCCGGGGTCTCGAGAATGATGCGGCTATCCGCCAGGGTCATCCGCCCCCGGGGGCCCATGGTCGGGACCTCGGAGGCGTCGCGTACCGGCTCTCCATAGCACTGCTGCACAGCCAGATAGAGGACCACGAACAGGGGCGCGAGGATCAGGAGGCCCGCGATCCGGAGCGGACCCGACATCGCCGCCAGGCTCGGCCACTCGAACCTGCGAGCCTTGGGCTCGCTCGCCCACGGCGCCCAGCTCTGTCCTCCCACCGACTCGGCAAGCTCGTGCATCGGATCGCGCTTGACCTCCGGCGCTGCGCTCGCGGCGCCCTCGGCCGCGCTCTCGCGCCCGGGCTCGGCGAGCCCTGCCCGCGAAGCGCGCAGGAACTCCGAGCTCACGTTCTCGAACGCCGGATCCGAAGGAATCGGCTCCGAACGAGACGAGGATGGCTCCCTGCGGGCGATCGGCCTTGGCTCGTGCCTTCGGGGTCCCATCGGCTCCGCCAGAGCCTCGTCGATCGAGCTGAGGCCGCTTTCGGCTCCATCAGAGGCGCTTTCTTCCTGCGGGCGAGCGCCACCCAGGTCCCTCGGCGGCTGGACCTCTGTCCGCGGTCGCTCGAACGGCGTCGGCCCGGGGCTCGCCGCCGCCGGCTGGGTCGTCGGCGTCGCGGGCCTGGGACCCGACGGCTTCGGCTGCGCCGGCGCCGGGCGCCCGCCGAACTGCTTCGGCTGGCCCTGCGTCGGCTGGCGACCGGCGGGCGCGGCGGGACGCTCGAACGGCAACGGGGGCGCCGGCTCGCGCTCCAGCGACACCGGTACCGGGCTCTCCTCCGGCGCCTCGGCCACCGTCGGCGCCTCTCGCTCGACGGGCCCGGCCACCTCCGGCGTGACCTGCCCGACCACCGGAGGCGCCGCCTGCACGTCCGGATCCTCGGACTCCGGCGCCTCGACCTGCGGGGGCGCGAACAGCTCGAGTGGCGACTCCTCCACCGCCCGTCTCGGCCGCCGCTCGGGCTCGGATGCCTCCGACGCGGAGGCGGACGCCGGCACGGTCTCCTCGGCCGGCAGCTCGACACGGGGGTGCGATCCGGTGAGCTCGGACAGCGCGCGTTCGAGATCCCGCTCGAAGACGACCGCGTCCGCGTCGTGGTCGTCCTCCTCGGGCTCCGGATCGGGAGCGGGCGCATTGAGCTCGGACAGCGCGCGCTCGAGGTCGCGCTCGAACACGACCACGTCGGTATCGGCGTCGTCGTGGTCGTCCTCCTCCCCCTCTTCGCCCGCCACCGACCTCTCGTCGCCCCTCTCGTCGCCGGGGGCGGGCTCCGACGCCTTCGGCCCGGCCGCCGGGCGGGCGCCCGAATCGGCATCGCCGGCGGCTTCGCCGCCCCTGGCCGCTTCGGGGAGGCTGAGGGCGCTGATGGTGCGCGAGACGCGCATCGCGGACTCCCGCAGCTCTGCCTCGAGATCCTTCTCGTCGTCGATCCGGAACAGGTCGTCGACCTCGAAGAAGGCGTGCTTCCTGGGAGCCGCCGGGGGTGCCTCGAGCGGCTCCGACCACAGCGGAGAATCCGAGTCGTCCTCGGGCGTGGCGTCGCGCATCGCGGCGACGTCGTGCAGAGGCCGAACCTCGGCGGGCGAGGTGCTGGCGGACGGGCGCGCGGGGGTCTCGGACGGAGACGACGGCACGGGGCTCTCGGACGGAGACGACGGGCCGGTCTCCACCGGTCGGGTGGGGCTCGAGCTTCCCGGGTCCCGGCCCGCGCCCGGCCTCGGCGTCGCCCGCGCATCGGACGGGTCGCGCTCGGCGATGTTCGACGGCGCGGCAGGCTCGGTTGCGTGCGCGCGCGCCGGGGTCGCCGAGCGAACCGCATTGTCCTCGGCGCGTTCAACCTCGGGCGCAGTCGGCCGCACCGCCGCGGCAGCGATCGGCTCGACCTCCTGCGGCCTAGCGCCCTTCGCAGCGGACGGATTCGAGACGGGGCCTGCCGCGGCATGCGTGGCGGGACCCCCGCTCCGCCCCGACCCCTCCGCGGCTCCTTCGTCCGCAGCCGCCGCGGCCGGAGGCTCGGTCGTCGGGTCCCCGCCCGACCCGCTCGCGGTGGGCCGTTCGTCTTCGTAGAAGTCCCAGTCTTCGTCGGCGAGGAGACCGCCGCCCCAGGGCGCCTCCTCGCTCGCACCGGAGGCCGGCGGGGTACCGCTGGCGCTGTCGACCGCGCCAGCGCTCGGAGCGAGTCCGGTTGGAGGCGCCTCCGGCGCGCTCGTCGCCCCCTCGCCCATGCGATCGAGGGCATCGAGCGCATCCAGTGCGGCCTGCGCGCGATCCGGGGCGCCGAGATCCTCCCCCGACCTCGGCTTCGAGCCGCCCGGCAGGTCGTCCACTCGCAGCGCCCTCCAGACTCCGGACTGGATCGGCGCCATCGTTCCGCCCCGCATCTCGTCGGCGGAGCCCATCCCCGGAGCGAATCTCGGCGACTGCTGGCCGGCGTTGATCGACATCACGCCTTCGTGCCGTTCGGAGGTCGACTCCCGAAGCGTGCCGAGCGTCGCCTCTTTCAGGAGCTCGGCGTCGGGCTCGGGGATGAGGACGGCCTCGGCCTGCTTGCGCCGCGGCGAATCGACGTCGAATCGCTGTCCGCCCGAGAACACGTAGCGATCCTCGATCCGCTCGATCAGGTCGCGCCCGGCGGCATCGACCTCCTCGAGCCGGATCGCGGCTCCCGACGGACCGAGAGCTGCGGAGCTGGAATCGCGGGTCCAGACGATCTCGCCGTGCGCCTGGATCAGGGGAAAGCCGTCGAGGAGCTGGACCCCGATCGAGCAGCGCTCTCCGGTCAGCAGGATCTGGTGGGTCGGGACGAAGATTCCCGTCGCGGACAGAAAGGGAGCCCAGGTCTGGACGAACTCCGCGAAGTCCTCGACGACGACCTCGATGAAATCATTGTCGTTGACACTGACCCGAATCGCCACTTCAGTTCCTTAAGAGCCCGTGGTGAAAGTCAGGATGCCCGGATTGCGAGCGCCGCGGGTCCAGATGCAAGGCGGGCCGACGTAGGCGATGCGGGGACATCGGCGAGGAGGTCCAACGCAGCAGATGGGCCCGCGCCGCCGCAAGCCGAAGGCCGACAAGGGCTTGCAGCGCAGCCGGCGGTCAGAAGCCGACGGACGACAGGCATTGACCACCGATCGACGAATCGGCTTCTCGTCCGCCGGCGAAGCGGAAAGTCCTTGTCGTGCGGGCGTGCTGAGTTTCACCACGGGCTCTTTAGGAAAGGCGCCCCTTCGGCCGATCCTATCGCCCCGGCGGCTCCCTTCCCACGATCGACGGGCGAGGAAGCCGGAAGACCCGCGCCGAAGGCACGACTCCGCGACTCCGCCCGCAGTATCCCTGGCTATACTCGCGCTTTCCGCTGCATCGGCCCGGCTCTTCCGGAGGGGCGGCTTCCCGGTCTCGACCCGAACACCAGTGGCTCTTCGCCCACTCGACACATGACCTCCGGATCGCCCCCGCAACCGACACCGGGCCTCGACGAGCTCCGCGCCGCCATCGAGAACGTCGATCGCCGGCTGCTCGACTGCATCGTCGAGCGCAAGCGGCTCTCGGAGCTGGTGGCGGGCGCCAAGATCCAGACCGCGACGCCGTTCCGGGACCGCCTGCGCGAGGACGAGGTGCTGCGACGGATCCGCACCACGGCGGCCGAGCTGGACCTCGACCCCCACCCGGTCGAGCATCTCTTCCGGCTGGTGATCGAGATGTCGATCACGCAGCAACTCGCGCACCTGCGCGACCTCGCGACGACACCGCTGCGAGTCGCTTACCAGGGGGTCGAGGGCTCGTTCAGCCACCTCACCGCTCAACGGCGTTACGCGGGCCGCTCGGGAGGCGTCCTGCTCACTGGCTACGAGACCTTTCGCCAGGCCGCCGGCTCGGTGCGCGAGGGGGTCAACGACGTCGCGCTGCTGCCGATCGAGAACAGCACGGCCGGCAGCATCAACGAGACCTACGACCTCCTCGCCGAGGAGGGCCTGGCGATCAACGCCGAGGTGATCAGCGAGATCTCCCACTGCCTGCTCGGGGTTCCCGGAGCGACGATGGAGGGCCTGCGCATGGTGCTCTCTCATCCCCAGGCGCTGGCGCAGTGCGAGAAGTTCCTGTGCGAGCTCGAGGGCGTGCGCACCCAGACCGAGTTCGACACCGCGGGAGCGGCGCGCAAGGTCCGCCAGCTGGGCGATCCCGGCATCGCGGCGATCGCCAGCGAGCGCGCGGCGACCGTGTTCGGGCTCGAGATCCTGGTCAGCGGAATCCAGACCCAGATGAGCAACTACACGCGGTTCGTCGAGATCGCCACCGAGGCGGCGGCGTGTCCGCCGGACCAGCCCTGCAAGACCTCACTGATGCTGGCGATCGGCCATCACCCCGGTGACCTGGGGGAGGTGCTGCGCCAGTTCTCGAGTCGCCGGATCAACCTGACCAAGCTCGAGTCGCGCCCGGTTCCCGAGCAGCCCTTCCGCTACCGCTTCTACCTCGACGTCGAAGGGCACGCCTCGTCCGAAGCGCTCCGTGAGGCGCTGGTCGAGATCGAGCCCCTGGCCCGCGGAGTGCGAATCCTGGGCACCTATCCGCAGGCGGCGCCGGCGGGAGCCGAGAGCACCGGCGACTCGCATTCCGGGGAGGACCCGCAGCAACCGCCAGAGGTCCCCGGCTCGTGTTGATCTCGGCCTGCGGGAGCTGAGACCCTGGAGCGCTCCCCCCTGATCTGCGTCGGCGGCGGCATCGTGGGCCTCGCCACCGCGCTGCGGATCGCGCGGCGCACCGACGCGCGCGTGATCGTGCTGGAAGCCGAGCCGGCGCTCGCCCAACACCAGACCGGCCGCAACAGCGGCGTCATCCACTCCGGCCTCTACTACCGGCCGGGCTCGCGCAAGGCCCACAACTGCGTCAACGGCCGCCGCCGGCTGATCGAGCTCTGCGAGCGAGAAAACGTCCCCCACGAGATCTGCGGCAAGCTGGTGATCGCCGCGGACGACTCCGAGCTCGATCGCCTCGACGAGCTCGAGCGGCGCGGACGGACCAACGGGCTGCAGGGGCTCGAGCGCGTTCCCGGCGAACGGATTCCCGAGTACGAGCCCGCCGCGCGGGGTCACGCCGCGCTCTGGGTCCCCGAAACCGGGATCATCGACTACCGCGAGGTCAGCAGGGTCTTCGCGCGTCTGCTCGGGGAAGCCGGCGGCGAGCTGCGGCTGGGAGCGCGCGTGCTCGGCATCGCCCACTCCGGTGGCGAGGTGGTGGTCGAGACCGCCGGCGGCGAGGTCCGCGGCCGCGGGCTGATCAACTGTGCGGGCCTGCAGAGCGATCGGGTGGCGCGGATGGCGGGGATTCGCCCGGGGCTGCGGATCGTCCCCTTTCGCGGCGAGTACTTCGATCTGCGCGACGACCGCAGAGACCTGCTGCGCAACCTGATCTATCCGGTGCCCGATCCGCGCTTCCCCTTCCTGGGAGTCCACCTCACCCGCCGCATCGACGGCTCGGTCGAGACCGGACCGAACGCAGTGCTCGCGCTCGCCCGCCATGGCTACCAGCGGGGTAGAATCTCCCCGCGCGACGCTTGGGCTTCCCTCTCGTATCCCGGGCTCTGGCGTCTGGGGCTGCGCTTCTGGCGCACCGCGCTCTCCGAGCTCCTGCGCGCCGGCAATCCGCGCCGCTTCGCCAGAGCGCTCGGCCGCTTCGTGCCCGAGATCCGGCCCCGGGACCTCGAGCCCGGCGGCTGCGGCATCCGCGCCCAGGCGCTCGACATCGGAGGGCGACTGCTCGACGACTTCGAGATCGCCCGCGGCGAGCGGACGCTGCACGTGCTCAACGCCCCCTCTCCCGGGGCCACCGCGTCGCTCGCCATCGGTGACGAACTGGCCGACCTGGCGATCGAGCACTTCGGGCTGCGCCCGCGTTCCGCGGCGGAGGCGATGTGACGATGTCCCCGGCGGCTCGCGACCTGCACCTCGACCTCGAGCGCGCCGACGGCTCGGCGACGCAACTGCCGGCGCTGTGGCTGCGGCCGACCGACGCCCGGGCGGTCCTGGTGCTCGCCCACGGCGCCGGAGCCGGCATGCGCCACCGCGGCGTCGAGGCTCCGGCGCTCGGTCTCGCCGAGCGGGGAATCGCCACGCTGCGCTACGAGTTTCCGTACATGGCCGCCGGCGGACGGCGGCCGGATCTACCGAAACGCCTGCACGCCGCGGTGCGCGCTGCCGTAGCCGAGGCCGCCCAGCTCGCTCCCGATCTCCCGCTGTTCGCCGGCGGACGGTCGATGGGTGGGCGGATGACCTCGCAGGCCGAGGCAGAGGCGCCGCTTCCCGGCGTCGCCGGTCTGATCTTCCTCGCTTTTCCCCTCCACCCGCCGAAACGTCCGGGCACCGAGCGGGCCGAGCACCTCGAGCGGGTCTCCAAGCCGATGCTCTTCCTCAACGGCACCCGCGACGACCTGGCGGATCTGGAGCTGGTGCGCGGCGTCTGCACCGCGCTCGGGCCGCGCGCCACGCTCCACGTCGTCGAGGGGGGCGATCACTCGTTCGCAGTGCCCAAGCGCAGCGGACGTACCCCCGAACACGTCGTCGCGGAGCTCACGCGGACCATCGCGGAGTGGATCACGGGCCGTTCGGACCGGTAAGATGTCCTCTTCCTTCTGCTGAGCGGCGATCGGCGCCGACCGACCGCCCGCATCCCAAAGCCCACCCGGTCTCCTTGCTCTTCCGCCAACTGTGGAGGTCTCCATGACCCCGATCCGGCTGGGGCACGCTCGAGGGTTCGCGATCGCTGGCGCCCGCGAGATCGCCCGTGCACTCGCTCTCGCATCGCTGGGCGCGCTCGTCGCGTGCGTCTCCGACGAACCTCCGGCGGGGCCGGGAGGCGCCGCCATCGACTATCCCGACGCCCGCCGCAGCGATCACGTCGACACCTACTTCGGCAACCAGGTCGCCGACCCCTACCGCTGGTTCGAAGACCTCGACTCCGCGGAGACCGCGGCCTGGGTGAAGGCCGAGAACGAGCTGTCGCGCCCCTATCTCGACGAGCTCCCCGGCCGTCAGTGGATCGAGGATCGCCTGACCGCGATCTGGGATCACGAGCGTTACGGCAGGCCGAGCAAGGAGGGCGGACGCTACTTCTACACGAAGAACGACGGCCTGCAGAACCAGAGCGTGCTCTACGTGGCCGACACGTTGGCGGACGAGGGCGAGGTGCTGCTCGATCCCAACACCTTCAGCGAGGACGGCACGATCTCGCTGGCCGGTCTGTCGATCAGCCCCGAGGCCACCTACGTCGCCTACGCCAGGTCCGACGGCGGCTCCGACTGGGACACCTGGCACGTGCGCGAGGTCGCCACCGGCACAGACCTCGACGACGTGATCCGCCTCACCAAGTTCACGAGCGCCTCCTGGTCGCGTGACGAGCAGGGCTTCTACTACTCGCGCTACCCCAAGAGCGCGAAGGGCAATGGCGACGACCAGCAGCCGGTCAAGGTCTACTACCACCGGCTCGGCACCTCGCAGAGCGAGGATCGGCTGGTCTACGAGATTCCCGAGCACCCGCGTCGCAACCCTTACGCCGCCGTGTCCGATGACGGCAGGTACTTGATCCTGACCATCCAGGAGGGGTATCTCACCAACGCCGTCCACTACCAGCGCATGGCGCGCGGTCGCGAGACCGGGGAGGTGGTGAAGCTGCTCGACGAGTGGGACGCGCTCTACACGTTCGTCGGCAACGTCGGCGACGTGTTGTTCTTCGAGACCAACCTCGAGGCGCCCCGCAACCGCGTCATCGCGATCGACCTCGACGAGCCGACGGTGAAGCACGAGATCGTCCCCGAAGCCGAGGAGACCCTGCGCTCGGTGTCGATGGTGGGCGGCCACCTGCTCGCCGGTTATCTCGAGGACGCGCGCTCGCAGGCGAAGGTCTTCTCGCCCCGCGGCGAGCTCGTGCGCGAGGTCGAGCTGCCGGGGCTGGGCTCGGCGAATGGCTTCGACGGCGAATGGGACGACCCCGAGACCTTCTACTCCTTCACCAGCTACACGGTGCCCAGCTCGATCTACCGATACGACGTCGAGAGCGGCGAGAGCACGCTCTTCCGCCAGCCCGACATCGCCGCGACCTTCGGCGCCTACGAGACCGAGCAGGTCTTCTACGCCAGCAAGGACGGCACGCGAGTGCCGATGTTCCTGGTCCACAAGAAGGGCATCGAGAAGAACGGCGACAATCCCACCCTGCTCTACGGCTACGGTGGCTTCAACGTGGCGCAGACGCCGGGGTTCTCGCTGTCGCGGTGGGTCTGGCTCGAGATGGGCGGCGTGCTGGCGGTGGCGAACCTCCGTGGTGGCGGCGAGTACGGCAAGGAATGGCACCTGGCCGGCACCAAGCTGCACAAGCAGACCGTGTTCGACGACTTCATCGCTGCCGCAGAGTGGCTGATCGCCAACGGCTGGACGAGGGCCGAGCGACTGGCGATCCAGGGAGGAAGCAACGGAGGTCTCCTGGTCGCTGCGGCGATCAACCAGCGCCCCGAGCTGTTCGGCGCCGCTCTGCCCGCGGTGGGTGTCCTCGACATGCTCCGCTACCACACCGCGAGCGCCAACGCCCGCAACTGGTCGACCGACTACGGGCTCTCCGAGAACGAGGAGGAGTTCCACGCCCTGCGCGCGTACTCACCGGTCCACAACGTCCGCGAGGGCGCCTGCTATCCGCCGACCCTCATCACCACCGCCGACCACGACGACCGCGTCGTCCCCTGGCACAGCTTCAAGTTCGGCGCTGCCCTGCAGCACGCCCAGGGATGCGCGAACCCGATCGTGGTGCGCATCGAGACGCGCGCCGGTCACGGAGCCGGCACACCGACCTGGATGCAGATCGAGCTGATCGCCGATCAGTGGGCGTTCCTGGCCAAGCACCTCGGCATGCAGGTCGCTTCGTCCGCCTCGCAGGCGCCCGCCTCGTGAGGTCTGCAACCGCCGCTGCCGCCGCGGGGCCCGCACTCGAGCGGCTGGCCGCGGTCCTGCTCGCCTTGAGTGGACTGGCGATGGCCGCCTGCAGGGACGCGCCCGCGGCGTCGCCGCTGTCCGACGTTCTGGCCGTCGGCGCCGCGGACGACCCGGCGGCGAGCTTCGTCGGCTCGTGGCGGCTCGAGTCCTGGACCACCGCCGAGGGCGCCGCACGGTGCGGCGCCGAGGCTCGGCCCGCCGGGCAGATCATGTACTCCCTGGACGGCCACATGTCGGCTCAGCTCGGCTGTCTCGAACCCGCCACCGCGGCCAGCGGGGGCGGCGAGGAAACCGCCGACGGCGAGGACGAGGAGGAGCTCACGGTCGAGGAGGCGCGACGCCAGATGACCCGCCGGCACTTCAGCTACTACGGTCGTTACACCGTCGACCTCGACGCCCGGACCGTCACCCATCACGTCCTCGGCAGCGTCTCGGCGGGCTGGGTCGGCGAGGATCGGATCCGCTCGTACAGCTTCGAGACCGACGATCGGCTGATGCTCGACGCGGGCGGCGCGAAGCTGGTGTGGCTGCGCAACCCGCCGATCTGAGCGTCAGCGCGCGCCGGCTGGAGGTCTGGACGCCACCGAACAGGCCCCCGCAACCTCCGCGCCGCACCGCAGGGGCACTGCTTCGAGCTGTGAGTGCGCGAGTCCTCGACTCAGCGCGAGACGTGGGGGTTGCCCTCCACCCACCACCGCCATGGCCGCTCGATCGCTTTGCTGATCCCGATGCGCGGTCCCTGTCCGGGGCGTCTCGGTGGCGGCGTGCCGTCGTCGACGATCCGCGGACCGCGGCCGTTCACCAGATCGGCTCCGTAGTGTTCGCGACCGATCCCGAGCGCGCCGGCGAGCCTGGCGGGGCCCGAGCACAGCTCGCGCTCGCGCCGCGCCCGAGGCCGCCGCGCCCACATCTGCTCGAGACCGGCGACCGGCTCGAGCGCGCGCAGCAGCACCGCGGCGCCGCGCCCCTCTTCCTCGCACACAGCGTTGGCGCACCAGTGCATGCCGTAGCTGAAGTAGACGTAGAGATGACCGGGCGGACCGAACATCACGCGATTGCGTGCGGTGACGCCGCGATGGGAATGCGACGCCTCGTCGTCCTCGCGGTACGCCTCGACCTCGACGATGCGCCCCGCGCAGCCATCGTGCACGAGGAGCTTGCCGAGGAGGTCGGGCGCCACCTCGAGGACGGAGCGAGCGAAGAACGAGCGTGGAAGAGATCTCGGCATGGAGGCTCGGCGGAAGGCGGGACGAGTCACCGGAGGGAAGCGGCGTGAGCGATGCCGGGTGCCGGAGCATGGCACGAGATCACTCCGCAACTCGCGCCGGTCCGAGCGCCCTCCGACTCGCGCGCCGGGTTGTCGCCGCGTGCTTTCCAGGCAACAATGCCTCGAGCAGCTTCAGCGAGCTGGACACGGCCTGCGATTCACCGCCATGACGAGCTCCAGAGCTTCCACCGCCTTCGTCGGGCTCGGCGTGATGGGCTATCCCATGGCCGGTCATCTGCAGAAGTCCGGCCACGCCGTCACGGTCTACAACCGCACCGAGGCGAGGGCTCTGGGCTGGGCCGAGGAGCACCAGGGGAGCGCCACCGCGCCCACCCCCCGCGAAGCCGCTGCCGATGCCGACTTCGTCTTCCTCTGCGTCGGCGACGACGACGACGTGCGTGAGGTCACTCTCGGCGACGACGGCGCGATCGCGGGGTTGCGCGAGGGAGCGATCCTGGTCGACCACACGACCGCCTCGGCGATCGTCGCCCGCGAGCTCGACACCGCCTGCCGCGAGCGCGGCTGCGGCTTTCTCGACGCGCCGGTCTCGGGAGGCCAGGCCGGCGCCGAGAACGGCACCCTGGTCGTCATGTGCGGGGGCGACGAAGAGATCTTCCAGCGCGCGCAGCCCCTGATCGCCTCGTACTCGCGGGCGGCCACCCTGATGGGGCCGGCGGGAGCAGGCCAGCTCACCAAGATGGTCAACCAGATCTGCATCGCGGGCCTGGTCCAGGCGCTGTCCGAGGGCCTGCACTTCGCCGATCGCGTCGGGCTCGATCCGCGGCAGGTGGTCAAGGCGATCTCGAAGGGCGCCGCCGGAAGCTGGCAGATGAGCAACCGGGCCGACACCATGATCGAGGGCGCCTTCGACTACGGCTTCGCCATCGAATGGATGCGCAAGGATCTCGGCATCGCGCTCGAGCAGGCGCGGCGCGACGGCGTCCAGCTCCCGGTCACCGCGCTGGTCGATCAGTTCTACGCGGAGGTCGAGGCGCTGGGCGGAAAGCGGTGGGACACCTCGAGCCTGATCGCCCGCCTGCGCGCCTTCGACTCGGACTAGCAGCCCGCGGCGCCCGCCCGCGGTGCGCCGTGAGGCGCCGGACGCCTCGACGTCCGAGCTCGAGCCGGTGCCGGACGCCGGCAGGTTATGGCGGCTCTTCGTTTCGTCACGACCGCTCGGCCAACACCCGCCAGCCGACGTAGCCCACCCCTCCGACGATGCCGACCAGCATGTCGAGCAGGGAGTTCTCGAGGCTCAGCAGGGCGCCCGTGCCGAGGATCCGGTCAGAGAGCACCTCCCCGAGCTCCCAGAGCACCGTCGTCGTGCAGACCAGCGCGAAGGCCAGGACGAGCCGACCCGATCCCGACAGGCGCGCATCCCCTTGCCTCCCCAGGATCTGGAGGACCCCGTCGAACACGTACCCGATCGCGAAGCCGCCCAGCCCGTGCACGGCGAGGTCCAGCGCGGGCACCGCCTGGTAGGCGTGGAGCACCCGTGCGAACAGGAGGTGGACGGCCAGGACAACGGCGGGAAGCCATGCCTTCGTGCGCAGCACCTCTGCGAGGATCGCGAGCCCCGCCGTTCGCCGCATCAAGCTCCCATCCCCGGTGGCGTTTGCCGTTCCTCCCGCTGGTGACCCTGGTCGCCGGCGACTCCGCCCGCGAGCTCGCCCCGGAGCTCGGCACGAATCAGGGCTCGTGCCGCCCCGGCACACCGAGAAGATAGACGATCCACGGTCTCGACGGCCGGCTCCGCGCACGGCGATCCGCTCGCCGTAACAACCGGGAGGGCGACGAGGATCGCTGGTCGAACGAAGGCGCGCGCCCACGACAGCGGTAGGTCGCGTCGCCGGGCGCGGCCGCGAAGTGACCCGTCCCCGGGACCGTCGCGCGGCGAGTCAGCTCCGGCGGCAGTTGCGCACGACGTTCTCGAGCATCTCCTGGCGCCCCGAGCGCGGACGCGGATCGAGCTCGCGCTGTGCGACCAGATCGCCGAGCGCCGCGAGATCGAGCCTGCCTTGGAGGATGTCGCGGCCCAGGCTCTCGTCCCAGGCCGCGTAGCGCTCCTCGACGAATCGGCTCAACCCCCCCTCCTCGAGCAGCCGCGCCGCCCGCACCAGGGCCTCCGCCAGCGTGTCGAGCCCGCCGACGTGAGCATGCAACAGGTCGGCGGGATCGACGCTCTGGCGCCGGAGCTTGGCGTCGAAGTTGAAGCCGCCGCTGCCGATGCCCCCGGCCCTCAGCAGCTCGTAGAGCACCAGCGTCCATTCGTCGACGTCGTTGGGGAACTGGTCGGTGTCCCAACCGTTCTGCGGATCGCCGCGGTTCGCGTCGACGCTGCCGAACAGGTCGTGGGCCAGCGCGTAGGCGACCTCGTGCTGGAAGCTGTGCCCCGCCAGGGTCGCGTGGTTGACCTCCAGGTTGAGCCGGATCTCGCCTTCCAGGCCGTGGCGCAGCAGGAACGCGTGGACCGCGGCGCCGTCGTGGTCGTACTGGTGCTTGGTGGGCTCGTGCGGCTTGGGCTCCACCATCAGCATCCCGTCGAAGCCGATCTTGTGCTTGTGCTCCACGACCAGGTGCAGGAAGCGCGCGAGCTGGTCGAGCTCGCGCCTCAGGTCGGTGTTGAGCAGCGTGTCGTAGCCCTCGCGTCCACCCCACAGCACGTAGCCCGAACCGCCGAGGCGCTGCGTCGTCTCGAGGGCGCGACGCACTTGGGCGGCGGCGAAGGCGAAGACCTCGGGGTCGGGATTGGTCGCCGCGCCGGCCGCGTAGCGCGGATGGCTGAACAGGTTCGCGGTGCCCCAGAGCAGGCGTACGCCGGTGGCCTCCATCTTCTCCGCCGCCGCCTCCGCCATCCGCTCGAGGTTGTCCGCGGTCTCCCGCACCGTCGCCCCCTCCGGGGCGAGGTCGCGGTCGTGGAAGCAGAAGAACGGCACCCCGAGCTTGGCGGTCACCTCGAAGGCGGCGTCGAGCTTGCGACGGGCCTGGCTCATCGGGTCGCCGCCGGGGCGCAGCCAGGCCCGCTCGAAGGTGCCGTCACCGAACATGTCGGCGCCCGGCCAGCAGAGCGTGTGCCAGTAGCAGACCGCCGGACGCAGGTGATCCTCCATCCGCCGCCCGGCGATCACGCGGTCGGGCTCGTACCACCGATAGGCGAGCGGCTCCTGGGCGTCGGGACCGAGGAAGGGGACCCGGTCGAGCTCGGGGAACAGTGCCTCGGCCGAGCGTGGCTCAGAAGACGGCGAACGAGGAGACCGTGACTCGTTGGACGGTGACCGTGGGGACGATGGCTCCGGCATCCTCAGACCTCCTGCCCGTGGGGTTGCGTCCCTTCCAGGGCGCGACGCCGGCCGTAGCGAGCGCGCACTTCGTGCTCCAGTGCCTCCGCGACGCCGGCCTCGTCGGGCTCGACGACCTCGCCCGCGCCGAGCTCCCATCCCGCGCGGACCTCCTCGGGAGCCGCGCCGTCGAGCGCCGCCGCCGCCTGGACGCAGGCGCCCAGCGCCACCGTCTCGCCCAGATCGGGGATTCGGACTGCGCGGTTCGACAGGTCCGCCAGGATCCGCCGATAGGCGCGCGAGCGCGCTCCTCCTCCGACCAGGGTGACCACGTCGCCGACCGCTGCGTGCTCGGCCAGCGCGTCGACCGCGTCGAGCAGCCCGCAGACGACGCCCTCGAAGGCGGCGCGCGCGAGCTGCTCGCGGCCGACGTCGGAGCGCAGCCCGGCGAGCACGCCGGTGGCCGACGGGCGATCGGGGGTGCGCTCGCCGTCGAGGTAGGGCAGCAGCACGAGCCCGCCGGCGCCCGGGCGCGCCGCGAGCGCCAGACGGTCGAGCTCCTGGTGATCGACGCCGAGCAGACGGGCGACCGCGTCGGTGACCTTGGCGGCGTTGAGCGTGCAGACCAGCGGCAGGAAGCGGCCGGTGGCGTCGGCGAAGCCGGCGACCGCTCCCGCCGGGTCGGCGATCGGCTCCTCGGAGACCGCGTAGGCGGTGCCCGAGGTGCCGATCGAGAGCACCAGCTCCCCGGGCGCCGCGCCGAGCCCGAGCGCCGCCGCCATGTTGTCGCCGGTCCCCGGGCCGACGACGGCAGCGGAGACGGCGCCGTTCGCACCGTTCCAGCGCCCGGCCGGCTCGGAGGGGCCGAGCACCCGCGGCAGGACGTCCGACCAGTCGCGGCGCGGATCGACCAGCTCGAGCAGAGACCAGACGTAGCCTTCGGCGCCGCCGGGGGCCACCCCCCAGTAGCCGGTGCCCGAGGCGTCGCCGCGATCGGTCACCAGCTCGCCGCCGGTGAGTCGCCAGGTCAGCCAGTCGTGGGGCAGGCAGACGCGCTCGAGCCGCGCGAAGAGCTCGGGCTCGACGCGCCGCAGCCAGGCGAGCTTGCTGATCGTGAACGAGGCGACCGGCACCAGCCCGCACGCCGCAGACCAGGCCGCGGCCCCGCCTTCGAGACGCTCGACGAGACGCCGCGCGTCCTCCGCCGAGGTCGTGTCGCACCACAGCTTCGCCGGCCGCAGCACCTCGCCGCCGGAGCCGAGCACGACCATTCCATGCTGCTGCCCGGCGACCGAGATCGCGGCCACGGCCGGCGCGCGGGCGTCCGCCCACGCTGCCTCGAAGGCGCGCCACCAGGCCTCGGGATCCTGCTCGGCGACCGGCGGCGTGACCGCGGGATGCGGCGCTCGGCCGCTCGCGACCAGCCGCCCGGTCGACGCCTCGCGCACCTCGACGGTGGTCGACTGGGTCGAGCAGTCGACGCCCGCGACCAGCGCGGCGGAGCCGCCTGCGCTCACTCCCCCTCGCTCTCGAACGCGGAATCGAACGCCTGTCCCGCGGGCGGGAAATCGAGCCCCTTGACGAACTCGCACGCCTCGCCGGCGCCGTGGACGCGGTCCATCCCGGAGTCCTCCCACTCGATCGAGAGCGGCCCGGCGTAGCCGACGTCGTTGAGCGCGCGCACGATCTCCTCGAAGTCGATCGAGCCGCGTCCGGGCGAACGGAAGTCCCAGAACCGCCGGTGATCCCCGAACGCGACGTGGCCGCCGAAAACCCCCGCCTCGCGCGGGCGATCCGACCAGTAGACGTCCTTGACGTGGACGTGGAAGATGCGATCGGCGAAGCGGCGAAGGAAGGCGACGTAGTCCACGCCCTGGTAGCCGAGGTGGCTGGGGTCGTAGTTGAAGCCGAACGCGGGATGACGATCGAGCGCCTCGAGCGCGCGCTCGGCGGAAGCGATGTCGAAGGCGATTTCGGTCGGATGCACCTCCAGCGCGAAGCGCACCCCGAGCTCTTCGAAACGGTCGAGGATCGGACCCCAGCGCGCCGCGAAGTCTTCGAAGCCGGCGTCGATCATCGCCGCGGGCACCGGCGGAAAGGAGTACAGCAGGTGCCAGATCGAGCTGCCCGTGAACCCGTTGACGACCTCGACGCCGAGGCGGCGCGCGACTTCGGCGGTCGCCATCATCTCCTCGGCCGCACGCCGGCGCACCCCCTCGGGATCGCCGTCCCCCCACACCCTGGCGGGCAGGATCGTCCTGTGCCGCTCGTCGATGCGGTCGCACACCGCCTGGCCGACCAGGTGGTTGCTGATCGCGAACAGCGCCAGGCCGTGCTCGGCGAGCAGGTCGAGCTTCTCGGTGCAGGCCGCCTCGTCGTCGCCGACGACGTCCACGTGATCGCCCCAGCAGGCGAGCTCGAGACCATCGAAGCCGAGCTGGTGCGCGAGCGGGGCGAGCTCGGCGAGCGGCAGGTCGGCCCACTGGCCGGTGAAGAGGGTCACGGGGCGTGGCATCTCGGTTCCTCCGATGTCTCGAGACTGTGCGTCGGGTTCAGAACGCGGGGCAGATCGGCCCCGATCGGAGACGAACGACTCCGCCACTGTAGCCACTGAAGCCACTGAAGCCACTGAAGCCGCCGACCTCCTGGTCGGCCGATCGAGGGAATGCAACGCACGGGCGGCAACGTCGAGGCGAACCGAAGCACCAGGGCGCAGCCGTCGGCCGAGCGGGAGCTCGGCCGCTCCATGTGTTCGACCGGGCTCGTGGCGTCAAAGGCGTGTCCACTTCTGGTCGCTCGCGGAGCTCTCGACCACCGCCTCGATGAAGCGCATCCCGCGCAGACCGTCGCGAACGGTCGGGTAGTCGGCGGCGCCGGGCGGCGGGTCGGCGTCGCGCAGGCGGGCGTCGATGGCGAGCGCGAAGCTGCGGTAGAGGTTGGCGAAGGCTTCGAGGAAGCCCTCCGGATGGCCGGCGGGAAGCCGGGTGCTGCGCGCCGCCTCCTCGCCGAGGTCGTGGCTGGCGGTGCGCAGGATCCGGCGCGCTCGGTCGCGAGACTTGAGCACGAGGGTGTTGGGCTCCTCCTGGCGCCACTCGAGGCCGCCGCGCTCGCCGTAAACGCGGATCGCGAGCGCGTTCTCGTCGTCGACCGACACCTGGCTAGCGTAGAGAACGCCCCGTGCGCCGCCGGTGAGGCGCAGCAGGACGTTGCCGTCGTCGTCGAGCCGCCGCCCCTCGACGAAGGTCGTGAGGTCGGCGCAGACGCTCTCGATCTCGAGACCGGTGACGTACTCGGCGAGGTTCGCCGCGTGCGTGCCGATGTCGCCCATCGCGCC
Source organism: Thermoanaerobaculia bacterium (assembly GCA_035546295.1). Classification (GTDB taxonomy): domain Bacteria; phylum Acidobacteriota; class Thermoanaerobaculia; order Multivoradales; family Multivoraceae; genus DATKBT01. Next base: position 35,813 of record DATKBT010000095.1, on the reverse strand, counting down.
GGCGGCGCCCGCGCGCGCCGGGTCGGTGCGCCAATCCGCCTGCTTCTGGCCGGTCGCCTCGAGCGCCGTGGCGAGCCAGCCCTGCGGGTACTCGGCGACGACCTTGCGGATCGCGCCCAGCTCGCCGGAATCGACGCGCCGCCGCGCCTCCTTGACCAACGGATAGCCGGTGTAGTTGTGGGTGAGGCCGAACAGCAGCCCGCTGCGCTCGACCTGCTCGACGAGGCGCTCGGCCTCGGCGACGTCGAGGGTCATCGGCTTGTCGCACATCACGTGAAAGCCCCGCTCGAGCGCCGCGCTCGCCACCGGAAAGTGCAGGTGGTTCGGGGTCACGATGGCGACGAAGTCCATCCGGTCGTCGCGCTCGCTCTCGCGCTCGAGCATCTCTTCGTAGCTGCCGTAGCTGCGGTCCTCGGCGAGGAACCAGTCGCGCCCGGAGGCCCGAGCGCGTTCGGGATCGGAGCTCAAGGCGCCGCACACCAGCTCGATCCCGCCGTCGAGCTGGGCGGCCATGCGATGCACCGCGCCGATGAAGGCGCCGCGGCCGCCGCCGACCATTCCCATTCGAATCCTGCGCTGCATCCTGTGAGCTCCCCGCGCCGGTTCGTGAGGCTTCGTCGGGAGACGTCTCTCTCGCCGCGAGACGCCTCTCTCGCCGCGAGACGCCTCTCTCGCGGCGCGACGCCTCTCTCGTCTCTCGCGGCGAGACGCTATCAGTGCGCGCGCCGGTGGTAGTCTGGCCCGAGATGCGCCTTCCCCGCTCGCGGAACCCACGCCTCGCCGCCATCGCCTCGACTTCGCTCGCGGCCGCGCTGTCGGCTCTCGCGTTCGCCGCCCCGGGCGCAGCGTCCTCGACGCGGAACGAGGATCCGATGCGGGTGCTCTTCCTCAGCAAGTCCTCGGGCTTCGAGCACTCGAGCATCAAGCGCGAGGGCGATCGACCGTCGCACGTCGAGCAGGTCCTCTCGGCGCTCGCCGACCAGCACGGCTTCGGGCTCGAGGCGACCAAGGACGCCGGGCGCATCCGGGCCGACGTGCTCTCCGGCTTCGACGTCGTCGTGTTCTACACCACCGGCGACCTCACCGAGCGCGGGGGCGAGGCGGAGCGCGGCCTGTTCGCCGGCGACGGCGAACCGCCGATGGGTCCGAACGGGCTCTCGGACCTGCTGGCTTGGATTCGCGGCGGCGGCGGCTTCGTCGGCTTCCACTGCGCCAGCGACACCTTTCACTCGGAGGAGGGTCACTCGGAGGAGGGTCACTCGGAGGAGGGCTCGGTCTCGGACTACATCGCCATGCTCGGCGGCGAGTTCGACAGTCACGGCCAGCAGTTCGAGGGGCTGGTCCGCGTGGTCGATGCCGACCATCCGATCACCAGCGCGGCTCCGCGCGAGCTGATCCGCCTCGACGAGTGGTACCTGTTCAAGAACTTCGACCCGGAACGGGTCCACGTCCTGCGTGTGCTCGATTCGCGCGACGAGGGAGAGCGGCAGCCCGCCTACGACCGCGAGCCCTACCCCATCGTCTGGACCCGCGAGCCCGGCGAGGGCCGGGTCTACTACGACGCGCAGGGGCATCGCGAGGACGTCTGGGACGATCCGGAGTTCCAGGATTCGGTGGTGCGGGCCCTGCGCTGGGCGGGCGGCAGATAGCGCCCCGGCCGACGGGGCCCGACGCACCGAGTCCGCAAGCCGCGCAGACGCCAGTCGACCAGACGTTGCCGAGAACAGAGCCGAGAACAGAGCGAGAACAGAGAGCCGAGGGCACAGGAGATCAGCGATGGCAGGAAAGGTCTACGACGCGATCGTGGTCGGCTCGGGCGCGACCGGCGGCTGGGCGGCCAAGGAGCTGACCGAGGCGGGAATGGAGGTCCTCATGCTCGAGGCCGGCCGCCCGCTCGACCGCTCCCGCTTCTCGGAGCACGTGCTCCCGTGGGAGCAACCCCTGCGCGGCCGGCGCGATCCGCGCGACGAGAGCATCCAGAGGCGGCCAACGCAGGTCAAGTGCTACGCCTGCGAGCAGGTCAACTCCGACTACTTCATCGACGACATCGCCAATCCCTACACCACGCCCGAGGACAAGCCCTTCGACTGGATCCAGGGCGGCCTGGTGGGCGGGCGCACGGTGATGTGGGGACGGCAGTCCTACCGCATGAGCGACTGGGACTTCGCCGCCGCCTCACGCGACGGCTTCGGCGACGACTGGCCCATCCGCTACGCCGACCTCGCGCCGTACTACGACAAGGTCGAGGAATACATCGGCGTCAGCGGCCGCCTCGAGGGGCTCGAGATCCTGCCCGACGGCAAGTTCCTGCCGCCGATGGCCTACTCCTGCGGCGAGGTGATGCTCAAGCAAGCGATCGAGAGCAAGCTCTCGCGGCCGATGACCATCGGACGCGCGGCCGTGCTCACTCGCCGCCACCGCGGCCGCAGCGCCTGCCACTACTGCGGTCCCTGCCACCGCGGCTGCACCACCGACTCCTACTTCTCGAGCCCGACCACCACCCTGCGCGACGCCGAGGCCACCGGCCGCTTCGAGCTGATCTCGCAGGCCGTGGTGCGCCACGTGACCACCGACGAGAACAGCGGCCTCGCCGACGGGGTGTGGTGGATCGACAAGGAGACCGGCACGTCGTCGGAGGCGAAGGCCAAGGCCGTCGTGCTGTGCGCGTCGACCCTCGCCTCGGCTCGCATCCTGCTCAACTCGCGTGACGATCGCTGGCCCGACGGGCTCGGTAACTCGAGCGACGTGCTCGGACGCTACGTGATGGATCACCTCTACTCGGTCGGCGCGCGCGGCCACCTGCCGTTGCGCGACGGGGCGAAGGCCGAGCTCGCCAACCGTCCGAACGGGATCTACGTCCCACGCTTCCAGAACCTCGGCTCCACATCGTCGAAGAAGAGCGCCTACCTGCGCGGCTATGGCTTTCAGGGGGGCGAGAACGTGACGATCTACGAGCACGCCTACTCCCAGCCCGGCTTCGGGGCCGAGTTCAAGAACCGGGTCAAGAGCACCTCGGTCGCCTCGCTCGGCCTCGGCGGCTTCGGCGAGATGCTGGCTCGGCGCGAGAACCGGGTCACGCTCGACCCCGAAAAGCGCGACGACTGGGACGTCCCGGTGCTGCGGATCTCGGTCGAGCACTCCGACAACGAGCGTGCCATGGCCAAGGACATCGTCGAGGAGGCGGTCGCCATGCTCGAGGCGGCGGGCTGCGAGGACATCACCAGCGACGACACCCTGGGCCCGCCCGGCCTGTGCATCCACGAGGTCGGCACCGCGCGCATGGGCAAGGATCCGAAGACATCGTTTCTCAACGAGTTCAACCAGTCGCACGAGATCAAGAACCTGTACGTGACCGACGGGAGCTGCTACGTCAGCGTCGGCTGCGTCAATCCGACCCTCACCATGATGGCGCTCACCGTGCGCGCCTGCGAGCACCTGGTGGGCGAGTACCGGCGGGGGAACCTGGCGTGAGCCGCGCAAGGAGCGCGGGAGGAGATCCGATGAGCAGCAAGAGCGATCATGACGAGCCTGCCGTGCGCCCGACCGCTCAGCGCAACGACGTCTCGCGCCGTCGCGTCCTCGGGCTCGCCGCAGCGACGGTCGCCGGCGTTGCGACCCGGCCCGTCGACTGGGTCTTCGCGCTGGCCCCCGGCGGCAAGATCGTCAAGCGGCCTCAGGCCGAAGGCGAGAGCGGCTACCGGCCAGTGTTCTTCAGCGCCGACGAGCTCGAAGCGGTGGCGCGTCTGTGCGACGTGATCATCCCGCGCACCGAGACCCCAGGCGCCCGCGATGCCCGCGTCCACGAGTACATCGACCTGGTGCTCTCGATCGAGGACGAGGACGAGCAGGCGGAGCTCCGGCGCGGGCTCGAGCACCTCGACCGAGCCTGCCGCGACGCGCACTCGAGGCCGCTCCACCAGGCCACGCCCGAGCAAATTTCGGCCCTGCTGACTCCTCTCAGCGACGAGGTCACGGCCGCCGCCGAGAGCGACGACTCCGACGATCCGAGCACCGGCGCTGCGTTCTTCGCCTCGCTCAAGGGGCGCACCATCTTCGGCTACTACACGTCGCGCGAGGGGCGCGTCGAAGAGCTGGGGCTGCCCGAGGCGGTGACCATGGAGAGGTGGCGAGGGTGCCCCCACGACGAGGGGGACTCGACCCACGGGAGCTCCGAGCGAGGCTGACCGGCGCCGGTCCCGCCTCCCGCGACGCCCCGGGCTGCTGGCGGCGTCGTGTCGTAACATCTTGTCACTGGCCCACACGAGAGCTCGAGACGAGTTCGACGCTGCGCGGGGTCTTCGGCCTTCGGTCCGAACGATTCCCGCACGAGCCGACCCCGGCCAAAAGGAGTGACCATGATCGACCGCCGCAACCTCCTCGCAACCCGGCCCCCGCTCGCGCGGTTCCTGGCGACCGCGGGGCTCGGCTGCGCCCTGCTCCTTCTGACCGGGCTCGTCCTGACGGGTTGCGGGGCCACCGAGGCGACGGCCTCGGGCGACGCCGACGCCTCCGCCGGCGAGCCGATCGCGGCCACCGAGTACGGCCAGGTCCGCGGCGAGATCGTCGACGGCATCTACGCCTTTCGGGGCATTCCCTACGGCGGCTCGACGGCCGGAGAGAACCGCTTCAAGCCGCCGACCGAGCCCGAGCCCTGGACCGGAGTGCGCGACGCGATCGAGTACGGCGATCGCGCGCCGCAGACGGTGGCGAGCGGCGATTCGGTCAGCGACTACGCGCGCCTCATCCGCTGGAGCGAGCATCCAGGGGAGATCTCGGAGGACTGCCTGGTGCTCAACGTCTGGACGCCCGGTCTCGACGACTCTGCGCGTCCGGTGATGGTCTCTTTCCACGGCGGCGGGTTCACCTCGGGGAGCGGCAACGGTCACGGCTACGTCGGCGATCCGCTGGCGCGCTACGGCGACGTCGTGGTCGTCACCGTCAACCATCGCCTCGGCGCCTTCGGCTACCTGCATCTCGCCGACCTCGGCGGCCCCGAGTACGCACACTCGGGGAACGCCGGCATGCTCGACCTGGTCGCGGCGCTCGAGTGGGTGCGCGACAACATCACCGGGTTCGGCGGCGATCCCGGCAACGTGATGATCTGGGGGCAGTCGGGCGGCGGCGCCAAGACCTCGACGCTGCTCGCGATGCCAGCCGCCAAGGGGCTGTTCCACCGCGCCGCGGTCCAGAGCGGCTCGTCGCTCACCATGCGCACGCCAGAGCAGGCGACCGACGCCGCCGAGGCGCTCCTGGCGGAGCTCGGCATCGACGCCGGCCAGCTCGAGAAGCTCCGGGAGGTGCCCTACGCCGATGTCGTCGCCGCGCAGGCCAAGGTCGGCGCCGGCCGCGGCTTCGCGCCGGTGGTCGACGGCGAGGTCCTGCCCCGCCACCCCTTCGAGCCGGACGCGCCCGAGATCTCGCGCGACGTGCCGATGATCATCGGCTTCACCCTCGACGACGCGGCGCTGTCGCTGACCAACTTCGATCTCGACGAGGCCGGCCTCGCCGACGCCGTGCGCCGACTGACGGGCGATCGGACGGACGAGATCTTGGCCGCCTACCGCGAGGCCTATCCCGACGCGCCCCCCTACCTTGTCCAGTCGCGGATCGTGACCGACTCGCGCTTCGGCCGCGGCGCGCTGCTCCAGGCCGAGCGCAAGGCCCAGCAGGGGGGCGCCCCCGCCTACCTCTACCTGTGGACGTGGGAGTCGCCGGGGATGGACGGCAAGTTCGGAGCCGTCCACGGTGTCGACGTCGGGCTGGCGTTCCACAACTCCTCCGGCGAGATCGCGGGCGCGGACTCGGAGGAGGGGAGGCTGATGGCCGACCGCCTCGCCTCGGCGTGGGTGGCGTTCGCGCGCACCGGCAACCCCAACAACCCCGAGCTGCCGGAGTGGCCGGCCTACGATCCCGAGACCCGGCCGACGATGATCTTCGATGTCGACACCCGGGTCGAGGAGGATCCGCTGGCCGGGCTGCGGGAGTTCTGGGAGGAGGGCTCGTAGCGCCGAGCCCGACCCGGCTCCCGGTCTCGCCCCTGCCTTCGGCGTACGGCGGACCGTCATCACACGGACCGCGTCGCACGACGAACCAGCGTCGCACGACGAACCAGCGTCGTGCGACGAGCTCGTCATCAGACAGTGGTCGGCGAGCCGGCTCGAATGGTCACCGCTCGGCGTCGGCGGCGGTCTCCAGGAGCTCGCGGTCGAGCTCCGCGATCTCGACGCGCTCCAGCAGCGTGATCTGGAACGGCTCGCTCTGGCCTTCGAAGGTGTCCTCCCGCCGGAACGGCACGAACAGGCCGCCGGTGGCGCGGAAGTCGTCGAAGCGGCGGGTGATCCAGCCAGCTCGCCCGCCCGGACCGCGCCCGCGAAAGCGCAGCGAAGTCACCCGCCCGCTGTGGCGCTCGATTTCGAGCACGAGCTGCTCGCCGCCCCCGACACCCGCCTGCTGCGGGACCGCGAAGCGCACCAGGCGGGTAGGTCCGGGCTCTGAGGGCTCCGAGGACTCCGAGGGCTCCTCGATCGCGGCGGTCAGCTCGCCGAGGTCGAGCGTGTAGAGCAGGGTGAGCGCGTCGAAGCGTCGCGCCTCGACGCGCAGGGCGAGCTGCGCCTGTGGGCTCAGCGGGGCTCGGCCGCGACGCCCGTCGACGGCGCCCGCGCTCCCGCTCCAGGTCTCGACCCTCACGTCGTCTCCGGCCGTCTGCTTGCGCCACACCGCTCCGTCGGCCGAGAGCCGGAGCTCGAAGGCGAAGGACCGCGGCCCGCGCTCGACCGCGCCCACGGCGCGGTAGCCGGGGAGACGGTGGAGCGGCTTCTTGGCGAGCGAACCCGCGGCCTTCGCCAGGAGCTCGCGGGCCGCTCGCATCTCGCCGCGCGACGCCTCGATCGCGGGGAGCGACGGAAGCACGTAGCGATCGGGCTCCTCCTCGAACCTCTCGAGGCACTGCTCGGTGCCGAACAGGTAGAGCTTGCCGTCGTGCACGGTGAAGAGCTCCGGATCGCCCTCGATCCCCGGTCCCATCCGCGCGCACGCGCCGCCGAGCTGGACGGCGTAGCGATCGGGCTCGGCGGCGAAGGCGCGGCGCGTGCGGTCGCTGTCGAAGCGGTACACGAGCCCTTCGTGCTGGACGCTCAGCAGCGGATCGCCGGGAGTCTCCTGACCCTCGACCAGCAGCACCGGGTCGAGGCCGCCCGCGGCGAGCGGCGGCTCCTCGCCATGCAGGAGACGGCTGTGGGTCGTGCACAGCGTCGCGACGAGCGCTGCGACCAGAGTGCACCAGCGGATCGCAGCCACCGGGTCGCCGAGCGGCCGGTCGGTCGTCGGCTGTCGCGTGCCCGGTCGCCGCATGGTCGCTCGCCGCATGATCGCGCGTCGCATGGTCGGTTGCCCGCCGGTGGCGAGTCTCATGGTCGCAGTGCCGGTGCTCGAGCGGGCGATGTCCGCCCTGCGGGTCGGCATGACCCTGTTCATCGTGAGCTGCCGTCGGGTCTCCCCAGACCACTGGTCTCGTTCGACGGCGTCACTCGCAGAATCGCTGAACCGCGAGACGGTATTCCCTGCCGCCGCGGTCCCCTGCTTCGTCCGGGCCAGACCTCGGAGAGGAGCCGATCGAGGTGGGTTCTCCGTACACGCGCCCCTCGGCCACGACCGCAGCGACGGGTCGACGAGCCTTAGGGCTGCCCGCCCGCAGTCGAGCCGTCGAGCAGGCGCGAGATGTTGGGATGCTCGAGCCCGGCGAGGATCTGCCGCTCGGCCCGGCCGGCTCGCTCGCGATAGATGAAGCGTCCCTCTTTGATGACGAAGCGAACCGCCGTGAACACTCGGACGTCATCCGCAGCCTGGCCGTCCAGGACCACCAGGTCGGCGACGAAGCCCGGCGCCACGGCGCCCAGACGCGTCGCGTCCCCGAAGCGCTCGGCGGGGGCGGTGGTGAGCGATTCCAGGATCTGCCGGAAGTCCATCCCCGCCCGCGCCATCAGCGCGTATTCCTGAGCAGGGTCGTAGTTCGCCATGTAGCCGACGTCGGTGCCGAAGAGCACGACTCCACCCGCGGCCAGCCACGCGCTCAACTGCGCCACGCCCGCGGCGACGAACCGCTCCCGGGCGGAGTCGCGGTCGTGACGGAGCTCGTATCCCCACAGCTGCAGGGTGGGAACGACGGCGACTCCGGCGCCCTTCATCGCCGCGATGGTTGTGTCATCCCACGTGCCCATCTGCGGCGTCGTGTGCACCAGCACGTCGACCCCCGCCCGCACCGCGGCGAGCAGGCCCTCGCGATTCGAGGGATGCGCGAGCGCGGGTCGTCCGCGACGATGCGCTTCGTCCACGGCGGCGCGCAGCACTTCCTCGGGCATCACGACGAGCGGCGGCGCCCAGGTCGCCGCGTAGAGCTTCAAGCCGTCCGCCCCGGAATCGAGCAGTCGGCGTGCCGCCGCCTGCGCCGCCGCTGCATCGGCGAGCTCAGGGGTCTCGATTCGCATCGAGCCCTTGACGTCGAGAACGAGCGCCGGCGGCGCGCCGCCGACCGGGACCAGCACCTCGCCGGCGGTCCGGATGCGGGGGCCGGGGACGCCGTCCTGCTCGATCCGCCGCCGGAGCTCGAGGGTGTTCTCCAGGCTCGAACCGGTGTCGAACACGCTGGTGAACCCCCAGCGGGTCAGCATCGCGGCGAGCTGGCTCTCGAGCTCGGCCGCCGGAATGCTGCTGGGATCGGCCCACTTGCGCTCCATGAAGTGCACGTGGCTGTTCCAGAACCCGGCCACAACGATCGCGCCGGAGCAGTCGACCACCTCGGCGTCGGCGGGCAGCGCGACCGCGGAGCGCTCGCCGACCTCGACGATCTGGCCGTCGCGCACGAGCACCGCGCCGTCTTCGATCGGAGCGTCCCGGGGCCTGGGGTACACGCGCCCACCGACCAGTGCCACCGACTCTGCGAGCGACGGAGGAGCCGGCGATGCGGACGCGAGCGCCGTCAGGAGGATGGCCAGCCGCCGCACGCGCATGGCCCACGCCTACGACCAGGTGCCGCCGTTGGTTTCGGGCCGTCCGGCGGGGCGTCCGGCGGCCCGTTCGTGATCTGGAGGCGCGCGGAGGAGCCGGTGCTAGGCGCCTCTCACCGGCACACCTTCCAACTGGGCTCATCACTCTACGGCAACCATCCCGAGAGCTCGTTCGACCACCGTGTCCCTGCCTTCGAGATAGTCGGCGAACGACCACGACACCGGGATGGTCGGATCGAGAGGGCCCGCGGCGACTCCGAGGAAGTAGTTCGGCAGGTAGCACCTCAGCACCTGACCAAGGGAGCAGCCATTCTCCCAATCGTGGTAACCGGTTGCGTAACCGATTCGCAGCCCTGAACCCGGGAGCACGATCCGGGTCGCCGCCTCGGCCCAGAACTGGGGGTCGTCACCCATCGGCTCTCCCACGATCTCGCCGCGGCCGCCCGAGAAGTGGCGGAGACGTGCAGCGGTCACGATGCCCGCCGAGAAGGTGTTGCCGCTGGTGAGAATGAACACCTTGCCGTCAGCGGGAAGCAGCGTGGGCAGCACTCGGGTGAAGCGGGCGATGGCTTGATAGCTCCCGCCGGGGTTGCCTCTGAGGTCGACGACCGCGAACCGCGAACGGCGAGTCGAAGCCTGCTCGAGCGTGGCCTCGAGGAACGCCGGGAGGGATTCGCGCCCGGGCTGGTCGAAGGTGACGTTGATCTGGACGAAGAGGCCGCGGCCCGACAGATCGGTGGCCCAGTAGAAGTGGTTCGGCCGTTGCAGGCTGAGGGGCAGGCCGAAGGCCGCGTCCCTCCCGTCGAGGACGTGAACCCACGGGCGTCCGTCCGCGCTGGGTTGTGGATACGGCGCCTCGATCGGCAGAGGGACGGGGCTCGCATCCCTTCGCGGCCAGTACAGCTCCCGCGGATCGAACCTCCGCGTCTGCTCCGTGTTCTCCGGCGGTGGACCGCTCACCGGCGTCGGAACGGCTTCGACCCTGCGCTCGACGAGGTCGCCTGTGAGCGTCTCCAGAGCGAGCTCCACCGACGAGGTCGAAGCCTGCACACCGATCGCGCGCAGCGCCCCGGGTGACTCCATGAGGTGGATCGAGAGCTCGCGCGCGAGAGCTGCGTTGCCGCCGACGAACGAACGGAAGGAGCGAACGAGCTGCTCGGGCGTACGCCCGGCGATCGTCCGAACGCGGGCTCCCAGCAGATCGGCATGCTCGGGAGCGGCCTTGACCGTGAACAGGCCCTCGGCGAACCAGTAGAAGCGCAGGGGAATCGAGTCGAGCGTCAGCCCCCAGGCGGCGCCGAGCAGGTTGGTGTGGCCATTGTCGGCGGCGGCGACGGCCCGGGCGATGCCCATCTCGAAGGTCGCGGCGTCGAGTGTTCCTGCCTGCGCCGACAGCGCAGCGATCTGCTGATCGAAAACCCGCCACCCGTCGGCCGAGAAGCTGCGATCGACCTCGCGAAGGGCGGTCTGCAGGTACGCGAGGTCCTGCTTCCTCGCCTCTTCGGGGGTGGCGGGCGGCTGGAAGCTCGGGGGCGATGGGACCCTGAAGGCGGGATAGAGCAGGTAGGCGGCAAAGGCGACCAGCGTCAGCAGGGCCGCGAGAATGCCGATCACCACGACCACCCAGCGCCTTCTGAAGATGCTCATCCGTCGATCGTGCATGGGCCTCGACCTGCGCGTCGCTCCGTTCCGCTCGAGAACTGGCTACCCTTCGCCGCGCGTGTCATGAGCCGTCTCATGATGACAGCTCCGAGGGCTCCGATCGGCCCTCGTCATCCGGTGTCCGCGGTCACCGCTCGCTGGTGGAGTCGCCGGATCTCGCCCGCACCCGACCGGGGACGCTCACGCACGGGCTGCTAGAGCCGGGACCGGGAGGATGAAGGGTACGGTCGTAAGATGACGCCGATGCCCGCCGAGAAGCCACCTGCCGTACGCCCGTCCTCGACGGGGCGGATCTCGCGCCGCAGCGCGATCGGGCTCGCCCGCTGCGCGCGCGACGCCGCTCGTAGCCTGCGCCGCCGGCCAGGCGCACCGCTCGCCGCCGCGATCCTGCTGGCGCTCGGTCTGGCGTCGACCGCCACCATGCTGTCGATCGTCGAGACTTACGTGATCCGCTCGCTGCCGTTCCCCGACGCCGGCCGCCTCCACTGGGTCCACTGGGAATCCAGCGAGGGAGAACGGATGCCGAGGGGAGCCGAGCCGGCGCAGTGGACGACGGGCGAGACCGGGGTGGACGCCGGCACCGCTTGGGACCTCGACGCCTTCACCCTGATCGGCGGCGGTGACCTCGGCGCAGAGCCCGAGGTCGTGCTCGGCGCCTGGGTCGATCCCAGCTTCTTCGCGGTGGCCGGGGTGCCGCTGGCGCTCGGCCGCCCGTTCAGCGACCAGGACGTCGAGCGTGGCGACGGCTCGCTCGCCGTCATCTCGCACGAGCTCTGGCAGCGCCGCTTCGGCGGCCGCCCCGACGTGCTCGGCACGAGCTTCGGCGCGTTCATGTCCGACCGGCCGGAGGAGGCCGAGCAGTTCACGGTCGTCGGGGTGCTGCCGGAGGGCTTCTGGTGGGTGAGCCCCTACACCCAGGTCCTCGCCCCTCTCGCTCCGAGCCCGGCGCCACGGCTCGTCCGGCTGGAGGCAGGAGCTTCCGCCGAGCGCGCCGCCGGCGCTTTCGAGAGGCTCTCGCGAGCCGCCGATGTGACGCTCCCGCCTTCGTTCCAGGTCCGGCTCGAACCCCTCCAGGAGCGTTACACGAGGAGTCTGCAGCCCCTGCTCCGCGCTCTGGTGCTGGCGACACTGTTCGTGCTCCTGGTCGCCTGCGGCAACGCGCTCCTGCTGGTGCTGGTGCGGACCGCCCGCCGCGAGCGGGAGCTGGCGGTCCACGCCGCCCTCGCCGGTGGCTGGGGGAGCGCCGCGCGCCTGCTGATCGGCGAGGCGCTGCTGGTGAGCCTGGGCGCGGGGGTGGCCGGAATGGCTCTCACCCGCCTCGCCCTGGCGCTGATCGCACCGCACCTCGAGCAGCAGCTCGGCCGCACGCCGCCGGGCGGCGCCGAGTCGGTGGCTTTCGGCGCCACGGCGCTGCTCGGGCTCGCAGCGGCCACCGCGGCCATCGCTCTCCTGTTCTCGCTCCTGCCGGTCTGGGTGCTGCGCCGGCGAAACCTGGCGTCGGTGCTGCGAGGCGCCGCTGCCTCGGCCACCACCGGCCGGGGAGCCCGACGCGCGCGCGCCGCCGTCTTGAGCGCCGAGATCGCGTTCACGCTCGCCCTGCTCGCCGCCGGCGGGCTCGCGGTGCGCAGCGCGCTCGACCTCGAGCGTCGCGAGCTCGGCCACGCGCGCGCCGGGATCTTGACCGGCGGCGTGGGACTTCGCCTCGCCAGCTATCCGAGCGCCGCCGAGCAGCTCGGCTTCGCAGCTCGGCTCATCGACCGCCTCCGCGAGCTCCCCGGAGTGGATCGCGCGGCGATCGCGGACGGTGCCGTGGTCGGTCAGATGACGGCCCAGGTCGTCCACGCCGAGCCGCGGGCGGGCGGCAGCGAGCCTGCGACGGCGGCCGGCGTGCGTGCGGTGTCGCCGGGCTACTTCGCGACCCTCGATATCCCGCTCATCGCCGGTCGCGACTTCGGCTCCGAGGATCGACCGGACGGCGCGCGCGTGGCGATCGTGAGCGCGGATCTCGCACAGGAGCTCTGGCCCTCCGAGGCCGGGGCCAGTGCGATCGGTCGACGCTTCCGACTCGGTGGGCGACGCGATGCGCCGCGTCCCCGGCCCGGCGAAGGAACGCCGCCCGAGGACTGGCGCACCGTCATCGGAATCGCGGCGCCGGTGCGCGAGACGGTGGTCGGGGAGGAGCTCGCCGAGCTCTACGTCCCGTTCGCGCAGAGCCCCTCCCGCTGGATGGGGATCGCAGTGGCGACCGGTGCCGAGCCCGAGAGCCTGATCCCGGCTCTCAACGCCGAGCTGCGCCGACTCGATCCGACGCTCCCCCTCTACCGACCTGCCTCGATCGAGCGCCGGCTGGCGGAGGAGCGTGCGCCGAGCCGCTTCCTGGCGGCGCTGCTCGGCGGCTTCTCGCTGTTCGCGCTCGCTCTCGGCACCGCCGGGGTCTACGGCGTGATCGCCCACGCCGTCGCCCAGCGCCTACGGGAAGTGGCGATCCGGCTCTCGCTGGGGGCCGATCGGGTCCGGATCCTGCGGATGTTCCTCGCCGAGACGGCGGCGCTCCTTCTCGCCGGGCTCGCCGCCGGCGGCGTCATCGGCGGTCTCCTGGTGAGCAGCCTGGCGAGCCGGCTGCACGGCGTCGCCGCGAGCGACGCCTCGACCTGGCTCGGCGTCGGGACGCTGTTGGTCGTCTCGGCGCTGCTCGCCACCTGGCTCCCGGCCCGACGAGCCGTCACCGAGGATCCGGCGGGCCTGCTGCGCGCCGAATGAGCTCCGGTCGCCCGCGGGTGCCGACGAGGTCCCGACCCCGCTCACTACGGCCGTGTTGCCGGCGGGCGCGGATCCGCTCGGGCTCGGGGTCGTAGGCGACGCAGCCGTAGAAGAGGTGCGTCCGGCTGTGCATCAGCCGGCAGGAGGTGCGCACCGGCGCCGGCACGTTCTCGCCGGGGTCGGTCTCGATCCCGAGCTCGAGCACCAGGGCCTCGTTCCACGCCGCCTCGTCGAGCCGGCCGTCGATCACGGGCTCCACTTCGACGCGCGGGATGACGTACTCGAGCTCCGCGGGATCGACAGCTCGAAGCGGCTGGGAGGAGAGGATCGAGAGGGCGAGGAGGGACAGCATCTCAGAGCCAGGCTAGGATGGCGGGTCGCGAACGGCTAGAGCCGACGCGTTCGGCAGAAAAAGGCGACGGCTACGCTCTCGAATGCGACTGCCGCGCGACCGTCCTTGTTTCGCAATCGCTCGCTCCCTCCCCTCCTCGCTCCGGCCCCCGATCGATGATCTCCCTGCGCCCCGAGCTGCTCAAGCGCTACCGCGACGTCGCCTGGCTGCTCCTGCGGCACGGCCGCTCCGACCTGGTGCGCTCGTCGGGGCTGATCTCGGCGCTCGACGAGGAGGCGGCCAAGGTCGTCGACCCCGGGGCTGCCGAGCAGCTCGCCGCCGACCTCGAGGCGCTCGGGCCGACCTTCATCAAGATCGGTCAGCTCCTCGCCAGCCGGGCCGACCTCCTGCCGACGTCCTACCTGACGGCGCTCGCACGGCTGCAGGATCAGGTCGAGCCCTTCCCCGGCGAGGAGGCCGAGCGCCTGGTCTCCGAGGAGCTCGGCGTCGGCCTGGAGCGAGCCTTCGCCAGCTTCGACCCGGTGCCGATGGCGGCGGCCTCTCTCGGTCAGGTCCACCGGGCGACTCTGCACGACGGGCGCGAGGTCGCGGTCAAGGTGCAGCGGCCCGGGATCCGCGCGGTCATCCGCACCGACCTCGAGGCGGTTTCCGAGATCGCCGAGGCTCTCGAGCGGCGCACCGAGATCGGACGCGCGCTCGGCTTGGTCGACCTGGTTGACCAGTTCCGCCGCACCCTGCTCGACGAGCTCGACTACCGCACCGAGGCCGGCAACCTCCGCCAGCTCCACCAAAACCTCCAGGGCTTCTCGCGCATCCTGGTCCCGCTCCCGATCCCCGAGTACTGCTCGGGCCGCGTGCTGACCATGGAGTACCTCCCAGGCACCAAGATCGCGGCCCTCGAGCACGCCGGATTACCGGGTCGGGACGCCCGGGAGCTCGCCGAGGAGCTCTTCCGCTCCTATCTGCACCAGGTGCTGATCGACGGCTTCTTCCACGCCGACCCGCATCCCGGCAACGTGGTCCTGACGCCCGATGCGCGCATCGCGCTGCTCGACGTCGGCCAGGTGGGCCGGATTCCGCCGTCCCTCCAGGAGCCGATGTTCCAGCTCCTGTTGGCGATCGCCGACGGCAACGGCGAGGAGGCGGCGGAGCTGGCGCTGCGCATCGGGGAGATCAAGGAGGGCTTCGACCGCAAGCGCTTCCGGCGCGGCGTCGCCGATCTCGTGATGCGGCACTATCGCGCCGACATCGACCAGCTCCGGCCGGGGCAGCTCATGCTCGAGGTCTACGCCGCCGCCGGCCAGACCGGCGTGCGGGTGCCCCCTCAGCTCGGGCTGCTGGGCAAGGCGCTGCTCCAGCTCGACGAGATCGGACGCACCCTGGCGCCGGACTTCAACCCGCAGCAGGCCCTGGTGCGCAACGCGCCCCGGGTGGTCGCCAGCCGGCTGCGTCGCGACTTCGCTCCGAGCCAGATCCTGAGCCGCCTGCTCGAGCTGCGCGAGCTGGTCACCGCGCTCCCCGAGCGGGTGCAGCAGCTTTTCGACGTCCTCTCGGGCGACCGCCAGGTCCGCTTCAAGCTCGACGTGCTCGACGAGCGCGAGCTGATCGTGACGATGCACGAGGTCGCGAATCGGATCACGGCGGGGCTGCTGCTGGCGTCGCTGATCGTCGGTGCCGCGCTCACCATGCGCGTCGAGTCCCGCTTCTCGCTCTGGGGCTACCCCGTGATCGCGTTCTTCTTCTTCCTGATCGCGGCGATCGGCGGCCTCTGGCTGCTATGGACGATCTTCTGGACCGATCGCCGGCAGAAGAAGCCCAGGAAGAGACGGTAGCGAGCTGGGTGGGATCGAAGCCGCCGATGGGCACGGCACGAGCGCGCCGGACCCGACGAGGATGCGCCCTCGAATCGTGCTGGTAGATTGCCCGTGGAACGCCCGGAGGCCTGGCATGACGATCCGACGCCGACCTGGAATCCTGCCGCAGCTCGGGACATCGGCCGCCTGCGCCGCGTGCCTCGTCCTCGCAGTCGTCCTCGCGTCGGCTGCCAGGCCTTCCCACTCGGCCGAGGCCGACGCCGCCCCGACCTACTATCGCGACGTCCTGCCGGTGCTGCAGGAGCACTGCCAGGAGTGCCATCGCCCCTCGGGCGCCAACTACGGCGGCATGCGCGCCCCGATGGCGTTCGTCGACTACGCCTCGACCCGCCCCTGGGCGAAATCGATCGTCCGCCAGGTCGAGACCCGCACGATGCCCCCCTGGCACGCCGACCCGATGCACAACGGCACCTTCGCCAACGAGCGCGTGCTGAGCGAGGCCGAGATCGCGACGCTGACAGGGTGGGCGGCAGCCGGCGCCCCCGCTGGCGAAGCCGCCGATGCTCCGGAGCCGCGCGAGTGGAAGGTCGAGGGCGGCTGGGTCATCGGCGAGCCGGACCTGGTGGTCACCATGCCCGAGCCCTACCTGGTCGGCGACGACGTCGAGGACCTCTACGCCGCGTTCTCGGTGGTCCTCACCGAGGAGATGCTCCCCCAGGACGCCTGGGTGGTCGCCTTCCAGTGCAAGCCCGACTCCGAGGTCATCCACCATTTCAACTTGCACCTCCTCGCGCCCGACGAGAACGGCGAGCTGCCGCCGCCGCCCGAGTTCCCGACCGACGCGCAGATCGCGCCGTCCGCGGACCGAGCCGGCCGGTACATGGGCGGCGTCTCCTCGGGGACCGACGCCAATCGCTACCCCGACGGCTACGGCTTCCTGCTGAAGAAGGGCAGTCGGGTGACCTTCGACATCCACTACCACAAGGAGCCGGGGGAGGGCACCGGGGTCTGGGACCAGAGCTCGATCGGCTTCAAGCTCGTCGAGGGACCGCTCAAGAACCTCGGCGGCGGCCTGCGCCCGCTGATGGACTTCACCTTCGCGATTCCGCCCAACGACCCGAGCCACCAGGTGGGGCCGGTCACGGCCGTCGCCGAGGCCGACCTCGAAGTCATCTCGCTGATGCCCCACATGCACATGCGCGGCAAGTCGGCCAGGTTCGAGGCCTTCTATCCCGACGGCACCAGCGAGGTGCTGCTATGGGTGCCCAACTACGACTTCGAGTGGCAGACGGTGTACTACTACCAGGACAAGAAGCGCATCCCCGCGGGGACGCGCATCGAGTACACCGCCTGGTACGAGAACTCCGCCGAGAAGGCGGCGCGCTACGGCTTCGACAGCAACCGCACCGTGCGCTTCGGCCAGCCGTCGACCGACGAGATGATGATGGGCTTCGTGATGAGCGCGGTGGCGGAGGATGCAGCAGAGAAGGAGTCGGGGAAAGACTGAGAGGACGGTCGGGATCTTCGCGCGCTCTGCTCTGCTTCAGGAGTCGGCCTCAAGGCAGCAGCTCGAGGTCGAGGCCCCGGTTCTCGAACTGACGAAACCCACCATCGAACGTCACGAGCCGGTAAGCGCCCGCGATGGCGAACGCAGCGAGATAAGCATCGGCCCAGAGCTTCGCAGAGGCCGTGTCACGGCGGGCAAGCGCGGGCCAGAGCTCGACGAAGCCGGGAGGCTCCTCGGCGAGCCGCACGCGTTCGTCCTGCCGCCAGGTTGCGTACACCGCGATCGAGTCACTGTTGCTGAGGGGATCGAATCCCTCCGCGATGCGCTGGGTCAGCAGGCGCAGGCACGCGACCTCTGTCAGTCGGCAGAAGACGAGCGTCGACGGCCGCTGCACCTCGTCTACGAAAGCCCGAGCACGCGGATGATGGGCGTGGGCTTCGACCGATGCCGCGAGCACGACGTTGACGTCAAGAAGATGGTCCAACCCGCTCCCGCTCGGCCTCGACCTGCAGGTCGCTCAGTCGCTCGTGGATCTCGTCCTGCGACATTCCGCCGAACAGCGGCTCGCTGCCCGGACGAGCCGGGATGATCGGCAGCCTGAGGCGACGCCGCTGCACCCGCGATCGATTCGGGGCGACCTCGCCCAGGACGGCGCGCATGCCCTCCTCGACAAGCTCCGTGACCTTTCGCCCCTCCAGTGCAGCCTTGGCTTTGACTCGGCGGTAGAGATCGTCGTCGATGATCAGAGTCGTGCGCACTGGATGCAGATTAGCATATTTCTGCAGCTCTACGCCTGCTCGTCGGCGACGTGGACGATGAGCCCGTCGAGCTCCCTCGCGACCTCGATCTGGCAGCTCAGCCGGCTGCGCTCGTCGACGTCGAGCGCGAACTCGAGGGTGTCCTGCTCGGCCGGGTGCGGCGGGCCGACGGTGTCCAGCCAGTCCTCGTCGATGTGGACGTGGCAGGTGGAGCACGAGCAGGAGCCGCCGCAGGCCGCGATGATGCCGTCGACGTCGTTCTCGATCGCGCCTTCCATGACCGACAGGCCGACCGGCACGTCGACCGTGATCTCTTCGCCGTCGGGCTGTACGTAGGTGATCTTGGGCACTGCTGGTGTCCTCTCGAGATTCGGTTCGAGGCCGCCGCCCCGTTTGCGGGGGCGGGCTGACGTGGGCGTGCGAATCGTAGCGAGCACTCCCGCATCCCGCCAAGATGCGCGCGCCTGGAGGGGCGGACCACGCCCCTCAGTCGCCGGGAGCGGTTCCCTCGAGCTTGGCCAGGATCTGGAGCATCACCTCGTCGGCGCCGGCGCCGATCGACCACAGCCGCATGTCGCGCAGCGAGCGCGAGACCGAGGACTCCCACATGTAGCCCTGGCCGCCCCAGTACTGGAGGCAGGAGTCGGCGATCTCGCGGCCGAGCCGGCCGCCCTTGAGCTTGGCCATCGACGCCAGCCGCGTGACGTCCTCTCCCGCGATGTAGCGCTCGGTGGCGCGGTAGACCAGAGCGCGCAGCGCCTCGACCTCGGTCTGCAGCTCGGCCAGGCGGAAGTGGACGACCTGGTTGTCGAGGATGGGGCGGCCGAAGACCTTGCGCTGGCGCGTGTACTCGATGGTGTCGCCGATGATGCGCTCCATGGCGATGATCCCCGAGGCCGCGCTCCACAGGCGCTCCTCCTGGAACTGCATCATCTGGTAGCGGAAGCCCTCCCCCTCCTCGCCGATCAGGTGCCGGCGCGGCACGCGAACGTCGTCGAAGAAGATCTGGGCCGTGTCGGAGGCCCACATGCCGAGCTTGTGAAGCTTGCGCGAGCGCTCGACCCCCTTGGCGTCCATCGGCACCACGATCAACGACTTGTTGCGGTGCGGTCCGCCCTCCTCGGAGGTGTTGACGAGGCAGCACATCCAGTCGGCCTGCATGCCGTTGGTGATCCACATCTTGTTGCCGCGGATCACGTAGTCGCCGCCGTCCCTCTTCGCGGTCGTCTTGACCGAGGCGACGTCGGAGCCGGCGCCCTCCTCGCTCACCCCGATGCAGCCGACCAGCTCGCCGGCGATCGAGGGGGCGAGCCACTCGGCGCGCAGCTCGTCGCTGCCGAAGCGGGCGAGCGCCGGCGTGCACATGTCGGTCTGCACTCCGATCGACATCGGCACCGCGCCGCACCGGATGTGGCCGAGCTGCTCGGCCATCATCACTCCGTAGGTGTAGTCGAGACCGAGGCCGCCGTAGGCCTCGGGTTTGTTGAGCCCGAGGAAGCCGGCATCGCCCAGCTTCTTGAACACCTCGTGGGCGGGATAGGTGCGCGCCTCCTCCCACTCGTCGACGTAGGGGTTGATGTCCTGGTCGATGATCCGCCGCAGGGACTCGGCGAGCAGCCGGTAGTCGCCGATCGAGAAGTCGATCGCGGCGACCGGGCCGGTGACCGTGCGGGGGGAGGGCTGGCCGGCGCCGGGCGCCGCCTCTGGGGTCTCGGTCGTGGTGGTCGTATCGGACGAGCTCATCACAGGCACCTCGGTGCAATCTTCGAGGGAGAGGAGCGGACGGAACCGGCATCGCCGGCGCCTCGCGAGACGAGCGCAGCGCGCCCTCTCTACAGTACCTCGAAGGCGCAACGGCGAGAGGAACATTCCGGGCGGAGGCATCCGAGAGCGGACCAGCGCGGCGACCGGTGGCCGCGAGCCACGTGGGGCCGCTCTCGGGCTGCGCTCGGGTCCGCGCTCGATGCGAGGTGGCGCCGACAAGAGCCGCCGGCTCGGCGTCCACCGCGCGGCTTCCGAGTCGACGGCTCCGGCGCCCGCGCGAGCCCGCAAGAAGGACAGATCGCTGCCGCCGGGATGGAGCGAGCCGACGTCACTCGGCGAGAAACGCCTCGACCACCTCGAGGAATTGGTCGAGCCGGTCGTGGTGGACCCAGTGGCCGGCGCCCTCGAAGCTCATCGCGCGAGCGTGCTGGAAGGCCTCGACGCGGCCGTCGGCGACCGGATCGCTGGCCCAGCTCTCGGTGCCCCGGCACAGGAGCGTCGGGCACGTGATGCGCCCCCACAGAGTCCGGATCTCCTCCTCGTCGAAGCGGAACGGCGCTCCGGCGCGCACGTAGTTGTCGAACTTCCAGGAGTAGGAGCCGTCCTCGTTGCGGGCCACGCCGTGGATCGTCAAGTGACGCGCCTGCTCCTCGGAGAGGAACGAGTTCACCTCCTGCATCCGGTTGGCCGCCTCCTCCACCGAGGGGTAGCGTTTGGGAGAGCGCCCGGCGAGGCCCTGCATGTCGGAGATCCAGCGGCGCAGCCGCTCGTCGACGGCCATCGACCGCAGCTCGGCGAGCATCTTCGGAGGCGGACCCAGCCCCTCGATCGCGACCAGCTTGCTCACGCGCTCCGGATAAAGACCCGTGTACTGGAGCGAGACCATGCCTCCCAGCGAGTGGCTGACGATGGTCACCGGGAACGTTCCCAGGGCCTCGAGCAGCTGCGCGAGATCGAGCACGAAGTCGGAGAGCGCGTACATCCCGCCGATCGCCCAGGCGCTGTCGCCGTGTCCGCGGAGGTCGGGCGCGACGACGTGGTACTCGCCGCGCAGCCGCCGCGCGACCCAGTCCCAGGAGTGGGCGTGGTCGCGGCCGCCGTGCACCAGGACCAGGGTCGGCTTGCCGCCGTTGCCCCAGTCGAGGTAGTGCAGTCTCAGCCGCTGCGAGACGTAGAAGTGCGACGCCGGTCCGCCGATGTCACCGAGGGGGTCGTTCATGGCGTGCGCGATTGTGGCAGATGCCGACCCCTTCCCTCGGAGGGTCTACCCGCTCGAGCGCTCCCCCCGCGCCGCGGGTCCGCAGGCGAGCGGGCAGGTCCTCCGCGTCGCGACCGGGCGACCCGGTATCCTCCCAGGCCTCGACGAACCTCAGGAGGCCCTCCATGTCCGATGCGATCGACCAGCGTCTCGCCGAGCTCGGCATCGAGCTCCCGCCGCCCGCTCCGCCCGCCGCCAACTACGTCCCGACGGTGGTCGCCGGCAACCTGGTGTTCGTCTCGGGCCAGGTTCCGGTCAAAGACGGCAAGCTCGCCTATCGCGGCAAGGTGGGCCGCGACTACGATCTCGAGCAGGCCAGGGAGGCGGCGCGCCTAGTCGGGCTCAACATCCTGTCGCAGGCGCGCGCGGCGGCCGGCGGCCTGGCGCGGCTCCGCTGCGTGAAGCTCGGCGGCTTCGTCAACTGCGCGGACGATTTCGACCAGCAACCGGCGGTGATCAACGGCTGCTCCGATCTGATGGTCGAGGTGCTCGGAGAGCGCGGGAAGCACGCGCGCTTCGCGGTCGGCGCCAACGTCCTGCCGTTCGACGTGCCGGTCGAGATCGACGCGATCTTCGAGATCGTCGGCGACTAAGAGCCCGGGCGGCGCGAAGCGTCCGATCCGCATCGATCGCCGGCGACGCGCAGGCTCCACACTCCCGCACGTCTCTCCTCGCCCTCGAGGCACGAGATACGCAGGAGCGCGCCGAGCAGCTCCTCCACCGGGACCTGCTCCAGCTCGGCGGTGACTCGCGTCGAGCGCAGTGGTTGCGCCGCGCCCTCGAGGGCAAAGGAGATGCTGTACTCCTTCGCGATGCTGTCGAGCACCTGCCCCAGCTCGGCGTCGCGCAGCGAGACGCTCACGAGGTCGGGGAGTCGGGCCTTCGACCGCTCCACCTTCGCTGCCTCTCCGGATCGCGCCGAGGGGTCGCCGAGCGGCCGCGCCCGGATCAGGATGAGCGTCCTCCGTCCCTGTGCCAGGAGCTCCCCGGGGTACTCGACCAGGGCCACGGCGTCGGCCGTCATCGACGCGCGCCAGAGCAGTCGGGTGACCACGTCTCGGTACCCGAAGCTCGGCGTCTCTGCGACCGAGAGCCGCACTCCGACGATCAGCTCGACGGTCGAGCCGCGCACCTCGGGCGCCAGGTCGAGGGTCAGCATCTTGTGGCGCCTCTGCCCGGTCGTCCGGCCGACGGTGTGGATCTCGGCCGGGACTCCGGAGAGCGTCACGATCCGCGGTGCGCCGGCCAGCTCCGCCGTCCCGGAAGCGTTCCAACCGTCGATCACGGGATCGAGCTGGCCGGCGACGCCGACCGCGAAGCGGGAGTCGCGACCCGGGATGCCGCCCGGCCACCAGTCGACCTCGAGCTCCGCCAGCGCCTCTGGCTCGACCGCCAACACCCAGGTCTCGAGCTCGACGGGGATCTCCTCTGCGGGCTCGGCGGCAACCTGGTCGACCAGGACGACGGCCAGGATGACGGCGGCGACCGCCACGAGAGGGCCGGCGATCGACCGCGAAGGAAGCCTCGGCTGCTCCTCGATGCCCACGATGCGCCGCACCCGCGCCAAGAGCCGGGTCGGCCCCGCCGCCGCGACCAGCCGCGCCGCGCGCCGGCCTTCGAGCCGCACGAGCGCGCTCGCGTAGTCGGCGCGCGCGCTCCCCGCGGCGATCACCAGGTCGTCGCAGCACAGCTCCCGCTCGATTCGCGCCTGGCGCGACAGCCACCAGGCCGCCGGGTGGTAGAAGAGCAGCGTCTCGGCGATCGACTGCAGCAGGTTGACCAGGTAGTCCCGGCGCCGGACGTGGGCGAGCTCGTGGAGCAGCAGGGTGTCGAGCTGGAGAGGCGGCATGCCGGTGGCGAGCGCGACCGGAATCAGGACGATCGGACGCAGGGCGCCGAGCACGCAGGGCACGTCCACCCGTGTCGACTCGGCGATGCACGGTGCGCGGCGCAGCCCGATCCTCGACGCCAGCGCCTCCACTCGCGCCGCGACCTCCTGCGGCGCCGGAGACGCTCGACGGCGCAGCGCCTGGACCCGGAGCGCTCCCCCCATCAGCCGCACTATGAACACCGACATCCCGATGACCCAGCCATAGCCGAGCCAGGGCAGGACGCCGCCGTTCACGAGCGGCGGCGAGGTCGCTGCCGTCGGCGTCCTCGCTGCGGACGCTCCGTTGGCCGAAGGCTCGACGATGCCCTCGAGCGTCGCGACGCCGGCTCGAGGAGACGGTTCCCGGCGGGTGGACGAGAGCGCGGTTCCGATCGGCGCCGCGACGCAGGCCGCCAGGGCCAGCACCGCCGCCGCGTGACGCCCGCGGGGAGAGGACGCCAGGCGGGCGAAGAGGGAGTACCCTGCCGCGATCAGCGCGACCTGCCAGAGCGAGTCGAGCACCGCGCGACCCGCGAGCTCGGCGAGCGGGCGCGATTCGACCAGCCATCCAGCGATCATGGCTTCTCCTCCTCGAGCCGGTCGAGAACTCGCTGGATCTGCTCGAGCTCCTCTCGCGGCACCGGCTTCGCGTCGAGCGCGCGCAGCACGAGCTCGCTCGCCGAGCCGTCGAACGCCCTGCCGATGAGGTCGGCGACCAAGCGGCCCTGGGTCTGCTCGCGTGTCCTCGCCGCCTCGTAGCGGTGGCTGCGCTCGCTCTCGTCACGCGTCACCAGGCCCTTCTCCAACATGATCTGGAGGAGCTTGAGCACCGTCGTGTAGCCAGCGGGGCGTCCCAGATCTTCCTGAACCTCCCGGACGGTCGAGGCGCCGCGGTTCCAAAGGACCGTGAGGATCTCGAGCTCCGCGTCGGTGGGACGAGGAGAGGAGCGGGAGGTCGGCCTGGGTGACATCGGCCAATTCTACGAAGCTCTTCGTCGAATGTCGATCGTATGTCGACCACGAGCCCCGCACGCCTACGGTCCCCCTGGCGACGGCGCGATCGGCAGGAGGACGAGCTCCGGGTACAGAAGACCAGGCAGCAGGAAGGCCGCTGCGAGCTCGCCCGCAGCGGCCTTGGATCAGCTCGCCGACCGATCAGGCGTCGCCGCGAGGACCGCGACGGTCTCGATGATCACGGCGACCGAAACGAGGGCCGTGCTCGCGCGCGGCCTGGAACGCCTCCCAGCGCTCGCGCTGCTCGGCGTCGAGGATTCCCTCGAGCTGCTCGCGCAGCGCCTCCCCGCTCTCCTTCATCTGCTCGCGAAGGCGCCGGCCTTCGAGGGTCAGCTCGCCGACGCGCAGCGCGTCCTCGGCCTCGATCGCCTCTTCGAGCGCGTCGCGGTTCTCGCGCACCTGTTCGATCTCGCTCGAGATCGCCTCGCGATGCGCCTGGTGGGCGGCACGCCAGGCCTCCTGCTGGTCCTCGGTGAGCTCGAGGAACTCGACCAGCCGGTGGTCCGAGCGGTCCTTCATGTGGAGCCGGCGCTCGCCGTCGCCCCGGGGTGGCTGCGCGAACGCCAGCGCGCCGATCAGCATCGCTCCGGCCGCGAACACCGTCACCAGCCTGCTCCTGGCTCTGTCTCTCATCGTCTTCTCCTTCGGGTGGTGAGCTCGACTCGAGCTCGTCGCCAACGTCGGGGCGCGCTCGTTCGCGGGCCCTTCTCTTCTCGTCTGGTGAAAGGTACGCGGCGCCGGAGGTGTGGGTCCTCAGCGCGGGGCAAGGGTCTTGTAAGAGTTGTAAGGTCCCCTCCCGGACGCCTACCGGGCGCGACGAGCCGCGTTATCGTGAGGCCCGATGCGCGGGCTCGGCGATCGACGTCTCGGTGTGTGGCCGATCGCATTGGTCGTCGCGCTCCTGCTCGCGCTCGCCGTGCTGCAGTACCGCTGGATCGGCGAGGTCGGCCGGCTCGCCCGGCTTCGCCTGGAGAACGCGATCAGCGACGCCATGCGAGACTTCGCCGAGGACGTCGACGGCGAGGCGAGCCACCTCGCCACCTCGTTCGCGACCTCGGGGCTCGACGACCTCGACGCCGCGTGGCGGCGTTGGCGAGACGAATCGCCGCATTCCGACCTGCTCGCCGAGGTCCTGGTCTGGCGGCCGGGAAGCGACGCTCTCGAGCGCTGGGATCCCGCCTCCGACAGCCTCCAGCCGACCGACTGGCCCGTCGGGCTGCGCTCGAGGTTCCTCGGGAGGCGCCTGCCGCGCTCGTTCCCGCCGCGAGCCGGGATGCCGCTCGTCGCGCCGGTCGACACGGTTGCGTGGCCACCCGCGCTCGTGCTGCCCGTCGCGCCGTCGCTCGAGCGGCGCGATCCCACTCGCCGCTCCCGGCGGCCGCGCGACCGTGAGGAAGGACCGCGACTCGTCCTCCGGCTCGACGAGCGGTATCTGCGCGACCAGCTCCTGCCGACGCTCGGCGAGCGTCACTTCGGCGGGTCCGCAGCGCTGCCGGTCGAGGTGACCGTGCTGGCGCCTGGACCCGACGGTCCGCTCGTCGTGTACTCCACCCGCGAGAGCCCGAGGCTCGAGGCGAGCGGCGGCTCTCTGCGCCGGCCGCTGCTGCGGCCCCGGCTGTTGGCGAGTCGGCAGCCGGAGCCCGCGAGGGGCCGGTGGCGGAGTGCTCCGCCGTCCGAGGGGATCGCCCGCCAGCGCAGCGTCGCTCCGCGCACGCCCCGCGACGGCTGGCTGCTGGTGGTCGACCCGAGGGCGGGATCGCTCGATGCCGCCGTCGCCCGGCTGCGCTGGCGGAACCTCGCGATCTCGGCGGCGGTCTTGAGCCTGCTCGGCGTCAGCCTCGCTCTCGTGTTGAGCGCCGCCCGCCGCCAACAGGAGCTCGCGCGCCGGCAGCTCGCGCTGGTCGCCGGCATCACCCACGAGCTCCACACTCCGCTGGCGGCGCTGAGCGCCGCGGCCCAGAACCTCGAGGACGGCGTGGTGCGTGATCCCGAGCGCGTCCGCGAGTACGGAGGGCTGGTGCGTCGAGAGGGCGCCCGTCTCCAGAAGCTCGTCGACCAGACATTGGCGCTCGCCGGCATCCGCAGCGGAGAGCAGGCGCTGGCCCCGGAGCCGGTTGATCTCGCCGCCGCGATCCAACGCGCGGCAGCCGACTCGGCGAGCGGATCGCCCGATGCCGCCGTCGACGTCGCGATCGCGCCCGGCGCGGAGACCGCCCGGGCCGATGCCGAGGCGCTGCAACGGATCCTGGTCAACCTGCTCGCCAACGCCAGGAAGTACGGCGGCGGCCGCATCTGGATCGGCGCCCGAGTGGAGGAGGGTCGAGCCGGCGAGGGGGATCGGATCGCGGTGACCGTAGTCGACGACGGACCGGGTGTCACGGCGGGCGAGCGAGCGGACCTCTTCGAGCCGTTCCACCGCGGTCCGCGCGCCCGCGAGCTCACCTCGCCGGGGTCCGGTCTCGGCCTCTACCTGTCGAGGCGGCTCGCCGAAGCGATGGGCGGCGCGCTCGATTCGATCGACGCGTCCCGCACCGCCGCGCCCGAGGGGATCCGGGGCGCCGCCTTCCGGCTGGTCCTCCTCCGGCCCACCACTCCCGAGCGAGTGCCGCCGTGAGCGGACACGGACGCCGCGTGCTGGTGGTGGAGGACGAGCCGAGCCTGCGCCTCACCCTGGTCGACCGGCTGGAGAGCGAGGGCTACGACACGACGATCGCCGCCGACGGCGATGCCGCGCTCGAGGCCGCCGCCGCCGCCGGCGCCTTCGATCTCGTCCTGCTCGACGTGACGCTCCCCGGGCGCGACGGCTTCGAGGTCTGCCGGGAGCTGCGCTCTCGGGGAAACCCGGTGCCGATCCTGATGCTCACCGCCCGCTCGCAACTGGTCGATCGGGTGGTCGGCCTCAAGCTGGGCGCCGACGACTACCTGACCAAGCCCTTCGACATGGCGGAGCTGCTGGCGCGCATCGAGGCGCTCCTGCGGCGCACGGGGGGAGCGCTGGTCCACGGCGACACCGTGGTCATCGGCGACCTGCGCCTCGACTGGCGGGGCGCCGAGGTCACTCGAGCCGGCGAGCCGATCGAGCTCTCCGCCCTCGAGCTGCGCCTGCTCCGCTTTCTGGTCGAGCACCGCGGCGAGGTGCTCTCGCGCGAGCGGCTGCTCGACGAGGTCTGGGGCTACGAGGCCAACGTCTACTCTCGCACGGTCGACGTCCACGTCGGTTCGCTGCGGCAGAAGATCGAGCGCAACCCGAAGCGTCCCGAGCTGATCCTCACCGTGCACGGAATGGGTTACAAGTTCGCGGGATAGCCTGCGATCCGCCAACGATCGACGTTCCGTGGCTTGGCCGGACCGCTTGAACCGTCGCAGCTCGCGGCGGGACATATCCTCGAGGAGGTCGCCGTGACATCGCTTGTCGTGAAATCGCCCGCCGTGAAACCACAGGCAGCCAGGCCGAGGAGCCGTGCCGGGCGCCGGCCGCCCGGCGGCGGACAACGATTCCTCGGCTCGACATCCCTCGCGCTCGCGCTCCTCTTCGTCGTCACCAGCGCCTGGCCCGGTGCGGCCCTTCCGGCCGGCAGCGAGGAGCCGGAGGGGCCCTGGAGGATCGACGCGGCGCGCTCGATCTTCGCGCTGGCGACCAGGAAGGGAGGCTGGGCCGAGGGCCGGGCGCACGACCACGTGGTGGTGGCGGGTCAGTTTCAGGCCGCCCTCCACTGGGCCGGCGATCCTGCGACCGCAGACTTCGATCTGCAGCTTCTCGCGACCGACCTCGAGGCGGATCCGATCGAGGTGCGCCGGAAGGTCGCGGCCCGGCTCGCCGAGCTGGGGCTGCGCGACGGCGAGCTCTCGGAGATCTCGGAGCAACAGCGGGCCAAGATCCGCGAGACGATGCTGAGCGACGATCAGCTCGACGCGGAGCAGTTCCCGAACGTCGCCGTCGAGCTCGTCGAGGTCCGCGAAGAGGCCTCCACGCTCGGCCTCCTCGAAGCGACCCACCGCGGCGAGATCGAGCTCGACGCGCATGGGCGGAAGGCGCGGGTCCCGTTCCAGGCGCGCCTCGTCGAGTCGGCCACGGACCTCGAGATCGAGGCGGTCGGCTCGGTCCGCTTCACCGATCTCGGGATCGAGCCGTACTCGGCGTTCCTGGGAGCGGTCAAGAACCTGGACGAGACCACGCTCTACCTGAAGCTCGTCGCGCACCGCTCGCCTTGACGTCGTCCTCGGCGAACGAGCTTCACGTCTTTCTTGCGCCCTCGTGGCCTCTGTCTCCCCACCAAGAGTCGGGGAGGCGACGAGCATGACCGAGACGACGCTCTGGCGCCGCGGCGCCTGAGATGCCACGCCCGCGGGCGGCGAACGAAGCGCTCGCGGACTCCCGCTGCCGCCGAGCCGAGCGCTCCTGGCAGCTCCGACCCGGTCCACCCGATCCGAGTCCTGGGTTACTGTCGACGAGCAGATCGACAGCCTCGGCGATCGCGTCCCACCGGATCCTCCGACCTCCGGAGCCACCATGCCGCTCAGCCGCCTGAAGCCGACCTCTGGAGACGGCGCTCTCCTTCACGCCTCCTCTCTCCTCGCCCCCTCGCTCCTGGTCGCCGCTCTCGGCGCGCTCGCCCTCCACCCAGCCCCGGCCTTCGCGCTCGAGCCCGCCGCGCCGGCGAACGAGGCCGCCGCCGACCAGACGGAGGCGAAGGCGGGGGACGAGCTCCCGCTCGAATCCTCCGACAGCCTGCGCTGGCTGCGCTTCACCACCGACGAGGCGACCTGGATGTCGGTCGATCTGTCGCCCGATGGACGCACCCTCGTGCTCGAGGTGCTCGGCGACCTCTACACACTGCCGATCGAAGGGGGCCGGGCGACTCCCCTCTCGGTCCGCATGGCGTTCGAGAGCCAGCCGGCGTTCTCGCCCGACGGCGAGTGGCTCGCCTTCCTGTCCGATCGCGACGGAGCCGAGAACCTCTGGGTCTCCCGGCGCGACGGCGAAGAAGCGAGGAAGCTCTCCGCCGAAACGGCCACCGACTTCGCTTCGCCCTCCTGGACGCCCGACGGCCAGTACGTGCTGGTGTCGCGCACGGCCAAGGGCTTCGGCACCTTCGAGCTCTGGATGTACCACCGGCAGGGTGGCCGCGGGGTCCAGATCACACGCGCCAAGGAGACCCCTGACACCCCCCGCGACCGGCGCCTCAACGTGCTCGGCGCGATCGCCTCGCCAGACGGCCGTTACCTGTACTACGCCATGAAGCGAGGCGGCTTCCAGTACAACGCCGAGATGCCCTCCTGGCAGATCGCGCGGCGCGATCGGACCACGGGTGACGAGGACGTGATCACGTCGGCGCCCGGCAGCGCGATGCGGCCGCTGCTCACCCCCGAAGGGAAGACCCTGATCTACGCCACGCGTCTCGACAACGAGACCGGGCTCAAGGCCCGCGACCTCGGCACCGGCGAGGAGCGCTGGCTCGCCTACCCGGTGCAGCGCGACGAGCAGGAGTCCCGCGCGACGCGCGATCTCCACCCCGGCGCCGCGATCACTCCCGACGGGCGGGAGCTGATCGGCTCGTGGGGCGGCAAGCTCCATCGGCTCGACCTGACGACCGGCGCCAGCCGGCGGATCCCGTTCGAGATCGAGGTCGAGAAACGGATCGGCCCGCAGCTTCGCATCCAGCGCGCGGTCGAGGAGGGCCCGGTGCGCGCCCGCGTCACCCAGGGCGCGGTGAGCTCCCCCGACGGGCGGCGGATCGCATTCTCGGCGCTCGGCCGGCTGTGGATCAGCGACTGGGGCGCCGCCAGCTCGACGCGGCTGAGCGGGGAGGGCCAACGGGCGTTTCAGCCGGCCTTCTCGCCCGATGGACGGTGGGTGGCCTACGTCACCTGGGAGCGCGACGGCGGCCATCTCTGGAAGGCGCCCGCCGAAGGCGGCGCCCCGATTCGCCTCACCGAGGCCGCCGCCTACTACACCCAGCCGGCCTTCTCGCCCGACGGCGAGCGCCTGGTCGCGCTGCGCGGCAGCCGTCAGGCGCGGGTCGAGATGCCGGCCGAGTTCGGCGGCTCGTCGCTCCCGCTCGACCTCGTCTGGGTCGATCCGGCCGCCGAGCGTGAAACCGCCCACCTGATCGCGCCGGCGCGCGGGCTCGGCGCGCCGCACTTCGGGCCGGAGCAGGATCGCGTCTACGTCTACTCGGACGGAGGCCTGGTCTCGATGCGCTTCGACGGCACCGACCGTCGCCAGCACCTGGCGGTCAAGGGACCGGGGCTCTACGCCGCCGAGGAGCCGGTGCCGGCGCGCGACGTGCGCATCTCGCCTGACGGCGCCTGGGCGCTCGCCCAGGTCTCGAACCGCTTCTACCTGATCGCCGTGCCCCGGATCGGCGGCGGCGCGCCCGAGGTCGATATCGATGCTCCGCCCGTGCCGATCCAGCGGCTCTCGCGCCTCGGCGCCGATACCTTTGCCTGGACCGACGGCGGCGAGTCGATCACGTGGACGGTCGGAGCCACCTTCTACCGGCTGAAGACCGCCGACGTCTCGTTCGAGACGAAGACCGACGACGCCGACACGAGCGGCCCGGCCGCCGACGCCGGCGGTGAAACCGAGGAGCCCGAGCCGCCGAGCTACCCGCAGGCCGAGAGCACCGAGCTCATCGCGAGCTTGCCACGCGCCACGCCGAACGGCCTGATCGCGTTGCGCGGCGGACGCATCGTGACCATGCGCGGCGAGGAAGTCCTCGAGAGCGGCGACCTGCTGGTCGACGGCCACCGCATCCGCGCGCTCGGACCCGCCGGCTCGGTGGAGGTTCCCGAGAACGCCCACGTGGTGGATCTCGGCGGGCGCACCGTCGTGCCCGGCTTCGTCGACACCCACGCCCACTGGACCGAGATCCGCCGCGGTGTTCTCGACCTCGAAGGCTGGCCCTTCCTCGCCAACCTGGCGTGGGGCGTCACCACCGGCCTCGACGTGCAGACCGGCACCAACGACACCCTCGCCTACCAGGACCTGATCGCAACCGGCGAGATGACGGGTCCTCGCGCCTACTCGACCGGCCCCGGGATCTTCTCCGACAACGCCTTCGCCACCAGCGACGACGTCGCCGCCGTGCTCACCCGCCATCGCGACCATTACGGCGTACGCAACCTGAAGGCCTACCTGTCGGGCAACCGGGAGCAGCGGCAGTGGATCGTGCTCGCCGCGCAAGAGCTCGGCATGTTGCCCACCACCGAGGGAGCGCTCGACCTCGAGCTCGATCTCACCCACGCGATCGACGGCTTCTCCGGCAACGAGCACTCGCTGCCGGTGGTGCCGCTCTATCGCGACGTCGTCGAGTTGTTCGCCCAGTCGGGAACCGCCTACACGCCGACGCTGCTCGTCGCCTACGGCGGGCCGTGGGCCGAGAACGACTTCTTCACCAGCTCCGCTCTCGGCGGAGAGCTCCCCCACGCCAACGCCAAGCTCCGCCGCTTCGTCCCCCACGACGTCGTCGACCAGAAGACCCGCAAGCGCGCCTGGTTCCGGCCGGACGAGCACGTCTACCCGCGCCTCGCCGAGCAAGCCGCCAAGATCCTGCGCGCCGGCGGCCTGGTCGGAGTCGGGGCCCACGGACAGCTCCAGGGGCTGGGCTACCACTGGGAGATGTGGGCGCTCGCCAGCGGCGGGCTGAGCGCGCACGAGACCCTGCGCGTCGCCACCCTGGAGGGAGCCAGGAGCATCGGTCTCGCCGATGACCTCGGCTCGCTCGAGCCCGGCAAGCTCGCCGATCTCGTCGTCCTCGACCGCAACCCGCTCGAAGACATCCGCAACACCGACAGCGTTCGCTGGGTGATGAAGAACGGGGTCCTGTTCGAGGGGGAGACCCTCGACCGAATCTGGCCCGACCCGGCGCCGCTCCCCGACCTCTGGTGGTGGGACGCCGGCCCCGAGGGGTTCGAGGGACCGTGATCTCCGGCGAGTCAGGGCCCGAGAGCCGCTTGCGACGGGACGAACGGCGACTCGCAGCGGAGCCGCACACCCGCGACGTCGCGACCGGGCGCGGCGCTCGAGAGGGGAGCCCGCATCGAGGCGGTCCGAGTGTCGGCTTCGACGGGCGGATCGTCTCGACCTGCCGGACCGCCGGAGCGCACCCCGGAGGACCGAGATGAGCCGAAGCAAGCGAGGCACCAGCTACCGTTCGTTCGACTTCCTCGAGGCGGGCGTGGACTACCGCGACTTCGAGCTCGCCCCGCAGGTCGGCCGGGTCCCGGAATCGCTGGTGCCGCTCGACGCCGAGCAGAACGCGCGCTTCGAGCGTTTGCTCGACGAGCTCGTGCTGATCTCGCTCCACGAGCACCTCGGCGTCTTCCCCGCCGATCTGTCGCAGACCCGAGACCTGGTGCGGGAAGGGCGGATGGCGACCGCCTTCGAGGGGCTCGCCGCCGGACACTGGGACGCGGTGTTCGACAACCTCATGGACGGCATCTGCACCATCCACTCGAGCGGCGGCTGGAAGTGGACCGAGGTGCTCCACG
Organism: Thermoanaerobaculia bacterium; assembly: GCA_035546295.1. Classification (GTDB taxonomy): domain Bacteria; phylum Acidobacteriota; class Thermoanaerobaculia; order Multivoradales; family Multivoraceae; genus DATKBT01. Next base: position 3,559 of record DATKBT010000095.1, on the reverse strand, counting down.
ACCTCGGCATGCGCCTGTGCGATCTCGCCCACCAGGAGTTCGTGTTCCACGCGACCCGGGTCGACGATCTGCTGCGCGCCCACGCCGAGGACCGCGTGGCCTGGATCGCCTCGATGGAGGGAGCGGCCATGATCGAGAACGAGCTCGATCGCATCGACCAGCTCTACGGCTTCGGCGTTCGGGCGCTGGGGATCACCTACTCCGAGTCGAACGCCCTCGGCTCCGGTCTGCGCGAGCCGCGTGACGGCGGCCTCACCGTCTTCGGCCGGCGAGCCGTCGAGCGCATGAACAAGGTCGGCATGTTGATCGACTGCTCGCACTGCGGCGACCTGACCACCCTCGACACCATCGAGGCCAGCGAGCACCCGATCGTTCTCTCGCACATCGGGGCGCGCGCGCTGTGGGATTCCAACCGCCTCGCTCCCGACGACGTGCTGGTCGCCTGCGCCGAGAAGGGAGGCGTCATCGGCATCGAGGCCGCCCCACACACCACGCTGACCCCGACCCACCCGCGCCACTCGATCGAGTCGTTCATGGAGCACTTCGAGCACGTCGTGCGGCTGGTCGGCATCGACCACGTCGCCTTCGGACCCGACACCCTCTACGGCGATCACGTCGGGCTCCATCAGGCTTACGCCGCAAACCTCTCGATCGACCGCTCGCGCGCCTCGAGCGGCGGCGCGGCCCCAGCGGCCGGCAGCACCACGTCGAGTCCTCCCCCTTTCGAGAGGGTGCCCTGGGTCGAGGGCCTCGAGAACCCGACCGAAGGGTCCAGGAACATCCTCCGCTGGCTGGTCGCCCACGGCTACACCGACGACGACATCGGCAAGGCGATGGGCGGCAACGTGCTCCGCGTCCTGCGCCAGGTCTGGGCGTGAGCGAACCCGGGGCCCGCATTCCGGCCCCGGCCTGCGCGCTGCTCGCCGGGATGCTCGCGTCCGTCGCAAGCGGCGCCCTCTCCGCCTCCACCGGCGTCCTGGTGGCGTCGGCCACGATCCGGCCTCCGTCCGACGACGTCGAGGTGCGCGTCGAGGTCGCGCTGCCAGCGCAGGCTTCCGCCGCCGTCGATCTGCGCGCCCTCCCCCTCGACGGCACCCGGATCGCCCGGCTGCAGGCCTCGATCGACGGGGCGCCGGTCGAGGCGCGCTCCCTCGACGTCTCGTCCTCCGGCACGGCCGACCTGCAGCTTCCCCGCGAGCTCGAGTGGCAGGTGCGGCTGCCGCAAGGGCTGGGCGACCGGAGCTCGACGGCGCCGGCCGCGCGCCGCCTCCGGCTCGTCTACGTCGTCGAGTGGGCGGTGCGGTTGGACTCCGATCGTCTCGATGCCGTGATTCCCGTGGTGGTGCCCCGCGATCCGGCGCTCGCTTCCGCGTTCGAGGCCCACGTCTCGGTTCCTGCCGAGTGGTCGGTCTACGCCGCCTTTCCATCCGAGCTGGCTGGTCGCCGCGGCGATGACCTCCATTCGGTCTCGCTCCCCACCCCGACCTCGGTGCTGCGTATCGAAGCTCGGCGTGGGGGCGCACCGCTGGTGACGCTCGGCCGTGGCCTCGACGCCCTCGCTCTGACCGTGCTCGGCGCGGTGCTCGTGATCGGCGGACTTCGCTTGCGCCGGGAGGCGGCGAGGCGATGAGCGACGGCCCCGGCTTCATCTTCTGGGGCCTGTTCGTGGTCTTCGGCCTGGTGGTCGCCGGCTACGTGGCGTGGATGCTGTGGCACGAGTCCCGCGAGCACGGCCGCTCGACCGGCTCGCCGGGCTCGGACCTCCGACGCGACGGCGGGCCGGGCGGCGACGACGCATCCGGAGCGCCGAGGTCGCCATGACCCTCCAGCTCACAGTCTTCCTCTCGTACCTCGTGCTGGTCTTCGCGCTCGGCGCCTTCGCCATGCGCCTGACGCGCGACGAGGACGACTACTGGATCGCGGGCGGACGCCTCGGGTGGCTCCTCGGCGGCGCCACCCTCGCCGCCACCCACGCCAGCGCCGGCACCTTCATCGGAACGATCGGCGTGATCTACACGGTGGGCTGGTCGTTCTCGTGGCTCGTCCTGTCGATTCCGATCGCCTACTGGTTCACGGCGGCGGTGCTCGCGCCGCGCTTCACCAGGACCCGCCAGCTCACGCTCCCGGCCTTCCTCGAGAGCCGCTACGACAGCCGCGGGGTGCGCGTCCTCGGCGCCGCCATCATCTTGATCGCCACCGTCGTCTACATCCAGGCCCAGGTCGTCGCCGGCGGCCTCATCGCCAACGTCGTGCTCGGCGTCGAGCCGCTCACCGGAATGGTGGCGTTCACGCTGATCCTGATCGTCTACACCGTGGTCGGCGGCATGATCGCCGTGGTCTACACCGACCTGCTCCAGCTCGTGGTCATGGTCCTCGGCGCGGCGCTCGCCGTGCCCCTGGCGATCCACGACGCGGGCGGCGCCGGCTCGCTCCTCGCCTGGGTGCAGGCGACGCGTCCGATGGCGTTCCGCTGGGACGCGATGCCCGGCACCCTGCTGTTCACGATGGGGCTGGCGTTCACGCTCGGCTCGGTGGCGACCCCCGAGAAGCTGATCCGGCTCTACGCGATGAAGGACCTGACGACGATCCGGCGCGGCGTCCTCCTGGCGATCGTGGTCACCACGGTGATGAACCTGATGGTGTTCGTGCTCGCCCTGTGCGCGATCGTGCTGTTCCCGTCGCTCGCCACCGGCGACCTGGCGATGCCGATGGTGGCGCGTGCGGTGCTGCCTCCCCTCCTCGGGGCGCTGCTGCTCGCCGCGGTCACCGCGGCGATGATGTCGACCGTGGACTCGCTGCTCATCGTGGCGGGCTCGGCGCTGGCGCACGACATCGTCGGCACCCTCGCCCCACGATTCGTGGCGCGACACTCCCACGTCTGGATCGCCCGCTGCGGCGTGGTCGCGACCGGTCTCGTCCCGCTGGGGCTCCTGGCGAGCGGCGTCGGCGAAGGCGAGTTGGTCCAGTTCATCGTGCTGCTGTTCACGGCTCTGATGGCGTCGAGCTTCTTCGCCCCGGTGGTTCTCGGAGTGCTGTGGAAGCGCGCGACCCGTCAGGGGGCGATGTCGGCGATGGTCCTCGGCGTGAGCTCGGCCTTCGCGTGGGAGCTGTGGGGCTCCGAGGCCGTCGACCCCGTGCTGCCGGGGTTCGTCGTCTCGATGACGGCGATGGTGACGGTCAGCCTGCTGACCGATCCTCCGCCCCAGAGCGCGCTGGCGCCGTACTGGCCTGCAGACTCGGGCGGCGATTGACACCAGCTACCACTAGCGGGCTCGTGGTGTTCACCACTCCCCAACGAGCAACGAGGTCGCGACGCGGGCATACCACGAGCCCGCTACCTCATGTTCTTCTCCGCCGCCGGCCCTTCGGGTCTCAGCGGCGTGTGCTCGTTGGTCCCGCGCAAGCGCGAGACCAAGGGTTCCCGCCCAAGCGCCCGCAAGCGGGCGCGGGCTCGGCTAGGTCGTGGCCCTGGACCGTCAGCCGGGCGGCGCCCGTTCGCGGGCGACGATCCCGTTGCCGGGATCGATCGCGTCGGCGCGTGCGAAGTGGCGCTCGGCGT
>DATKBT010000094.1:0-19827 GCA_035546295.1 Thermoanaerobaculia bacterium | reverse complement strand
CGATCAAGCTGCGTTGGTCGCCAGGATTCCACGGTTTCGGCCGAGTCGACCTAGCCGAGCCCGCGCCGCTTGCGGCGCTTGGGCGGGGAACATGAGGTAGCGGGCTCGTGGTATGACACGCTTGGATTTCTCCGCTCGTTGGGGAGTGGTGACCACCACGAGCCCGCTACCCCTCGGTGACCCGGACCGTCGGGATTCTCGCGGGCCCACGGAGGGGCCCTGAGAATGACGGGAATGGGAAGGGCGTCGGGATCGGCAGGGGTCGGCACGATCGGCAAGGGACGGCAGGATCGGGAGGGACGGGGGACGGCGCCGGAGCGACGGCGGAACCGGACGGGACGGCGGGACCGAAGAAAGACGTCGGGGATCGGGAGGGGACGGTGGCACATGCGTCGTGGAGGCGGCCGTTGCGACCGTTGGGGTTTCGCAGCGGGACAGGCGGCGGGACGACGCGGACGGCTCATCGACCGACGCCGCGCAGCAGGCGCGTCACCTGGGGGTCGTCGGGGTGGAGGCGTTGTGCCTCGCGGAGGACCTCGAGGCCCTCTCGGGCGCGGCCGACGCGCAGCAGCTCGCGGCCGAGGCCGAGCAGGACCTCGACGTCCTTCGGCAGCAGCTCGGCGGCGCGCTGGTACGCCGCGAGCGCGGAGGCGTGCTCACCGAGGAGCTCGGAGACCGCGCCGAGCTCCCGGTGGGCGGCGCCGTCTCGCGGAGCGTACTCGGCCGCGCGCTCGAGATCGGCGCGCGCTGCCTCCAGCTCTCCGAGCTGCGCACGCGTGAGGCCGCGCAGGTAAAGCGCGGCCGGATCGCGGGGGGCCAACGCCAGCGCGCGGTCCAGATGCTCGAGAGCGCGCAGGAGGTCGCCCGCCGCGACCGCGAGCGTGGCGCGGTTGCGCTCGAGGTCGACCGAGCCGGGACGCAGCCGCGCCGCCTCGTCGAGGTGTCGCGAGGCGGCGTCGAGCTCACCGGAACGCACCAGAAGCCCCGCGAGCGCGACGTGGCCCGGCGCGTGAAAGGGATCGAGCGCGACCGCGCGCTCGAGGGTGGTCCGGGCGAGCTCGGGATCGCCGGTGCGATCCTGCGCCAGAGCCAGGTTGACCAGCCAGGCGGGCTCGTCCTCCTCCGCCAGCTCGAGGGCGCGCTCGAAGGACTCGCGGGCGCGATCCGCCTCCCCCGCCGCGATCAGCGCGGCGCCGCGGTTGCCCCAGGTCTGCGGGTCGTCGCGGCGCAGGCGCAACGCCGCGTCGAAGGCGGCCAGCGCCTCCTCCGGCCTTCCGAGCTGCGCCAGCGCCAGCCCCCGGTTCGTGTGCAGGTGCGGGTCGTCGTCGCTCAGAGCGAGCGCCTCGTCGAGCACCGACAGCGCCTCGGCCGCGCGCCCCAACGTCAGCAGAATCTGGCCGACGCGAGCGCGCGGCTCGGGATCCTGCGGGTTCTCGCGCGCCAGGCGCTCGAAGCCCGGCAGCGAGATCTCGAGGTCCCTTCGCACGATCTCCTCGCGCAACGCCGGCAGCTCCTCGGGCCGCCGTGCCAGCACCTGGATCCAGACGTCGGCCATCTCGTCTCGAGAGCTCGGTCCCCAGGTGACTCGCTGCGGGGGATCGAACGGGTTGCGCGGGTTCTCGGCGGTGTTGTCGTAGGTCCACTCGAGGACCAGTAACGAGCCCGCCGTCAGGGCGAGCGGCTGCGCGAAGCGGTACTCGTCCTGCCAGAAGAAGTCCCAGTCGTCGATGCGCAGCAGCCACTGGCGTCCGCCGTCCTCCGGCAGCTCCGCCCACACCTTCACCGACTCACCGAGGTAGTGCGCGTGGGGGTAGATCGCGAGCGCTTCGACGTCGAACGGCAGCCTCCACTCGTCGCGCACCAGGACGCCTCGCTCTCCCGGAGCGAGGTCGATGGCAGTCGAGCCGAGGTGGATGGAGGTCGGCTGGAAGCGCGGCCGCTCGTCGGTGAAGTAGAGGCCGATGCGCGGCTGGACGGCCTCGGGCTCGCCGGTCGGCATCAAGTGGAGCTGGACGACCAGGTCGACGCTCGAGTCGACCTCCCAGGCCGTACCCTCGGCAAAGGGTCGCGCGGTTCGTCCAGGGGTCCAGCCCAGGAAGTGGCCGCCCGGCGCGACTGCGCCGACCATGCCGGCCCAGCCCGGCTCCTCGTCGCGGGCGTCGAGCTCTCGCGCCGCGCCCGAGGAGTCGGCGAGGACGTTGGCGTGGTGGACGACTGCGCGGTTACCGGGATCGAGCTCGATCGCGCGCACGATGCGACCGCGCAGCCCGGGCGCCGGCACCAGGAAGTTGCGGATGAAGTCGTCGCCTTCGAGGGGGAGCGGATAGGGCTCCGGGAGCGGCAGCACCAGGTCGGGCTCACCGAGCTGCCAGGGCCCTTCGGCGTCCGAGGGCGCGCCCGGCGCCCGCCCGAGTGAGGGCCCCTCGCCTTCGGGCATGCCGGCCGCGAACCACCGCTCGAGGACCTCGATCTCGGCGTCGTCGAGGCGCCGCTCGTCGGCGAAGACCCCGAAACCCGGCTCCGGCTTCCAGGGCGGCATGCGTCGTGCTCGCACCTCGTCGAGGATGCCGCGCGCGCGCCGGCGCGCGTCGTCGTAGGTGACCAGCGAAAAGGGTGCGAACTGACCGGCTCGGTGACAATCCTGGCAGCGCTGCTGGAGGATCGACGCGACGTCGCCGTGAAAGGTGACGGCGCGATCGTCCTGGCTCGCGCAGCCCACGCCGAGCATGGCGAGGACCAGCAGGGCGAGGACCAGCCGGGCGAGCGCGAGCAGCGAGGAGGGGAACAGGGAGCGACAGGATGAGACGGCCCGCCAACGCCGACGCATCGATCCAGCGCGCGCGAGCGCGCGCCGCGACCGGGAGGCTTCGTCGCGAGGAATCGATTCGCGGCGCTCCCTTCCCCGACCAGGGCCGAGCCGCGGCGTGAGCCGGCGTCTTCGGTGGATCGAGCGGCGGGTGCGGGTTCTCCGGTCGGGACGGCGCCCGGCCGCTTCGATGAGCTTCACGCAGACCTTCAGGCAAACCTCCACCGGGTCATCCTATGAGCCCGCTGTAGAGTCCGCGCCATGTCGCGCAACCGGCCGAGCTGTGGGCCCGACGAGGCGGTCGCGATCGCCCGGGACCTCTACGGTCTCGACGCCACGGCCACCGAGCTCCCGAGCGACAGCGATCGAAACTATCTGCTGCACGTGCGCCTGCGCCAGGAGGGCCTGCGCGAGGATGATCTGCGCCACGATGACCCGTGCCCAGACGACCTGTGCCACGAAGACCTGCGCCACGAAGACCTGCGCCCAGAGGGCCTGCGCCACGACGACCTGCGCCCAGATGCCCGTGGCTCGCGCTTCGTGCTCAAGGTCCACCGCGCCGCCGCCGATCCGCGGCACGTCGAGCTCGAGACGATCGCGCTGGAGCGCGCCGCCGACGCCGGACTTCCGTGCCCGCCGATCGTTCCGTCACGCTCCGGGGCACCGGTCGACACCTGGACCTCGCCCGGCGGCGAGCGCCACGCGGTGCGGCTCGTCGGCTTCCTCGAGGGAGCCCATCTCGCCGGGGTCCGCCAGAGCCCCCGCCTGCTGGCCAACCTCGGGAGCGTCCTAGCGCGCCTCGACCGCGCCCTCCTCGACCTCGAGCACCCCGCAGCCGCGCGGGTGTTCGACTGGGACCTGCGCCACGCGCCCGAGGTCGTCGAGCGGCGCGCGCCCGAGATCGTGGATGCCGCGGGCCGCGAGCTGGTGATCGATCTGGTCGACGACTTTCGCCGGCGCAGCGAGGGGCGTCTCGACGCGCTGCGCCGGAGCGTCGTTCACGGCGACGCCAACGACTACAACGTGCTGGTCGCGCCGGACGTGGAACGCTGCGCGTCCAGCGACGGAGCCGGATGGGAGCGATTCGAGCCGACGCGAATCAGCGGCCTCCTCGACTTCGGCGACCTCGTCTCGAGCTGGACAGTCAACGACGTGGCGATCGCGGGCGCCTACGTGATGCTCGATCGCGCCGACCCGCTGGCCGCTCTGGCGCACCTCGTCGGCGGGTATCACCGCGAGCTGCCGCTCACCGAGATCGAGCTGGCGCTGGTGTTCCTGCTGTCACGCCTGCGGCTCTGCCTGAGCGTGGCGATGTCGGCGCACCAGCGCGCGCTCGAGCCCGACAACCTGTACCTGTCGATCAGCGAGGCGCCGGCCTGGCGGACGCTCGAGCGCCTGACCGAGATCCACCCGCGCCGCGCCGAGTGGGCGCTGCGCGCCGCCTGCGGCCTCGAACCGGTGCCGGGCGCGGCACGCGCACGACGGCTGACCGCCGCGAGCGAGCCGGCGCCGGTGCTGGGCTTTCCGCTCGACGCTTCGAACACGGTGGTCCTCGACCTCGGGATCGACTCCCCGATCCTCCCGCAGCTCGAGGACGAGCACGACCAGCACGAGTGGAGCGACGTCGTCTTCGGCGAGCTGCTCGCGGAGGGGGCGGTCGGCTGGGGACGATGGGACGAGGCGCGGCCGTGGTACGCGGCCGAGCAGTTTCTGAACGCCGCCGGAGGCCGGGATCTCTCCGCTGTTGGCCGGGATGGGTCCGCCGGAGGGCGGGATCTGGCTACGGACGGCGGGGAGCCTCGGACGGTGCACCTGGGCGTCGACCTCTTCGTCCCTCCGGGCACCGAGCTCCACGCGCCGCTTGCCGGGCGGGTCTATAGCGTCGCCGACAACGCCCGCCCGCTCGACTACGGGCCGACTCTGGTGATCGAGCACGAGCTGGCCGCGGACGACGGCGGGGCGCCCGCGACGGTCTACACGCTCTGGGGCCACCTGGCGCGGGACACGCTCGAACGGCATCGGCCGGGAGATCCGGTCGCGCGCGGCGCGCCGATTGCCGAGGTCGGTCCCATCGAGGTCAACGGTGGCTGGGCGCCGCACCTCCACGTCCAGGTCGTGCTCGACCTGCTCGACCTCGAGGGAGACTTCCCCGGCGTTGCGGCGCCCTCCGAGCGCGAGCTGTGGCTGGCGTGCTCGCCGGACCCCAACCTGCTGCTGCGCCTGCCGGCCGAGCTGCTCGCGCGCGACGAGCCGAGCGGGCGTGACCTCCTCGAGCGGCGGCGGCGCGTGCTCTCGCCTTCTCTCTCGCTCTCCTACCGGCGCCCGCTCGAGATCGCCCGTGGTCGGAGCGCGTACCTGATCGATCGCGATGGAAGGCGCTACCTCGATCTGGTCAACAACGTCTGCCACGTCGGGCACTGCCATCCGCGCGTGGTCGCCGCCGCCGCCCGGCAGACCGCGCTGCTCAACACCAACACCCGCTATCTGCATCCCGCGGTCGTCCGCTACGCCGAACGGCTGCTCGAGCGCTTCCCCGAGCCGCTCGAGGTCTGCTTCTTCGTCAACTCGGGGAGCGAGGCGAACGACCTGGCGCTGCGTCTTGCGCGCGCGGCCACCGGTCGGCGCGAGGTGATCTGTCTCGAGGGCGCGTATCACGGCCACCTGAGCTCGCTGATCGAGGTCAGTCCCTACAAGCACGACGGGCCGGGGGGCGCGGGGACGCCGCCGCACGTGCACAAGGTGTCGATGCCCGACACCTACCGCGGCCGCCATCGGGACCCTCACGACGACTGCCTTGGCGGCCGCCGCGGCGCCGAGGACCCGGCCGAGCGCTACGCCGCCGAGGTCGTCGCCGCGCTCGAACGCTCGAAGGCTGGGGGAGACGGCGTCGCCGCCTTCTTGTGCGAGTCGATCCTGAGCTGCGGAGGCCAGATCGTGCTGCCCGGCGGTTACCTCGAGCGCTGCTACCGCGCCGCTCGCGCTCACGGCGCGGTGTGCATCGCCGACGAGGTGCAGGTGGGCTTCGGGCGCGTCGGCACGCACGCGTGGGCGTTCGAGACGCAGGGGGTGGTGCCCGACGTCGTGACCCTCGGCAAGCCGATCGGCAACGGCCACCCTCTCGCCGCCGTGATCACCACGCGCGAGATCGCCGACGCCTTCGCCGGCCGCCGCGCGGGCGAACGGCGCGCAGGGATGGAGTACTTCAACACGTACGGCGGCAACCCGGTCTCCGCCGCGGTGGGCATGGCGGTGCTCGACGTGCTCGACGAGGAGGGGCTCCAGGAGCGGGCTCGAGTCCTCGGCAGGCGCTTCAAGCGCGGTCTCGAGGAGCTCGCCGCGCAATGCCCCGCGATCGGCGACGTGCGCGGGCTCGGGCTGTTTCTCGGCTTCGAGCTGGTGAGCGATCCGGAAGCACGCACTCCGGACCCGGAGCTGGCGTCCTGGCTCGTCGAGCGCCTGCGCGACCGGGGCTTTCTCTTCTCGACCGACGGTCCGGAGCACGACGTGATCAAGATCAAGCCGCCGATGGTGCTCGAGGAGGCCGACGTCGATCGCGCAATCATCGCGATCGGAAGCCTGCTCCGCTCGCCCCGCCCGGCCTGACGTCGAGTTCGGGGACAGGTACCTATCTGGTCGAGTACCTGGCCCCGATCTGGTTTGGTACCCGCAATCTGAATTGGGTACCTGTCCCCGATCTCGAGTTGGGTTGAGTTGGGTACCTGTCCCCGATCTCTGGAGCTGGGTGAGTTAGGTACCTGTCCCCGATCTGGGTCTGGGGGCTCTTCTCTCGAGGCGACTGCGTCGCGTGGGGAGGGTCCATCTGCGAAGATCCGGGGGAGGATGGCCAGGTTTCGCAACACGCGATGGAGTGTCGTGCTCGCGGCGGGCGACGGCGACGCGCGCACCGCGCGCGAGGCGCTCGAGGAGCTCTGCCAGATCTACTGGTGGCCGATCTACGCCTACGTGCGGCGCAACGGTCACGACGCAGAGGCCGCGGCTGACCTCACCCAGAGCTACTTCCTGTCGCTGCTCGAGCGTCGGGACCTCGAGCGGATGGACCCCGAGCGCGGGCGCTTCCGCTCGTTCCTGCTGGTCGCCCTTCGCAACTTCCTCACCAAGCAGCGCGAGCGCGCGCACACCTTGAAGCGAGGCAGCGGTCGAACACCGCTATCGCTCGACGTCGACCTCGACGACGCCGAGGCGCGTTACGTGCGTGAGCCCGCGGGAGGCTCGACCCCGGAGGAGGAGTTCGAGCGGCGGTGGGCGCTGACTCTGCTCGACCGGGTCCTGCGCCGGCTGCGCGCCGAGGCCGAGGCGGCCGGCGCCGGCGAGCGCTTCGAGCTCCTCGCGCCGCACCTCACCGGCCACGAAGAGGGGCTGGCCTATCGCGAGATCGGCGCGCGCCTCGGTCTCTCCGAGAGCGCGGTCAAGGTCGCCGTGCACCGGCTTCGCAAGCGCTTCGGCGAGCTCCTGCGCGCCGAGGTGGCGGAGACGGTCGCCGGTGATGAGGAGGTCGACGCCGAGATCCGGTCGCTGCTCGCGGCGGTGTCGGCTCGCGGTGAGCCGTAGGTCTCGCGGCCCGCCTCCCGGTCCCTCGAGCGGCCGATCTCTGGCCGGCCGAGAGTCGACCTCCCGTCCCATCGCAAGATCTCTACCCATAATAGTCATAGGTATACGCCGCGGGCCGATCGTGGTTGCGCCTGCCGCCCCCCGAGGAGCCGAACGTGCCCGCTGGCGCGTCGCCGGGACTGGAGGCAGCCCCAGAAACGTCCGCCTGTGCGCAGCCGCCGGCCGCGCCCCGGGATGCAGTCGGGGCGCCGGCCGGCCTCGGGCGTGCGACCTGCGCGAGGACCACTACGCGCAGGGCCACGAGCGCGCGACGATCGTTGGCGTCGCGGTCGTCCCCGCAAGGGGTCGAAGCACCAGCCTCTCGCCGAGACGTTCGGGAACAGCGGCCCGATCCTGCGCCGGTTACGCGAGGCGAAGGGCATCTTAGGCGGGTGGCGACGGCGCGGAGAGCAGCGGTGGATGACCGACGCGCGAGCTCACCCCACCGCCGCAACGGAGCCGGCTTGCCTCCTCGACGTCGCCACCGACGCCGCCATCGGTCCAAGTCCGAGGAGGAGCACCAGGACCACGGTCCCCACCGATACGGCGAAGCCGAGCTGCCCTGGAGCCAGCGTCAACAGGCCCATCCAGAGGAGGCGAAACGCGAGGTAGGCGGAAACCAGCGCCAGCGCGCCAAACCGCCCGACGACCCACCAGGCGCTGAGCGCGAGCAGAGACCAGAAGATCCAGGCGGTTGGGCTCTGCTCGGTGAGCGCCAGCGCCGGGGTCACCAGCGCGGCGAAGATCGCGGGCGCGAACCACCGCGGCGAACGAGCGCGCTCGCGCACCAGGGCCATCACCACGACGACTCCGAGCCCGAGCGCGAGGGCGGTGCCGATGCTGTTGGCCAGCTCACCCATCCACTGACCTGGACCTTCGAGCAGGCGGACGTTCGGAATCCGCGAGGCACCGGGAGTTTCAGCGCTCAAGGCCAGACCTCCGAACGTCGCGAGCCGGGCGACGAACCAGGAGATCCCGAGCAACGAGCCCGCGAGCAGCTCGCGGGCGGCGGCGCCGTCGGCAATGCGTCCGGCGAACAGGCGCGACCAGCCGATCTGCACATGCGGCCAGTGACGCCTCAGCCGCGGCTCGAGCGCGAGGTGGAACAGCCCGCCGAGCAGCGCGTAGAAGAGCGCCAGCCCGCACGCCTGCACGAGCAACGAGAACTCGGCGCGCAGCACCGCGGAGTGGCCGCCTCCGGCGATCCAGGAGAACAGGAAGAGACCGCCTAGCACTGCCGCCAGCCGGGTCGCGCCTCGGCGGTCTCCCTGTCCACGAGCGAGATTACGGCGCGCCAGGGCGAGAGTGATCGCCACCAGGAAAGTGAGGGCGATCACGAACAGCAGAGGATCGAAGCCGTAGAGCGAAGGCCCCGGCTCCGAGTCCCCGATCGGCGAGATCGCCTGCGCCGCGCCGCTCACAGCCCCCGCGCCGCTCACGGCCCCCGCGCCGCCTCGCCACGCTCCGCCCAGAGTCCGCTCGATCACGGCGCCGTCGAGAGCGATCGCCACGCGAACCAGATCGGCCTCGCCGAGGGCGGGCTCCGCCGGACCGACCCGTCCGAGGTCGAGCGCGCGCACCACGATCGGCGAGCCGACCAGGGGGCTACGCGCCGCCCGCCACCAGAGGAAGACCGAGGGCTCGGGGCCGGTCGGCGCGCTCCAACGGCTCCGATCGAGCGCGAAGCCCCAGCGGACTACAGCCTGCTGGTCCGTGATCCCAGCCGCCTCCTGCGCCGACTCGACGAGCGCCGTGACGCTGCGCCTCGGCGCCACCTCGCTCCATCGGTCCCAGCGCCCGAGCAGCCAGCCGGCCAGCCCCAGCGAGCCCACCAGCAGCGCGACGCCCGCCGCAGTCGCACGCCGGCTCGGCGCCCTGGCGTGCGGGGCCGCGGCGACGGCGTCGGGGGTGGGAAGCTCGCCCAGCGCCACCATCAGATGCAGGGGGTCGATTCGATCGAGAGCGATCAGCACGTCCTGCGCGGAGGCGATCCTGCGCTCCGGGTCGGTCGCGAGACAGGAGCCGAGGAGAGAGTCGAGCTCGGGCTCCAGGTGCGGGACAAGAGGCCGCGCGCTACTCGACCTCGTCGCTTCGCCGGTCTCGCCGGCCGTCGCGCCCGCTCCGCCGGTGATCGCGGTGCGACCGAGCAGCGCGTCGGCCAGCACCGCGCCCAGGGCGTAGAGGTCGGTCCGAGGATCGAGGCGGCCGCCCTGCTCGGCCTCGGGGGGAAGGTAGCCGTCGGTGCCGCCGCGCCGACCTCGTTCTCCCGACATGCCGGCGAGACCGAAGTCGAGGATCTTGACCAGCCCGTCGGTGGTGAGCATCAGGTTCTCGGGCTTGACGTCGCCGTGGACGATCCCTTCTCGATGCGCCCGCGCCAACCCCTCGGCGGTCTGCCGCACGACGTCGAGCGCGCGCTCGACTGGCAGCGGACCGCGTTCGAGCCGCTCGGCCAGGGTCTCCCCCTCGTAGAGCGGCAGCACCAGATAAGGCCCCACCTCCGAGTCGCCGACGTCGTAGACCGGGCAGACGTTGGGATGCTCGAGGGCCGAGGCTGCGCGCGCCTCGACCTCGAAGCGGTCCCGCGCCGTCGGATCGCCGACTCGCTCGGGCGCCACCAGCTTGAACGCGACCGGCCGCTCGAGCCGCTCGTCGGTCGCGCGATAGACGACGCCCATTCCGCCTTCGGCCAGGCGCTCGACCAGGCGATAGCGGCCGATCCGCGTCCCCGCGAGGTCACACTCTCTTCCAGCCCTCGGCTCCGTTGCTCGCCGCGCCGCCTCTCCTGCCGCATCCGCTCCCGCTGCTTCGTCGGGCTCGTCCAGGACGGCGCGCAGGAGACAGGCCGGGCACTGCCCGTCGAGGGTGGCCGGCGCGAGCGGGGCACCGCAGGCCGGGCAGACGGGCGTGGTCGACGGTTCGGGCATCGGCGTCCTGGCTGATCGGAGCATCCTGGAGATTCACGATCCTGGCTGGGTCGACCGGGCCGGCGGGAAGCTCACGAACGGGTCGAGGCGACCGGGAGTCGACGTGAACCCGCGCCGCTCGAGGCGCTTAAGCGAGGAACATGAGCCAGGAGTCGACAGCATAACCACCGGGCAAGAGCCGAGTCGGGATCGCGATTCGGTATCGTGATCGGGACGACACCGCCATCTTCCTGCCTTCCGGTTCCTCGCTCTTGGCTGGCCGTTCCGATCTGTGCCCATGCGCCGCGCTCGAGAGAAGACCGCTTTCCCGCCCGCAGTTACTGATCTGGGCACGCTCGAAGCCCGTGACGACGCCCTGATGCTCGAGGTCGATCGGGTGATGGAGGGCGCCGCCGAGCAGGCGGGGGATCGCTGGGGCTGCGGGCCGGGCCGCATCGACTGCTGCATCGGTCCCTTCCCGGTCGACGCGCTCGACGCGAGGAGACTCGCGCGGGGTCTGGAAGCCCTGCGCCGCGACGATCCCGAGCGCGCCCGCGCCCTCGAGCAGCGCGCCGAGCAGGCAGTCGAGCTGCTGCGCGAAGACTTCCCGGGAGATCCCGAGACCGGCGCCCTCGGAGACGACGTCGACGAGTTGCTGGACGCCTGCGACTGGCACGAGGACCTGCCCTGCCCGGTGCTCGATCCGAGCACCGGCTGGTGCGAGCTGTACCGCTGGCGTCCACTGGTCTGTCGCACCTTCGGACCGCCGCTGCGAGTCGGTCAGGAGCAGTGGAAGGCATGCCCCTACTGCGTCGCGGGCACGCTCGACCGCATCGAGCTCGACCCGCACGGTCGGATCGACGCGCTGTGTGCCGACGTCGAGAGCGCGACCGGGACCACCGGCAGGACTTTCATCGCCTTCGCCGTCCTCCCGACCCCGCCGGAACGTGGGGAGACCGAAGAGCCCTGAGTCGAAGGGCGGCGGAGATCCCCGGCCCCGAACGGGCGCGCTCGAAACGCGCCCGCTCGTTCGAACGAAACCTCCCCTACGAGGACCGCAGCACGGTCTGAGCGTCGATGCTCGCCGCGCGCCGCGCGGGGATCGCGAAGGCCAGCAGCGCGACTGCGAGGAGCGCGACGGGTACCAGGACGAAGCTGACCGGATCGTGCGGAGCGGTGCCGTAGAGCAGGCTCGAGATCCCCTGGACCAGCCAGAACGAAGCGATCAGTCCGGCCGCGAGACCGGGGAGCGCGATGCGCAGGCCCTGCCCGAGAACGAGCTGGACGATGTCGCGCCGAGTCGCGCCCAGAGCGCCGCGCACGCCGATCTCGCGCGCCCGCTGCGCCACGCCGTAGGAGACGACGCCGAACAGACCCGCCGCCGCGATCATCAGGGCGAAGAAGGCGAAGCCGGCGAGCAGCAGCGCATTGAGACGCGGCTGCGCCAGGCTCGTCCGGTAGCGGTCCTCCATCGTCGAGACCTCCTCGACGACCGCTGCGCGATCCTGCTCGCGCACGATCGTGCGCAGGGTCGGAGCCAGCTCCATCGGATCCGAATCGGTGCGCGCCACCAGATAGGCCATCGACGATCCGTACCCGCCCGGACGCTGGAGGTACGAGTAGGTGATCTCGGGCACGGCCTCGTCGGTCGCGCCGCGCTGGCGCACGTCCTCGACGACGCCCACGATCTCGTATTCCGGCCGCTCCTCCGACGGGCGCAGCGGCAGGCGGGTGCCGACCGGCTCTGGGCCGAGATAGCGCTCGGCGAACGCCTGGTTGACGACCACCACCGGCTGGCTGGTCGCGGTGTCGGCGGCGGTGAGAGCTCGCCCGGCGACGATTCGTAGCCCCAGCGCCTCGAAGTACCCTGCGCTGACCATCCGCACCGTCGCCTGCGCCAGAGCCTCGGGATCACTGTCGGTCGGCCAGGTGAAGCTCATCATCGACTCGCCCCCGGTCAACGGCAGCACGTTCGCGGCGGCGAACGCCCGGACGCCCGCGAACGTGCGCACGCGCTCGATCGTCTGCTCGAGGATCGCGGTGCGCTCCGACTCGGCGATCGCGTGCTCGGGCATCACCAGCAGCGCGGTCAGCACGTTCTCGGGGTCGTAGCCGAGATCGGTGTCGAGCAGCGCGAAGAAGCTGCGCCCGAGCAGCGAGGCGCCGATCAGCAGCACGCACGCGATCGCGACCTGCCCCGCCATGATCAGCGCGCGCGGCGAGGCGAGCGATCGTTGCGCCGGCTCGGCGGCGGCGCCGCTGGCGCCGAGCGCCGAGCGCAGGTCCACGCGGCGAGCGTGCCAGAGCGGCGCCAACCCGAACAGGAGACCGCTCAGCAGGGACACCGCGAGAACGAACAGCAGCACGCCGAGATCGACGGTGATCCCGTCGAGCCGCGGGAAGGAATCGGGCAGCAGGCTGGGCGCCGAGCGCAGGATCGCGGCGGCCAGCGCCAGCCCTCCGGCGCCGCCCAACAGCCCGAGCAGCGCGCTCTCGAGCAGCAGGTGGCGTGCGATCTGTCCGCCCCGGGCGCCGAGCGCCGCGCGCACCGCGACCTCTCGTCGTCGCGCGCTGGCGGCGGCGAGCTGCAGGCTCGCGACGTTGGCGGTCGCGGTCACCAGCAGCAGCGACACGGCGACCAGGAGCAGGTGGATCGCCGGCCGGACCTCGGCCGTCATCGACTCCAGCCACGGGACCGCGGCGACCTCGACCGGCCCATTGCTGCCGAACACCGCCATCACCACCATGCCGGGGTCGGGCGCCGCGCGACCCCGGACGGTCCCCTCCGCGGCCGCCTGCTCCGGGGTGACGCCCTCCCCCAGCTTGGCGAGGGCGGCGAACATCGAGAGCGAGCCGCCGCCCCCCTCGCTCACCTCCGCAGGCTCGACGTGGAAGGGGACCCAGGCGCGGCTGTCGCGATCCGGGAACACGAACCCCGGCGGCATGACGCCGATCACCCGGTAGGCGTCGCCGTCGAGCCGGACGATCTCGCCGAGGACGTCTTCGCTGCTCTCGAAGCGCTCGCGCCAGAGGCCCTCGGAGAGCACGATCAGGCGCTCCTGCGACTCGATGGCGTCGAAGGAGCGTCCGAGCTCGGGAGCGACCTCGAGCAGCGGGAAGAGACTCGGCGTGACTGCCGTGATCTGAACCCGCCGTGGCTCGCCGCTCTCGAGCATCCGGCGCCGCGGCGACCAGGCGGCGAGCCCCTCGACGGTCTCCGCCGACTCCGCCCACGCCAGGTAGGTGGCGTTGGTCAACACTCCCGAGACCCGATTGGTTCCCCCCTGGCGCGACTCGGAGAGCACGACGAGCCGCTCCGAGCCCGGCCAGGGCAGGGGCTCGAGCAGGACGGCGTCGGTGACGCTGAACAGCACCGTGGTGGCGCCGATTCCGAGCGCCATGGTCAGGGCTGCGACGGCGGTGTGTCCCGGCCGGCGCTGGAGCGTGCGGATCGCCTGGCGCAGGTCCGGGCCGAAGTCGGTGAAGCTCGCACCGCGGCTCATGCCGGGTCGAGTCCGCGCAGAGCTGTCGCGGTCGGGCTTGGCGTCCATCATCTCCTCCTCAGTCTCTCCGATCTTCCTTATACGAGACAATGATGCAAGGTTCCCTGACAGCCCGCCGCTGCTCGCAGCCGTGAATGCTAACGGTTCCGTCGACGCGCGATCCCGGCGGCACCTCGTTGGGAAACCAGTCTGGAGCCGCCCAACGGCAAGCGGCGGGGGCTCGCTCGAAGAGCACGAGCCGCTCGCAGAGCACGGCTCGCTCGCAGAGCACGGGATCGGCAGGGTTCTGTTGAACGACGCCAGCCTCTTCGCTGCTGGCTCAACCGTCCCCGCCCAGCACCACGCTCCACTCCTCGTCGAGCGCACCAGCCAGTGTCACGGTGCGCCTCTGATCGCGCCAGACGAGGTCGACGGCGCCCGCCGCCGGTCTCCACACCGCGGTATAGAGCGTGCCGAAGGAGTGGTCGTAGCGATCGGTGAAGACCGGGGGCTCGAGGAAGGCATCGAGTAGAGGCCGCCCGTTCGAGGCGGCGTCGCGCAGCGCGAGCTCGAGGAGCTCGCGACGCTCGAGGGTCTGGGTGAAGCGCGTGTACTCGGCCCAGTCGAGGACCGACTGGTGATTCGTCACCACCCGCTCGTCGGTGATCTCGACCCGCCGGCCGGGGGTCAGGTAGGCGACGAAGGCGTCGCCGGACGCATCCAGCACCGCCAGGTTGTAGGCCATGTGCGACGGCGCCGCGCCGAGCGCCCAGCGCGCCTCGCGAGCGTCGTCGCAGGTCTCGAGCAGGTAGCGCACGATCAGCGGGATTCCGAAGCCGTCGCCCACGATGCGCCGCCCGCCGAAGGAGAGGCCGACGACCAGACCACGGTCGTTCATGCCCTCGAGCGCGCCCCACAGACAGTCGCTGATCGCCAGCACCCGGCGACCGGTCCACGAGGAGCGCCACAGCGTCGCCTCCCACAGCCCCGGGTCGAAGTCGTAATTGCGGATCAGCGCGGGCTCTCCCCCGGTCCACAGCACCTGGGAGCAGCCGGCGAGGTAGGGGGGCGGGCGGTAGAGGCTGAGGAAGCGCGCCGCGATGTCACCACGGCCGGTCTCGGCGGCGAGCGCGCAGAGACGCTCGTAGACCGGGAACAGCTCGGGCATGCTCGAGCGCAGCCGCCCGGCCGAAGCGGCGAGGCTCATCCGCGCGCGCTCCCCCTCGCTCAGGAACCAGCGCCGGTAGGCCGGCCACAGCGCTGCGAAGTGGCGCTGCCAGGCCGGCCCGGGAGCCTCCTCGGTGACGGTGCGCACGGCGACGCGTCGCGCCGCCAGCGCGGCCGCCGGAGAACGCTCGTCCGCTTCCTCCTCCTGGTTCCAGAGCTCGATCAGGTCGCCGTTCACCGGAGCGGAATCGTAGCCCGAAGCGGGGCTCACCATCGAATGGCATCGCCCGCGCGACGCCTGGACCCCGAGCGGCGCGAAGCGCCTTGCGAGGCCCCCCCTTGGGGGTTCTTGAGAGCCTCCGGCTCTCGACGAGCGTTGGCCTCGCGCGAGCGCGAGACCAAGGCAGCTGGGAGAACATGACTAGCCTCGATGTGCTATCGAGCCCGTCCGAGTCATCGGAAGGGCGTATGCAGCAACAGTCGCTCGGTTCTACGGCTGTCCGCGGCGACGCGCCGCAGGCGCTGGGCTCGGCCCGCTTCGCAAGGCTCAGCGCGCCTCACCGTCTCTCGCTTCGGCTACGCCTCAGCTCGGGTTGGAGCCGCGAGGAATCGCTAGCCGGAAATGTGCCAAAAAGTGCGCGGAGCGCGCGGGCACATCGGAGGCTAGCCCGCCCGGCGGCGCGGGGCGGAATGGCCCGAATGTTGCGACCCTTCTCGTTGTTCTGAAGGTGGAGAATTCCATCGTGACGCCGCGGTTGGTGGCGAGCCGACGGCGAGGAGAGGTATCCCTTTGTTCGAGAAGAGTGCATCCTGGCGACGCATCACCAAGCCGCGTCCCCAGCTGCTGAAGGCCCATCTGGGCCACAATCCCCAGCTTCTCGAGGAGCGGCCCGAAGAGAGCACGCGGGGTCTGGTGATCGCGATCCTGGGCGCGCTCGCGTTCCATGTCGTGCTGTTCCTGATCCAGCTGCCGAAGGCGGAACCCCTCCCGATGGTCGAGGGGCCGCAGCGAAGCGTCTACGTCGTCAAGCCGGTGCGCTTCCGGCCCCCGCCCAAGCCCAGCCAGCCCCAGCAGCCGCGCAAGGTCCAGGAGAAGCGGCGGGTGATCCCGATGCCCGACCCGACTCCACACGACCCGGAGCCGGAGCCGGTCGACGAGATCGCGCTGACCGAGGACGAGATCCTGAACCTGGTTCCCGGCGTCGTGCCGAGCGACGCCCCGGCCGCTCTCGGTCCGCCCGGTGAGCAGCCGCTCGAGGTCGGCGGCAACGTCTCCGCCCCGAAGAAGATCTACGCGCCGACGCCGCTCTACACCGAGGAGGCGCGCCAGGGTCGGATCCAGGGGGTCGTTCTGCTCCATGCAGTGATCGACGCCGAGGGCAACGTCGCTTCCATCGACGTGCTCAAGGGGCTGCCGCTCGGTCTCGCCGAGTCGGCGGTCGAAACCGTCAAGACCTGGCGCTACGAGCCCGCGCGGCGAGACGGAGTCCCGGTGCCCGTCTACTTCACGCTCACGGTCAGCTTCAGCCTGCAGTAGCCGCCTGTCAGGGCGCCTGTCCGTCTGGCGCGGGGGAGGTCGGCGCGAGGCCGGCCCCGGGCCCCGAGCAGAGATCCGTAGGCTCGACCGATCGCAGCGCGGAGCGCGAGCTGCCGACGCTCCCGCCGGTGCTGGAACACGGTGTTCCGGCCCACCCCGCGTCCCCGTCCGCCGCTCGGCTCCGCCTTCGCCTCGAGGCACGTTCGGACCCCATCGGTCCTCGGACGCGGTACGACTCTTGCTTTTTGCGAAGGCGCCGCCCCGCCAACCGGCTTGGAGCGAGCAAGGAACCGATACGCACAGGAGGAGGCCATGCCACGGACCGGTCAGACCCTCAGAGGATTCGCGATCGCGGGCGGAGACACCGCCGACTGGGTGGAGCGGTCGGCGCGCATCGGCTATTTCGCCAAGGGCGTCGTCTACCTGGTGGTCGGCGGGCTGGCGGCGGCAGCGGCTTTCGGCACCGGCGGGCAGACCACCGGCTCCGAGGGAGCGCTGCAGACCATTCTCCGACAGCCCTTCGGACGCGTCCTGCTGTCGATCGTCGCGCTCGGATTGATCGGCTACGTCTTCTGGCGCTTCGTCCAGGGCGCCGCCGACGTGGAACACAAGGGCAGCGACGCCGAGGGACTCGTGACACGCGGCTACTATCTGCTGAGCGCCCTGACCTACAGCGCCCTGGTGGTCACCGCCGTCCGGATGGTGATCGGCGCCGGCGGCGGCAGCTCGGATGGCACCGAGCAGCAGACGGCGACCCTGATGTCGCAGCCCTTCGGTCGCTGGCTCGTCGGGCTCGTCGGCCTCGGCGTCATCGCAGCGGCGTTCCACCAGTGGAGCCGCGCCTGGAAGGCGAGCTTTCGCAAACGGATGGCCTACAACCTGGTGAGCCCGGACACCGCGACGTGGCTCGTGCGGCTCGGGCGCGCTGGTCTCGCCGCCCGCGGCGTGGTCTTCGCGATCATCGGAGGCTTCCTGGTCTCGGCCGCAGTCCGGGCCGATCCCGACCAGGCCAAGGGGCTGGGCGAGGTTCTCGCCACCCTCGAGCGCCAACCGTATGGACCCTGGCTGCTGGCCGCTGTGGCGATCGGGCTCGTGCTCTATGGCGCCCATCAGCTCGCGAAGGCGCGCCTGCGCCGGGTCGGCTGATTCTCGGCTGATTCTCGGCTGATTCTCGAGGAAGGCTCCGACGTCGGTCTGCGGCACCGGCGATGGCAGCTCGCGCGACCCCTGGTGTGCCCGGGTCGGTAGAAACTACCACCCACGGACGGTAAGAACCGATACAGCCCGGAACTCTCCTCGACCTGCGCCGGCGGAGGCCGCGTCCGGCGGAGGCCGCGTCCGGCGGAGCGAGAGCCGGGGGAGCCTTCGAGGACGTGCCGCGACAAGGCCCGGCCCCATGGCGTCCGCGAGTCGCTCTCCCCGCAGCGCACGCGATCCCGGAGGCGGCCGGGAGCCCGTAAGACTCCATCGGCTACAGCTTCGAGCCCACCCAGTGGGTGAGGGCGTTGAGGGCGCCCAGCACGACGACGAGCAGGAGCACCGCCGCCCACCGCCGTTCTCGCCACAGCTTCTCGGCGCGCCCGCCGAGCTTCGCCACCAGCGCCGATCCTGGCGATGTCTTCGACGACGATCCTGGCGCCGTGCCGGCCGCCTCGCGCCCGGCCCGCTCCTCGGTCTCGCGTCGTTCACGAGACCCGCAGGCGCAAGCGCTGTGCCACCGGGGGGCGGGTGGCACAGCCCCCGCGAGCCGCCAGGGCTCGGGAGCTCCGGCCCGGGGGCGATTCAGCCGGAGGAGGCCTGGCGCGGCTCTTCGCGTCGCTCGCCGGCGAGCCGAGCGCGGCCGAGCGCGGCCGAGCGAGCTGACCGAGCCGATCGGACGCGATCGGACGCGATCGGGCGCGGATCGGGGCTCGGCTTGACCGCTTCGGGGCAGAAGGTGTATCACCACATGGATGGCGAAGCCCACGCACACGGCGAAGCGCGAGCCATCGGCGGCGACGTCGCAATGCGCGTGCTTCCACCTGCGCCGGGCGACGAGGGCGGTCACCCAGCTCTACGACGAGGCGCTGCGCCCGGCCGGGATCCGCGCCACCCAGCTCGCGCTGCTCACGGTGCTCCGCGATCGCTCGCCGGTCAACATCGTCGAGCTGTCCGAGATCCTGGGAGTCGACCGCACGACCCTCACGCGCAACCTCGGCCCGCTCGAGCGCGACGGGCTGCTCGTCATCGAAACCGGCGCCGATCGGCGCACCCGCGAGGTCTCGATCACGGAGGACGGCGGCGCGCGGCTGGCCGTCGCTCTGCCGCTCTGGCGGGAAGCCCAGGACACCCTGCGCAGGCGGCTGGGCGAGCGGTTCCCCGAGGTCCTCGACACCCTCGACCGGGTCGCCGACGCCGCGGCGCAGTAAGCGCCCAATCGCCGCGCAGTAAGCGCGCCCGTCATCGCGCCGTCGCCACACCCGAGCCGTCGCCCGTCGTCACCGAGTCGCCCGCGCAGGCGCGGCGGGTCGGATCGCCCGATTCGCGTTCTCCTCGCGCAGCAGAGAGTCGTTCTCGAGCCGCGGACCGATCGGCGCGCCTCACTTTGGCTACGCTTCGGGAATGTCCGCGCCCGTTCGACCGGAACCCGGCCGTCCCGCCGCCGAGATCCTCATTCCCCATCCGCCCGAGAAGCCCATCATCGGAAACCTGATGGACCTCGGGTCGGCGACCCAGGTCCAGGACATGATGAAGCTCGAACCGCGCCTCGCGATCGCGGCAGCGCCGGTGCTGCCGCAGGAGAGCCGTCATCGGCAGCTCCGTGCGGCAGCGGGGTAGTGGCTCAGTAAACAAACTGAGCCACTACCGGCAGCGGGGAGGACAGGATAGAGTTGACAGGCTTTTCGAGCCGCCTCTGGGGCGAGTCGAGCCCGGCGGCGGACGCGGCAACTGAGCCGGATGCCGAATTCTCTGCGCGCCCTGCGCTCCTGCGCCCCGGTTCGATCGGGGCGCCGACGCTCTCGCCGTTCTGGCCGACTTCTTGCAAAGCCGGCCGCATGCCCATGCCAGCTCCCTCTATCCGTATCGACGAGCCGCCCCTCCGACTCAGCCGCCTGCCCCGGCTGCTCCGGTTCCGGGCCGCGATCTTCGGGCTCCTCGCGGTCGTCTTCGCCGGCAGCCTGCTGGTGGCGGCTCCCGCGGGCGCCACTCGCATCGTCCACCGCAACGCCGAAGAGTTGGCTCGCCTCGCCGATCGGATCTTCGTCGGCACCTGTCTCTCCGCGCAGGAGCGGCGCCGTGGCGATCTGTTCTTCACGGAGTACGTCTTCGAGGTCGAGGAGC
>DATKBT010000093.1:0-15682 GCA_035546295.1 Thermoanaerobaculia bacterium | reverse complement strand
TCGCCAATCGATCCTTCGCCACTGGGCGTCGCGCCTCGGGCGTGGCCGAATCGACGCTCACGCGGACCGACCGTGCTTGGCCGCCGCCGGGCAGGGCCAGACCCCGGACAGGTCGAGACGGGTCGCCCGGTGCTCGAAGCGAAAGCGCGCGACGTCCCAGAGCATCGCGAGCGAATGTCGCACCAGACGAACCCGCGACTCCTCGACGTGCCGCCAGGTGACCCCCACCTCCCGAACCTCCAGCCCGGCTCGGCGGGCGAGCCAGATGAGCTCGACGTCGTAGGCGAAGCCGTCGACCACCGAGGCGGCCATCAGCGCCCGCCCGACGGCGCCGTCGAGGAGCTTGAAACCGCACTGCGTGTCGCGAAATCCGAAGCCCAGTCCGATCGAGCGGATCAGGACGTTGAAGATGCGCCCCATCGACTCGCGGTAGAGGGGTTGGCGCCGGGTGACGTCCGCTCCTTCGACGGATCGCGAGCCGATGACGAAGGGCACCTCGGCGAGGTGACCCTCGAGCTTCACGAGGTCCTCGATCGGCGCCGACAGGTCGGCGTCGGTGAGCAGCAGTCTGGCGCCCGTGGTCGCCGCGACTCCGGAGCGCAGCGCCGCTCCCTTGCCGCGATTGCGGTCGAGCCGGATTCCCCGCACCGGCGCCGGGAAGCTCTCGACGACCTCCCAGGTGCGATCCTCGCTCCCGTCGTCGACGACCACGATCTCGAGCAGGTCGCGGCGCTCCTCGAAGAACGAGAGAATCCGGCGCAGGCTGGGAGCCAGCCGGTGCTCTTCGTTGAAGGCGGGGATGACGAGGGACAGGTTCGACACCGGCTGTTCCTTGGTGCGTTCGGCCTGAGGCGATCCTCGCCGGATCCGCGGAAAACTTCGCGGCGCCGCTGGCGCCGGCCCGCCGAGTCGCGCGAGAAGCTCCCTGTCGAAGGCCACCGCAACCATCCCGGAAGGCGTCGAGTCGCGCCCGAGCCGGGCGGGTATCGCAGTCTTCGAGACGTCCAGGAGGATCGTCCAGTTCGGTCCTATCTACCACAAAGGCAGGCTTTGCGCCGGTCTTGCCGGCTCTCCGCCGGTCTTGCCGGCTCTCCGGTCCGGGATGCGCGAAGACCTCCGAGGGGGTCGGTGCGAGCTCGTGGAGATCGCTCGCCCGGTCCTGTTCCCACCGGCACCTCGGCGAGGCTCGTGCCAGCAGCGCGGCGTCAGCCAGAATAGCGGCCGAGCGCGACCGCTCCAGACGCCTGCTCCCCGAGGGTGTGACTCTCCGGTGCGTTCGAGTCTGCTCGTGGCCCGGGACGAGGAGATTCCAACTCGCCCGGAGAATGGAATACCCTTTGGTCCCTCGAATCACATGTCATGCAGCGCCGTCACGGCGCGGGGGAACATGGACGTCATGACGGCCGTCGATCCCGTCTGTGGGATGCCCGTGGACGAGGAATGCGGCCTCTCTCTCGACCACGCGGGTCAGGTTCTCTGGTTCTGCGCGGACTTCTGCAAGCAGCAGTTCGTGCGCAGGCCCGCCGCCTACCAACAGGCCGAACCTCGCGTGCGGCCGCCCCTCGGCTGGCCCGCCCGCCGCCTCGCTTACTTCACGATGGAGGTGGCGCTGGCGAACGAGCTGCCGACGTACTCCGGAGGTCTCGGTGTGCTCGCCGGAGACACCCTGCGCTCGCTCGCCGACCTCGAGGTGCCGGTCGTCGGCGTCTCGCTGGTGCATCGCAAGGGCTACTTCCAACAGGAGTTGCGCAAGGGGCGGCAGGTCGAACACGACGCTCCCTGGCAGCCCGAGCGCACTCTCGACCGGGTCGAGCCGGTCGTCGAGGTCGAGGTAGAAGGGCGCAGCGTGCGGATCGCGGCGTGGCGATACGAGCTCGTCGGCGCTCACGGATTCGTGGTCCCGGTGCTCCTCCTCGACACCGACCTGCCCGAGAACCGCGACGACGACCGGCGCATCACCGATCACCTCTACGGCGGTGACCAGCGGTATCGGCTGATCCAGGAGGTCGTGCTCGGCGCAGGCGGGATCCGGATGCTGCGCGCGCTCGGCTGCTCGGGGCTCACGACCTACCACCTCAACGAGGGTCACGCCTCCCTGGCGCCCCTGGAGCTCCTGGTCGACCACGCGACCAGCACCGGCAACTGGGACTTCAAGGCGGTCCGCCAGCGCATGGTCTTCACCACCCACACACCGGTCGAGGCCGGGCACGACCAGTTCGACCGCGGGCTCGTGCGGAGCGTGCTCGGAGACCGTGTTCCGAGCGAGGTGCTGGACATGTTGGGCGGGCGCGACCGACTCAACATGACGCTGCTCGCGCTCAACCTGAGCCGCTACGTCAACGGTGTCGCGCACCGTCATCGTGAGGTGTCGAATCGCATGTTTCCGGGCTACGAGATCCGCCAGATCACCAACGGCGTGCACTCGCGGACCTGGACCAGCGACCCATTCAAGGGCCTGTTCGACCGCTGGATCCCCGGATGGCGCGAGGACCCCTTCATGCTCCGCAACGCCATCGCCTTGCCGGCGGGCGAGGTCTGGGACTCGCACCAACAGGCCAAGGACGAGCTGCTCTCGCTGGTGCGCGCGCGCACCGGCCGACGGCTGCGCAGCGACGTGCTCACGATCGGCTTCGCACGGCGGGCGACGGCGTACAAACGACCGCAACTCGCGCTCTCCGACCTCCGGAGGTTGCTCGAGATCGCTCGCAAGCACCGCCTGCAGATCCTGTTCGCCGGCAAGGCACACCCGAAAGACGAGGCCGGCAAGTCCGGCATTGCCGGCATCGTCTCGGCCGCGCGCGAGCTCGGCGAAGAGCTGCCGATCGTCTACCTCGAGGGGTACGACCTCGATCTGGCGCTGCGCCTCGTCTCGGGGTGCGATGTCTGGCTGAACACGCCGCAACCTCCCCTGGAGGCCTCCGGAACCTCGGGCATGAAGGCGGCCCACAACGGCGTCCCGAGCTTCAGCGTGCTCGACGGCTGGTGGCGCGAGGGGCACGTCGAGGGAGCGACCGGATGGTCGATCGGGGCGCCGGACGCGGAGCTCGACGAAGCCGCCGACGCGGCCGACCTCTACGACAAGCTCGAGCGCTGCATCCTGCCGCTCTTCTACGATCGGCGCGAGTCCTGGATCCATGTGATGCGACAGTGCATCGCGCTGAACGCCTCCTTCTTCAACACTCATCGAATGGCGAGCCAGTACCTGCTGCACGCCTATGCGCTGGGAGAGGAGTGGGCCGAGGCGGATCCCTGAGCTGATCGGACGTGCTTCATCCGCCGTGAGCGGGTTAGCATCCGAGCCATCCTCGGGGCACTGCAGCAAGCGGGATCCCTCGCCGTTCTCTGCACCACCTCGAGAGACGCCACGACGTCACAGCCGACGAGGGTACGCCATGCGCCATCTCCCGCTGACCGTTCTGCTGCTGCTCCTCCCCCCGGCGGCGCTCGCCGGCGTCGGCGGACCGAAGCCGGGGACGGCGGACGAGGCGGTCACGTACGCTGAGCACATCGCCGCGCTGTTCCAGCAGAAGTGCCAGGAGTGTCACCGCCCGCGCGGGCTCGCGCCGTTCAGCCTGCTCGAGTACGAGCAGGTTCGAGCTTGGTCGAAGGCGATTCGCAGGGAGGTCCATCTCGGGAGGATGCCCCCCTGGGGACTGGATCCCGAGGTCGGGGAATGGGCGAACGACCCGACGTTCTCCGAACAGGAGCTGGCCCTGCTCGACGCCTGGCTCGACGCCGGCATGCCTCGCGGCAACCCCGCGGATCTGCCGCCGCCGCTCCGGTTCCACGACGACTGGAGCATCGGCGAGCCGGACCTGATCTTCGAGATGCCCGAGGAGGTGCAGATCCCGGCCGAGGGCGTCGTCGACTACCAGCACTTCGTCACCGAGATGCAGGTCGACGAAGACCTCTACGTGCAGCGAATGGAGGTGGTGCCGGGCAATCGCCGGGTGGTGCACCACATCATCGTGTTCCTGCAGCCGCCCGAGGGGCGGAGCTCGGGCGACGGCTTCACCAACACGATGCTCGACGTCTACGCCCCGGGGTCCCCCCCCGGCATCAACCCGCCCGGCGTCGCGCGCAAGATCCCGGCCGGCTCCAAGCTCCTCTGGCAGGTGCACTACACGCCGATCGGCGAGCCCGCCAGCGACCGCTCCAAGGTCGGCATCGTCCTCGCCGAGGGGCAGCCGAGGGAGATCCTGCGCACGGCGACGGTCGTCAACACGCGCTTCGAGATCCCACCGGGCGCGGATGGACACCGGGTCGAGGCGGAGGCGACGATCCCGCGCGACGCCACGATCTACTCGTTCACCCCCCACATGCACTATCGCGGCAAGTCGATGGACTTCTACCTCGAGCTGCCGGACGGAACCACCGAGCTGGTCTGCTCGATCCCGAAGTACGACTTCGATTGGCAGCTCGACTACCAGCTCGCGCAGCCTCGGAAGGTCCCGGCCGGGACCAAGATCCGGGTGGTGGCCCACTTCGACAACTCGACCGGGAACCCCGACAACCCGGACCCGACGGTGCCCGTGCGCTGGGGGGAGCAGACCTGGGAGGAGATGATGATGGGCGGCGTCTTCCTGTCGTGGGTCGACGAGGGTTCCTAGCAGCCGGCTGGATCGATCGCTCGCCGGCTCGACGTCGGTGTGCTGCTCCTGCGATCGAGCGCTCGGCGTCTCACCTGATCCGCCAGGTGGCGTCAAAGGCCGGCGACGAGCTCCTCCAGGGCCGAGGCAGGCAGGGCTCCCGAGCGACGGACCGCCTCGTGTCCGTCGCGAAAGGCCACGAGGGTCGGGATCGCCTGGATCTTGTGGCTCTTGGCCGCCGCCGGGTCCTGCTCGGTGTCGAGCTTGAGGAACATCGCCTTCCCGGCGTTCGCCCGCGCCGCGCGGCTGTAGACCGGCGCGAACGAGCGACAGGGGCCGCACCAGGGCGCCCAGAAGTCCACCAGCACCGGCACCGTGGCGCCGCGGATGGCCGCCTCGAGGGCTTCGCCGCGGACCTCGGTCACTCCGTCGTGAAGCGGCAGCCGAGTGCGGCAACGCCCGCAGACGGGGGCCTGCTGCCCCGCCCGGTCGAGATCGACGCGGTTGATCGCATGGCAGTCCGGGCAGGGCGAGAGGGCATGGCTCATCGGTTGTGCTCGAAGAGGGTGGCGCCGGCCGCGAGCCGAGCCACCGGGAGTCGATTCGGGAGGCGCGGGCTGCTCGAAGGGCCGAGGCGTCGGAAGGGAGACCGCCGAGCCGGGCGCCCTCCGATCCTCCAGGATATATCGACCGCCAGAGATCCGGCCGACCGCTGAGCCCCGACCCCCAGATCCTCCTCGTCCGGGAAGGGGATAACCTCGCAGCCGAGATGTCGATCCGTCGCTGCAGGTGCCCCCGGCACCGAGCTCGTCGCCGCTACGGGCTCCGTGCGCTGGTCGCCTGGGCGAGCCTGCTCGCGATCTCGTGGACCTCCCCGGCTCCCTGGAGTTTCCCGCCCGCGATCGCTCACGCGCGTCAGCCGGCCCCGGATCCACCAGGATTCACCCCCGTCTACGGTCGGCCCGAGATCACCGAGCCCCCCAGCATCCATCCCGAGGACCCGTGGCGCCTCGCGGTCGGCGACCGCGTGTTCTTTCCCGTGGGGCACTACGGCGGCTCGCTCACTTCGACCTCGAGCGACTGGAGAGGCGACATCGAGGCGATGAATCGCGCCTTCATCGACACGCTGGCCGAACACGGGCTGAACTACGCGCGGGCCTGGGTGAACTGGGGCGGGCTGGCGACCCGCCGGGACGACTGGAATGCGCACACCGCTCACCCGTGGGTGCGGGTGAGCGCGGGAGGGGGGGAAAGAAGCGGTGAGGGCGCAGCCGCGACGGGCGCCCGCGCGATCGACGGCGGGGCGCTCTTCGATCTGACCCGCTTCGCCGACCGGCATTTCGACCTGATCGCCGCGGCTCTCGACCATGCGCGGCATCGCGGCATCGTGCTGCAGCTCGTGGTCTTCGATTGCTGGCACCTGGAGGATCGCCCTGGGGGGAGGGGCGACCCACCGTCGGGGGTCGCCTACGATCCGCTCCACCCGCGCAACAACGCGAGCGGCGTGGCGGTGAGGACCCCAGAGCAGTGGGTCGACCCGGCAGGCCCCGCCTTTGAGACTCACGCGCGCTACGTGCGCGAGCTCGTAGGCCGGGTCGGCGACCGACCGAACCTGATCTGGGAGGCCTGCAACGAGAACTCGACGAACTACCCGGCGTTCGACCTGGCGATCGCCGAGCTGCTGACCGCGACCGAGCGCGAGCTGGGCCTCGCGCCCCACCTGGTGATGCCGCGCGATCTCCCCGATCACCGTCGGGTCGCCGGTCACTTCACCCCGGCCGGGGACCGGCCGCACCTCGAGCAGAGCCTCGCCGAGATGCGCAAACTCCTGGTCGAGCAGCGCGAGTGGCGGCAGCCGCTGATCTCGGACAACGACTGCTGCCGCGACCGCGCGCGGCCGGCGTTCCGCCGCCGCAAGCTGTGGACGGCGCTCTCCGCCGGTGCCCACGTCGATTTCTTCGTCGCCGGCCTGCCTCACGAACGCTCGCTGCACGAGAGCCAGGACATCGAGCGCGGCATGGCGTTCTTCGGGTACGCGCTCCGCTTCTTCGAGGGCGCCAGGGTCGACCTGGTGGACCTGCAGCCGTGCGCGGCCGGTGGCGACGGTTGGGTGCTCTGCCGCGAGCCCGATGGCGGCGCCGCCGAAAGGCCCGCGGAGTGGATCGCCTACCTGCCGGAGGGGGGGCGAGTCCGGCTCCCGCGTCTGCCGCCGGAGCGTCGAGCCTGCTGGTTCGATCCGCGAGAGGGGTTCTTCCGGGCGGCCGCGGGCGGACCCGTCTACCAGGCTCCGAGCGCCCGCGACTGGGTGCTGCACGTCTCGGCCGGCGCGGGCGCGCCCTGTCGCGCCGGATCGGAGGAGGCCGAGGGCGGGCGGTGAATGGCCGCTGCTGGTCAGTGCCCGCTGGTCAGTGCCCGCTCGTCAGTGCCCGCTCAGGACGCGATCGCGCCGCTCGGCGGTCTGGCCGGTCCCGGCGGCCGCGTCGATCGGCGGCCGTCGGGTCGCGCTCGCCCACGGCAAGCTCCATCGTTCAGTCACACAGCCCCGGGGTCACCTTCACGCTGAAGGTGCCGCCGTTCACCGAGAAACCGTCCTGCAGGGCGACGAAGTCGCCGGCCTCGAACGAAACGTCCTCGGCGAGCCCCACCTGGAAGCCGTCGCCGGCGACGATCGAGTTGGCGGCCTTGTAGCTGGAGGCGGTGCCGCTGTAGGAAGAGTCGAGCACGCGATCGACCGCGCACTCCGCGCAGGTGAACACGCGGACGTCGTCGACGAACCAGCCGTAGTCGTCGAAGGTGCTGTCGGTCCCGACCACGAACCGGAACTGGAACCCATTGGTGCCGGCGAACGACGAGAGGTCGATCTGGGAGGCCGTGTACCCGTAGCTGTGGGCCACGAACGCCAACTCGTTGCCGAAGGGGTTGCCGCAGCAGTCGTCGACGGTGCCGCCGTATCCGAGACCCGCAGTGATCAGGCCCCCCGCGTCGCTCCAAATGCCGCCGCCGTTGGTGCTGGTCTGGATCTGGCCGCCGTCCCAGTAGAAGGTCGGAAGGCCCACCGTCGTCTCGAAACCGGTCGAGTGGTTGAACTGCAAGCGCGCGTTGGCGGGGAGAGCTCCCGGGACGGTCTGCGAGAACGAGAACTCGGAGACCACGGGACGGTTGAAGCCCCAGGCGCTCTTGACCCCGCTGGTCGCGAACGGACCGAGCGAGCTGGTCGGCCCCTCGGTGCACCAGGCGGTGGGGAGGCCGGTGCTGGGGCAGGCGGGCAGCGGATCGCTCTCGAAGTCCTGGGAGTAGACGATGCTCGGCGCCTCGGCCGGAGCGCACAGCGGCGGGGGCTCGACCCGCGTGATCGGTGCAGTGCACGGCCAGGTGTCGGACATCTCGACCGCGTCGAGCGCCTGCATCACCTCGGTGCAGTCCGCGTCGGTGATGCCGGCGGTGCCGACGAGATCCTGGCAGGACTGGTTGAGAGCATCGTAGTTGTCGGTGAAGTTCGAGGACGAGCTCAGGTAGTGCGCGAGCGTCCGGTACTGGATCCTGCCCGCCTTGGTCAGCCCGATGGCGGAGACCGTCTCACCGTTGTAGGTGCCTCCGTCGACCATCAGCGAGAAGGCACGATTGGGCACGCCGCTGTTGAAGTGGACGCCGCCGGCGTCGAAGTTGGGGTCGCAGACGAACTGTGTCGAGTCGCTCAGCTTCCCGGGGTCGCCGAAGACGGTCGGGTCCTCCATGTCGCGGATCGCTCCGAACCCGGGCACGTCCTCGCCCAGCAGCCACCGCACTCCCGGGGTGTCGTCGCCGGAGCCGTTGAGCAGGTCGACCGCCTCGCCGAAGATGTCCGAGAAGGACTCGTTGAGGGCGCCGGACTGCTGGTAGTAGAAGAGGTTCGCCGTGTACTCGGTGACCGCGTGGGTCAGCTCGTGCGCGGCGACGTCGTCGGCAGCCGCGAAGCCCTGGCCGTAGGTCATCTTCGATCCATCCCAGAACGCGTTGGCATAGGGGCAGTCACCGGTCGGGCAGTAACGGACCCTGGAGATCAACGTCGCGCCGGCGTCGTCGTAGCTGTCGCGGCCGTGCTCGTCGAAGAAGTAGTCGTAGGTGTCGCCGGAGTAGTCGTAGGCGTCGTTGACGTCGTCGCCCCCGTCGAGCCCTCCGGCTCCGTCGTCGTACGGACCTTGCCCTTCGGAGCGGCGGAGTGTGCCGAGAGCGACGTCCAGACTGTCCGCGTCGTAGACCATCCGGTTGCGGGCGTCGGTGAGCTGGCTGAACTGCAGGAGGCGCACGCCACGCTGGGCGTCGATCCACACGTATTCGCGGAGCTCAGGTCCCTGCGCCTCGACGAACCAGGCGAGACGGGTCCGCTCGGCGCGTCCCTCGAGCAGTCCCGCGTTGAGGAGCTCGAGACGGGGTTCGCTGAGCGTGGGGTCGGCGACGCCGAAGCGGCGCTCGATCATCTCCTCGACGGTGGCGAGCGCCTCGTCCGGAGCGACGGCGGGAACGACGTCGATGCCCTCCAGGTCCGGCAAGGTCTTGCCGAGGATGGAGACCAGATCCGCTCCGCGCAGGTGGACGGTCAGCTCGCCGCCGGTGACCGGCACCCCGCGGTGGGTCTGGACGAACCGGACGTGCTCCATTCCGACCTCGTCGGGACCGCGGCTGTCGCGCACCAGCGCGAGGTCGCTCGACGAGGCGATGCCGAACGCCGGGAGGAAGAAGTCGTCGAGGAAGGCCCGGGCACGCGTCTCGGCCGGCTCGCTCGCCGGCACCCGTCCGCGCAGGGCTCCGCTGCGCGAGGTCCCGACGTGGGAGACCAGGCCGGTGGTCGGAGAGATCGTCGTTCGCACTGGCGAATCGGCAGCGGCGGCGAGGCGGCTGATCGCGGCCGCGACCTCGGGCCGCGCCGGCGGCCGCTGAGTGGTCTGGGCGGGCGAGGGCCCAGAGAAGGCGAGGGCCAGGAGCACGAGTGCCGAGACGACGACGGCGGCGGGACGTCGGATCACGAGAAGAGCCCCAGAAGAGCGATCGGGAGGGAATTCTCCCTCGGCAGCGGTCAGTGAGACGCCGTGGATGATACGCCAGGATTGCTACCGGCGCTCGCGCAGGGAAAGGCCACCTCGCCGGCTCGGAGCCGCCCACAGAGCCGCGACAGCGCCGCGAGCTCCGCGCGGCTCAGCCTCCGCTCGACTCGCCTTCGAGTCGCTCGATCCGGTCTTCGAGCGGGTGGCGGGGTCGGCACACGACCCCGCTCCGCTGGTAGGATCCTGGCGCCGTTCCCGTCGTCTCGCCGAAGTTGAGCCCAGGAGCCCGATGATCAAGTTCCCCTTCTCCAATCGACCGTCGCCCAGGGTCTCCGAGCTCGCCGAGAAGCTCGCGAGGGTCCTCGAGGAGGATGCGGACGAGCTGGTCGACCAGTGGATCCAATGGATCCAGCAGCGGGTGGGCACCCGGACCGTCGCTTCGCTGACCGAGCAGGCGTTGCGCAACCACATCCCGCCGGTTCTGACCGCACTCGCGCGCTTCCTGCGCACCCCCTCCACGGGCGCTCACGACCACATGCTGGGTCACCTCAGCATCCACGCGCAGGTGCGAAGAGAGCAGGGTTACGACATCCAGGAGCTGCTGGCGGAGTTCGACGGCCTCGCGCACCTGCTCACCCGGCGGTTCCAGGAGGCGCTCCTCGACTCCGCGGGCGGCGGCGATCCCGACGCGGTCGTCGAGGTCTTCTCTCGTCTGCACTCCGGGCTCCGCGCGATCGCCTTCGTGACGGTCGGCATCTATCAGGAGACCCAGTCCCGCCTCCAGATCGAGCTCGCGCGTCGGCTCGAGGAGTACGGTCGAACCATCGCACACGAGCTGCGCAACCCCCTCAACTCCATCGTGCTCGAAGCCGAGCTGCTGTCTCGTCGTGACATCGCCAGCGCCGAGGAGGAACGCTCCAAGCACCTCGAGCTGATCAAGAACGCCGTCGGGCGCGCCACGGATCTCCTCGACAACGTGAAGACTCTCGCCTTCATCGAGTCGACGCTGACCGACGCGCCGCTGATCCGGCTCGAAAGGGCCCTGTCGATGATCGTCGACGAGCTGGCCGCGATGGCGGGGGAGCGGGAGGTGCACATCGAGCGCGGGGAGTTACTCGACGTGGAGCTCGAGTCGATGCCGCTCCAAGTCGCGCTGGTCAACCTGCTGAGCAACGCGATCAAGTACTCCGACCCCGACAAGCCGAAGCGATGGGTGCGGGTGAGCGCCGAGCTGATCGAGACCGGCCTGGAGACGCCCTTCTGTCAGGTCGAGGTGACCGACAATGGCCTCGGCATTCCGCCCGACCTTCAGAGTCAAATCTTCCAGCGTCACTTTCGCGCCCATCCGGAGCTCGCCGACGGCACCGGCCTCGGGCTGGCGATCACCCGCCAGGTGCTCCAGGAGCGCAGCGGCGACCTCGAGTTCGAGAGCACGCCGGGGGAGGGATCGACTTTCCGTTTTTGGCTGCGGGCGATCGATCCCCCCGGTCCGATGCCGGGGGTCGCGGACCGGTGCGCCAACGAGCTGCTGCGGGATTCGATCGACGAGCTCGAGTCGCCGGAGAACGACAGCGAGCGCACCGCCGACGACTGAGCTGGTCGCCGAGGCCGGAGCCGAACGGAGGTCCAGCGGTCCGCCGCACCCTGCGGCGCCGTCATCGGGCGCCCGCTCCAGGGCGCTGGGCTTAGGCTGGGAGCTCCTCAGGGGGGCCTCGTGGAGCACGATTCGGCCGTTCCAGTCCAGCCTGTAGAGCCGCCAGGATCCGCTGTCGCGATCGAGATAGACGGTGAAGAACTTGGTCTGCTCGCTCCACAACGGTCCGTCGTAGACCTGGATCGGGGCGCTGAGCCGATGGGGCGCGGCGGGATCGGCGGAGCGGACCTCGACCCGTATGTTCGGCGTCCAGCCCCTCTGCACGAACAGGACGATCCGGTCGGGTTCCAGCCAGACGACGTTTCCGGCGACCGAGGCGGGATCGTCCTCGCTGCCGTCGACCACCAGCGCTGAGCTCTCCAGCCGATCCCACGCCGGTCCCCAGGCGACCGCGAGGTCCCGGGCCCGCGCTCCGCCGCCGATGACGTAATAGACGGCCCGCAGCTCGCCGTGGCGGTAGGCCGCCAGCGGAAAGATCTCGTCGCCGTGGCCGTAGAGGGTCTGGTCCCGGTGGTCGAGGACCACGACCCCGGTGTCTCGGAAGTCCAGGCCATCGGCAGAGACCGCCAGTCGTCCGTCGGCGTTGATGTTCGTCTCGTCGATCCGGGTCGCCGCCCCGTAGAGGGCGACGATCCGGCCGTCGGCGGCGGACGTGACCGCGACGGAGTTGGCGCCTTCCTCCTCGCCGTCGTTCGGGAGGTGGGTGAGAACCGGGTTGCCGGGGTGCTTGGTGAAGCGACGTCCGTCACGGCTGGTGGCGACGCCGATCGCTCGGTGGCGGGGCCCGCCGTCGACCGACCGCGGGCCGTCGGCGCCCCCGTAGTAGAGGAGGTAGGTTCCGTTTCTCTCGATGACGGCGCCGGGGGCGGAGCCGCCGGCCAGACGCGCGTCCCAGGCCCCCGGCGAGCCGGCGCGCAGCACGACTCCCTGCTCGATCCAGTCGGACTCGGCGGGGATGGGCGGCTCGCGACCGCCGAGGCAGCCGGCGAAGAGCGCGGCGGTGAGTGCGGCGGTGACCGCGGCGAGTCTCAGTCGCAGCTCTCTGTTCATCGATTGTCCTCCCTTCACGGTACCAGACGGGTGAGCGCTCCCCGGCGCATCCCGAGTGGCCGACACCGACCGGTTCACGAGGTTCGGCGTCACGAGTACAGTGAGGCTCGGCGGGGCTCTTGGACCGGAGGAGGCGGATCGGATGGTGAGAATCGACCGCGTGATCCATCTCGACGAGCGCGACGACGATGGCGCGAGGCGGACGGGATCGCCGGAGGTCGGGCGCGCCTCGAGCGCCCCGCTCGAGGAACGGCGATGACCGGGGCGCCGGGCCTCGGGCGTGGCGGCCGTGATCGCCCGACCGACGCCCCTCGAGGCGCGGAGTCGCGTGGCGTTCCCCCGCTCGAGCTGACCGGAGCCGGTCGGCTGCCGGCGCTCGACGGGCTGCGCGGGATTGCGATCCTGCTGGTGATGGTCTACCACTTCGTCCTGTATGGAGGGTGGCGACCGCCGGGCGGAATCGAGTGGTACCTCCATCGCGTCCTGACGACCGGATGGATCGGAGTCGATCTGTTCTTCGTGCTCTCGGGGTTCCTGATCACGGGCATCCTGTACGAGGCCAAGGGGGGCGGGCGCTACTTCCGCAGCTTCTACATGCGCCGCGTGCTGCGGATCTTCCCGCTCTACTACGGCTTCCTCGCTTGCTACTTCCTGTTCGCGCCGATGCTCTTCCCGCAGGGCGCGGCGCTGCGCGAGGGGCAGGAGTGGTACTGGACCTACCTGCTCAACTTCGACATCGCTTCGCGCGGATGGCCCGAGCACAACGCGCTCGCGCACTTCTGGAGCCTCGCCGTGGAGGAGCAGTTCTACCTGCTCTGGCCACTCGTGGTATGGGCTTTCGGTCGCCGTTGGCTCCTGCGCATCTGCGTCGGCTGCGTGCTCGGCGCGATCGCGCTGAGGGTCGCCCTGGCGGCGCAGGGCGAAGTGCTCGCCGCCTACGTGCTGATGCCGACCCGCATCGACTCCCTCGCGATCGGCGGCTGGCTGGCGCTCTACCTGCGCGACGGCAAGCGGCGTCTGCGGCTGGCCGGCTGGGACCTCTCCGGAGTCGTCTTGGGGGTCTGCTTCATCGCTGCTGTCCTCGTGCTCAACCGGCGGCTCGCGCCCAACGACCCGAGCGTCTATACGCTGGGTTTCACGGTCATCGCCTTGATGTTCGCCGCGAGTCTCCACCTGGCGCTGCGCTACAGCCCTCGCTGGCTCACCAGCCGTCCGCTACGGCTGCTCGGTCGCTACAGCTACGGTCTCTACGTGATCCACCATCCGCTGATCATGCTGCTCGGGGAGAGCCCGCTCTCGGTTCGCCGGCTGCCGCGGTGGCTCGGCTCTGCGCTCCCCGCGCAGGCGCTGGTGACGCTGATCGCCGCCACGCTGTCGTTGGCCCTGGCCGCGCTGAGCTGGCACCTGTGGGAGCGACCCTTCCTGCGCCTCAAGCGAAGGTTCCCCTACCGGCCGACGCCGGAGCGTCGCGATCGAGAGAGCCTGGCTCTGACTCCCTCCGGGACTCCCTCCGACTGAGGGCGCCGAACGACGCTCCTGCACGCCTGGCATGCAGCGTGCTTCCTTCTGGTCAGCGAAGTGGGAACGCGATCGCGTCCCGGCTGCCAGCCAGGAGGAAGCATGCAGACCAAACGACGGAAGACCCAACGACTGCAGACGAAGCAACTCCATCTCACACCACGTGCAATTCTTGCGCTTCTCGCGCTGCTGTCTCTCACGGCCTGCGGCAGTCTCGGCG
Organism: Thermoanaerobaculia bacterium; assembly: GCA_035546295.1. Lineage (GTDB taxonomy): Bacteria > Acidobacteriota > Thermoanaerobaculia > Multivoradales > Multivoraceae > DATKBT01. The sequence continues at coordinate 1,630 of DATKBT010000093.1, read as the reverse complement.
GCATTCTCGGTGGGCCCGGTGATGGACCGAAGGAGGATTTCGAGACAGATCTCCGAGGCGCGGTGGTGGAGGTCGACAGCTGGGCACGGCGGATCGTCGTCGACACCAGCGACGACGCCGGGCGGCTCGGCGACAGCCTTCGCAATCAGGGGACCGAACGCGCGATCTACTACGACCAGAGCACGGTGGTCGAGTACGAGGGCGACCTGTACGAGCCCGAAGACCTCGAGCGCGGCGACCTGGTGGCGGTGAGCCTCGACCGGCAGAGCGATCGCGCTCTCGCCGAGCGGATCAGCGTTCTGCGCGACGTCACCCCAGGGCCCCCGGGAAGTCCCTCGGGAAGTCCCTCGGGAAGTCCCTCGGGAAGTGACGTCGATCGCGACCTCACCGAGGTGCGTGGCGTCGTCGCCGACCTGGACCGCGAGGATCGTGTGATCGAGGTGGAGCAGAGCGGCTGGGATCGTCGATCCGAGCGCGTCCACTACGACGAGCGGACCGTCGTCCTGTTCGAGGGGCGCGAGTACCAGCCCGAGAACCTCGAACGCGGCGACGAGATCCGCGTCACCGGGACCACCCGGGGCGAGCGGTTCCTGGCCGACCGGATCACGGTCGAGCAGGACGTCCGTTCGACGGACCGCGGCCCCGCCGACGATGACACGCCTGGAGACGACACTGCGTTGGACGACACCATCGACGTGCTCGGGACCGTCCGCACGATCGACAGCCGCGACCGCCGGATCGAGCTCGACCTCCCGTTCGGCGCGCGGGGCGACGAGCGCGTATTCTACGACGAGCGGACGGTCGTGGAGCTCGATGGCCGCGAGCTTCGGCCCGAAACCCTGAGGGAGGGAGACCAGGTGTCGGTGAGCGGTATCCGACGCGACAATCGCCTCCTCGCCGATCGCATCGTGGTGGTGCGAGAGGCGGGTGAGTCGAGCTTCGAGTAGCGCAGGGCGTCGAGCCATCGATCGATCGCGTGCGTGCGCAGCCCGCTATCCTCGGACCGGTCGCGGTCCTGGGGGCCGTGTGTCGAGCAGCAGGGGGTCGAGCGATGAGCGATCAATCCACGCGCCGCAGCGAAGGGTCACCGGGGTTCTTCGAGCAGGTCGCACAGGCGTTCGATCGCGCCGCGGCGTTGACCTCGTACGACCGGACCCTGCTCGAGCAGATGAAGCGGGTGAACGCGATCTACCGGATGGCGTTTCCGGTGCGTCGTGACGACGGCTCGATCGCCGTCATCGACGCCTGGCGCGCCGAGCACTCCTACCATCGGCTGCCGACCAAGGGCGGGATCCGCTACTCGATGCTGGTGAGCGAGGACGAGGTCGCGGCGCTGGCGGCGCTGATGACCTTCAAGTGCGCGATCGTCGACGTGCCGTTCGGCGGCGCCAAGGGCGGGATCCGGATCTCGGTCAAGGACTACTCGGCGGCGGAGCTCGAGCGGATCACCCGGCGCTACACCGCCGAGCTGATCAACAAGAACTTCATCGGGCCCGGGATCGACGTGCCCGCGCCCGACTTCGGCACCGGCCCGCGCGAGATGGCGTGGATCGCCGACACCTACCAGGCGATCACGCCGCACAAGCTCGACGCGCTCGCGTGCGTCACCGGCAAGCCGGTCGGCCAGGGC
>DATKBT010000092.1:0-7315 GCA_035546295.1 Thermoanaerobaculia bacterium | reverse complement strand
AGGGGATCAGGAGGAAGGGGACCATGATCCGGCCCTGCGACAACAGGTTGACCCCCTGCAGCGAGGCCTGGATCTGATTGGCGTCCGGGATGTCGTAGAAGAGCTGGTACCCGGTCAGCTCCTCGCCGGCGAAGGAGACCTCGAAGCCGTACGGCACCTCCGGACCGAGCATCGCCTCGGCGGCCGGGAAGCGGACGCTGGTGTCGCGCCGGGCCGCGAGATCGCGCTGGCGCACCTGCGGCTCGCCGAACACCGCGAGGTCGAAGCCCTGGGCGAGGAGGAACTCCTCGGCCCGCTGCCGTGCGACATCGGTCGCCAACTCACCGCCCGGCTCCTCCGCCGGCACGCGGAGCTGGAGATCGATCACCTCGCCGGCCGGCGAGATCCGGGCGCGGTAGGCCCATTCGTACGGGCGGGCACCGGGTGGGTAGACCTTCACCTGCCAGTCGAAGACCTGCCGCGCCACCAGGCTGTCGCGCAGGCGGCCGAGATCCGCCTCCGGGAGGGCCCGCAGGAGCCTCGTCTCGAGCAGGGTGCTCTGCGACAGGTGGCCGACGACGAAGGCGTCGTCGACCGGCGGACCGAGATCGGTGAACCGCTCGAGGGCGATCGCCACCGCCTCCTCGCGGTTGATCGTCCACTCCTCCGGATAGAAGGGGTAGACCGCCGGGAAGGCGGCGAGCAGGCCCACCAACCCCGCGACCCCGACGACCAGCCAGGTGATCAGCCAGGGCACGGACCGGCGGCGGTCCGGCGCTCGCTCGTGGTCTCTCGCCATCGCGACTCGCCTCCGACCGGTGAGGACCGGCCCGACCGGTCAGTACGCCGGTCGCCTGGTCAGGTTTCCCGCCAGCGGCGACCGATCTCGGCAGCCACGGCAGCGCAGCGCGCCGGCGGAGCGTACACCCTGAAGCGCTCGATGCGCCCCAGGTGGCGGATGAAGTGACTGGCCGCGGCGAGAGGCTCGAGCCGGCCGTCGCGGTGGCGGACCAGCACGCCGCTGGCCTCCAGCCGGTGGGGATCCTTCGCCGAGTGCGAGCAGAGCAGGTCGCCGGGCGCCAGCACGGCAGCGACTTCGGCGAGGATCGCCGAGAAACGCTGTCGCTGGTCGGCGGAGAGGTGCTCACCGGTCTCGAAGGCGAGCGGGTAGTGACGCCGATCGACGATCGCCCGGGCGTGGGGCGAGGGCGACCGCCGCAGCTCGACCATCACTTCGACGTCGTCGAGCTCGAGGAACCCCTCCGGGTCGGCAGGCCAGCGCCTCCCGCTCTCGCGCAGCCACTCGTTCAGGTGCAACTCGAGCGCCTTGCTCGTCGGATTGAAGTAGACCTGCGTGAACATGTAGTAGCGGGCCAGCACCAGCGCCTCGAGCGCATGGACCCCGCCCTGCTCGACCCCCAGGCCCCAGCGACCGCTCTCGGGGTCCTGGATCGGCACCACCGTGTCGAGGATGCGATCGAGGTCGAAGCGACCGTACTGCACGCCGCAGAACATCGAGTCGCGGAGCAGGTAGTCCATCTTGTCGACGTCGAGCTCCCCCGACATCGCCTGGGCGAGCAGCCGCGTCGGACCCTCGACCTCGCCCGAGAGCAGCCGCAGGACGAACTCGAGATCGCCGTCGTGCCGCTCGAACGCCGTCTCGATCTCGGGGAGGCCGAGCAGGCGGCGCGTCATCTCCTCGTGGTCGATCGGCTGGTCGAAGAGGCTCTCGGCGGTGTGGCTGAACGGCGCGTGACCGACGTCGTGGAGGAGGGCGGCGGCGCGCAGCGCGCGCCGCCCCGGCGCGCGAGGACCATGGTCCAGGAGGCCATCGCTCTTCGCCGCCAGGGCGTCGTAGAGCCGGCCGGCCAGGTGCATGGCGCCGAGGGCGTGGCTGAAGCGACTGTGCTCGGCGCCGGGGAAGATCAGGTGGGTGAGCCCGAGCTGCCGGATCGACCGCAGCCGCTGCAGCGGCCGGCTCGCCACCAGCTCGGTCTCGAGGGCGTCGGCGTGGATGAAGCCGTGGACCGGATCGCGGACCGAGAGTAGCGCCATCGTCAACGAGCTCCGGGACCGTCGATCGAGCTCTTCGGGCTCGCAAGAACGTGAGCCGGTGCGCCAGCGAGCCGACGGCGGGGCTCCGGCCTCCCGATCGCTCCTGGAGTCTTCGTGCGCGACGGCCGCGCGTGCCCACGCGACCTCGTCCGACGCAGCGGTGACTCAGTCGTCGTCGTCGACGACGAAGTCCTGGTCCTCGTCGTCGTCCTCGTCGTCCTCGTCGTCGAGCTCTTCGAGCTCTTCGAGCGCGTCGTCGTCACCGTCACTGTCGTCGGAGTCCCCGGAATCCTCTTCGACGTCCTTCGTCTCGGGAACCTTCTCGACCTGCTTTCGCGACTCGGCTCGGGACGAGGACCGGGGCGGCGAGGGTCGGGGCTCACTCTCCTCCTCGTCACTCTTGAGGTCCTTGCCGCACTTGGGACACAGAGCCTGAGGGCGTCCCAGGTCGTAGAACTTGACCTCGCAATCGGGACACTCGTACTTGCGACCGAGCTCGACCATTCTCTTCAGGTCTCTTCAGGGCTCCGGGAATGTTGGCTTGGCTGACAGCTGCCGGGGAGGGGGGCTCGAAGCGCGGCAGGTCGTTCCTTCCGGAGCCGCGACAGGGTTCGACCGGTGGTCGTGGGGAGGGCCGTACGGCAGCCCCCGTCGAGGAATGCGAGACGGTAGCATCGGGTTGAAAACAGTGTCAAATCGGAGGCGCCCGCCGGCCGGGAGCGCCTTGGGCGGGCGGCGCCCTCGCCGTTCGCGATGTTGCTACGATGCTGGTTTCAAGGCGCGCTGGCTTCGCGGTGCTGCCTTCGCGTTTTGGAGAATGGGCACGCGGAGGTGCTCGCCTGAACAGCCGCCGCGCCGGGTACGACGCTCCGCGGTGCGCCGTCCGGGCCCTCACGGCACGCCGAGGCATTCCCGCCGAGCCGAGCCGGCCATCCGATCTTTTCCGATTCCTCGAGTCGAGCCGGCTCCGCCTCCGCATCCGCCGCGAGGCTGCGGGCCGCTTCCGCTGCTCAGCCCATCGCCCTCACAGGATACCCGCACCCCATGATCGACTCCCCAGACCGCCCGCCGCTCGCCCGCTCGCTCCTCCTGCTCCTCGTTGCGCTCCTGCTGGCGACCGGCGCGGCGGTCGCTCACGGTGAGGACGGCACGTCGCTCGATCCGCTCGCCGCCGGTCTTTCGCCGCGCGAGCGGCTCGACGTCCTGGTCGAGCGGGTCAAGCTCGAACAGTCGCGCGTCGAGACGATGCGCGCCCGCTTCGAGAAGGACACCGCGAGCTCGCTGCTGCTCGAGCCCGAGACCTCGCGCGGCGAGTTCCTGTACCGGACGCCGGACCGCGTCCTATGGCAGGTCAAAGAGCCGCTGCCCGTGATCGTCTCGCTCACCGACCAGGAGATGCTCACCTACTTCCCCGAGCGACGGACGGCCGAGCGGGTGGGGATCTCGAACGTCTCGGAGCGGGTCTTCGAGTACCTCGGGGCGAGTGGCTCCCTCGAGACCCTGATGCAGTATTTCTCGGTGACGGCCGAGTTCCCCGAGGAGAGGGGGCAGGATTACCACCTGAAGCTCCTGCCCCGCTACGCGCGGATCAAAAAGCGCATCGCGTCGATGGACATCTGGATCGACGCGGAGAGCTTCCTCCCCTCGCGCCTGAAGTACACCGAGCCCAACGGGGATCACACCGAGTATCGGTTCTACGACGTCGAGACCAACGTCGAGCTGCCGCCCGAACGCTTCGAGCTCGAGCTGCCGCCGGGCGTCGAGGTCGAGACGGTCGACCTGCGGCGCCGCGGATAGCCCCGATGCGGGGCGAGCGGGTCGGCGGCGGTCGGACACCGGCGTGGGACTGAGCTTCGAGCTGCTGCGGGAGGTGTCGACCGAGCATGGCGTCGCTCGGCGCGGGCGCCTCGAGACCCCCCACGGCGTGGTCGAGACCCCGGCGTTCCTGCCGGTGGGGACGCTTGGCGCGGTCAAGGGACTGAGCGCCCCCGCTCTCGAGGAGGCGGGCGCCGAGATCATGCTCGCCAACCTCTACCACCTGGCGCTGCGCCCGGGGGTGGACGTGATCGAGTCCCTCGGCGGCCTCCACGCCTTCAGCGGCTGGACTCGTCCGCTGCTCAGCGACAGCGGCGGATACCAGATCTTCAGCCTCTCCGAGACCCGGCGGATCGACGATGCCGGGGTCACCTTCCGCAGCGTTCACGACGGATCTCCGATGCGGTTCACGCCCGAGTCGGTGGTGGCGGATCAGCGACGTCTTGGCGTCGACCTGGCGATGGTGCTCGACGAGTGCCCCCCCTGGCCGATCGCGAAAGAGCAGGCGATCGCGGCTCTGCGTCGGACCCGGGAATGGGCGCGCCGGTCGGCCGAGGAGGACGCGAGGCGGTCGGTCGCCGGCGGGCTCTTCGGCATCGTCCAGGGCAGCTTCTTCGAGGACCTGCGCGAGCGCGCCGCGCTCGAGCTCCGCGAGCTGCCCTTCGCGGGCTTCGCCATCGGCGGGGTCAGCGTGGGCGAGGCGAGCTCGCTCGGGCGGGAGGTGGTGCGGCGCGTCGTCCCTCTGCTGCCCGCCGAGCGCCCCCGGTACCTGATGGGCCTCGGGACGCTCGAGGACTTGCGGCACGGAATCTCGGCCGGCGTGGACCTGTTCGATTGCGTGCTGCCGTCCCGCAATGCTCGCCACGGCTTCCTGTTCACGCGCGCAGGGGTGGTGCGGATCAAGAACGCTCGCTACCAGCGGGATCCGGCTCCGATCGCCGATGACTGTGACTGCACCACCTGCCGCCGGCACTCCCGGGCCTTTCTGCACCATCTCTTCCGCGCGAGGGAGATCACGGGCAAGGTGCTGGCCACCGTCCACAACGTGCGCGTCTACCTTGACTTTATGGAGAGGACGCGGAAAGCTCTCGAGCTCGGAAGCCTTGAGTCCGAGGCTTTCGGGATGCCCGCCCTGCGGCGTGACGGTGCGCCTTGAACGTGACGGTGCGCCTTGAAGTGGTCTCGGAAGTGGTCTCGGCGGCCTCGGGTGGCGCGGTGGGCGTCGGGCACGAGACCACTGCCGCGCCCGCTGTCTCGGAGTTCCTCCTCGACCGGCTCCATTCCCCACGCTCTCGTCGCGCCGGCGTCGTGGTGGGCAACGGGGCTCGCTCGGCAGCCGACCACGGGGCGACGCGGTCGGCGGAGCTCGCGAGTCGAGGAGCTCCCGACGCCCGCAGGATGCTCCGCCGTCTGCCGCGTCCTCCCGAGAGCTCTGACGGAGTGAGATCTTGACCAGCTCCCTCGTTCCATTCTTCGTGACCGCGCAGGCGGAGGCGCCGCCGATCTGGATGCAGTTCGCGCCGCTCGCGCTGATCTTCGCGATCTTCTACTTTGTGGCGATCGCGCCGATGCGCAAACGGCAGCAGCAGCTGCAGAAGACGATCGACGCCCTTGCCAAGGGCGATCGCGTGATCACCAACGGCGGCCTCTACGGCGAGGTCGCGGCGGTCGATGGCGGCACCCTCATCCTCAAGATCGCCGACAACACCAAGGTCCGGGTCGCCAAGTCGGCGATCGCCGGGCTGCAGCCGGGCGCCGAGCAGGACGCCAAGAAGTAGAGGACCCACGACCATGAAGCGAAGCATCCTGTGGCGGGGCCTGATCATCTTGGCCGTCGTGCTGTTGTTCGGCATCTCCGCCTACCCGCCCGGGGAGAAGATCAACCTCGGGCTCGACCTGCGCGGCGGCATTCACCTGGTGCTCGGCGTCACGACCGAGGATGCGCTGCGTGCGGAGACCGAAAAAGACCTCGAGAGCCTGCTCCAGGAGCTCGGGGATCGGGACGTCTCTGGAGTCGGTGGCTCGGTGGTGGGCGACAACACCTTCGTGGTCACCGGCCTGAGCCGCGACCGGAGCTCCGAGCTGAGACGGGTGGTCGACGACTTCCTGCCGAGCTGGAGCTACGACTTCACTTCCGAGGGCGTTCGCTTCGAGCGCGAGGGCTCGGAGATCCAGCAGATCCAGGATCAGGCGGTGCGCCAGGCGCAGCAGACGATCGACAACCGGATCAACGCCTACGGAGTGGCCGAGCCCGTCATCCAGCGCCAGGGCCTCGGCAGCAATCGCATCGTCGTGCAGCTCCCCGGCGTCGACGACCCCGAGCGGATCAAGGACCTGATCAAGAACACGGCGTTCCTCGAGTTCCGCCTCACCGACTATCCGGCCAACGGCGGCGCCGCCTTCGACCGCAACGAGATCCTGTCCCACTACGGGGGCAGCCTGCCCGAGGACGTCGAGATCTTCGCCCAGGACCAGCGCGGCCCCGATGGCGTGGTCACCGGCCAGGTCTACTACGCGCTCGAGACGCGACGGGTGATCACCGGGCGTGATCTCAAGGACGCCCGGCCCGGGCTCGGTCAGTTCAACGAGCCGGTCGTCAACTTCGCGCTGACTCCGGAGGGGGCCAGGACCTTCGGCGAAGTCACCGCCGCCAACGTCGGCCGCGGGCTCGCCATCGTGCTCGACGGGCGCGTGCAGTCGGCGCCCACCATCGAGACGCGGATCACCGACAGCGGGATCATCCGCGGCAACTTCACCCAAACCGAGGTCGAGGACCTGTCGATGGTCCTGCGCTCGGGCGCCCTGCCGGCCGGCATCGAGTATCTCGAGGAGCGGACGGTGGGACCGTCGCTCGGGCAGGACTCGATCGACCAGGGGCTGCGCGCCGGGCTGGTCGGGCTGGTTCTGGTCCTGCTGACCATGCTGATCGTCTACAAGGGCACCGGCATCAACGCCGTGATCGCCCTGGCGCTCAACACGGTGCTGGTGTTCGGGGCGCTCGCCTACTTCGGCGCCACGCTCACCCTGCCCGGCATCGCGGGGATCGTTCTGACGCTGGGCATGGCGGTCGACGCCAACGTCCTGATCTTCGAGCGGATCCGCGAGGAGCTGCACAACGGCCGCACCGTCAAGTCGGCGGTCGACGCCGGCTTCTCCAAGGCTCTCTCCTCGGTGCTCGACTCGCAGATCACGACGCTGATCGCCGCTCTCTTCCTGTTCAACTTCGGGACCGGTCCGATCCGGGGCTTCGCCGTGACGCTCTCGATCGGGATTTTGGCCTCGCTGTTCACCGCCATCATCTGCAGCCGCTTGATCTTCGACCTCGTGCTCTCGCGCCCCGGCCGCGTCGAGCGGCTGTCGATCTGATCTCGTTGCTCGAGGATTAGACGTCATGGAGTTCTTCCGCAACACGAGCTTCGACTTCATGGGCCCGCGGCGCTTGTGCATCGCGATCTCGGTGGTCGCC
>DATKBT010000091.1:0-24936 GCA_035546295.1 Thermoanaerobaculia bacterium | reverse complement strand
GACCGCTTCGGCGAACGCTACGGACGACGACGACTCAGAAGTTCTCCGAGAAGAGCGTCGGCGCGTTGGGATTGGGGTAGGAACCCAACGTTGCGAGGGCGTGAGTCCTGTCGGGAAAAGAAAACAGGGGGTGGGCCGTGGCCCACCCCCTTCTGATCACCTCAGACGGTCGCGTCGTCGCGAACGAACGTCGCGACCGCTTCGGCGAACGCTACGGACGACGACGACTCAGAAGTTCTCCGAGAAGAGCGTCGGCGCGTTGGCGTTGGGGTAGGAACCCACCGTGGCGTCCGGGTTGCGCGGGCCACGACGGTTGTCCGCTCCCAGGGTGAGGTTGTTGAACGAGACCGCCTCGTAGCCGACGCTGAACCGGCCGTCGGCGTCCATCACCGTGGTCACGTGAGCCTGACGGAAGTACTCCTGATTGACGTTCCCATCGTTGAGGTTGAGGTAGAGCCACCCGAAGTCGTCGTCGATCGACAGGTTCGGGCCACCGACCTCGGTCCGGTTGGTGCACCACGGGAACGGAATCTCCGCGCCCGGCTCCGGCTCACCCGACGGGCCGCCGGTGATGAAGGTCAGCGGGTTCTCCTCCTCGTCGAAGACCACGATCTGGGTCTGGCTGATCGGGGTCGGCGTGGTGTTGCACGCGCGCGCGGCTCCCGCCCCCGTACCGTTCTTGTCCCTCCACACGAGCAGGTCGGTGCCGCCGGTGAAGGCGCCACCCGCGGTGTAGCGGGTCCCGTAGATGCTGGGCAGCCCTTCGCGGTTGTCCTCGCCCGGCGCGGTAACGGGATTCCTGAGCGTGCAGTAGAAGGTGGTCGGGTTGCGGTCGGTGACGTCGCAGCTCCCGTCCTCGACGCCGAGCGAGACGCCGTCGGCCTCGATGTGCACCGCCGCGAAGCCCTGCGCGAAGTTGTTCGCTGTGTCGACCAGGAAGTAGTCGCCCCACAGGACGTTGTTGTTGTTGGCGACGCCGAAACCGCCGTCGACGAAGTAGCCGACGCTGTCGGGGAACTCCTGCGAGCAGGCGCTCACCGAGTCGATGGTGATGTAGCCCCGCGCCAGGCCGTTGCTGCCACCCGGCAGCGACGTGCAGAGGCCGCCCAGTGCCGTCACCGGCGCGCCGGTGAACGCCTGGGCCAGCAGCGTGCGGAACGACGCCGAGAGCGGAGCGTAGTTCGGCTGCACACCAAACGTGGTGCTGCAGGTGCCGCCGAAGGTGTTGGACGGACCCGAGAACAGACCCCGGTTCGAGAGAACGTTGGGCGTCGGGCCCGGGGTGTTGTTGTCGGGCGCAGTGCGCGGCAGGTTGCCGAGGAAGATGTCGCGGACGTTCACCGTCTGGACGTCGTACCCGGTGAGGTAGATGTCGAAGTCGATGATCGGGATCCACCACTCCGTCCACAGCGTGACGTGCGCCAGCACGGTCTCGGCCGACGCGTTGTTGACCGAGAACAGGGTGGTGATGCCGGCCGGGTCGTTGAGATCCACCTCGAAGCGCGGGATCAGCAGAGTCGCGGCCGGGACGTTGTCCAGGGCGCCGATCTCCGCCGTCGCCGCTGCGCCGAGGCAGAGCAGGCCAGCGAGAGCGAGAAGAGTCACAGCTCTTTTCATTTCAGGAACCTTCTCCTTGGGTCGACGGCGCGAGCACGGCACGAAAGGCCGACCCGGTCGCCGGCTCCTGCCGGCCGCCGTCGAGTGCTTGGGTATGAACCGTCGAATCAAATTTTCGCCGGTCTTGCCGGCGTCGTGCAGCAGGCATCGGTTGCCACCGCGGACTTTCATCACCTCCCGGTAAAGACTTCGATCTCGAATCGTTTGATCGGAACGAGAGGCTGATTATAGCGGCTTCTCGCTGGGACGCAACCCCTCGCTCGCCGGCGCCTCGGCCCCGGCCGCCTCCGGCGCGGGCACGATCTTCCAGACGCGCACCGCCCCGCGCGCCGGGCAGCGGGTCTTGATCCCGGAGCCGACCAGCATCACCTCGGAGCCCGGCTCGCCGGCGAAGACGGCCACCAGCTCCGGACGCCCGTCGCCGTCGAGATCCCGGACCCGGGCCCGGTAGCCGGTGCAGTAGTGGTGCGAGTCGTCGGGCGCCGCTTCGGGCGCACCCTCGCGCGCGAACCGCCGCTCCCCCTCGTTGAGGAACAGCCAGACGCCACCTGCGGCGGGCAACGCGACCAGGTCGAGGCGCCCGTCACCGTCGAGGTCGGCGATCTCCATCGCCTCGACGCCGCGCCCCGCCGTCACCGGCCAGGCCACCAGCTCCTGCCGCTCCCAGCCGACTCGCTCCTCCGAGCCGGCCGGCGCCGGGCCGGCGAAGTAGAGGTCGATGCCGTAGCGCACCTCGCCCGACTCGCTCGACTGGTAGGCGACCGCCAGATCGGGGCGACCGTCGCCGTCGAGGTCGCCGACCGCGACCGCGCGGGTGAGCTGGCTCTTGCGCACCGGCAGGGCGCCGAGGGTCCAGGAGTCGCCGTCGCGGTAGTTGAGGAGGAAGCGCTCGCCTACGCGGCCGCTGTCGGTCACGAAGTCGAGCAGTCCGTCGCCGTCGAGATCCACCGTCAGGATCACGTCACCGAGCTGGGGCCCCGGGCCCGAAACCGCGGTCCAGGTCCCGTCCCCGTGGTTCAGGTACACGATCTTTCCCAGGTCCGGCGCCGTGCTCGAGGCCAGGACCTCGACCCCGGTGGGGCCTTCCGACAGGGCGAGGATGTCGGGGCGGCCGCTGCCGTTCCAGTCGACCAGCGTGATCGCCCGCGAGCTCAGCTCCAGGGGGGCGTCGGCGGGCGACGGGCCCGAGCCGCGCACGACCGTGTGGTTCCGGGAGCTCGGCTCGGTGGGCCGGCGCTTGCGCGCGTCCGCGCGCATCGGCAGCCCCTCCGACCACGAGGTGAAGCCGCCGGCGCCGTCCCCGCGGAGGGCGACCAGGCCCATCAGGTGCATCGCCAGCACGATGTCCTGGTGGCCGTCGCCGTCGAGATCGGCAGCCGCGACGTCGCCGTAGTCGTAGGGCATGTCCGGAAACTGGGCCTCGCTCCACCAGGTCCAGCCCCCCTTCCCGTCCCCCAGGAAGATGGCCGGCCGGTCCAAGCCCTTGCGGGACGGCGGCATCACCAGGTCGAGGTGCCCGTCGCCGTTCATGTCCGCGATGGCGAAGCCGTTGCGCCACTGTCCGGCCTCCGGCAGGCCGGCGTCCCAACGCTCGAGGCGCAAGCGATCCACCTCCGGGAGCTCGGGGGGCAACGGCACCTCGATCCTCGGATCCGCGGCGCCGGCGGTCACCAGCTCGGGCGAGTCGGCGGGTCGGGGGAACCGGAAGTAGAGGTACTCGTCGTCGTGGTCCACGGCCTGCATGACCATCAGGTTGCCGAGCCGCACCCGCAGGTTCTCCTCGTCGACCCAGCGGTAGTAGCCGTCGAACTTGGGCCAGCGCGAGATGATGTACTCCTCGCCGCTCTCGTCCACCAGCCACTCGCCGTCCGGCGGCTCGAACAGCAGGTCGTAGATGCCGTCCTCCTCGGCCGGCCCGACGGCGACCTCGGCGAGCTGCGAGGTGGCCTGCTCCGCCGCCGCGGGCGAGGGTTGTGCCCCGGAGAACGCCGGAGCCAGCAGCAGGGCGCCGGCGACCAAAGCGGTCGCGATGCCGGGGGAGAGGAAAGAGGAGGACGAGACTGGTGCGATCTTCATGAAAGGAGTCTCATGCATGGGTGGAAGACAGGGTTGGAGGAAAACAGGGTTGGACTACGGGGAGCCGCACGATCGCCCTCGTGCCGGCGATCGGCACTCGGGCGCACGGCAAGCGCGACCCTCTTCATGCTATCATGTCATTTCTCGGGCCCGTCGAAAACCCCGCGAATCACCCGAAGGAGCGAGCATGAAGACAGCGAAACGATCGCGTCCTCGAGCGGCGGGTTGGACGAGGGGAGTCATCCGCTCGGCGGGAATGTGCCGGGGAACGGATTCCACCATATCCCCGGGACCAGTGATCCAGTGATCCCGGGACCAGTGCGATCTCAGGCCCAGGGCTCGTTGACCCCAGGCTGCGGCCGGCGCTAAGATGGCGGGTGCAGCCTCGACCGCTCGACCGCACGATGTCGGCAGGATCTCGTGACTCGTCTCGTGACTTGATCTGTCTCCCGAGCCGCCCGACGATGGCTTCCGATGCCCTCTCCTCTCCCCCGCCCCCGGCGCCTCCGCTGAGCCCGCGGCCGTCCCTCGGCTTCGAGGAGCTGCGCCGGCGCGGCTTCGAAGCGGTCCAGGCCGGGGTGCTCGAGGAGGCGGTGCTCTGCTTCGAGCGCGCGCGCGACCTGGCCGAGGGCGACGGGACCAAGCGCGATCTCGCGACCTGCAACCTCGCGATCGTCCACGTCGAGCTGTGCGACACCGACGAGGCCGAGATCGAACGCGACCTCGTCGCCCTGCGGACGATCCTCGGTCGAACCCACTCGGTCGAGAACGGGTGGCTGGCGAGCCACCACCTCGCGCGCATCTACGAGCGACGCAAGTTGTTCAAGCGGGGTCTGTTCTACGCTCGCATGGCCCTCGATCGCTCGGCCTGGGTCGAGCGCACCGACTGGACCGCCTACTCCCACAACCTCCTCGGCAACCTGCTGCTCGCCGAGAGCTGGGTCGACGAGGCCGAAGGTCACTACCGGCACGCGCTCACCCTCCTGTCGAGCGACGACGTTTGGCGTGCCCGGGTGCTCGACAACCTCGGCTACTGCCAGGCGCTGCTGGGCGACCTGGAGCAGGCATTCGCCCTGCTGGAGGAGAGCCAGTCGAGCTTCACCCGCCACCGTGCCGAGCGCTACACGCTGTCGAACCACCTGGCGCTAGCCTTCACCCACCTGCTCGCGGGGCAGGATCAGGCCGCGCGCGAGCACGCCGACGCGGCGGCCGGCCTGGCGCGCCGGTTCGACGACGCGGACGCGCTCAAGAACGCCCTCTACCTGCTGGGCCAGGCGCTCCAGCGTCTGGGCGACGCTCCGGGCGCAGCCCACGTGTTCGGCCGGCTCCAGCGCCGCTTCTATCCGGACCAGCCGGCGATCGGCGACCTGTTGATGCAGGTCGACACCCTGTCGCTGGTCAACCTGCGCGCCTGATGAGAGCGATGACGACTCCAGCGCACCGCCCACCCCCGCTGCGACGCCTCGCCGTCGGCTTGCTCGTCTTGCTCGCCTGTGCGCTCTCCGGCACGGCGGTCGCCGGCGCCGCCGAGACCCAAGCCCGCGTGCTCGGACCGCGGGGCGAGATCTACCAGCTGCAGGCCGGCTCCCTCGGCGAGCTCTTCGCCGGCGTCCACTCATCGCAGGCTGCGCACCCGGCGCTCGCCCTCGAGATCCTGCGCCGCGACCAGATCGAGCGACTCGTCGTCCCCGGCACCGAGGGCGAGGAGGCCGAGACCTCGGCGTCCGCCGTCTTCGAGCCGCAGAGCGCGACGCTGTATCTCGCCTGGGCGACCCGGTTCCACCTGCTGCACAGCCGGATCACGATCCTCAGCTACCACGAGGGCGAATGGTCGGCGCCGATCGAGATCGCCGGCAGCGCCTTCTCCGAGAAGTCGGTTCCCCGGATCGCCTTCACGCGCGAGTCCTTCACCGACACGGCGGCCGACGGCACACCGGTCGAGCGCACGCGCAGCATCGTCCACACCCTGTGGACCGAGACCACCGGCTTCGGCGAGCGCGTGGTCTATACACCGGTGGTGTTCGTCGACGGCGTCCCGATCGACGACATTCCCGAGCTCACCCTCGATCCGCGCCTGGTGGTGGCCGATGGCCAGCTCGGCGCGCTGCCCGACGTACCCCTGCCGCCGACGCTGACCCAGGCCGGCGCGAGCCGACTGCTGGCGAGCCTGGGCGACGACGAGCTCCTCTCCGTGCTCACCATCGACCCGGTGCCGCTCGAGCTCACCAGGCTGGGGGGAGCGGTTCGCGCATCGATCGTCCCGATCGGACGGCTCCTCTGCTCCGAGCCCGACGGCCTCGTCCGCCTCGCGGCCGCAGCGCGCACCAACGTCCTCTCCGAGGGCGGACCCTTCCACGCGAGCGTGCTCCAGCACGTCGCCGAGGCGGTCGAGCACCGAGTCCGAGCGTCCGCGGCCGGGTGCGGCGGCGGGCTCGAGGGCCTGGCGTCGGCGGTCTACGAGGAGATCGTCGAGGCGGGCAGCGACGCCCTCAGCGGCGGGGGAATGATGCGGACCGGCGCCGGTGTCCGCGCCTCGATCGTGCCGATCGGACGCTCGGGTGCGGGTGGCCCCTCTTCGGGAGTCGATCATCGCATCCGCATCGGTCGCGCCTCGACGCATCGGACGCCTCCCGTCGGTGGCGGTCGCGCCCACGTCCTGCCGGCAGCCGACGGCCGCCGCGTGGTGGTCGCCTGGGAGACCGAGGGGGCGCTCGCGTACTCCGAGTCCGCCGGCGCGGCCTGGTCCGAGCCCAACGAGCTGCGGATCGACGAGCACCTCGACCTCGCCTCGGCGCTCGAGCTGCTCGAGCGTCGCGCCAGCGGCCGCTAGCGTCGCCAGGGCCGCCGAGATCGTGCCAGATGGGTCAAGTTTGCTCCGGGGGAACCAGTCGGCGGAGCCACCCGCGGTGGCGATCACACCTCTCCTGAGAGCGGAACGCAGCGCCGCTGCCACCCGTTCGATGGAGGGCACCGCGGGGATTGCCGCGGGCCACGGAGGGCCCTGGCAATGACGACGGGGGGAGGCCGGCTCGGCGGGGAGCGTCGTGTCAGGGCAGCGGCGCGGTCATCTCTCCTCTGGGCGCACGCCGTGGGCTAGGAGGCCGTCCGAGAATCCAGCGCCCGGTTCGTCGGCTGTTCCCCCTGTGCCGCGCCGCAGGCGCCTGGCGCAGGGGAGTCATCGGCTAGGTCGGCGCATGCCGCTGGCCACGGAAGGCACGGGCGACGACGACGCCCTGGAGGCGAAGCCCAGCCAGCCCTTCCGCGAGTCTGATCAGAGCAGCTCCCTTCGTCCCAGCCCTGGTCCCGGCCCCGCCGGGCTCAGCCTCCGATGGTCGACGCAACTCCGGGATCGAGCCGGGGTTCGCCGAGACGCGCCCGCAGCTCGTCGCGCAAGACCAGGAAGCGCTCCAGCGCGATCGCGTCGAGCGGCGGCGCCGGTTCGTTGCGCACGCTCAGCGGGTCGATGTAGCGCCCGTTGTGCTGCACGCGGTAGTCGAGATGCGGCGCGGTCGCCAGGCCGGTCGCGCCCACGAACCCCACCACCTCTCCCTGACGCACGCGGGTTCCCGCGCGCAGCCCGTCGGCGTAGCGCGACAGGTGGAGGTAGCCGGTCTGGTAGCCGTTGGGGTGCCGCACCTTGACCGTCTTGCCTCCGCCGTTGCTCCAGCCCACCGAGACCACCACGCCGCTCGCGGTGACCCGCACCGGCGTCCCGGTGGCGGCGCCGTAGTCGACGCCGTAGTGCGGCCGGTAGGTCTTGAGCACCGGGTGGAAGCGGCGCGCCGAGAACCGCGAGGTGACCCGCGAGAACTCGAGGGGCGAGCGCAGGAACTGCTTCTGGAGCGGCCGGCCCTCGGCGTCGTAGTAGCCGTCGTCGTCCCCGAACCGGTAGGCCTCGAGGCGGCGCCCCTGGTTCTCGTAGACCGCCGCGCGAATCTCGCCGACCCGCCGCGTGCGCCCCTCGGTCCGGACCTCCTCGTAGAGGACGTTGAAGCGATCCCCCAACCGCAAGTCGCGCGTGAAGTCCAGGTCCCACTGGAACACGTCGGCGAGACGGTAGGCGACGAGCGGCGGCGCCCCGGCGGCCCGGACCGCGCTCTCGAGCCCTGCATCGAGCTCCCCGGAAACCACCTCCTCGCTGGTCACCACCCGGTAGGGACGCCAGTCGCTGCGCCAGCCGCCCGACGCGCGACGCACCTCGACCTCTCCCCGGTCCTCCACCTCGAACACCACCCGCGCCAGGGTGCCTTCCTCCCGCAGGTAGGCCGAGAAGCTGTCGCCCGCGCGCAGCCGTCGCGGATCGAGATGCTCGGAGGCGGCGCCCGCCGCGGCGTGCGCCTCCCCGGGCGGCAGGCCCAGGTCCTGGAAGACTCGCAGCAGCGTCTGCCCCGGGGCGAGCGCCCGCGAGACCGGAATCGGGACCTGATCGAGCTCAGGCAGCGCATCGGCGCGGGAGGCCGAGTGCGCGGAGTAGCGCGGCGCCCCCTCGACCGGGTAGGGCGAAGAGGCGTATCGCTCGAGCCGCCCGACCTCGTGCCCTGCGAAGGCGGTGAACACCACCGGCAGGCACCACAGCCCGCCCCGAACCAGCCAGCGAGCGCGCCAGACGTCTCGATCGCTCTCGTTCACGCGTGCCGTCCCCTGGAGTGAAGACCCAGCGGAACGAGCGTCGCGCTCGCTCCCGCCGGGACGGACTGGATGTCGGACCGCTGGAATAACCGGGGGACGGTATCACAGCGTCGCGACGAGTCGCCGGTGGCGTCGCCGCGACGCATCGCTCAGCGCTCGCCGGTCCCGTCCTCGCACGGGGACGCACGGCTCGGCCACCACCCCTCGCGGGCGCGTCGCCCCGCCCCGTGCCTGCACGAGTCGCGCTGATGGCGGCTGTCCGGGCGCCGCCCGCTGTCGGCCGACGCGCCAATTGGACACGCACCACGGCTCTCCGGGACGCCACCCTGGCACGCCGACATCCGCTCGCTACCCCTGCGCGCGGCGACTCGGCGGTCGAACCAGTCGACTCACCAGTCGGCTCAGTCGAAGGTGGTCTCGGTGTGGCAGGCCTGGGCGCGGAAGATCTGGAGCACGCGCACTCGCAGGCTGGAGGGAGCCGCAGCGCGGGGACAGCGCTCACGGACCAAGCGAACCGCGATCGGCGCGCATCCGTCGAGATGGACGCCCAACTCCCGCAAGGCCGCCTCGTCGAGCAGCCCATCGTCCGCCTTGCCGAGGAGGTCGATCAGTCGATTGCACATCGCGAAACCCGCCGCTCGAGTCCCGGGCTCCAGCGCGCCCGTTCCAGACCCCTCAACCCGCTCCCCCGCGGGGCTTATTCCTCGCAGCCGCCTCGGCGCGGCTCGCGACGAGGCCTCAGGAGGTGGCGCGCTTGCGGCTGCGCATCTTCGCCGGGTCTTCGCCCGGCGCGATGTAGTTGTGCGCGCGCGCGTACGCCAGCATCGCGGACTCGAGCATCCGCCGGCCGCGGTAGAGACGGCTCATCACGGTGCCCACCGGGATGTCGAGGATCTCGGCGATCTCCTTGTAGGAGAAGTCCTCGAGATCGGCGAGCAGGACCACCATCCGGTAGTCGTCCGGCAGGTCGGCGAGCGCCTGCTGGACGTGCTCGTCGAGCACGTGCTCCAGCAGCTCCTCCTCGGGATCGGGGATGCCGCTGACCCGGCCGCCGTTGCGGAGCTGGCTCTCGAACGACTCTTCGATCTCCTCGAAGGCGGCGAGCACCGGCTGCTGCTGCTGCTTGCGGTACTTGTTGATGAACGTGTTTTTGAGGATCTTGAAGAGCCAGGCCTTGAAGTTGGTGCCTTCCTGGAACTTGTCGTAGTACTTGTAGGCCTTGAGGTAGGCCTCCTGCACGAGGTCCTCGGCGTCCTCGGCGTTGCGCGCCATGCGGTAGGCCGTGTTGTAGAGGCTGTCGAGGAACGGCATGGCCGCGGCCTCGAAGTCCCAACCGTGCTGATGCTGGACCTGGCTGCTCATCTCCCTGTTCCCCGGTGGTCGCGGACTCCACCGCGAGCCCGCCCCTCGGTGCGGGGAGAAGCAGATTCGGTGCCAATCGCGCTCAGGCAGCCGGCGCCGGGCGTCGAACGACGGTCCCCGACCGCTCGACGGCCCTCGCCGTCCGCCGCCGCCGGCCCAGGACGCAGCCGTCTCCGGGCGGGGACGGTGCTCGCAGCGCGCGAGGCCGCCCTGGGCGCGCGAGTCCCTGGGCGAGCCCGAAGGCCACGGAGGGCTCACGGAGGCCGAGATCGGGAGATTCGCCGCAACCATCCCCCTCGCCAACCCGCAGCTGCGGCGCGGTTCGGGGAACCGCCGACAACGGCGCGACCGGTTTTGCGACCGGCTTCTCAGGGGGTCCGCTAGCCCTGGCTGAGCAGGTAGGTCATCGCGAACACGAAGATCACCAGCGACTCCATGAAGGCGAGGGCGATCAGCATCGCGGTCTGGATGCGGCCGGCGGCGCCGGGGTTGCGCGCCATGCCGCCGAGAGCTTCGCCCGCGGCACGCCCCTGCGCCAGCGCGCCACCGGCGGCGGCGATCCCGAGACCGAGCGCCGCGAAGGCGATCTTGTAGGTGTGGGCGCCTGCGTCACCGCCGCCCTCGGCGGCGAGGGCGGGCATCGCGGCCAGGGCGAACAACACCAGGGAAACGAACACGATCTTCTTGGTCATGGGATCGGACTCCTCGAATTCGGTTGAGCGCCCACGGCCCCGAAGCGACGCTCCGGCCTGGGTCGGGAAAACGGCGTGGCGGGGATCTCCGCCGGGGAGATCAGTGGGCCTCGGCCTCCGCCCCGGCGATGTACAGAGTCGAGAGGATGATGAAGATGAAGGTCTGAATGAAGGCGGCGAACAGGCCCAGCGCCATCAGCGGCAGCGGCAGCAGGAACGGCACCAGCCCGAAGAAGATGCCGACCGCGAGGTGCTCGCCGAAGATGTTCCCGTAGAGCCGGATCGAGAGCGAGGCGACCCGCGCGAAGTGGCTGATCAGCTCGATCGGCAGCATCAGGGGTATCAGCCAGGGTACCGGGCCGAGGAACTGCTTGAGGTAGGAGAGGCCGTGCTCCTTGATCCCGATCGCGTGGTAGAAGACCCACGAGATGAGGGCCAACGCCAGGGTCACCCAGATGCTCTGCGTCGGCGGCTGCAGGAAGAAGAACTGACCGGTCAGGTTTGCCACGAAGATGAAGAAGGCGAACGACCCGATCAAGGACAGGTACTTGCGGGACGCTCCCTCGCCGACCAGGTCGTCGATCATGGTGGCGAGCGCCTGGACCACCGTCTCGATCACCTGCTGCAGCGAGCCCGGGTCCTCCTTGCTGAGTCGCAGCCGGACCGGGACCGCCACCGCGACGATGATGCCGAGGACGACCAGCGACATCACCACGTGATCGGGCACCTCGACCTCTCCGAGGCCGACCAGCGGACCGATCCGATCCCACAGCCAGTTGACCGGGCCGTAGAAGACGGAGACCGGGTGATCCGCGTGCTCGACCGCTTCCGCGGCGACGGTTGATTCGGCAGCCATGGCGCGTGGCTCGCTAGGGGGAAGCTGGAGCGGCGGGGGACTGGACTCGGGGAGCCCGAGAATCGCGAGGCGCAGGCGTTTCAGGAGCGGGAGGCCAGAGCATCGACCACGGCCTCGGTGATCAGAGCCGCAGGCAGCAGGGAGATGCCCCAGGCGAGCGCGAGCGGGCGGCTGACCCCGAAGCTCAGGACCCCGATCAGGCCCACCAGCAGCAGGCCCCAACGCAGGAACGCGACGACGCCCGCGCGCAGCGGCACCTCTGGGTCGAGCCGCGAGACCTGAGCCTGCAGACTCCGGACGTGGACGATACTGAGGGCCAAAGTGAGTGTCAAGGTTGCGCAGGCCCGCCCGTCGAGGCGCAGCGCCGACCAGGCGAGCGCGGGGAGCGCCCACACCGCCATCCACCAGCTCAGCCGCGCGGCGACCGCCGCGACGTGGTGCGGACGGCGCCCGGGGACGCCGCCGCGCGGAGGCGAGGCGACCGCCTCCCGGTCGCGCTCACCGTCCATGCTCGGGGTCGCCGGGGCGGCTCGCGTCCTGGGGCGCGGTCGCCGCCGGCGTCTCCTCGGCGGCCGCCGCCTCGTCCTCCCGCGCCAGGCGCCGGCCGACCTTCACCAGGTTGTAGAAGCCGGCGACGATGCCCAGCGCGCCGCCGATCATCGAACCCAGCGCGGCGTCGCCCAGCCATCCCCCCACCGTCCTTCCCGCCAGGTAGCCGAGCACGGTGGCGACCGGGAAGACCAGGCCGATGGTGGAGAGGTCGGCGAGCCGCGCCGTCTCGCGGCGCCGAGCTCGCTGGCGCGCGCGGTGTGTCTCTCGCTGTCTCATCGCTCCACCGGCTCGCCGGAGAGACGCACCGGAGCCGAAGACCGGGCGCCGACGATCGCCTCCAGACCCCCATGCTACAGTCGCCGCGAGCAGCCGACCACGGTCCGATGAATCGTCCCTTCCCATCCGCTGGGCGGCTGCGCGAGCTGGTCGGGGCCCTCGCCGACCGGCCTGTCCTGGTCTTCGCCGACCTGGTGGCGGACCGCTTCCTCGCCGGACGCCCGCGGCGCATCAGCCGTGAGGCGCCGGTGCTGATCCTCGAGCAGGAGAGCGACGCCACCCTGCCCGGCGGCGGCGCCAACGCCGCCGCCAACATCCGAGCCCTCGGCGGCCGACCCCTCGTGCACGGGGCGCTCGGGGACGACGAAAGCGGCCGTGCGCTGCGCCGCGAGCTCGCCGCGCGCGGCATCGACACCGCGGGCGTCCTCGAGCGGTCGGGGTTCGCGACCCCCACCAAGACGCGCATCCTGGGTGGCAGCGCCACCACCGTCAAGCAGCAGATCGTACGCCTCGACTCGGGCGATCGACGGCCGCTCTCGGCCGAGGAGGTGGCACGGCTGCGCGAGCACGCCGCCGCGGCGCTGCCCGCCGTCGCCCCGCCGGTGGTGGCGGTGTTCAGCGACTACGGTTACGGAGCGGCACCCTGCGAGCTGCTGGCGATGGTGCGCGACCTCGCCCCCGAGGCGGTGACGCTGGTCGACAGCCGCTACCGCCTGGACGCCTACGCGGGAGCGCACGGCGCCACCCCCAACCAGGAGGAGGCCGAAGCCTTGGCGGGCCGACGCCTCGACACCGACGAGGCGCTGCGCGAGCACGGACCGGTGCTGCGCAGCCGCCTCGGGCTGCGCTTCTTGCTGATCACCCGCGGCAGCCGCGGTATGGCGCTCTTCCAGCAGGACCGGATCCTGTTCCTGCGGGTGTCGGGCTCCGACGAGGTCACCGACGTCACCGGCGCCGGCGACACCGTCATCGGCACCTTCGCGCTGGCGCTCGCCGCCGGAGCCCGGCCCGAGGAGGCGGCGGCCCTCGCCAACCTCGCCGGCGGCGTCGTGGTCCACAAGCAAGGCACCGCGACCGCGGGCCCGGCCGAGCTGCTGCGGGCGCTCGAGCGCGACGCGCGCGAGCTCGAGGGGGTCGAGTGGGACGCGTGCTGACGCTCTCCGAGCTGCTCGCGGAGCGCGAACGCCTGCGCGCCGAGGGGAAGACCGTGGCGTTCGCCAACGGGCACTTCGACCTGCTGCACGTCGGACACCTCCGCTATCTGCAGGCGTCGCGCGAGACCGCCGACCTTCTGGTGGTGGGGGTCAACGACGACGAGTCGGTGGCGCGGCTGAAGGGGCCGGGGCGCCCACTGGTCCCCGCCGCCGAGCGCGCGGAGCTGCTCGCCGGCCTGGCGGCGGTCGACTACGTGGTGGTCTTCGCCGGGGACAGCCCCGTCCCGCTGCTCGCCGAGCTGCGCCCCGAGGTGCACTGCAAGGGCACCGATTACGGGACCCCGGAGGCGGTCCCCGAGTACTCGACGGTCCACTCCTACGGCGGCGTCACCCGCCTGGTCGGCGACCCCAAGGACCACGCCACCCGCGACCTCATCGCTCGCGTTCGGGCGCTGCCGAGCCCCTGATCCCACGAGGGTTTGCGGGCAAGGTCCCGGCTCGTCTTCATGCTAAAGTTCCCTACTTCCGTCGCTCTCCGCGTGCCGCTGTCCGAGCGCACCGGGACACAGCAGGACGACGCGTCGGCGGCCCCTCGGGTCGTCCGGCCCGAGGCTGAGGATCGAGAACCCATGGACAACCGAGTCGGCGATCTTCTGGTGCAGGCCGGGCTGATCAACAGCGATCAGCTGGAGGAGGCGCGCGCTGCCCAGCGGGATCTCGGCGGCCGCCTCGGTACCAACCTGATCAACCTCGGCTACATCGGAGAATCGGCGTTCGTCGAGTTCCTCTCGCGCCACTACGGTGTCCCCTCGGTCGACCTCCGTCAGCTCGAGGTCCCCGACGCGGTGATCGCGATCATCCCGGCGGACATCGCGCGCAAGTACACGATCCTGCCGGTGTCGAAGACCGGGGCGAAGGTCACCATCGCGATGACCGACCCCACCAACGTCTTCGCCATGGACGACATCAAGTTCATGACCGGCTACGACGTGGAGCCGGTGGTGGCGTCCGAGCCCAGCCTCAAGTCGGCGATCGACCGCTACTACGGCTCGACCCACGCGGTCGAGCTGAAGAAGGTCATGGACGACCTCGAGGACGACTTCGACGCCGACCTCGAGGTGCTCGAGGAGGACGACGAGCTCGACCTCGAGGCGCTCGAGGAGGGCGCCGAGGACGCCCCGGTCGTCCGCCTGGTCAACATCATCCTGACCGACGCCATCAAGCGGGCGGCGTCGGACATCCATCTCGAGCCCTACGAGCGCGAGTTCCGGGTGCGCTACCGCATCGACGGCGTGCTGTACGAGATGATGAACCCGCCGCTCAAGCTGCGCGAGGCGATGACCAGCCGGCTCAAGATCATGGCCAAGCTGGACATCGCCGAGAAGCGCCTGCCCCAGGACGGGCGCATCAAGATCAAGACCCGCATTTCCGGGCGCACCAAGGACCTCGACTTCCGGGTCTCGGTGCTGCCCACCCTGTTCGGCGAGAAGATCGTGCTCCGGTTGCTCGACAAGGACAACCTGATGCTCGACATGACCAAGCTCGGCTTCGAGCAGGAGTCGCTGCGCATCTTCGAGCAGGCGATCCTCCGGCCCTACGGCATGGTCCTGGTCACCGGGCCCACCGGCTCGGGCAAGACCAACACTCTCTACTCGGCCCTGTCGCGGCTCAACAAGCCCGACGTCAACGTGATCACCGCCGAGGACCCGGTGGAGTTCAACCTGCCGGGGATCAACCAGGTGCAGATGAAGGAGTCGATCGGCCTCAACTTCGCTTCGGCGCTGCGCTCCTTCCTGCGCCAGGACCCCAACATCGTGCTGGTCGGCGAGATCCGCGACTTCGAGACCGCCGAGGTGGCGATCAAGGCGGCGATGACCGGCCACCTGGTGCTCTCGACGCTGCACACCAACGACGCGCCCTCGACCATCAACCGGCTGATGAACATGGGCGTCGAGCCCTTCCTGGTCGCCACCTCGGTGCACTGCGTGGTGGCGCAGCGCCTGATCCGTCGCGTCTGCATGCACTGCAAGGAGCCGGCGCCGACGCCCCCCGCCGCGCTGATGAACGTCGGCTTCACCGAGGCCGAGGCGTCGACCCTGAGCCTTTACCGCGGACGCGGCTGCGAGCGCTGCAGCAACACCGGATACAAGGGACGCGTCGCGCTCTACGAGGTGATGGCGATCGGCGAGGACATCCGCGAGATGATCCTGGCCGGGGCCAGCTCCTACGAGATTCGCCAGAAGGCGGTGCAGCAGGGGATGATGAGCCTGCGCGAGTCGGGGCTGGAGAAGATCCGCAACGGCGTGACCTCCATCGAAGAGGTGGTCCGCGAGACCGTCTCGAGCTGACCCGAGCAGGAAGCGCCGGTCCCGGCTCGGCCTGGGAATGGTGGGGAGACCACTCCCAGCCTAGGAGCCTGTCCGGGTAATCGACTCGACAAGCGGATCTAGGTGTGTTGAGGTCGGGGCATGGCAAAAACGTTTCGGGCTTGGGACGTGGAGCAGGTGCTGCTGCTTCCTCCGTCGATCGTTGACTTTGTGCCAGAGGGTCATCCGGCGCACTTCGTGCGGGAGACGGTGCGTGAGTGTTTGGACCTATCGGCGATCTTGGAGAGCTACACGGAGGAGCGAGGCTACCCTCCGTACGATCCTCGGATGATGACGGCGCTTCTTCTGTACGCCTATACGCAGGGCGTCTACTCGTCTCGGCGGATTGCTCGTGGCTGCGAAGAGCGGGTGGACTTCATGGCGATCACGGCGCTTCAGAAGCCGGACTTTCGGACGATCAGCGATTTTCGCAAGCGTCATTTGGCGGCGATCGGCGGACTGTTCGTCCAGGTCCTCGAGCTCTGCCGCAAAGCGGGTCTGGTGAAGCTTGGCCACGTGGCTTTGGACGGCACGAAGATCCGAGCGAACGCGTCCAAGCACAAGGCGATGAGCTACCAGCGGATGCAGAAGGCAGAGCAGGATCTGTGCGAGGAAGTCGCCGGTTGGCTGGAGAAGGCGGAAGCCATCGACACGAGTGAGGACGCCGAGCACGGGACTGAGCGCCGTGGTGACGAGCTGCCGGCGTGGGTGTCGAACAAGCAGCAACGATTGGCGAAGATCCGGGAGGCGAAAGAGGCCCTGGAAGCCGAAGCGAAGCGCCGTGATCCGCCAGCGAGCGATCCCGAGAAGCCGCGTCGAGGCCGTCCACGCAAGCATCCACCCGGTGTGCCGAAGCCCAGCGCCCAGCGCAACTTCACCGACCCCGAGAGCCGGATCATGAAGACCGACGAGGGGTTTCAGCAGTGCTATAACGCTCAAGCGGCGGTCGATGCGTCCAGCCAGGTGATCGTGGCCTGCGAGGTGACGCAGTCGGCGACGGATCGCAACCAGCTGAAGCCGATGGTGGAGCAGATCCTCGCCAACACGGGTCAGTCTCCCAGAGAGCTGTCGGCAGACAGCGACTACTGCAGCGAAGAGAATCTCGCCGAGTTGGATCGCCAAGGGATTCGCGGTTACGTCGCAACCGGGAAGCAGCAGCACGGGAAACCTGCTCCGGTCGGCACGCGCAAGAGGACCGGCGAGCGGACGCAGCGGATGCAGCGCCGACTCAAGTGCGGGGGCTACCGAAGTCGCTATCGCCTCCGCAAGCAGGTCGTCGAACCGGTCTTCGGCCAGGCCAAGAGCGCTCGCGGATTCCGCCAGTTCTTGCTACGAGGGCTCGAGAAGACGACCGGCGAGTGGAATCTGGTCTGCATCGCGCACAATCTGCTCAAGCTGGCGACGGCCACGGTCTGAGGCCCTCAGGAGGCCTCTCTCGCCCCTGGAAACGCCCCCACTCCGCCAACCATCGCGTTCAAACGTCCCGATAGCACTTCCGCCCCGATCGCCGCCCTACAACACCAAGAGTGCGTCGCAACTCTTGAGCGGGCCCCGAACCACCTCGCGGGCGCTTTACCCGGACAGGCGCCTAGCCTCCGAATGGCCTCCGAATGTGCTGAGTAGCACATTCTCCGGCTAGATGTTCTCCCGGCTCCATGCGCCTGCGGCGCGTCGCCGGGAACAGCCGTAGAACCGGATCTCGAAGACTCGGGCAGGACACTAGGCCCGCGAGTCCCAGAGGACGTCGGACGCGCCGCGCGCCGCGTTCTCGACCCGAGCCATCACGAACAACGCGTCGGACAGCCGATTGAGGTAGCGCACCGCCTCCTCGCGAACCGGCTCTCGCCGGCGCAACGCCACCGTCTCGCGCTCCGCGCGCCGGCACACCGCACGCGCCACGTGCAGGTGCGCGGCCCCCGCCGAGCCCCCCGGCAGCACGAAGTTGGCCAGCGCCGGCAGCTCGCTGGTCCAGCGGTCCATCTCGGCCTCGAGCGCCTCGACGTGTCGCGCTTCGATCCGAGGTCCCGCCGGCGGCTGATCGGCGGGACCGGGCGTCGCCAGCTCGGCGCCCAGGTGAAAGAGCTCGTTCTGGATGCGCTCGACCACCGTGCGCAGTGACGGCTCCAGCCCGACGGCCGCCGCCACCCCCAGGCACGAGCTCAGCTCGTCGACGGCGCCGTAGGCGCCGACCCGCGCGGAGTCCTTCGCCACGCGCTCGCCGGTGGCGAGGGCGGTGGTGCCGTCGTCCCCGGTGCGGGTGTAGACGCGGGTGATCCGAGGCATCGGGATGGGGCGGGCGGGGCCGAGAGAGCGGCGCTCAGAAGTCGTCCCGGATGGCGCCCTCGACCGGGCTTGCGGCGCCCTCGACGTAGACCCCGGCGGTGAGCTCGAAGCTCTCCTCGGCGCGCGCGCGCAGCCGTCCCAGGGCCTCCTCGAAGTTCTCCTCGCGCATCTCCTCGTCGCAGAACGAGCAGCAGCTCTCCCAGGTGTAGCCGAGGCCCTCGACCTGCTTGCGACCACCGGGGGTCACCTCGTCGGTGATCGGGCACCAGATGCTGCTCATCGCCAGCATGAAGTTCTGGATCCAGCGTTCCCGCGCAGCCTCCTGCGCGTGCTCGGCGGGATCCGCCATGAACTTCGCCTTCGACCCGGCCGCGCCCGAGCGGTAATCCACGCCCTCGTAGCTCCAGGCCTCGCCGTCGGCCCGCGAGGCTTCGTGGGTGACCGGATCGAGGTCGACCGAGTCGAGGCGCTCCGAGATCTTGACCTTGGCGAGGTCCACTGCCTCCGGCGGCAACTGCGCCAGGCTCGCGCTCGCGCCCACCAGGAGCAGCACGCCGGTAGCGAGGACGAGGCGGCGACGGAAGGTCGGGGCGATGGTCTCCATCGAGAGAGTCTCCTGATGAGCGATTCTGCGGTTGTGGAGGGCGGCGGTCGTCCCCAGCGCGGGACCGCACCGGCCCGGAGGGGCTCGGTAAGCGGCAGTGCAACGCCTGCAGCGCGGCGTCGCGGGTCGCCGAGTATAGCGAACGGAGGGGGTGGCCGCGCCCTCCGGAGGCCACGCGGGAGGAGCGGCGCCGCTCGAGAGCCCTCCAGGAGCCTGGCCAGCCGCGCAGATGTCCGAGAAGCCAGTCGCCCGGTTCGTCGGCTGTTCCCCGGCGACGCGCCGAAGGCGCCTGTCGAGGGGAGTGACGAGCCGCGCAGGTTGTCCGAGAAACCAGTCGCCCGGTTCGTCGGCTGTTCCCCGGCGACGCGCCGAAGGCGCCTGCCGAGGGAGTGACGAGCCTCGAAGGTCGTCCCGGAAGCCAGTCACCCGGTTCGTCGGCTGTTCCCCGGCGACGCGCCGAAGGCGCTTGGAGCCGGGAGACATCAGCTAGGCCGGGAATGGTATCCCTACCATTCCCAGGCCTAGCGACCGGTTGCTCGCTTGAACGCCGGGGACCAAAGCTCGTACGCTTGCAGATCGTGAGCGCAGCACGGGTTCTGGTCGCGGTCCTCTCCTGGGTACCGTGCCTCGCTGCGGCCGCCGCGCAGGCGCCGGTTCCCCTGGCCGACCTTCCGCCCCGCTTCCAGACGTGGCTGGAGGAGGTGCGTCCGCTGATCACCGGGTCGGAGTACGCGCTGTTCCTCCAGCTCGACGAGGACTACCAGCGCGAGGCCTTCGTCGACAGCTTCTGGCGGGTCCGGGACCCCTATCCGCAGACCGCCCGCAACGAGATGCGCGAACGCTACGAGGAGCGGGTGGCCTACGCCCGGGCCAACTTCGACGGGCTCGACGACGATCGGGCGCGGATCCTTCTGGTGCACGGTCCCCCCGGCCGCGAGGTGCCGGTGCGTTGCACCACCACCCGCACCCCGGCGATCCTGTGGGCCTACACCCGCAGCGACCAGGTCGACTTCGGGTTCGTGCTCATCTTCCTGCGCGGCGCCGGTGGCACGCGCCCCGCTCGCCTCTGGCAGCCCGGGCGCTCCGGCGGCGTCGAGGAGCCGCTGCGCGCCGCGCGCCACTGCATCAACGGCGGCCTGCTCGAGCAAGTGTCCCGCGACCTGTACTCGCTCGGGGCCGAGTACGACCTGAAGCTCCGGAGCATCCTGGCCAAGCCGCGGCCGCGGAGCCTGGAGTGGGTCGCCGCGTTCTACGCCTCCTCCACCGAGCTGCCTGCCGATGCGCCGACCTTCGACGCCGAGCTCGCCGTCGAATACCTGGGACGCCATCAGAGCCGCACCGTGGTCCAGGGCTCTCTGCAGATCGACCCGCAGGCGCTACGGCTCGGCGACTTCGCAGGGCACCGCTCGTACGACCTCCAGCTGGTCGGAGAGGTGGTCCACGACGGGCGCCTGCTGGAGGGCTTCCGCTACAAGTTCGGCTTTCCGGAAGCCGCGGGCGACGGCGCCCTGCCGCTGGTCTTCCAGCGCTACCTGCGTCCAGGGGCGTATCGCCTGCTGCTCCGCGTCGAGGACCTGAACGCGGGGAGCTACTTCCGCGCCGAGCGCGAGATCGAGGTGCCACGCCTCGAGCTCGCGTTCACCCGACCCGAGATCGCCGACACCGAGACCGCCCGCATCTACGCCGAGGCGACTGCGGCGATCGAGAGCGGAGACGACACGCTGCGCGTGGTGCCTCCCGCCGGCGGCGTCAAGACCGGGCTCGTCCGGTTCGACACCGTGGTCACCGGCAAGGCCATCCAGCGGGTGTTGTTCCGTCTGGACGGCGGTGCAGAGGTCATCAAGAACCGCCCGCCGTTCAACGTCGAGCTCGATCTCGGCCCGTTCCCGCGGCTGCACACCCTCGAGGTATCCGGCTACGATGTCGATGGCCGGTTGATCGCCGACGACGCGATCCAGCTGAACGCCGGCGGCGAGCGGTTCCGCGTACGCCTGCTGCAGCCCCGCACCGGCGAGCGCGCGTCCGCGAGCCTGCTGGCACGGGCCGAGGTCGACATCCCCAAGGGCTCGACGTTGGAGCGGGTGGAGTTCCTGCTCAACGAGGAGCCGGTGGCGACGCTCTACCAGGAGCCGTTCAGCCAGCCGCTCGTGCTGGGGGATCCGGGAGCGCTCACCCTGGTGCGAGCAGTCGCGTACCTCGCCGATGGGAATCAGGCAGACGATCACGTCTTCGTCAACGCACCGGCCGAGCTGGAGCAGCTCGAGGTGCAATTCGTCGAGCTCTACGCCGCGGTCTCGGACCGCTTCGGACGGCCGATCGACGGCCTCGGCAGGGACTCTTTCAGGGTGCTGGAGGACGGCGTCGAGCAGTCGGTGACGCGCTTCGAGCGAGTGGAGGACCTGCCGATCCACGTCGGCGTGGTGATCGACAACTCGGCGTCGATGCACCACGCGCTGCAGGCCACGCGGCAAGCCGCCCTCGAGTTCTTCGAGCGCACCATCGAGGCCCAGGATCGCGCCGCGCTGATCACCTTCAACCGGCTGCCCAACCTCGCGGTCCAGCTCACCAACGATCTGCGCGCCTTGGGAGGGGGCCTCGCCGGCCTCACCGCGGAAGGTCAGACCGCGCTGTACGACAGCCTGATGTTCGCGCTCTACTACCTGACGGGGGTCAGCGGCCAGCGGGCCATCCTGCTGCTCTCCGACGGGCGGGACGAGGTCAGCCGATACGACTTCGACGCCACGCTCGACTACGCCCGGCGGGCCGGGGTGACGATCTACGCCGTCGGCCTGCAGCTCCCAGACGGCTTCGCCCGCGGCGCGCTCACAGCGATCGCCGAGGAGACCGGCGGCCAGAGCTACTTCGTGCGCGACGTCGCGGACCTCCCCGAGATCTATCGGGCGATCGAGGGCGAGATGCGGTCGCAGTACCTGCTCGCGTACCAGTCGTCCAACACGTCGAAGGCCGAGGCGTTCCGCACCATCGAGGTCCGCGTCGCCGAGCCCGGCGCCAAGGTCCGCGCGATGAGCGGGTACTACCCGTAAGCCGGCGTGTGCCGGGTGCCGCTCGCGGCAACCACCACGGGCTGTCTAGAGGGTCCCTGCGGCGCGACGGAAGCGCGCGGCCTCCTCGGGCTCGCTCCCTCCGCTGAGGGAGATCACGGGGACCAGCACCAACGGGATCAGGGTGGTGACGTAGGAAGGATCGATCCACCAACGCCCCTGCTCCACGCCACGGGCGGCCCACTCCAGGAGCGCGGGCGCCGCCGCTCCCCGCTCCACCAGGGTCTCGATCCACCAGAAGCCCAGGTACCAGACCAGGCCCCCCGCGTAGCCGACGACCATGGACCAGAAGCACGCACGCTCGGTGGTGCGAGTCCAGTAGAGCAGGTAGCCGATCGCGACTGCCGGCGGCACCACCATCGCGAAGCCGAGCAGCAGGAGGTCGAGGATCGAGGAGATCTGACCCTGCCAGGCCAGCAGCGCGGCGATCAGCCCGATCGCCACGGTGGTCATCCGCAGCGCGCGCAACTTGGCGTGCCCGGGCATGCGGTCGTAGGCCGGCACCCAGTCCTTGAGGAAGAGAGTGGCGCTGGCGAGCAAGATCGGGCCGCCGGAAGAGATCACCGCAGCGAGCACCGCCGCCAGCGCCACGCCGCCGATCAGCGGGCTGATGTCGACCGCGAGCTGGGTGATTGCGGAGTAGCTGCGCAGCCCCGAGCTCGGGCCGTACACCGCCAGCGTCTGCATCCCGATCCACCCGGCGAGCAGGGGCATCGCCGCGGCGATCAGGCCGCCCAGCAGGAAGGCCGGCAGGATGCTGCGCTCGCTGCGTGCGGAGGACGCGAAGTTGACGTACACCGAGGCCGCCGGCGTGTGGATGGTGGCGGAGAAGAACATGGCGATGACTGCGCCCCAGCCGGCGCCGACGAAGCTCCACCAACGGCCGGGCTCGAGCCCCCCGCCCGCGAGCGCTCCGTCGACGGCCACCTGGAGCTCGACCCAGCCGCCGATGCGCTGGAGCCCCAGCCAGCCGACGATGGAGAGGCCGCCCAGGATGGTGGCGCAGTGGATGATGTTGGCCACGGTGTTGCCCCACAGGCCGCCCAGGCTGGTCGCCACGATGAGGATCGCGGCGCCGATCAAGACTGCGACCCCGAAGGGGATGTCGAGCAGCGCCGCGAGGATGCTGCCGATGACGTAGGGCTCGAGGATGTTGACGATCAGGTACTCGGTCTGGACGCAAAGGCTGGTGAGCACCTGACAGCGACGCGCGCCGAAGCGCCGGGGGAAGATCTCTGAGACCGTGTGCAGCTTCAGGCGCCGATAGGGCCGCGCGAAGAACAGACCGACGAGGGCCAAGGCGAGGAAGGTGTTGACGGCGTACCAGAGGTTCCACAGGCCCGAAGTCATCACGTCCCCGGCGACGCCGTAGGTGCCCACACCGCCGATGCGGGTGCCCGCTACGCCGGCGGCCACCATGATCAGACCCATCTGGCCGGAGGCGACGGTCCAGCTCTCCGAGTCGCGCGACTTCCGGACGTAGAGGCTCGCCACCACGGTGACGCCGACCAGGTACGCAAGGATCACCAAGACGGAGGTCATGCTGGCTCCCAGGGTGCGGCGCGCGACCTGCCACCTCGCTCGCACGCCCGGACCGGCGGCCGCGAGGGGCGAGCCGCGACGGGCGCCCGGGTTCTCCTGGCGTCGGCCGCGGCGAGCCGACGGGAAGCGAGAGCCGGCATCAGCCGCGGAGGTGGAGCCCGCCGTCGGCGAGGACGACGACGCCGGTGGTGTAGGGGGAGAGCAGGAGGCCGAGGGCCGCCTGGGCGATGTCCTCGGGCTGGCCGGCCCGCCGCAAAGGCGCCCGCTCGGCGACGGCGCGATGGATCTCCGTCCAGTCCGCGGTCCATGGGGTCTGCACCAGGCCGGGAGCGAGGGCGTTCACCCGCACCTCCGGCCCGACGACGTTCGCCAACAGCAACGTCAGATGGTTGAGCGCGGCTTTCGACACCGCGTAGGGGATCGAGCTGCCGGTCGGACGGATCCCGGCGACCGAGGTCACGTTGAGGATCGAGCCCCGCGCCTCGCGAAGGTGCGGCAGGGCAGCTCGGCAGAGGTACCAGGCGCCGATCAGGTTGGTCCCGAGGATCCTCTGCCAGTCCTCGTCGGTCACCGCGTCGAGGTCGGCGTGGGGGACGACTCGCGTGGTGCCCGCGTTGTTCACGAGATGGTCCAGCCGACCGAACCGCTCCACGGTCTCGTCCACCAGGCGCCGGCAGTCCTCCTCCCGAGAGACGTCCGCTCGGACATAGGCCGAGCCTGCCAGCTCTGCAGCCAGCGCCTCACCCTCGGCTCGGGAGCTCCGAGAGTTGAGCACCACGCGAGCACCCAAGGAGGTGGCGGCGCGCGCGATGGCGGCGCCGATCCCGCTCGAGGAGCCGGTCACGAGGACCACCGTCCCCTGCAGACTTGCCAGGCTCGCCTCGCCCGTACCCGCCATCCGCTCGTTCCTCCATCCGTTGTCGCCCCGCATCGAACGCCGCGAACGCAACGACGTGAGCGGCCCGATCGGGCCGATCGCGGCCAATGTGCTCCGCGTGGGGGCCGCCGGAGAATAGTCGACCGCCGCGCTGGTGGCTACCTCTCCGCGCTCTTGGCTCCTCCCCTCCCCGCACGACCGAGCCGGGGCCGCAGAGGGGCGGCGGGGTTTCCCAACGACTCCCGCCCCGCGGCTGCGGCCCGCGGGGACCCCGTCGGCCCCGCCTCCTCCTCCGCTTCAGCGCAAGCTCGCCCTCCAGACGCGGGCGACGCCAAAAAAGAAAGGGTCCCGAAAACGGGACCCTTTCGAGACAATTCCCGGCAGCGACCTACTCTCCCACACCGTTGCCAGCGCAGTACCATCGGCGCTGAGGGGCTTAACTGCCGTGTTCGGAATGGGAACGGGTGTCTCCCCCTCGCTGAGGCCACCGGAAAAACCGGAACTGAATTCGAAAGAATTCAGCAAAGCTGAATCGAATCCAAGGAAAACAATACTCGTCTGAAAATCACCGAAGTTCGAGCGAATTCGAATTTGGTCAAGCCAAACGACTGATTAGTACGGGTCAGCTCAGTGCCTTGCAGCGACTTACACCTCCCGCCTATCGACCTGGTCGTCTACCAGGGGTCTTCAGGGATACCTCATCTCGAGGGGGGCTTCCCGCTTAGATGCTTTCAGCGGTTATCCTTTCCGAACATAGCTACCCAGCCGTGCCGCTGGCGCGACAACTGGTACACCAGAGGTTCGTCCGTCCCGGTCCTCTCGTACTAAGGACGGATCCTCTCAAGTATCCTACGCCCACATGAGATAGGGACCGAACTGTCTCGCGACGTTCTAAACCCAGCTCACGTACCACTTTAATCGGCGAACAGCCGAACCCTTGGGACCTGCTTCAGCCCCAGGATGTGATGAGCCGACATCGAGGTGCCAA
>DATKBT010000090.1:0-3650 GCA_035546295.1 Thermoanaerobaculia bacterium | reverse complement strand
CGAGGTCGTCGTCATCCCGACGAACCGCGACATGATCCGCGGCGACTACGCCGACCTCATTTACGCCACGCAGAAGGGCAAGTGGAACTCGGTCGTCGAGGAGATCGCCGAGGAGCACGAGAAGGGGCGCCCGATCCTCGTCGGCACCATCAGCGTCGAGGTCTCCGAGATGCTCGGCGAGCTGCTCAAGCGGCGCGGTATCAAGCACAACGTCCTCAACGCCAAGTTCCACGAGCGAGAGGCGGAGATCGTCGCACAGGCCGGGCGATCGGGCTCGGTGACCATCGCGACCAACATGGCCGGTCGCGGCACCGACATTCTCCTCGGCGGCAACCCCGAGGTCCTCGCCGGCGAGCTGCTCCACAAGAAGGGCGTCAACCTGCTCGAGGCATCGCCGGAGGAGTACGGCGACGCCCTGCGCGAGGCAGAGGAGATCTGCGCCGCCGACCGGGAGAAGGTGCTCGCCGCCGGCGGCCTGCACATCATCGGCACCGAGCGGCACGAAGCGCGGCGCATCGACAACCAGCTCCGCGGGCGTGCCGGCCGCCAGGGCGATCCCGGCTCGTCCCGGTTCTACCTGTCGCTCGAGGACGACCTGATGCGGCGATTCGCATCGGACCGCGTGCAGTCGATCATGCGGACCCTCGGCTTCACCGAGGACACGGCACTCGAGTCGAAGATGGTCAGCAAGACGATCGAGAACGCCCAATCGCGCGTCGAGGGCTACAACTTCGACGCCCGCAAGCACGTGGTCCAGTACGACGACGTCATCAACCGCCAGCGCGAGACGATCTACCGCGAGCGGAACCGCATCCTGCGCGCGACCGACCTGGGCCCGACGATCGAGGCGATGCTCGAGGACGAGGTCGCGGCCCTGGTCGCGGAGCACACCGTCGCCGAGCACTTCGCCGATTGGAATCTCGACGGACTGCGGACCCAGCTGATCACCATGGTCCCCTCACTGACCGATGGGGACCTGCGCTTCCTCGACGATGCCCGCGAGAGCGAGGCGATCAGCGCGGCGCTCATGGAGCTGGTACGGGAGCGCTACGGGGCTCGACGCACCGAGCTCGGACCGGAGCGGAGCGCGATCCTGGAGCGCCTGGTCCTGCTGCGGGTGATCGACACGCTGTGGGTGGAGCATCTCACCGCCATCGACGACATGCGGCGCGGCATCGGCCTGCGCGCGTACTCGCAGCGGGACCCGCTCAACGAGTTCAAGATCGAGGCGTATCGCATGTTCGACGAGCTGAAGGCGACGATCCGGCACGACGTGACGCACACGATCTTCCGCGTCACCATCCAGCAGCAGCCGGCCCAGCCGCGCCAGATGGCCCGCAACATGGTCGAGGGCCGCGCGGTCGTGGCGGGGTCGGGGAGCACCAGCGCCGCGGGTTCGGCGACCGCCACCGCCGTCGCCAGCGGCAACGGCGCGGCGGCGCGGGTCGGGCCGAAGCTCGGGCGCAACGAGCCGTGCTGGTGCGGGTCCGGCAAGAAGTACAAGAAGTGCCACGGCGCCTGAGCAGCCTCGATGTCGATCGATCCCATCCGGCTCTCGGCAGACCTCGCGGTCGATCCCGACGCCGCGTTCGCCACCTTCGTGGACCGCTTCGGCGACTGGTGGCCGCCCGAGTACTCCTGGTCCGGCGGATCACTCGAGTCGATCGGTATCGAGCCGCGCGTGGGCGGCTTCTGCTTCGAGCGTGGACCCTACGGCCTGCGCCTCGACTGGGGTCGGGTCACGGCCTGGGACCCGCCGCGCCGGCTGGCCTTCAGCTGGCAGATGGAGATGGACCGCACGCCGCAGCCGAACCCGGCGCGCGCCAGCGAGGTGGAGGTGCGTTTCGAGCCGGTGGCGGGCGGCTCGCGGGTCACCCTTGTGCATGATGCCTTCGAGCGGCACGCGGTGCGGCCCGACGCCTACCGGGAGGCGCTCGCCGCACCCGATGGCTGGCCGCGGATCCTGGATCGCTACGCGGCGCGCGTGCGGCGAACCTCAGAGGCTCCCTGGGAGGGGCTCACGACCTGATCAGCCGCCCCGACGCTCCGGCGGAGCGGGCGTGACCTCCTCGCCGTCCTCGTCCTCGTTCCCGTATCGGCGACGCCTGCGCTGCCACATCCGCAGCGGAAAGAGGATCACGCACAGGATGGCGGTGAGTCCCAGGATGACGAGGAACGGGTCGGGCATCTCCCGCCCATGATGCCGCACCGGCAGCGGCGGTGGGACCCGGGCGGGACGATCTTCGTCCGGGGTTGCGATATCTGAGCGACTCGCTACGATGGTCCGAACGACGCTCGCGGGGATGCTCGGACCTCGCGGCGCTCCAGCGCTCGGATGGAGGAATTCGTGAAGCAGTTGACCGCACCGACCAGGGTCTCCGTTCCGCTCCCCGTCAGCACGGCGGCCCACCTCCCACCGGTCACCCGCTTCCGAGATCCAGACCTCCCCTACGAAGACCTCATCATGTGCGAGCGCGACTGCATGCGCTGCAGCTACGCGGCGACGCTCGACTGCGACGGCAACTGCGGCGTCTGTCCGCGCCAGAACTACTGCCCCTGCGTCAACCCGGCGAAGGTCCGCACCAAGCACAACCGCCTGGCCGAGATGGCCGAGCTGCCGATGGTGGCGTCGCTTGGACGCAATTAGGGACGAGGCAAGCCGGCTGGCGCGCCTCGTCGACGACACGTCGGTGCGTCTTTGACCTCCCCTCGAAAGAGGCCGAGCTCGCCGAGCTGACCGAGCGCTCGGCCGATCCGAACCTGTGGGACGACCCCGCCGCGGCGCAGGGCATCATGCGTCGCGCGGAGGACCTGCGCACCGAGCTGGAGACCTGGCGCACGCTCCGCGAGCGCGCCACCAACCTGGCCGAGATGGCCGAGCTGGCCGCGGCCGACTCCGACGGAGGCGCGTCGCTGACTGCCGACCTCGAGCGCGAGCTCGCCCAGCTCCAGGCCGATTGGGCCCGGATGGACCAGCAGCTCCTGCTGGCGGAGCCGTTCGACGAGCGCGGCGCGATCGTATCGGTCCATGCGGGCGCCGGCGGGACCGAGTCCCAGGACTGGGCCGAGATGCTCCTGCGCATGTACCTGCGCTGGGCAGAGCGCAACCGCTTCACGACCGAGATCCTCGAGGCAACCGAGGGCGAGGAGGCCGGCCTGAAGAGCGTCAGCTTCAGCATCGACGGGCGCTGGGCATACGGGAAGCTGCGGAGCGAGCGTGGGGTGCATCGACTGGTCCGGATCAGCCCCTTCGACTCGCAGAAGCGGCGGCACACGAGCTTCGCCCTGGTGGAGGTGATGCCCGAGGTTCCCGAGGATGCGGCGGTCGAGATCGACGACAAGGACCTGCGCGTGGACACCTACCGGGCCAGCGGCGCCGGCGGCCAGCATGTCAACAAGACCGATTCGGCGGTGCGCCTGACCCACCTGCCCACGGGGATCGTGGTGGCCGTGCAGTCGGAACGAAGCCAGCACCAGAACCGCGAGCGCGCCATGGCCGTGCTGCGGGCCAAGCTCATCGAGCGACAGGAGGAGGAGCGCGAGGCCGACATGGCCCGGCTCCGCGGCGAGCACGTCGAGGCGGGGTGGGGGAACCAGATCCGCAGCTACGTTCTCCAGCCGTACACCATGGTCAAGGACCTCCGGACCGG
>DATKBT010000089.1:0-26765 GCA_035546295.1 Thermoanaerobaculia bacterium | reverse complement strand
GGGCGCTGCGGGCGGCCGGGATCCCGTTCCTGGTCGATGGGCAGGACAGCATCCCCGGGGAGTCGTTCGGCGGCTCCTTCGACCCGGCGACCCATGGCGGCAAGATCGAGGTCCCGGCCGAGCGGCTCGAGCAGGCGCGGGAGCTGCTGCGCAGCCTGAAGCTGCCGCCGGGGGCGCTCGGCTCTCAGACCGACGAGCCCGAGACCGACGAGCCCGAGAACCGGTAGCCGCGGTCGGGCTCGGGCGGCGATGGCGCCCGTCTCCTGCGTCCTCTGCGTCCTGGCGCGCGCCGGCCCGTCGACGTTGGAGCCAGGCCGGCGTCGTGAACCGCGTCCTGACGCGCGAGCGGGGTAGACTGCACCCGTTTCACGACCCTCCGTCCACGAGAAACGGACCCGCGCTCGCGGCGTCTCCTGCGCCGCGACGAGTCGACGGTCCGTGCGTCGACGGACCATCACCTCGGAGCTCAGGGATGAAGTCCGCGCTCTACTCACGGCTGTCGGTGATGATGTTCCTCCAGTACGCCGTGTGGGGCGTCTGGCTGCCGATCCTGGCTCGCTACCTCCAGGCTCCCACGGCCGAGGGCGGGCTCGGCTTCACCGCCGGGCAGGTCGGCTGGATCGTCGGGCTCGGCGGGTCGATCGGCGCGGTCACGGCGCCGTTCGTCGCCGGCCAGATCGCCGATCGGTACTTCCCCGCCGAGAAGTTCCTGGCTGTGCTGCTGCTGCTCGGCGGAGTGGTCAAGATCGTCACCGCCTACCAGACCACCTTCGGCGCCTGGCTGCTGCTGTCGGTGCTCTACTCCGTGCTCTTCGCGCCGACCCTGTCGCTCTCGAACTCGGTCGCCTTCGCCCATCTCGACGACCCCAAGCGGCAGTTCCCGACGGTGCGGGTGTGGGGGACGATCGGCTGGATCGCGGCGAGCTGGCTTTTCCCCTTGTTCTGGCTGCTGCGCGACGTCGAGCTGCAGGCCCTGCCTCCGTTCTACACCGGCGTCGAGGTCGAGAACGTGACCGGCCGCCTGGTCGACTCGATGATCGCGAGCGGCGTCGTCGCCTTCGGCTACGCCGCCTTCTGCTTCCTGCTGCCGAGGACCCCGCCCAAGGCCGACGCGGTCGAGCCGCTCGCGTTCTCGAAGGCGTTCGGCCTGATGCGCAAGCGCTCGTTCGCCGTGCTGGTGGCGGCGGCGCTGCCGATCTCGGTGATCCACCAGGTCTACTTCATGCAGACCGCGCCGTTCTTCTCGTCGCTCGGCCTGGGCGACTCGCAGATCGGGCCGGCGATGACGATCGGGCAGTTCGCCGAGATCGCGGTGATGGTGGCGACCGGCTGGCTGCTGACCCGACTCGGGTTTCGCTGGGTCATCGTGATCGGCGCGATGGCGTACTGCATCCGCTACGCGATCTTCGCCAACGAGGCGCTGCCGGTGTGGCTGATCGTCTCGTCGCAGGCGCTGCACGGGCTCTGCTACGCGTGCTTCTTCGCCGCCGCCTTCATCTACGTCGACCGCATCGCCACCCCCGACGTCCGCCACTCGGCGCAGACCGTCTTCGGGATCATCATCCTCGGCGTCGGGCCGGTGGTCGCCGCTCCGTTCCTGCAGTGGATCGAGGGGGCCTTCGGTCAGCCGGGAGGTGGATTCGCCGATTATTCACCGCTCTGGTGGACGACCTCGGCGATCGGGCTGGCGACCGCGATCTTCGTCGCGGTGGGCTTCCGCGACGAGACGGTCGAAGGCGGTCCGGCGATCCCGGTCGAGCGCGGCGACGAAGGCGAGCCCGAAGTCGCCCACGGCGCTGCCTGAGGCCGTGCTGAGGCCGTGCTGAGGCTGTGCTGAAGCCGGGCGAGGCCGGTCACCGCGCCGTCAGGGTCGACTTCGATTCGGTCCTCACTGCCGCCGACGTCGATCGCGCCCTGGACGTGCTGCTCGGCGATGCGGGCGACCGGGAGGTCGGCGGCGGATCGGCTCGTTCTTCTTGCGGAGTGCTGCACGTCGTCGCCACCTGGCGCGACCCCGCCGGCATGCACCGCGTCCTGCGCATCGAGCGCCGCACGCCGAAGAGCGACCACGACTCCTTCCTGCTCAACGCGGCCCGAGCTCGGGCCGAGGGGATCGTCACCACCGGGGCGATCCTGCGCGCGGAGCCGGGGATCCGCTGGTCGCTCGCCGGGCCCGGCCGCTCGGCGATCGCGTTGGAGGAGTGGCGGCACCGGCGCTGGCGCGAGACGCGGCCGCCGGGCGCGGTCTCGCCTTGGCTCGCCGTGCTGAGCTCCGGGCTCGATCTCGATCTCGACCATCCGGGGCTGAGGGAGGGGGTGAGCCCGCTCCTGGTCACCGGCATCGCGGGGGAGCGTCATCTCGGAGAAGCCGCAAGGGCGCGCGGGATCGAGGTGGCGTCGAGCGGCGAGCCGGGGCTCGTCGCCGCGCTCGATGCGCTGCGCCGGCGCGGTGCGACTCGCATCACGGTCGAGGCCGGGCCGAGCACCGCGCGGGCCCTCTACCGGGATCCCCGGTTGCGCGAGCTGGAGGAGCTCTGGCTGTCGACCTTCCTCGGGACGCCGCCCGAGGAGGTCGTCGGTTCGCCGCTCGTGAGCGAGGAGGATCTGCGCGCCTGGCTCGAGCCGTGCTCGCCGCCGCGGGTGGCGGAGGAGCCGAGCGGGGGCTGGCAGTTCCAGCGGTTCGTCCGGACCGCGCGCGGCGCCGGCCGGTCAGCGGGTGACGTTCCGTCAGGCTCGCTCCCGCCTCCGGTATCATCCCGGGACGAGCCGTAGGAGGAGACCTCATGCCGACGCGATCGCACCGTCCCCACCGACACCCCTTCGTCGCCCACGCGACGCCGAGCGTGCTCGCCGCCGCCGTCCTCTCGGTCGGTCTGGCCGCTCCCTCGCTCGCCCAGCGGGACTTCTCCGAGGTCGAGGTCGCCAGCGAGAAGGTCGCGGGCGCCGTGCACATGCTCTCCACCGGCGTCGGCGGCAACATCGGCGTCTCGGCCGGCGACGACGGCATCCTGATCGTCGACGACCAGTTCGCGCCGCTGGTCGACAAGATCCGGGCAGCGCTGCGAGCGATCTCGCCGGGGGAGCTCGAGCTGGTGGTCAACACCCACTGGCACGGCGATCACACCGGGGGCAACGAGATCTTCGGGCGGGAGGCGCTGATCGTCGCCCACACCAACGTGCGCAAGCGGTTGATGTCGGGCGCCACCGGCGAGCGCGAGGCGCCCCCGGCGCCGGAGGAGGCGCTGCCGGTCATCACCTACGACGACGGGATCAGCGTCCACTTCAACGGCGAGGAGATCCGGGTCGTCCACCTGCCCGCGGGTCACACCGACGGCGACAGCTATGTGCATTTCACCGGCAGCAACGTCGTCCACCTCGGCGACGACTTCTTCAGCGGCCGCTTCCCGTTCGTCGACCTGTCGAGCGGCGGCAGCGTCGAGGGGCTGCGCGACAACATCGCCCGGTTGCTCGAGGAGCTCCCCGCCGACGTCGAGGTGATCCCCGGCCACGGGCCGCTGTCGACCATGGACGATCTGCGCGCCTACCACGAGATGCTGGTCGACACCATCGACCAGGTGAGGAAGGCGAAGAGCGGCGGCAAAACGCTCGACGAGGTCAAGGCGGCCGGGTTCGGGGAGCGCTGGGCCGGATGGTCCTGGGGCTTCATCAACACCGAGCGCTGGGCCGAGATCGTCTACCGTTCGCTCTCGTAAGAGCCTAGGCTCCGACCGCGATTCCAGCCCGAGCCGATCCGAACCGCCTCCTCGTCGCCGATCGCGACGAGCCTCCAAACGACAAGGAGTCGACGATGCCCCTGGACCGTCCACGTTCTTCAACCCGCGTCGCCGTGTTCTCTCTGCTCCTGGCGGGCGCCGACGTGCTCGGCGCGGGCGCCAACGACGATGTCTGGCCGTCCTGGCGCGGGCCAGCGCACACCGGCCGCGCCGACGGCGACCCCCCGGTCACCTGGAGCGAGACCGAGAACGTCCGCTGGAAGGTCGAGGTCCCGGGCCTCGGCACCTCGACCCCCACGGTGTGGGGGAACCGGATCTTCCTGACCACGGCGGTCGACACCGGCAAGGCCGGTGACCGGCCCGCTCCCGAGCCCGCGGCGTCGCAGGGTGGGCGGCCGCGCGGAGCGGCGCCGTCGAACGTCTTCCGTTTCGTGGTCATGACCTACGACCTCGACAGCGGCAAGCTGCTCTGGGAGAGGACGGCTCGCGAGGAGCAGCCGCACGAGGGCACCCACCCGGACGGCACCTTCGCCTCCAACTCGGCGGTGGTCGACGCCGAGCGGGTCTACGTCTCCTTCGGCTCGCAGGGGATCTACGCATTCACCCACGAGGGCGAGAAGGTGTGGGAGGTCGACCTCGGCGACATGACGACCCGGCTCGGCTTCGGCGAGGGCTCCTCGCCGGCGCTCGCCGACGGGACCCTGGTCGTGCTCTGGGATCACGAGGGGGACTCCTTCATCGTCGCGCTCGACGCTGCGACCGGCAAGGAGAAGTGGCGGACCAGCCGCGACGAGATGACGGCGTGGACCACTCCGCTGATCGTCGAGCACGACGGAAGCAAGCAGGTGATCACGGCCGCCACCGGCAAGGTCCGCTCCTACGACCTCGCCACCGGTGAGCTGATCTGGGAAGGTCCGGGGATGACGCTCAACGCGATCCCGAGCCCGGTCACGGCCGACGGCGTGGTCTACATGATGAGCGGCTTTCGCGGCAACACCGCGCTCGCGGTCGACCTCGACAAGGCGAAGGGAGACGTGACCGGGACCGAGGCGATCCTGTGGTCGCTCGACCGCGACACGCCGTACGTGCCGTCGCCGCTGCTCTACGACGGGATCCTCTACTTCCTCAAGTCCAACAACGGGCTGCTCACCGCGGTCGAGGCCGAGTCCGGCGAGGTGCTCTACGGACCGGAGCGGCTCGACGCCGTGCGCAACATCTACGCCTCGCCGGTGGGGGCCGCCGGCCGCGTCTACCTCCTCGGTCGCGATGGCGGGGCGGCGGTGCTGAAGCACGGCCGCCAGCTCGAGGTGCTCGCCGAGAACAGCCTCGACGACAACTTCGACGCGTCACCGGTGGTGGTCGGCGATCGGCTGCTGCTGAGGGGCAGGCAGAGCCTCTACTGCCTGGAGGCCGGCGGCTAGCCGCCTTCCGAGTCTTCGGACAGGCGAGTCGGCTCGCAGGTGGGATGGGTCGGAGAACGACCTGCGAATTCGGGGCTTGGCCGAGGGCACCGGCTCGGGCGGCGGGACTCCGGAGCGGCGGCACGCGGTGCGCTGCCGGCGCTGCGCGAGGGCGCCGCACTGCGCTCTGGGCGCGTTCGCGAACCGTCTGCGAGTGCCGGGGCCGGTGTCGGTGAATGCGGCGCGAAGGGAAGGGGAGC
Organism: Thermoanaerobaculia bacterium; assembly: GCA_035546295.1. Lineage (GTDB taxonomy): Bacteria > Acidobacteriota > Thermoanaerobaculia > Multivoradales > Multivoraceae > DATKBT01. The sequence goes on along the minus strand of DATKBT010000089.1, from coordinate 21,371 downwards.
CGACCCGGTGGACCGAGGCGAAACCGGCCCGCGCCGGACCCGTAGAGGTGGTGTCGGCGCGACGGCAGCCTCTCACGTCCCCGGCGACTGGCGAGCCCGGTCGCTGGTAGACTCCCGGCGCGTTCGGCTCCAGCGACAGGGTGTGCTCTCGACGGCCACTCGGCACTCCTGCGCCCCGCCGCTGCCAAGGCCTGACTGAACGACCAAACAAGGAGCACATCCGATGTCGATGTTGAAGAGAAGTCCCTGGATCGCGCTGATCGTTCTCGCGCTGTTCTCGATCGGCTGCGCGACCGGCGGCGCTGCCGGCGACGTGCCCGCGGGCCCCACTGACGAAGAGGTGATCGCCCAGATGGTGGACCGGGCGATGTCGCTGCTGTCCACGGGCGACGTCGAGACGCTGATGACGATGTACGCCGACGACTTCGCGTCCGATCAGGGCATGGACAAGAACGGCATGACCCTGTTCCTGACCGGCGCGAAGGACCAGGGCTTCCTCGAGGGGATGACGACCAACACCGACGCCATGGCGATCGCCGTCGAGGGAGACACCGCGAGCGTGACCGGGGTCGCGATCGAGGGCGCGTTCGGCGCGCTCACCCTCGGCTTCGGCCTCGAGCGCCGCGACGGCGTCTGGATCATCACCTCGCAGACCCAGCAGTAGGAGGCGAGCCCTCGACTGCCGGTCCCTGCGACCGTAGGCGGCCGACCCCCCGGTCGGCCGACGCGGCGGCTGCCCGTAGCGGCCGACCCCCCGGTCGGCCGACGCGGCGGCGAAGACGGAGCGAGGTCACACCCCGGTTCGCCGGGATCGTGACCTCGTCGCAGTCGGCCACGACCGATCGCGGCCACGACCGATCCGGCCACGCGATCCCGGTCAGCGATCCCGGTCACGACCGATCGCGGCCACGACGGACCATGCTCTCGGCGGATCGTGGCGGAGGTGGAGCCCCGCCACCTCTCACCTCACCTCGCCTCACCGCGCCGCGCCGATCTCTCCGTAACGGACTCGCGCCGCCTCGGCGCGCAGCTCGACCGGGCTGCCGAGGAGCTGCCGGCTCTGCGCGACCCGCTTGAAGTAGAGGTGCGCATCGCACTCCCAGGTGAATCCCATGCCGCCGAACACCTGGGTCGCCTGGGTCACCGTTTCGCTGGCCACCTCGGCGGCGTGGGCCTTGAGCAGCGGCGCGAGCCAGGCGGCGTCGGGATCTCGCTGGTCCCAGGCATGCGCCGCCTGCCAGAGCATCGCCTGCACCGGCTCCAGGGCGGCGGCGCGCTCGGCGCACAGGTGCTTGATCGCCTGATACGAGCCGACGACGCGGCCGAACTGGCGCCGCTCGAGCGAATAGGCGACCGCGATCTCGAGCGCGCGACGGGCGGCGCCGACGAGGTCGGCGGCCAGAGCGATGCGCGCCGCGTCGACGGCGCGTCGGATCGTCGCCGGATCGATCGGCTCGCCCAGGATCCGCACGCCGAAGCCCCGCTCTTCGCCCGTGGCATCGTCCACCGGGAGGGGGGCCTCGCAGCCCACCGACCACAGCGGCCGAGTGAGGTCGATGCTCTCGATCGCGCGATGCTCGATCCCCTCGGACGCCGCGGGCGCGATCACGAGGTGCCTGACCTCGCCGTCCGCGACCACCGCCAACAGGTCACTGTCGGGTCCCGCGGCCACCACTCCTCGCCCTCGCAGCGCGCGGCCCTCGAGCCGGAACCCGCCGGCCGCGACGGCGAGCTGAAGGGCGGCGGGAGCGATGCCGACTTCTCTGTTTGCGGCCTTGCCCTCCGCCAGACCGCTCGACCGAGCTCGAGCACCCCGGTCCTCACTCGCGGCGAGCAGGAGCGCGCCGAGCACCCAGGCCTCGTGAAACGCGATCGGCGCCAGCGCTCGCCCGAATTCCTGGGCGATCACGGTGGCGTCGAGCAGGCTGCCGCCGGCGCCGCCGTCCCGCTCCGGAACCAGGATGCCCAGCGCACCCTGTTCTGCGAGAGCGGTCAGCAGCGACGCAGCCGCCGCCGTCCTCTCCTCGCCATCGAGCGCGCCGATCTCGCGCACGCGCTCGACCGGGCTGTCGCGCTCGAGCAGCTCGCGCAGCGAGCGCTGCAGGAGCTCCTGGGGTCGGGAGAGTCCGAAGTGCATGATGGCTAGGCGCGTCTTTCTTCGTGAATCGTCCGTTTCGCGCGCTACGTCGCCACCTTGGGCTCGCGCGGCATGCCGAGCCCGGACTCCGCGATGATGTTCTTCTGGATCTGCGCCGAGCCGCCGCCGATGATCAGGCCCAGCGCGTACATCCGCTGGTACTGCCAGGCGCCGACCTCCTCGTGCTCGCCCCCGGGTCGGCTCAGCCCGCGCTCTCGCAGCGCGTCGAGCGCCAGGCCGCAGACGTCGTAGTTGAGCTGGCAGCCCTCGAGCTTGATGATCAACCTCGAGAGCCCGGGGTCGCGCCCCTCGAGCTGCGCGGTCAGCGCGCGCAGGCCGTTGGCCTTCATCGCGACCAGCCGCGCTTCGAGCGCGATCAGCCGGTCGCGCCAGACCGGCTCGTCGAGCAGCCCGTTGCGGCGCACGATGGCGACCGCGCTGGCGAACAGCTCCTCCGATTGGTGCGGACGTCCGAGCAGAGCGCGCTCGTGGCGAAGGGTCGTGGTGCCGACCTCCCAGCCCTGACCGGGCCGGCCGACGACGTTGGTCACCGGCACCTCGACGTCGGTGAAGAAGACCTCGTTGAAGCTGGCGTCGCCGGTCATGGTGACCAGCGGACGCACCTCGATGCCGGGGGAAGACATGTCGATCAACAGGTACGAGATGCCGGCGTGCTTGCCGGCGTCGGGCTCGGTGCGCACCAGCGCGAACATCCGATCGGCCTGGCGCGCGGTCGAGGTCCAGATCTTCAGTCCATTGACGATCCAGCGGTCTCCACGGAGCTCGCCGCGCGTCGAGAGCGAGGCGAGGTCGCTGCCCGAGCCCGGCTCGCTGTAGCCCTGGCACCAGATCAGCTCGCCGCGCAGGGTCGGCCCGATCAGCTCTCGCTTCTGCTGCTCGCTGCCGAAGCGCAGCAGGGTGGGCACCAGCATGCCGATCCCCTGGTTCTGCATGCCGAGCGAGACGCGCGCGGCCGCGAACTCCTGCTCGATCACGATGCCCTCGACCAGATCGGGCGCGGCGCCGTGCCCGCCGTACTCGACCGGCACCGTACGGCCCACGAAGCCCGCTTCGACCAGGGTCCGCTGCCAGGCGAGGCGCCGCTCCATCGGGACCTCGGCGCCGACCGCGCTCGACGGAGCGTCGTCGCGGCGGGCGGCCAGGAACTCGCGGACCTCGCGGCGGAGCTCCTCGTAGCGCGGGCCGAGCTCGAGATCCATGGCGGCGGTGAAGCTACCACGGCCGGCGGGGATCGCTCCGCTCGGGAAGCCGGCGAGGTCGACGATCGATCGGCCGGCCGGCGCCCAGTATGCTCCCCGTCGCATTCTCGAGGTGGACATGACATGACCGAAGCCTCTGCACGGACGACAGCGACCCGCACCGCCGGCGGTGCGCGAGCGCTCGACCGGGAGTACTACGTTTCCGGCGAGATCTTCCGGCGCGAGCGCGAGCGGATCTTCCTCGAGTCGTGGCTGTACGCCGGCCACGTCTCGGAGATCGCCGAGCCCGGCGCCTACCTGCTGTTCGAGCTCGACGACGAGAGCGTCGTCGTGCTCCGCGACCGGAAGGGCGATCTCCAGGCCTTCGCCAACGTCTGCCGACACCGCGGCAGCCGCCTGTGCGCGGAGGCCTCGGGAAAGCTCGGCGACCGCATCCGGTGCCCCTACCACTCCTGGAGCTATCGGCTCGACGGGCGGCTCGCCACCGCCCCGAACATGGACGAGGTCGCCGGCTTCGACGCCTCCGAGCACGGGCTGATCCCGGTCCCGATGACGATCTGGCAGGGGCTCGTCTTCCTCAGCCTGGCGCCGGCGCCGCCGCCGCTCACCGACCGCCTCGTCGAGCTCGAGACGCGGGTCGAGCCCTGGCGCCTGGCCGAGCTCGAGGTCACCGAACGCCGCGTCTACGAGGTCGACGCCAACTGGAAGCTGTTCTTCCAGAACTACAGCGAGTGCTACCACTGCCCGACCGCGCATCCTCTGCTCAACCGGCTCTCGCCCTATCGCAACAGCTCGAGCGAGCTGAGCGAGGGCGCGGTGCTCGGGGGACCGATGAGGATGGCGAGAAGCGGCGGCAGCATGACGATCACGGGTGAGCGCTGCGCCATGCCGATCCCGGGGGTCGAGGGGGAGGACCTCGACCTCGTCTACTACTACACGCTCTTCCCCAACCTGTTCCTGAGCCTGGCGCCCGACTACGTGCTGCTCCACCGCGTCGAAGCGCTCGACGTTCGCCGCACGCGCATCGTGTGCGACTGGCTCTTTCATCCCAACGCGCGGGCCGAGGGCGCCTTCGACCCGACGCCCGCGGTCGAGTTCTGGGACCTGACGAACCGCCAGGACTGGGAGCTGTGCGCCAACGCCCAGCGCGGAGTCGCGTCGCGCGCCTACCGCGCCGGTCCCTACTCCGAGATGGAGAGCGAGGTCGCGGCCTTCGACCGCCAGTACCTGAAGGCGCTGGGAGACTGAGGAGCGCGGTCCGGATCGACGGAGCGGGAGCCCGGCCGCTACGGAACACGGCTCGTGCGAGGAGCTCGCGATCGGCGACGCGGGATCTCGGGCGCGATTCGAGGACGTCTCAGGGTCGCGGGGCGGCGGGCAGGGCGGTCTCGATCCGCTCGGTCTCTCTCCTCGCCGGCGGCTTGGAGAGGGAGGCGGCGATCGCTCCCGCGACCGTGACGGCCGCGATCGGCAGCAGGGCCGGGACATAGCTGCCCGTGCGGTCCGCGACCAGCCCCGCCGCCCAGGGCGCGAAGGCGTTGACCACGCCCGTGATCATCATCCGGGTTCCGGCGGTGACCGCGAACGCGCGGCGGCCGAAGAAGGCGCCGAACACCGCCGAGACGCTGACGTAGGCGGTGCCGAAGCCGAGCCCGAAGACGATGCCGCCGGCGAGCGCCAATCCGGAGGACGCGGCCAACGTGATGCCGAGCAGCCCCAGGGCTTCGACCAGGAGCGCCAGACCGAGGAGCCGCTGCGGCGCCACCAGATCGCCGAGGAAGGCGCTCAGTCTTCCCGCGATCGAAACCAGGACCATCCACCCGATGATGCCGCCGGCGACGGCGGTCGGAATGCCGCGGTCGCCGAAGTGCAGCATGCCGTGCGCGACGACCACGCCCCACGGCACCGCGAAGGCGATCCCGCACAGCGCGAGGACCGCGAACTGCGGCGTGCGCAGCGCGTCGGCGGCCGACCAGTCGGGATCTCGGGCCACCGGTCGCGCCGCTCGAACCGGGCCGCCGTCGTCGGTCTCGGCGATTCCGCGGGCGCCGCCGCCGACACCGTAGCGCCTCGCTTCGCCAGGCCTGTTGCCGGAGCGTGCCTCGGCGCCGAGCCCGTCCGGCAGCAGCCCCACGTCCTCGGGGCTCGAGCGGATGAAGGCCAGCGCGAACACGGCGACCGCACCCGAGACCCCCGCGAGCAGCAGCCAGCCGGTGCGCCAGCCGTGCTCGGCCAGCATCCAGGCATCGATCCGGGGCACCAGCTTTCCGACCACCCCGCCGGCCGTCATCATCAGAGCGAGCGCGGTCGCTCGGTAGCGGTGGAACCAGTTGGTGGCGAGGGTCTGGGTCGGCAGGATCGTGCCGAGGCCGATCCCGAGGCCGGCGAGCAGCGAGAAGCCGAGCAGACAGTCGGCCAGCGAGTCCGCGCGGTTCATCACCAGGAAGCCGGCAGCCGCGATCAGCGCTCCGACGGTCATCGCGGCGCGCACTCCGAAGCGCTGGATGGCGAGCCCGACCAGCGGCGAGCTGCACTGGTACGCCACCGCGAACAGCCCGAACACAAGCCCGCCCTCAGCCCGGGTGAGGTCGAGATCGATCAGCGTTTCGGGCAGGAACTGCCCCCAGCTGTAGTACCCGGGCGAGACGCCGAAGCCGTACACCAGCCATCCGGCGAAGACCATCCACCAGGCGTAGGGAGCGGGGGAGGAACGGCTGCGCATCGAGGTCGGACGTCTCCCGCGGGCTGCTCGCGGAGGATGGGCGCCGGCTGACAGGAAGGCGACCGCCAGGCTACCGCAGGTCGCTCCCGCCGTTGATACTCTCGCGCGCAGCCTTCGCTCGCCGGCGTTCCCGTGGACCGAGGCGCGAACCCACGAAGAGCGGCGTCGCGACGGACCGCGCACGACCCCGCTGCCGAGAGGTCGGACGACGATGAATTCGCCGATAAGACTTCGCCGATAAGACTTCGCCGATGAGCCTTCGCCGATGAGCCTTCGCCGATGAACCTTCGAATCGAGAAGCTGCAAGAGGAGCTGGCGCGCCGGCGAATCGACGCGCTGGTCCTCAACCCCGGTCCGACGCTCTACTACGTCACCGGTCACCAGTTCGCGTCCCACGAGCGGCTGTTCCTGCTCACCATTCCGAGCTCGGGATCGCCGATCGCCGTGGTGCCCAGGCTCGAGGAGTCGAACTGGCGCCAGGCGGTCCCACAGGTCGACCGGGTGCTGCTGTGGGACGACGCCGAGGGCCCCGACCAGGCCGCCGGGGAGGCCTTCTCCCACATGACGGCGGCGATCAAGGTGGCGATCGAGCCGCTCGCCTTCCGCTACTTCGAGCTGGCGCACCTCAAGCGCCACCTGCCGCACGTCGAGATCGTCTCGGCCGATCCCGTCGTCCAGTCGCTGCGCCTGATCAAGAGCGCGGAGGAGGCGGGCCGGATCCGCGAGGCGGCGCGCATCGCCGAGGAGTCGCTCGAGACGGTGCTCGCGGGGGTCCGTTCGGGGCGCTCCGAGCGCGAGATCGCGGCCAGCCTGGCGAGCGAGCTGCTGGCGCGCGGGGGCGAGGGGATCTCGTTCGGTCCGATCGTGCTCAGCGGGCCGAAGAGCGCCCTCCCCCACGGCGTCCCCGACGAGCGCGCTCTGCAGGCCGGAGAGCTGCTCCTGATCGACTTCGGGACGAGCTACCGGGGCTATCACTGCGATATCACGCGCACCTTCGTCGTCGGCGCCGAGCCCGACGACGAGACGCGGCGCGTCTACGAGGCGGTGCGCCAGGCGAACGCCTCGGGCCGGCGTGCGTCGAAGCCGGGAGCGACCGCGCACGAGGTCCACCACCTGTGCCAGGCCGACCTCACGGGGCCGGAGTGGAAGGGGTGGATGACCCACCGCACCGGGCACGGGCTCGGGCTCGAGATCCACGAGCCGCCGTCGATCATGCACGGCGCCCAGGTCGAGCTCAGGAAGGGGATGGTGTTCACCGTCGAGCCCGGCCTCTACCGCGACGGCTGGGGCGGGGTGCGCATCGAGGACGACCTGTGGCTGGTCGACGGAGGCTGCGAGAGCCTGACCACCTTCGGCCGTGAGCTGCGGATCGTCGGAATGTGACCCGCGGCGAATGACCGGGAGGGATCTGGAAGAGAGGGGAAGAGAGTGGGGAAGAGAGTGCGGAAGAGAGCGGGGCAGAGAGCGGGAGCGAGACGATGACGAGCTACGACGAAAGCAACGTGTTCGCGCGGGTCCTGCGCGGCGAGATCCCCTGCGACAAGGTCTACGAAGACGAGCACGTGCTCGCCTTCCGCGACATCAACCCCCAGGCCCCGGTCCACGTGCTGGTGATCCCCAAGGGCGCCTACGTGTCCTTCGACGACTTCGCCGAGCGCGGCTCGCCGGAGGAGCAGGCCGCGTGGGTGCGCGCGATCGGCGCGGTCGCTCGCCAGGAGGGGCTCGGGCAGCGGGGGTACCGGGTCCTCGCCAACGCCGGTCCCGACGGCCACCAGGAGGTGCCACACCTGCACATGCACCTGTTCGGCGGGCGCGATCTCGGCGCTATGCTGAGGAAGCCCAAGCCGTAGCGGGCGGGTGGTCACCACTCATCATCGGCGTCGGGACTGCGGCGTGGTCGTACCACGAGCCCGCTACTCATGTTCCCCGCCCGAGCGCCGCAAGCGGCGCGGGCTCGGGCCGACCCGTTGGCCTCGCGCGACGGGGGCTGAGCCCGGAATCCCACGGCAGCGCAGATGACGCGATCGAAATCGGCTGAGAAGAAGGCACCCGAAGGCACCCAGGCAATCCAGCGCGCGCTGCACCTGCTCGAGGAGCTCGCCAGCGGAGTGCGGGATCGCGGCCTCGGCGACCTCGCCGCCGCGCTCGACCTGACCAAGCCGACGGCGCACCGGATCCTGGCCGCGCTCGAGGCCGGTGGCTTGGTGGCGCGGTCGCCCGAGGGCGCCCTCTACCGGCTCGGTCCGAGGGCCGGCGAGATCGATCGCGCCGCGCTGCGCCAGCGGGGCGGCTCGCTGGCCGAGACCACGCCCTTCCACCGGCGGATCCTCGAGCACGTCACCAGCTTCTCCTGGCGAGAGTGGTCCGGCTACCAGTGCCCGCTCACCTACGGGCACTCGTACGGGCGCGAGTACTGGGCGGTCCGCGACGCCGCCGGCGTGATCGACGTCTCGCCGCTCGACAAGCTCGAGGTGCGCGGTCCCCAGGCGCGGGCATTGCTCCAGCGGGTGACGACTCGCGATCTCGCCAAGCTGCGTCCGGGGCGAGTCGCCTACTCCACCTGGTGCGACGACGCGGGCAAGGTGCTCCAGGACGGCAACGTGGTGTGCCTCGCCGACGATCGCTTCCGTCTGACCGCCGCGCACCCGACCCTGCGCTGGCTCGAGGACTGCGGCTTAGGGCTCGACGCCGAGGTCGTCGACGTCAGCCGGGAGATCGCGGCGCTCGCGCTGCAGGGCCCGCGCTCACGCGCCATCCTGCAGGAGATCTCCTCCGGCGCCGACGCGCTCGGGGCGCTCGGCTACTTCGGAGCGCTGGCGACCAGCATCGACGGCGTCGCGGTCGAGGTCACACGCACCGGCTTCACGGGTGATCTCGGCTACGAGCTGTGGATCCCGGCAGATGCCGCCGAGCCGGTGTGGGACGCGCTGTTTCGCGCCGGCGCCAAGCACGGCCTGCTGCCGGTCGGGCTCGACGCGCTCGACGTGCTGCGGATCGAGGCGGGGCTGGTGCTGATCGACGTCGACTACGTGGCCGCCCACCAGTCGCTGCTCGAACGCCGCAAGTCCACCCCCGACGAGGCGGGGCTGGGCTGGACCGTCAAGCTCACGCCCGGCAACGAGTTCGTGGGGCGGCCCGCGATCGAGCGCGAGCGCGCCGCGGCGAATGGGGGCGGGGCCGCGTGGGCGCTGGTGGGCGTCGAGGTCCCCTGGTTCGAGCTCGAGCGCGTCCACGGCTCGCTCGGCCTGCGCCCGCTGAGCCCCGGGCAGTCGCCGGTGCGCAAGCCGGCGCCGCTGCTCCAGGCGGGGCGCCAGGTCGGCCAGGTCACCAGCCAGGTCTTCTCGCCTCTGCTCAAGAAGCAGATCGGAATCGCCTCGGTCGAGGTGGGGAGCGCCGAGGTCGGCACCCTGCTCGAGCTCGAGGCGGTGGTCGACACACGCCGCGTGACCTTCGTCGCGCGCGTCGTACGGCTGCCGTTTTACGACCCCGAGCGCAAGCGCTCGACGCCGCCGGCCGAGACGATCGGAACTGAGACGATCGGAACCGAGGCGATCGGAACTGACGCGATCGGAACAGAGGCGATCGAGCGGGCGCACGGAAGGTCGGCGGAGACGCGATCGTGAGCGCGCGCACGGTGAGCACGCGCTCACGCTGGGACGCCATCGTGATCGGCGGCGGCCACAACGGGCTGACCGCGGCGGCCTACCTCGCACGCGGCGGCTGTGACGTGCTGCTGGTCGAGCGCCGCGGCGTGCTCGGCGGCGCCACCCTCACCGAGGAGCCCTTCCCGGGCTTCCGTTACAGCGTCTTCTCCTACCTGGTCAACCTGCTGCGCCCGGAGGTCATCCACGAGCTCGACCTGGTCCGCCACGGTCTCCACATCCAGCCGACCGAGAGCACGCTCAACCCGCTTCCGGGCGGCGACGAGCTCTACCGCGAGGCCGACCCCGGCCGCAGCTACCACAACATCGCCCGCCACTCGCGACGCGACGCCGAGGCCTACCCCGAGTTCAAGCTCGAGATGACGCACATGGCGCGCCTCGTCCACCGTCTCCAGGACACCGCGCCGGCGGAGCTCCTGGGGCGCGAGGCCGCCGGCGTCGAGGGGCGCGGGGCGGTGGAGCAGGGGGAGCTCGCTGCCGACCTGGTCCGCCACTTCCTCGACCTGCCGCGCGCGCAGCTCCTGCTCTTCGCGCGCATGATGACGATGAGCGCGGCCGATCTCGTCGACCGCTGGTTCGAGACCGATGCCCTCAAGGCGGCGCTCACCACCTCGAGCATCATCGGCTCCTTCTTCTCGCCGCGCTCGCCGGGCTCGGCCTACGTGATGCTCCACCACTACATGGGCGAGGTCGACGGCGACTACCGGGGCTGGGGCTTTCAGAAGGGGGGCACGGGCGCGGTCGCCGAGGCGATCGCGGGCGCCGCCCGCAGCTTCGGCGCCGACCTCCGCACTGAAGCGCCGGTCGAGCAGGTGATCGTCGAGAACGGCCGCGCGAGCGGGGTCGCGCTCGCCGACGGCGCCGAGCTGCGCGCCGACATGGTCGCCTCGAGCTGCACTCCCCAGGTGAGCTTCCGGCGCCTCGTGCCCAGCGGCGTGCTGCCGGCGGACCTGCTCGAGCGGGTCGACGCCTGGAAGAGCCAGGGTTGCTCGGGCAAGGTCAACCTGTCGCTCTCCGAGCTCCCTCGTTTCGCCAGCCGGCCCGAGCCGGGGCCGCACCTCGCCGGCGGCGTGAGCATCGCTCCCGGCCTCGACTACGTCGAGCAGGCATTCGACGATTGCCGGGGCGGGAGCTTCTCGCGGCGACCGTTCGTCGACCTGGTGATCCCGTCGGTGTTCGACCGCGACATGGCGCCACCTGGCCAGCACGTGCTCTCGTGCTTCGTGCAGTACGCCCCGTACGATCCCGGCGAGGGGGGATGGGAGGCGCAGCGCGAGGCGTTCGGCGACGCTGTGATCGAGGTGCTCGCCGAGCACATCGTCAACCTCGAGGGCTCGATCCTCCACCGCCAGGTGCTCACTCCGGTCGACATCGAGCGCATCGCGGGCATCACGGGAGGCAACATCTTCCACGGCGAGCTCAGCCTCGCCCAGCTCCTGCTCAACCGCCCGGCGCCGGAGGCCTCCTCCTATCGGACGCCGCTCCCCGGCTACTACGTGTGCGGATCCGCGAGCCACCCCGGCGGCGGGATCTCGGGCGCGCCGGGGCGGCTGTGCGCGCTCCGCATGCTGGCCGACCGGGGGGGAGCCCGATGAGCTCGGGCGGCAGCGGACGCCACGACGCCGAGGTGGTGATCGTCGGCGCCGGCCACAACGGCCTGGTCGCGGCCGGCTTGCTGGCGCGCGCGGGGCTGTCGGTGCGAGTGCTCGAGCGCCGCGACGAGGTGGGGGGTTTCGCGGGCCTGGTCGAGCTGCGCGAAGGGATCCGCGTGCCGATCGCGGCCGACGACTGGGGTCTGCTGCGCACCGATCTGCTGGCGGAGATGCTCCCCGAGCTCGCGGCGGGCGACGAGCCGGGGGGCGGCGAGCCGGAGCTGTTCGCGGTCGTGGTGGACGGGCGGGGCGGCTCGCCGCTGCCGCTCTGGCGCGACGTCGCGCGGACCGCGGACGAGCTGGCGTCGCGGCGATCCTCCGACGGGCCGGGGTGGCGGGCCCTGAGCGCCGAGATCGCGGCTCACGGTCGAGAGGTGGAGGAGCTGCTGCGCGCCGAGCCTTCCTTCAGAGACCTCGCTCGCACTCTCGCGAAGCCCGATCTGGTTCGTGCGCTGGCGCTGCCGGTCGCCGATCGCCTCCTCGCCCACCTCGGGGACGGGCCGGCCTGCGCGGGGCTCGCGACGCTGGCGCTGGCGGGCTCCTCGCGCGGGCCGACGGCGGCGGGGACGGGATGGCTGCTGCAGGCCCAGCTCGCCGGGAGCACCGCCACCCGCCTGCGGCCGCTGCGTCGGACGACGGACGCGGGGGAGCCATTCGCGGCGGTGCTGGCGCGCGCGGCGAGGTCGCACGGAGCGCGCATCGAGACCGGCCGCGGGGTCGAGGCGGTGCTGACCGAACGCGCGGCCGGTCGCCCGCCGCGCGCCGTCGGCGTGCGGCTGGCCGGCGGCGAGGAGGTCCGGTGCCGTTGGGTCCTCTCCAACCTCGACCCGCGCTCGACCCTCCTCGGACTGGTGGGGCCGCAGGCGCTCGAGGTCTCGACGGTGCGCGAGCTGCGCGGCGCCAAGTACCGCGGCATCCGCAGCCGCCTGCTGCTGGCGGTCGAGGAGCGGGGGCTGGCGGCAGCGCCCGAGGGCTGGCTCGGCAGCGGGGCTCGGCTGCTGGTAGGCGCCGACCTGCGCGAGATCGATGTGGCCGCGGACGCTGCGAGGTACGGACGCTGCTCCGAACGCCCCTCGATCGAGGTGTTCGAAGGGCCCGTTGTCGACGGCATCACGGCGCTGCTGGTCGACGCGCAGTGGTCGCCTTACGCGCTGCGCGCCGAGAGCGGAGAGGACGGCGGTTGGCAAGGCCGGGCCCGCCGGGGCTGGCAGGAGGCGATCCTGGCGCGCCTCGAGCAGGCGTTGCCCGCGCTCGGCGAGGGCCTGCTCGCGCGCAGGCTGCTGACCCCGGTGGACTGGCAGAGCGAGCTCGGAGCGAGTGAAGGCAGCGAGCACCACGGCGAGATGGGGCTCGAGCAGATGTTCGCGATGCGCGGGGTGCCGCTCGCCGGCGGTGGTCCGGCGACCGGGATCGAGGGTCTGCTGCTGTGCGGTGCGGGCGTCCATCCCGGCGGCTCCCTCACCGGGCTGCCCGGTTGGCATGCTGCCCGTGCCGTGCTGCGAGGCTGAACGGATGTCGCCGGTCGAGCTCCATGTGCGAGATCTGGGAGGCGGCGGCCGGCCGCCGCTGGTGGTGCTGCACGGCCTCTACGGGTCGTCTCGCAACTGGGTGACGGCGGGACGCGCGCTGAGCGAGCACTTCCACGTTCTCGCGCTCGACCTGCGCAACCACGGGCAGTCTCCTCACCACTCCGGGATGGGCTACGACGACTTGGTCGCCGACGTGCTCGCGACGCTCGATACCCAAAGCGTCGAGCGTGCCGGCGTCATGGGTCACAGCCTCGGCGGCAAGGTCGCGATGGCGCTGGCGTGCCGGGCGGCGCCGGAGCGGGTGCGCGAGCTGTACGTCCTCGACATCGCCCCGCGCGAGTACACCGCGGACACCGGACTCCTCGACGCCCTGCTAGCGGTCGACCTCTCTCGCGTCTCGCGGCGCGCCGAGGCCGAGGAGCAGCTCGCCGATGCGATCCCCGACCGGGCGCTGCGGCTGTTCCTGCTCACCAACCTGGTGCGCGGCCCCGACGCGCCGGATCGCCCGGACGGCGCGGGACAGGACTACGTCTGGCAGGCGGACCTCGAGGCGCTGCGCTCGGGGATGTCCGAGATCCGCGCGAATCCGCTGGAGCCCGGCGATCGCTTCGAAGGCCCGACGAGGTTCATCGTCGGAGGCGGCTCGCGCTATGTGAGCGCGGGCGATCGAGAGGTTATCCTGAGGCACTTCCCGAAGGCCGAGATCATCGAGCTCGAGGATGTCGGCCACGACGTGCACATCGAGGGGGGCGACGGTTTCCTGAGCGCCGTGCTGAGCGCCCGATCCTGAGCAGCCGAGCCCGAGCAGCTGAGCCCGAGATCCGAGATCGGAGATCGGAGATCCAGACGCGATGGCTCGGCGCCCTCGCGCCCGGCTCGGCGCCCCGAAAGGTGCCCGCGGCGCCATCGGCCCGCGTCACAGCAGCGAGTCGATCCATGAGCACCCACAGAGCCCGGAGTGGGACGCGATCGTCGGGGGCGGTCCCGCCGGCGCCGCCGCGGCCATCCGACTGGCCGCCGCCGGCCGCCGGGTCGTTGTGCTCGAGCGCGAGCGTTCCCGCGCTTCCACATCGGCGAGTCGTGATGAAAGGGTAGGGGCGGACCTCGAGGAGGGCCGATCGCGCCTGACTCTGTCTTTCTCTGTCTCTGTCTTTCTCTGCTTCGACGCTTTCTCTGCTTCGACCTACTCCCTGACGGTGTCCGCCGCGAGGGCCTCCGCCATCGCGGCCGAGCTCGGCATCGCGAGCAGGGCCTCGACGTTGCCCTCCTCCTTGACCCAGGCGGAGACCGCAGCGAGCGAGCGGAGGTTCTGCTGGGGATCCTCCTTCGGCGAGACGATCACGAAGAACACCCGCACCGGCTGGCCGTCGATGGCGCCGAAGTCGATGCCGTCAGCGGCCAGCCCCACGGCCATCAGGGCCCGATCCAGGCCGGCGACGCGCGCGTGGGGGATCGCGACGCCACCGCCGATCCCGGTCGAGCCGAGGTCCTCGCGCTCCACCAGTCCCCGGTGGACGTCCTCGACGTCGAGACCGGCGGCCTCGGCGAGCCGCTCTGCGAAGAAGCGCAAGATCGAGTCGCGGTCGTGGCCGCCGAGCTCGGGGAAGATCAGCTCGCTACGGGTGAACGCGGAGAGTGGCATGCCCTGCTTGGCTTTCGAAGCGAAAGGCGAGAGCGGCAGGGACCGGAACACGTCCCGCCGTCTCGCCTCGCGTCGGCGCTACCATAGCGCAGCTTCGGCGGTTCGGGGCCGGGCGCTGCCAGTGCCTCGGCCCCAAAAAACCAGTGCCTCGGCCCCAAAAAAAATGCGGCCCGAGTCGCCAGTCTTCTCGAGAGAATCCGGCATCCTGCGGGCCGAGTCGGGTGTCGGAGAGGGGCATGAGGCACCCGACTTCTCTATAAAGTAGCATATGGCGAACCGTCGATGCAACACTTTTTCCGGAGGTTTTTGCCGCTTCCTCGGAACGGACTCCTCTGACTTCGAAAGGCTCCGGTTCGAGCTGCGGCCAGCGCTCGCATCCCGCCGAGGCGCCGCGATAGAGAGCCGAACAGGCATCGGGACTAAAGCTCGAAGTGGGTTCGGGCGGCTTCGACCGTGACGGCCGGAAGCCGGCAGCTCGCGGCCGCGCACGGGCTAGGTCGACTAGGCCAGCGGGAAGTTCACAAAACGGTCAAAGTTCGATCAAGCTGCGTCGGTCGTCAGGATTCCACGGTTTCGGCCGAGTCGACCTAGCCGAGCCCGCGCCGCTTGCGGCGCTTGGGCGGGGCACCTTGGTCCCGCGCTTGCGCGGGACCAACGAGCACACTCCGCTGAGGCCCGAAGGGCCGGAGGCGGAGAAGAACATGAGGTAGCGGGCTCGTGGTATGACACGCTTGGATTTCTCCGCTCGTTGGGGAGTGGTGACCACCACGAGCCCGCTACCGCTAGCGCCTCCAGAAGCTGCGCGTGCCGACCGCGACGATCGCCATCATCTCCAGCCGGCCCAGCCACATCAGCAGCACCAGCAGGATCTTCTCCCAGCCGTCGAAGAACGCGTAGTTTCCGGTCGCTCCGACCTTGGCGAGGCCGGGTCCGATATTGCCCAGGCACGCGAGCGAAGCGGTGGCGGCGGTGACCAGGTCGTTGCCGCCGAGCGTGAGCAGCGTGGCGCCGGCCACCATGGTGAAGGCGTAGAGGATGATGAAGCCGCCGACGCTGCGGATCACCTCCTCGGGCACCGGCGCTCCCCTGACGGTCACCGGGATGACCGCGCTCGGCGAGAAGGTGAGCCGCACCTCGCGCAGCGCGGTCTTGAGCGCGATCAGCCCCCGCATCACCTTGACGCCTCCGGCGGTCGATCCCGCCGAACCGCCGATGATCATCACGAACAGGAGCGTGCCGCGCGCGGCGTCGGGCCAGACGTCGAAGTCGACCGAGGCGAAGCCGGTGGTCGTCATCAGCGAGACGACTTGGAAGGTGGCGTCGAGGAGCGCGCGCCCGTAGCTCGCCTCGTAGCGCACGACGAGGTCGATGGTGACCGCGACGCTGGCGCCGGCGAGCAGCCACAGGTAGACGCCGAGCTCGCGATCCCGCCACAGCTTCCACTTGCCGCGGGTCATCATGTAGAAGAGCGAGAAGTTGACGCCGGCGAGCACCATGAACACGATCAGGACGATCTGGAGAAACGGCGAGGGGAAGGCCGCGATGCTGGCGTTGCGCGGCGAGAAGCCGCCGGTCGACAGCGTCGAAAAGGTGTGGGTCAGCGCGTCGTAGAGGTTCATTCCGCCGGCGAGCAGCAGCAGCAGGCAGGCGAGGCTCATCGCGACGTAGATCTCGAGGAGCACCTGCGCGGTGTGGTGCACGCGCGGGTGGAGGATCTCCTTGGTCGGTCCGGGCACCTCGACCCGGTAGAGGAAGCGCGTTCCCGGGCCGAGCTCGGAGAGCAGGGCGACGAAGATCACGATGATGCCGAGGCCGCCCAGCCACTGGGTGAGACTGCGCCAGAACAGGATGCCCCTGCCCTTCGACTCGATGTCGGTGAAGATCGAGGCGCCGGTGGTGGTGAAGCCCGAGGCGGATTCGAAGACGGCGTCGATCGGGGAGGTCACCTCGCCGCTGAACAGATAGGGGAGCGCGCCGAAGCACGACGCGAGCATCCATCCCGCGACCACGATCAGGATGCCTTCCCGCCGGTACAGGCGCTCGTCGGGCACCCTGATGCGGGTCAGCGACAGGCCCACGACGAGGGTGATCGTGCCGGCGGCCAGGAACGAAAGGGCGCCCCGCGTCTCGCCGTACCAGAGGCAGCAGAGCACCGGCAGCACCTCGGCCAGCGCGAGCAGGCTCAGGATCTTGCCGAGGAGCCGGAGGAGCGCGCGGGTGTTCACGGATCGGCGACCGGCGGCTGGAGCAGGGGCCTCGACGCCCCTATTCGGCGTCTTCCTGACCTGGGAAGAAGAGCTGGACCGTCGACAGCTCGGCACGGTGGACGAACAGGATCGCCTGGTCGCCGGCCTCGAAGCGGTCACTCGCCGTGGGGATGAACACCCGCTCGCCGCGGACGATGGCGCCGACCAGCAGGCCGTCGGGCGGCGAGAGCTCCTCGATCGACACCCCGACCACCGGGCTGGCGTCGTGGATGCGGCGCTGGATGACGCGCAGGGCGCCGCCCTCGAGCGAGATCAGGTTGGCCTTGTAGCCGTGACGGATGTAGTCGGTGATGCGCTCGGCGGCGAGGAAGCGCGGCGAGACCACGTGGAGCCGTCCGGTCTGCTTCCACAGCCGGCTGGTCTCGGTGCGCCGCACGACGGCGATCACCTCGCCCGCACCCGCCTCCTGCGCGATCAGGCAGGCGAGCAGGTTCGACTCGTCGTGGGCCATCGCCGCGACGAAGGCGTCGGGGTGGTCGAGACGCTCGGCGCGCAGCAGGTTGAAGTCGGTGGCGTCGCCGTGGATCACGTCGAGCTCGGGATACTGGGCCGCGATGCGCTCGGCCTTGGCGCGGTTGCGCTCGACCAGCTTGATGCTCGGGACGAGCCCGATCATCGCCTTGGCGACCCCGACCCCCTTGCGGCCGGCGCCGCCGATCACCACCTGCTTGGGGCTCAGGAAGCGCGACGAGAACAGCCGTTCGACCTGGCGCTCGGCGTCGCTGGTGCACAGCACCAGCGCCTGGCCGCCGGCCAGCGGCTTGCGATCGGCGGTCGGGGTGGAGAGCTCCTGGCCATCGGACAGGTAGCCGACGATCAGGCTGCCGGGCGGCATCGGCAGGCGCCGCAGCGGCACGCGCGAGGCGTCGCAACCGGACTCGATCTTGATCGTCCGGAGCTGGATCTTGCCGTGCGCGAGGAAGTCGATCTCGTGGGTGTTGTGGCCGAGGACGATGTTGAGGATCTGGGTGGTGGCGAGCACCTGGGGCGAGAGCAGCAGGTCGGCGTGGAACAGCGTCTCGTAGCGGCTGCGGTAGGTGGTCAGCTCCTCGGTGGTCTCGAGCCGCACCGCGGTGCGCTGAGCGCCCAGGTCCTTGGCCAGCACCGAGGCGGTGAGGTTCGCCTCCTCGGAGTTGGAGGCGGCGATGAACAGCTCGCTGCGGCCGACGCCCGCCTGCTCGAGCACCGGGATCTGGGTGCCGTTGCCGACCACGAACGACAGGTCGAGCTGGTCCTCGACGCGGGTCCTGCGGTCGGGGTCGACGTCGATCATCACCACGTCGTGCCCCTCCTGGTGGAGCGTGCGCGCGAGGTGGAAGCCGAGCTCGCCGGCGCCCATGACCGTGAACCGTCTGGCCATGGGCGCCGATTGTACGGCGTCGGCCCGAGACGATCCGTCGACACGCGGCCCGCGCGCTACCAGCCCCCGCCGCCGCCACCGCCGCCGCCGCCGCCCGACGAGCCGCCGCCCCCCGAACCGCTGCTGGACCCGGGCGGGGTCGCCGCCGAGGCGACCGCTCCCGCCAGCGATCCGCCGATCGCCGAGGCGAAGCCCGCGGCGCCCGCCTTCGACCAGCTCGGCCCGCTGTACCACCGCGGCCCCTGCTGCGGGGGCTCCTGCCCCGCGGCCGCGAGCGCCGCCGCGAACTTCTCCGACCACTCGTTCTCGACGCCGAGCGCCACCGCGTAGGGGAGGAGCTGCTCGTAGCGGTCGACCGTCATCTGCGGCTCGGCGGTGCGCAGCTCGTCGCGCTCGGCGGTCGACAGGTACATGCGAAAGCCCTCGATGCGGTCCATCAGCTTGCGCCCCGCCTGGCTCGGCTGACGAAGCAGCACGTAGAAGACCACCGCCAGCCCCGGCAGGGTGAACATCAGGGCGGCGAGCCAGGGTCCTGCGACCGCGGCCAGACCGAGCAGCAGCACCACGCCCCCGCCGGCCACCGGGATCATGATCAGGGAGGGCACCACCGCCTGGAAGAGCGCTCCAACGGTGGCCAGGCCTTGCGCGCTCGCCACCTGGGCCCAGGCGCGTCCGACCGCCATCACCAGCACCGTGGCGAACAGACTCCAGAGCCCGGCGAACAGCGCCATGACCGCCACCGGCATGCCCTCGGAGACGCCCCCGAAGGCCGCGGTGACGAGCAGGCCCAGCACCGACAGGCCGATGCCGCCGAGCGCCCACTTCCGGTTGGTGCGAAACGCCTCCCCCTCGTACTCGAGCTGCAGGACCTTGCGCAGATCCTTGATCGCGCTCTTCATCTTCTGGGCGGTCCCGGTGTCGCGAGCCTTGAGCTCGAACGAGTCACGCGTGAGCAGCCGCCCCGCGATCGCGCGCTCGCCCGGCGAAAGGTTGGCATGGGTGCCGCCGGTGCGCTCGAGGCGGAAGGTCTTGCCCTCGACGATGCGCAGGTACCCCTTGGCGCCCATGTCGATCAGCGCCGCGGTGAAGCACTTGCGGTCGAAGCGCATGCGCCAGACGTAGCGCACGCACGCCGGAGGCAGGTCGTCGGGCGGCTCGAACAGCGGGATGATCGTCCCGCGCTCCGGATCGCGTCCCACCCGCCACCAGACGACGAAGTAGTAGGCGACCACCGCCACCAGGGTGACGGCCGCCGGGATCAGCATGCGGTTGGCGGCGAAGAAGTCGTCGCGCCGCTCCGCGGCGGTCGGCTCGCGCACGATCCCCTTGGGGAAGGTGACGACGATGGTGAGACCCTCGCGCGGGCTCAGCACCCTCGTCGTCTCGAAGAGAACGCGCCCCTGCGGGTCGACGCTCGACGTGTAGTCCTGCCCCTGGGCGCCCTGGTGGCCGGTGTAGGCCTCGTGGCCGATCGCCGACGGCTCGACGCCGGCGGGCAGCGTGACCGTAGCGCTCGCCGCCAGGATGGGGAACGCCCAGTCGTTGCCGGTCGCGTTCCAGTAGAGCTCGTCGTGGTCCGCGAAGAAGCCGAGCTGGTGACCGGTTTCGTAGGTGAGGGCGTACTCGTACTCCCCCGCCTCGAGCATCACCGACGCGCTGCCGATGTACACCCGCACGCCGTTGGCGATCGATTCGGTGTGGTGCGGCTCGGGGCGGCCGTCGCGCAGGACCTCGACCACGCGGAAGGGAACCCGCACCCGCGTGCCGAACCGGCCGCTGTAGTCGAGCGGGAAGTCACGGTAGATGCCGCGCTGGATGTCGACGCCCTCCGCGCGCACGCGGATCGTCTCGGTCACCCGCAGGTTGCCGTCGACGTCGACGGCGATGTCGCTGTCGAAGCGGAGGATCTGCTCCTGTGCGAAAGCGGGGGCGGCGGCGAAGCCGACGACGAGGGCGGCGGTGAGTGCCGCCGCGAGGTGGAGGAGGGATCGAAGGGGCGTCGTCATCTGGTTTCGACTCCTGGCGCGGCCTCTGGATGCCCGCTCAGAGATCGCGCGAACCGTGGGCGGGGCACGACGGGACTCGTCGAGGCGACAGACGCGATCTCCCAGTCCCGTCATTCTCAGGGCCCCTCTCAGGGCCCCTCTCAGGGCTCCTCTCAGGGAGCCTCAGTGGGCCCGCGAGAATCTGCACGCTGCGAGTCATCGACGCACCTGCTCTTGCAGGAGTCTTGCACGCCGTCGCTCCGAGGATGCTCGGGCAACGCTATCTTCGATCGCCCTCGGCGGCGAGCCCGAGGATCCGTCGAACGCTGAACCGATCCCGCCGCTCCTTACCTGCCCTCGCCCCCCTCGATCCGCACCTGAGGGGCGAGCCGCTCGGTCGCCGACTGCACCTCGAAGAACTCGCGCGGCGCGAACGAGAAGGCGCCGGCGACCAGGTTCGAGGGGAAGGACTCGAGCCGGATCGCGTAGTCGCGCACCGCACCGTTGTAGTAGCGGCGGGCGAGCTGGAGCGCCTCCTCGATCTCGACCAGCTCCTCCTGGAGCGCCAGGAAGCCGCGGTCGGCCTTGAGCTCCGGATAGGCCTCGACCAGCGCGAAGAAGCTGCCCAGCCGGTCGGCCAGCGAGTTCTCGACATCCTGCAGCTCCGTGCTTGCCCGCTCGGCGCGGGCGTCGCGGCCGAGCAGCGGGTGGGCGCGCAGCTCGGCGATCTCGGTGAGCACCGCCTTCTCGAAGCGAGCGTAGCCGGCCGCGGTCTCCGCCAGCCGCGGCACCAGGTCGTGGCGGCGCCGGAGCTGGACGTCGACGCCGCTCCAGGCCTCGGCGACCAGCAGGCGAGCGCGCACCAGCCGGTTGTAGGCGACGATCACCCACAGCACGAAGCCGACCGCGACCACGCCGGCGAGCAGCGCGACCGCCGTCGCGGGACCGGCGACGAACGGCGTCGAGGCGACCAGGGGGAGCGTCAGGCGGGGCGGCATCGCGGTCTCGGGCGACTCCTGCGAATCCGACGACTCGAACGACGGGGAGGTCCCCGCCTAGGTGGCTGGTGTGAAACGGGTTAGCGGGATTGCCAAGGTCGTCGGCTGGGCCAGACTCGTGGGTTGAGCGTGGCGCGGCCGTTGTTCATTCTGCGAGAGAGCTCGGCGGCTAAAGCTTTGGAGCCCGGTGAAGGCGG
>DATKBT010000088.1:0-9727 GCA_035546295.1 Thermoanaerobaculia bacterium | reverse complement strand
TCGAGCCATGTTGTTCGCCAGGATTCCGCGGTTTCGGCCGAGTCGACCTGAGCCCGCGCCGCTTGCGGCGCTTGGGCGGGGAACGCCAGTAGCGGGCTCGTGGTATGACCGCGCCTCCCCCGCGGCGCTCGTTGGGGAGTGTTGACCACCACGAGCCGCTAGCCCTCGATCCGGTCCTTCGTCTTGCCGCGCCTTGCGTGCTTCTCGAGGAACTCGATGACGGCGCCGGCGACGTCCTTGCCGGAGGCGCCCTCGATCCCCTCGAGGCCGGGCGACGAGTTGACCTCCATCACCAGCGGGCCATGGTTGGAGCGGATGAGGTCGACGCCCGCGACCTTGAGGCCGAGGACCTTGGCGGCGCGCACCGCCGTGGTGCGCTCCTCGGGCGACAGGCGGGTCTTGCTGGCGGTGCCGCCGCGATGGAGGTTGGAGCGGAAGTCACCATCGGGTCCCTTGCGCTTCATGGCCGCCACCACCTTGCCGTGCACGACGAAGACGCGCAGATCTTCTCCTGCGGCCTCCTTGATGAACTCCTGGACGAGGATGTTGGCGTCGAGCTGGCGGAAGGCGCTGATCACCGACTCCGCCGCCTTCTTCGTCTCCGCCAGCACGACGCCGACCCCCTGCGTCCCTTCGAGCAGCTTGACCACCAGCGGGGAGCCGCCGACCACCTCGATCAGGCCCTCGATGTCCTTGGTCGAGCGCGCGAAGCTGGTCACGGGCAGGCCCACGCCAGCTCTCGCGAGCAGCTGGAGCGCGCGCAGCTTGTCGCGCGAGCGGGCGATCGCCTGCGACGTGTTGCAGGGGTAGACGCCCATCATCTCGAACTGGCGGACGACGGCGGTCCCGTAGAAGGTCATCGAGGCGCCGATGCGGGGGATGATCGCGTCGAAGTCGAGCGATCGCCCGCCGAGCAGCACCTGCGGCCGTCGCGAGGTGATGTTCATGTAGCAGCGTGAGTAGTCCACCACCGAGACCTGGTGACCACGTTGCTCGGCGGCCTCCTTGAGCCGGCGAGTGGAGTAGAGCTGCGAGTCGCGGGAGAGGATTCCGATCTTCAAGAGGGTCCTCCGAGCGCTGCGAACGCCGGGGCGGGGGTGGTCCGACTCGAGTCGCCCCCATGCCTGCGCACGAGTCGTAAGGTGCGACGATACAGCGACTCGGCGAAGAAAAGAGCGGTCCGAGGGTGAGTCAGCGTCCCCCGGCTCGTCCGGCGGCTCCGTGCGAGAGCAGCGACTCACGACTCTCGTCGACCGCAGGCGATGCGGTGCGACGGCCGGAACGAGCTGGTCCCCGACCGGGAGAAACGGCGCGCGATGCGCGTCGAGACTCCTGCCGGGCCCCGCTCGACAGGAGTCTCCTCGGCTAGGTCGACTAGGCCAGCGAGAAGTTCACAGTATGGTCAAAGTTCGATCAAGCCGCTGCGATCGCCTAGAGAAATCGGCTGTGGCCTGGTCGGCCCAGCCGCGCCCGCTTGCGGGCTTGCGGCGCACGAGTGATCGGGCGGGCTCGTGGTATGAGCTCGCCTCGCTTCCCGGCTCGTTGGGGAGTGGTGAAAACCACGAGCCCGCTAGGTCGACTAGGCCAGCGGGAAGCTCACAAAACGGTCGAAGTTCGATCGAGTCGACGAGCCCGCTAGTCGTTGAGGCCGGTGACGTCGTAGCTCATGATCACCAGATCCTGGGTGCGGTCGTCGCGGTCGATCACCCAGTCGGCGAGCAGGGCCTCGGCGTGGAAGCCGAGCTTCTCGAACATCCGACGTGCGCCCTCCTGGCGCAGCGGCATCCGGGCCACGACCTTCGAGACCCCGAGCTCGCGCGCCAGCTCGAAGATCTCGCGTGTGAGCCGCGCTCCCAGGCCCGTGCCGCGATGATCCGGGCCCACGATGACGCGGATCTCGCCCAGATGGCGGGTCCACGACATCGCGTCCCGGTGCAGGGTCCCGTAGCCGGCGATGCGCTTGCCGTCGAGCGCCAGGATCGTGATCCAGTCCTCGCCGTCCTGGGCCGCGATCCACTGGTCCATGACGCGATCGTCGGTGATGTCGATGCGCAGGAAGAGGAGGTCCTGCTCGCTCAAGCTGGCAACGAGCTTGCGCAGGGCGGCGCGGTCGCCGGAGCCCAGGCGGCGCAGCTGGAGCGAGCGCCCCCCGCAGGAGATCGATTGCGGATAGGAGCGCTGGAGGGCGGCGGCCGCGCTCACGGCTCCTGTCCTCGGCTCTCCTCCGCTTCGCCGTCGCTCTCGCCGTGCGCCCGACCTTCCGCCTCGCCGGAGAGGCGGTCGAAGAGCTGGTCGAGCAGCTCGTACGAACGCTCGGCGGAGTCGTGGTACTCCTCGCGGGCGCGCCGGAAGCTCGCGGTCCAGGTCTCGAGCGCCTCCCGGAGCTCGGGCGCCACGGCCGGCATCTGATCGGCCAGGCCCTGCAGCACGTCGGCCTGACGATCCTGGATCGTGGCAACGGCCTGGAAGGAGCTCTCGAACGCGGCGCGCTGGAGCTCGACCATCTGTCGCTGCAGGGCGAGCAACTGGGGCGGGAGGCCGGCAGGTCCTTTCGACACGGGAGGCTCCTGGGGTGCGGCTCGAGTCGATTCGGCGAGCCGTGCGCTCGGGCGTTTGGACGCGGGACGAACGGCGCGCGAGCATAGCAGTCCGTCGCCATCCGAGGTCGTCGCCGAGATCCGTTCGGCGATGGCGCGCGACAGCAGCGGGCACGTGCGCGCGCGGACGATCGGATCGGCGAAGCGCCCCGGCCCGCGTGATAACCTGCGCCGTCCGGCTGTCCGCGATCCGGCCGTCCCCGACCAGCGCCCGCGGAGAGGGACCACGATGACCCGCCCCCACAGCGGTCGCCTGACGGCGACCGATGCAGCGTTCCTCTACTTCGAGCGCGACGAGTCGCCGATGCACATCGGCGGCGTCTGCCTGTTCGAGGGAGAGGTCTCCTACGAGCCGTACGTCGAGTCGATCTCGAGGAAGCTGGAGCTCCTGCCTCGCTTCCGCGAGAAGCTCGTTTTCGCGCCGCTCGCGCTGGGTCATCCGACCTGGGAGACCGACGAGGGCTTCGACGTGCGCGACCACGTGCTGCTCCATCGCCTGCCCGCCGGCTCGGGCGAGCGGGAGCTGCAGGAGCTGACCAACCGGCTGATCGCGGGCAAGATGCGTCGCGACCGCCCGCTGTGGGAGCTGCACCTGGTCCAGGGCCTGGAGGACGGCCGTTCGGCGATGGTGACCAAGGTCCACCACGCGATGGTGGACGGGGTCGGCGGCAACGCGATCATGACCACCATCCTGGATCTCGAGCGCGATCCTCCGCCCCCGCGAGCCCCCAAGCACGAGTACCAGCCGACCACGCCGCTGCCCCCCTCGGCGCGCGCCGTCGAGGCCATGCGCGACAGCGCCCGCTCGGTGGTCGACGCGGTCTCGGACCACCTGCGCTCGATGGGGGACCTGGCGCGCTCGTTCGACGCGTCCCGCCTGCAGTCGAGCCTCGCCGTGCTGCGCGAGTCGATGCCCGACATGGCCCTCCCCCCGCGCCGCCTGCCCTTCAACCGGCCCTGCTCGGGGGAGCGGAGCTTCGTCTGGACCCGAGTCCCGTTCGCCGAGGCGCGCGCCATCCGCTCGTCCCTCGGGGGAACCGTCAACGACGTGATGCTGGCCACTCTCGGCGGCGCCGTCGGCCGCTATGCCGAGCTCCATGGCCAGCGCACCGCTGAGCGGTCGATGCGCGTGATGGTGCCCGTCAACGTCCGACCCTCGCAGGAGGGAGAAGCGCTCGGCAACCTGGTCTCGGCGCTGCCGGTCGATGTTCCGCTCGGCTTCGACGACCCGGCCGCCAGGCTGCGCGCGGTGCGTGCCGCCACCCGCACCCTCAAGGACGGCCGGGTCGCCGAGGGGGTCAGCCTGCTGAGCAACCTGGCAGGGACCATCCCGGTGCCCGCGCAGGCGATGTTCGGCGCGGTCGCCGCGAGCCCGTTCCCGCCGTTCAACCTGGTGTGCACCAACGTCCCCGGCCCCCAGATCCCGCTCTACGCGATCGGCCAGCGCCTCGAGTCCTACTACCCCCACGTGCCGGTGGGCTGGGACCTCGGCGTCTGCTGCGCGATCTTCAGCTACAACCAGGCTCTCCACGTGGGCCTCAACAGCGACACCCGCGCCTGCCCCGACGTCGAGCGCCTGCGTGACCTGTTCGACGAGTCGTTCGCCGAGCTGAAGGCGGCGGCGGGGGTGGAGGATCTCGCCGCGGTCGAGCTGGGGGCGCGTCGCGAGACGATGACCGGCGCCCCCGCGAACGCCGACGGCCGGCCCCGAGCGACCGCGACGGGCAGCTCCGGGTCGGGCAGGAGGCCGGCGACCAGGCGCCGGACTGCCTCGAAGGCCTCGAAGGCCTCGAAGACCTCGAAGACCTCGAAGGAGGAGAGGAAGGCGCCAGGCCGGAAGGCGCCGGCGAAGAGAGCCCCCGGGAAGAAGGGACCTGCGAGGAAGGCTCCCGGTAGGAAACGTCCGTCGAGGAAGGCGCCGGAGAAGGACTCTCCAGAAGAGAAGCCGCCGAAGAGGAGGTCGCCTGAGAAGAGGTCCTCCCAGAAGACGTCGTCCCACGAGACAGCGTCCGCCGGGAGGAGCGCGAGCAGGAAGAAGGCGGCGGCTAAGGAGCGGACGCCGATGGGAGGAAGAACGCACCCGCGTGGCTCCGCCGAGGGGCCGGCCAGGAGTTGAGCCGCCGCCGGTCCCAGGCGATGGGAGGGGCACCGCGCCGGCGCCGGGCGCCGAAACACGAGAGCGACGCCAGCCGTCGCACCGTCGGACCTCCGGCTTGACGGTCGCCGACGGCGGCCGTACGGTGGAGTCCGTTCCTGTGCGCTCTCGTGCGCTCGGCCGCGGCCCCGGACGACGTCGCGGGCGTGATCGGTGATCGTTCCCAGGAGACCCCCCATGAGCTCGATTCCTCGCAGACGGTGGAGCACAGCCGTTCCTCTGGCGCTCGTCCTGTGCGCCACGCTCTGGCTGGTGAGCGCCGCGGCAGGCGCCGCCGAGCGCCCGGAGCCGCCGCCCTTCTTCGCCATCCGGGATGCCCGCGTCGTCACCGTCTCGGGCGACGTGCTCGAGCGCGCCACCGTGGTCGTCGAGCACGGCCTGATCACGGCGATCGCCCCGGATGCGCCGATCCCGCCCGAGGCGTGGGTCCTCGACGGCGCCGGGCTCACCGTCTATCCGGGCCTGATCGACACGCTGACCACCGTCGGCCAGAAGCCGGAGACGGAGAACGGCGGCGGGGCCCAGGGGGGGCGTGGCGGGGGCGGCGGCAATCCGTTCGCGCAGCAGGGTCCCGAGATCCGCGGCCCCGAGGACCGGCCGGGCACCACGCCCTGGAAGCGTGCCGCCGACGAGGCGAGCCCGGAGGACGATCGGCTCGAGAAGTGGCGGATGGCGGGCTTCACGACCGTGATCTCGAGCCCCGAGGAGGGCTTCTTCCCCGGTCAGGCATCGGCCCTCAACACCGCCGGCGAGGAGGGCGACGACATGGTCGTCGACCCCGGCGTCGCGCAGCGGATCTCGTTGTCGACGGGGCGCGGGCGCTCCTTCCCGGGATCGCTGATGGGGGTGATCGCCTACGTCCGGCAGGTTTTTCTCGACGTCGACCACTACGCCAAGGCGCTCGAGATCTACGGCGCCGATCCGACCGGCCTCGAGCGCCCGGAGTTCGACCGCACGCTCGAGCCGCTGCGCGAGGCGAAGGCGAACGGGCTCCCGTTCCTGCTTCCCGGCGACGATGCGCCCTCGATCCAGCGCGCGCTGCGGCTCACCGACGAGCTCGGGCTCGAGGCCGTGATCTACGGTGGCCGACAGGGCTACGCGGTCGCCTCCGAGCTGGCGCAGGCCGGGGTGCCGGTGGTGGTCTCGGTCGACTGGCCCGAGCTGGCGAAGGACCGCGATCCCGACGCCGACGCCGACGTCCGCGAGCTGATCGACGTCGAGCTCGCCCCCACCACACCCGCCGAGCTGCACGCCGCCGGCGTGCCGTTCACCTGGAGCAGCCAGGGTACGTCCAGCGCCTCCGAGGCGCTCGAGGGCATCCGCAAGGCGGTCGAGTCCGGTCTCGATCCCGGCGTTGCGCTCGAGGCGGCGACGCTGGGGGCCGCGCGGGTCTTCGGTCTCGACGATCGCCTGGGCAGCATCGAGGTCGGCAAGATCGCCAACCTGGTCGTCGCCAGCGACTACCCGTGGGCCGAGGGGGTGGAGGTCGCGGCGGTGTTCGTCGACGGCCGGCGCTTCGCCGAGCGCGAGGACACCGGGCCCAAGGAGGCGCCCGCGGTCGACGTGTCCGGCACCTGGACGCTCACGGTGTCCACCCCGCGCGGCGAGCGTGAGTCGACGGCCGAGCTCGAGATGGCCGAGGACGGCAAGGTCACGGGCGAGGTCACCAGCGAGCGCGGCTCGACCCGGATCGAGAGCGGCCGCGTCGCCGGGGCCACACTCACCCTCGAGCTGTCGATCCCGGCCGGGCCGCGGACCACGACCGCGACCTACACTGGCACCGTCGAGGGGGAGTCGGTCAGCGGCTCGGTTTCGATGGGCCCGATGTCGGGTGAATTCAGCGGGACGCGGACCGTCCAGGCGGAGGCCGGGGAGTCCGCGGACGACGACGCGCCGTCGGGACCCAGGCTCCGCTGGAGCGAAGTGACGGGGCTCTCCGGTCCCTACCTCGACGCGCCCGTCATCGCCATCGAGAACGTCGACGTGATCACGATGGGGCCGCAAGGCACGATCGAGGACGGCACGGTGGTGGTGCGCGACGGCAAGATCGCGGCGGTCGGCAAGGACGTGCGCGTGCCGAACGGCGCGCAGCGCATCGACGGCACGGACCGCTGGCTGATCCCGGGCATCATCGACGCCCACTCGCACATCGCGGTCGAGGGCTCCGTCAACGAGGGCTCGCTGGCGGTGACCTCGATGGTGGGGATCGAGGACGTGGTCGATCCCACCGACATCGGGATCTACCGCGCGCTGGCCGGCGGCGTGACCTCGGTCAACATCCTCCACGGCAGCGCCAACCCGATCGGCGGCAAGAACGAGGTGATCAAGCTCCGCTGGGGAGCCGACGCGGACGGCCTCGACTTCGAAGGCGCGCCCGAGGGCATCAAGTTCGCCCTCGGTGAGAACCCCAAGCGCTCGAACTCCGGGGGGATCCCGGGCATCGAGCAGCGCTATCCGGCGACCCGGATGGGAGTGATGGACGTCATCCGCCAGGTCTTCGTCGACGCCAAGGAGTACCAGGCGGCGTGGAAGGGGTACGAGGCGGCTCAGAGGGCAGGGCGGCGAGCGATCCCGCCGCGCCGCGACATGAAGCTCGAGGCGCTGGTCGAGATCCTCGAGGGCGAGCGTCTGGTGCACTGCCACAGCTACCGCGCCGACGAGATCCTCCAGGTCATGCGCCTCGCCGAGGAGATGGGCTTCCAGATCAGGACCCTCCAGCACGTGCTCGAGGGCTACCGCGTGGCCGACGAGATCGCCACTCACGGCGCCGGCGCCTCCACCTTCTCCGACTGGTGGGCCTACAAGGTCGAGGCCTACAACGCGATCCCCCACAACGCCGCGATCATGACCCGGCGCGGGGTCCTGGTCTCGATCAACTCCGACGACGCCGAGGAGATGCGCCACCTCAACCTGGAGGCGGCGAAGACCATCAAGTGGGGCGGGCTCTCCGAGGAGGAAGCGCTGGCCCTGGTCACCCTCAACCCGGCGAAGCAGCTCGGCATCGACGGCAGGGTGGGCAGCATCGAGGAGGGCAAGGACGCCGACCTCGTCCTCTACCAGGGGCACCCGCTGAGCGCGTTCGCGAAGGTCGAGAAGACCTTCGTCGACGGTAAGGTCTACTTCGACGTCGAGGGGGATCGCGCCCGGCGCTCGCGCATCGCCGAGATCGAGGCGCTGCTGACCGGGCAGGCCGGGGACGAGGGCGAGGCGACCGAGGAGGCGCCGACCACGCCGGAGACGCCCGACACCCCGGTGACGACTCCCCGGACGCCGGACGATCCGGAGGATCCGGAGGATCCGGACGATTCAGTCGAACAAGGACGAAGGGCCGGCGTCCGTCTCGAGCACGCTGAGGCTTCCGCCGCGGAGGTGATCCGATGAGACCTCTTCCGACTCCGACCACAGCGGTCGTCGCTCTCCTCCTCGTCGCCCTGCTGAGCCCGGCGCTCGGCGCCCAGAACATCGCGATCGTGGGCGGCACCGTCCACCCGATCTCGGGCCCAGCGATCGAGAACGCCACGGTCGTCGTCCGCGATGGCGAGATCGTCGAGGTCGGCGCAGGGGTCGCCGCGCCCGCCGGCGCCGAGGTGATCGATGCCGCGGGGCTGCACGTCTACCCCGGGCTGTTCGACGCCTACTCCCAGCTCGGGCTCTCCGAGATCGGATCGATCTCGGCGACCCAGGACGCGAGCGAGATCGGCACCTACAACCCCCACCTCAGCACGGCGACTGCCGTGCACCCGGCGAGCGAGGTGATCCCGGTGAGCCGCGCCAACGGCATCACCCACACCCTCGCGGCGCCCAGCCTCGGCGGAGGCCGTCGCGGCGGCGGCGGCTCGGTGATCCCGGGGCAGGCTGCGGTCATCCAGCTCGACGGCTGGACGATCGACGAGATGCTGATCGAGGACCGGGCGGTGATGGTGATCGACTGGCCGGGGCTCGAGACCCGGAGCTTCGACTTCGCGACCTTCACGGTGAGGGAGCGCCCCTACACCGAGGCGGTCAAGCAGTACGAGGAGAAGCTCGACGAGCTGCGCGACTGGCTCGACGCCGCCCGCCACTACCGCCAGGCGGCGACCGAGGGCTCGACCGCGAAGTTCGCCGACAACCTCGAGCTCGCGGCGCTCTCGCGGGTCCTCGACGGCGGCCAGAAGGTGCTGATCGCCGCCCACGGCCCCCGGGCGATCCGCGACGCGGTCGCGTTCGCCGAGGAACAGGGCCTCGACTTGGTCCTGGCCGGCGGCAACGAGGCGTGGAAGGAGAAGGAGCTGCTGGCCGAGAACGGAATCCCCGTGATCCTGTCGGGCACGCAGAGACTGCCGGGCGCCGAGGACGAGGGCTACGACCAGCCTTTCGTCGCTCCCGCCGAGCTGGTGGCGGCGGGCGTGAAGATCGCCTTCGGCTCCTTCGACTCCTCGGCCTCGAGGCGTCTGCCCTACCAGGCGGCGACCGCCGTCGCGCACGGGCTCTCGCACGAGGAGGCGCTGCGCGCCGTCACCGTCAACGCCGCCGAGATGTTGGGGCTCGCGGATCGAATCGGCGCCATCGAGCCGGGGAAGATCGCCAACCTGATCGTCACCGACGGCGATCCGCTGGAGATCACGACGGTGGTGCGTCACCTGGTGATCGACGGCCGCGAGGTCTCGACCGACAACCGCCATCGCCAGTTCTTCGAGCGCTGGAGCGGCCGACCGACGGGCTAGCCTCCGATCTGCTTGGGCGCGCTGCGCGCGCTATAGCAGATCTCCGGCTAGCAATTTCACGCGGCTCCAAGCGCCTCCGGCGCGTCGCCGCGGACAGCCGTAGAACCGGATCTCGAATAGGCGGACAGCCACCTAGGTGGCTGGTGTGAAACGGGTTAGCGGGATTGCCAAGGTCGTCGGCTGGGCCAGACTCGTGGGTTGAGCGTGGCGCGGCCGTTGTTCATTCTGCGAGAGAGCTCGGCGGCTAAAGCTTTGGAGCCCGGTGAAGGCGG
>DATKBT010000087.1:0-17200 GCA_035546295.1 Thermoanaerobaculia bacterium | reverse complement strand
CAACCCCAACCCCGCCACCAACGCCAGCGCGATCCCCCACCCCGGCAGCCCCCGCGCCGGCATCGCCACACCGTCGTCGCCGCGGCCCAGCAGCACGTAGGGCGCCCAGTAGTAGGGGTGCGCGGTCGCCGGGTCGGAGCGGATCTCGGCGCGCGCCCGCCGCAGCGCCTCGGCCTTGGAGACCCCAGATCGCAGCGCCCGGTAGAAGGCGGTCATGAAGCGCGCGCTGGTCGCGTCGTCGACGCTCCACAGGGTCGCCAGCACCGAGTCGGCGCCGGCGTAGAAGAAGGAGCGCGCGAGGCCGACCATCCCTTCGCCGGTGACCAGCTCGCCGAGCGCGCTCTCACACGCCGACAGGGTCACCAGGTCGGCCGCGAGGTCGAGGCGCACGATCTCGCGGAGCTGGAGGATGCCGTCGTCGCCGTCTCCCTCGCCGGCCCCGAGCACCAGGCCCGACGCCGACGGCGTCGCCGGATCGATCCAGCCGTGGGTCGCGAGGTGGACCACGGCGCGGCCCGGGACCGCCGCCTCGAACCGCGCCTCGGTCGCCTCGGCGCCGAGCAGCACGGTCGACGCGCTTCGCCCGAACACGCGGGCGACGCTCTCGACCTCGGTGCGCGAGTGCGGCAACGCGCCCAGCGTCTCGAGCGCCCTCAGGTCGCCGACGGCGCGCAACCGGTCGATGTCGTCGCCCGACACCGCATCGCCGAGCGCGAGCAGCAGGGGCGCCTCCAGCTCGACCGGGCGGCGGCGCAGCTCGATCCAGGTGGTCGCCGAGGGCGCGTAGGAGCTCGGCGCCAGGTCGGCGAGCAGGCGCCCGTCGCCGAGCGGCAGCGCCTCGAACGGCACGAAGTGCAGCGGTCCGGACGCGACGACCAGGATCGAGCGGGGCTCCTCACCGGCCTCGGTTGTCCAGGATCCGAGCAGCTCCGTTCCGAGCGCCTCGAGCCGCGGCTCAGAGTCGTGGCGGAGCAGCTCGCCGAAGGCCACCCGGATCGCCGCCTCGATCTCGGCCGTTCCGGCGATGCGCCAGTGCTCGACGCGACCCGCTTCGATCGCCCACAGGTGCGACTGTGGCTCGGCGACGAAGTACGCGAGCAGCACCTCGCCCGGCGCGAGCTCGGACTGGACCTGCTCGATCGTGACGACCTCGGTCGAACGCATGCCCTGGAACCGCGGGAAGCGCTCGCGCACCTCGAGCTGGAGCGCCTCGAGCTCGTCCTCAAGGCGGCGGTTCTCGGCGTCGAGGTCGATCGCCGGATCGACCTCGCCCCGGCGCGCTCGAGCCTGGAGCTCGGAGATGCGATCGAGAAGATCGCGCTCGCGGTCGCCATACTCCGCCGGGAGCGTCTCCTCGAGCTCGGCCCGGCTCTCGGCCAGCGTGTCCAGGAACGCCCGCGCCCGCGCCCGCTCGGCGATCTCGAACCCCCGCCCCGGGCCGCCGAGCCCGGGCTCCGCGGTGACCAGGTCGATGGCCTCGGCGTAGACGCCGACCTTGTTGCGCAGGAAGTCGCGCTTGAAGCTCTCGAGCTGGAGCGTGCCCCGGACCTGCTCGATCGCGTCGAGGGCCCGCTCGTACGACGCCAGCGCCTCCTCGCTCGCTCCGGCTCGCCGGTGGAGCCTCGCGAGCTCGAGCTCGCTCTCCCACACCAGCTTACGGTCACCGGCCGCAGTGGCGAGGCGCACCGCCCGCCTGAACAGGGGCTCGGCGCGGTCGTCCTCGCCGAGCGCGGCCCAGCTCTGGGCCTCCATCTTGTGGAGAGAACGCTGGAGCCACAGCGTCTCGATTCCCTCGTCGAGCTCGCGGAGTCGCCGGTACTGCTCGAGCGCCTCGCCGTGGCGCCCCATGTCGCGCAGCGTGGTGCCCTTGTTGGACATCCAGGCGACCACGTTGCGGTGATCGCCCATCTCGCGTGAGATGGCGATCGCGCGATCGCACCATGCGAGGGCCGACTCGTAGTCTCCGCGATCCCTCGCCACCAGGCCGAGCTCGCCGCTCGCCCACCCCACGCCCGCCCGATCCCCCGCCGCCTCGGCATCCCGCATTACCTCGAGGAACGTCGCCTCTGCGTCGTCGACCTGGTTGAGCTCGAACTGGGCGATGCCGAGACTGATCCGGCTGTAGCGCCGGATTCGGTCGTCGGACAAGAGCTCGAGCGCGCGGCGGAGCTCCTTGACCGCGGCGGCATAGTCGTGCAGGGCGATCAGCGACTGGGCGAGATCGTACAGTGCACGGCCGAGCTGCTCGCGCTCTCCCGCCGTCTCCAGGACGCCGACCGCCTCCGACCGCGCGTCGCGAGCGGCCGCGGCGTTGCCGCGGTAGCTCTCCAGGCTGCCGCGGAGATTGAGCACCCGGGCGCGGCGGAGAGGGTCGTCTTCCTGCCCGAGGGCTGCCTCGGCGCGGGCGAGGACCTCGCGCGTTTGCGCGAAGCGCGAGAGTCGCGCCCAGATCGCTCCGGCGTCGAGGTAGAGATCGACCGTCTCGGCCGCGGAGAGTTCGGCATTCTCGGCGGCGGCGACCGCCTGCTCGAAGAGCTCGCCGGCCTCGAGGCGGAGGTCTAGATCCACCAGCTCGGCCGCCTCGGCGGCCAGCGCCCGCACGCGTTCGGCCGCTGTCGGCCGCGGAGCCTGGTCGGAGGTCTGGGCCGTCGCGGGGGCGCCCGTGACCGCGAGCAGCAGCGCTGCGCCGATGACGAGCACCGCGACGAGCACGAATCGAGAGGTCGTTCTTCCGATCACGAGGATCGGACGATTCTACCGGCTCGCGGCCCCTGCCGGTCGACGATCGCGCCGTCACGGTTCGATGGCTGGCCGTTTCACGGTGGTGTCACATCGTCGTGATCGGCCGACACGGAGTCGGCCGCTACGAAGAAGGTGGAGGCAACTGTTCGCTCGGGTCGGCATCGGGCCGGCAGCGTCTCGTCCAGTCTGCCTGTTCCTCGGGAACAGTCGAGCTCCCCGCGGGTCGTCACTCGATGCGGAAGTCGACCCACGCCGAGCGGGCGACGACCGCTCCCCGCTCGTCGACGCCGGTCACCCGCCACCGATACGCGCCCGGAGCGAGCTGATCCCGCAACGACGCCGGCGCCGCGAGCGATCGGCCGCTGGCGACGCCACGCCACAGTATCGTCAGTATCGTCCAGGTGGTCGTCGCTTCCGGTGACGACTCCCCGCTTCGTTGGACCTCGACGTGGAGCTCGACCTCGAGCGGCGCCGGCATCCGCCAGCGGAAGGCGTCGAGCGAGTCGGCGGACTCGAGCGGGCCGATCGGCTCGAGCCCCTGGATCACGGCCCCACGCACCACGCCGCTCGCCGCCGGGACGCCCTCCGTGGGATCCGCGACCTGCCAGGCCATACGCCAGACCACGAGCCCGCCGAGCACGGCGAGAACGGCGGCGGCGAGCGCCAGCAGCGGACGGCGACCGCGCCACGCCGTCTTCTCCTGCTCCTTCTCCTGCTCCTTCTCCTGCTCCTTCGCCTTCTCCTTCGCCTTCTCCTTCGACCCGGCCCACGGCCGCTGCCGGTCCTCGAGCTCGGCCGCCACCCGACGCCAGGCCACGTCGTCGACGTCGCCCTCCGCCGGCTCGACGATGCCGGCGCAGGTCGGGCACAGCTCGACGTGCCGCTCGATCCTCTCGCGATCGTCGGCGTCGGCGCCGGCGCGCTCGAGCTCGAGCAGGAGCTCGAGCGGCGGGCAGTCCCCGCGGCTCTCGCGCAGCGCGTCCAGCAACCCGGTCGGTATGGTCTCGCTCGGGCGCTGGGTCAAGACGGCGTCCCTCGGGCGCCGACCCGTCGCGCGGAAACGGACCCCGCAGACGCCGCGTCCTGCCCTCGCTCCCAGCCGAGCCGAACGTTGCGCCGGGCGTTCTGGAGGAACGAGCGCACCTCGCCGGTGGTGTACCCGGTGAAGAGCTCGATCTCCCGATAGCTCCTGCCTTCGACGTGCTTGAGCAGGAACACGGCGCGCTGGTGCGGGGCCAGCGCGCGGACGATCTCGACGGCGCGATCGAGCTTCTCGCGCGTCGCGGCCTCGCGCTCGATCGCCACGTCATTCGCCGGCTCGTTCTCGAGGTCGTCGATGTGCTCTTCCTGCGCGCGAGCCTGGCGCCTGAGCGCGTCGTAGCACTGGTTGGCAGCGATCCGGCAGACCCACGAAGAGAAGCGGTCGCCGCGCAGCGTCCCGAAGCGCTCGTAGGCGCGCAGGAAGGCTTCGTGACAGGCGTCCTGCGCCCGGTCGACGTCGCGCAGGATCTTCATGCAGACCCCGAACACCCGACGGCGGCTGAGACGGTAGAGCTCCTCGAACCACCGCCCCTCACCGGTCGCGCGGAACCGTTCGACCAGCTCGGCCTCTGAATGCACTCAGGCACGTTAGCACTCCCTCCGAGAGGAAGACGCGGCAAGGGCAGCGACGACACAACTACCCGTCGGTCCTCGGGCGGCGCTGGCGCTGGCGAGCGCCAATCCGCTACCCTCTCGATGTCGATTCTCGCAACCGCTGGAGGCACCCATGCGAAAGCCACTCGCTCCGCCCGTCCGTCGCATCGCCGGACTCGCGCTCGCTCTGCTGCTGGTCGCGCTGCCGCTCCTCGCCAACGGCCTTCCCACCGCCAAGCCAGAAGAGGTCGGCATGTCGGCGGAGCGCCTCGAGCGCCTCACCGAGCACATGGAGGAGAGGATCGCCGAGGGCGTGGCTCCCGGGGCGCTGGCGATGATCGCGCGCCGGGGCAAGGTCGTCTACAGCCACGAGTGGGGCCTCGCCGACCGCGAGCAGGGGGTTCCGATGGCGCCCGACACCATCTTCCGCATCTACTCGATGACCAAGCCGATCACGTCGGTCGCGGTGATGATGCTCTACGAGGAGGGCCATTTCGCCCTCGGCGATCCGCTCGAGCGCTACCTGCCCGAGTTCGCGGACATGAAGGTGATGGAGAAGGTCGAGACGTCCGAGGCCGGCGAGGCCGAGTGGCGCACGCGGGACGCCGAGCGCCCGATCACCATCCGCGACCTGCTGCGGCACACCGCCGGGCTCACCTACGGCGTGTTCGGCAACACCCCGGTCGACCAGGAGTACCGCAAGGCGGGTCTGCTGCTCGACGACCGCAGCCTAGCCGACTTCAGCACCGCGATCGGCGACCAGCCGCTGCTCTACGAGCCCGGCACCACCTGGCACTACAGCGTGGCGATCGACATCCTGGGCCGTCTGGTCGAGGTGATCTCGGGTACGCCCTTCGACGAGTTCGTCGAGCAGCGGATCACCAAGCCGCTGGGCATGGTCGACACCGCGTTCTGGGTCCCCGACTCGAAGCGCGACCGCTTCGCCCAGCTCTACTCGCCGGCCGGCACCTCGGCGGGCGCCGATGCCTGGCTGCGCCCCAGCGACTCGAACGAGCTGGTGGTCGCGGCGGCCTCGACCTCGCGCAATTTCCTGCGCCGGCCGCCGATGCCCTCGGGCGGGGGCGGCATGGTCTCGACCGCCTCCGACTACATGCGCTTCTGCCTGATGATGCTCAACGGCGGCGAGCTCGACGGCGTGCGCCTGCTCTCGCCGAAGACCGTCGAGCTGATGACCACCAGCCATCTCGGCGACATCCCGATGGGGTTGGGGCGCGGCGGCTACGGCTTCGGCCTCGGCTTCGCGGTCGCCACCGACCTGGGAGAGATCGGCGAGCTGACCTCGGAGGGCGAATACAACTGGGGCGGCGCCGCCGGCACCGCCTTTTGGATCGACCCGCAGGAGGAGCTGATCGGCATCTACATGGTCCAGATCATCCCCCACCGCACGTCGCTCGGCGGCGACTTCAAGCGGCTCACCTACCAGGCGATCGTCGAGTAGCCACAGCCACGTTCGCGGGAGCCCCCCGGATCCCCCCTCCCGACATGACCGCAGCCGACGGTCCCTTGGTCGCGGCGACCGCTGCGGACGCCCCTGACCTGCTGGCGGCGCTGCGCTCGTGCATCGAGAGCGGCAGCTCGAGGCTGCTGCTCGAACGCGATGCGCTTGCCGACTCCTTCTTCGACCTGCGCACGGGCATCGCGGGCGAGCTGCTGCAGAACGCCGCCAACTACGGCATCCGGACCGCCGCTGTCGTGCCCGATCTCGACAGCCGGCCGGTTCGCTTCCGCGAGCTCGCTCTGGAAGCCGAGCGCGGCGCTGGCTTTCGCGTCTTCGCGACGCGCGACGAGGCGATCGCCTGGTTGGCTAGCAGCCCGTGGTGAGAGCCTGCACGCTCGTCGGCAGCGAGCCCTGATCGTCACCGGGCGCCCGGTGCGCGGGTCCCGCCGGGCTCGGAGCTCACGCTCGACAGCCGCGCTCGCGCTTCGGTTACGCGCGGGTCGTCGTCTCCGAGGATCTCGGCGAGGGCCTCGGTCGCGATCTCCATCCGTCGTCGACCTTCCTCGTGCTCGCCCTTCCGCCAGAGC
This sequence comes from Thermoanaerobaculia bacterium, assembly GCA_035546295.1. Lineage (GTDB taxonomy): Bacteria > Acidobacteriota > Thermoanaerobaculia > Multivoradales > Multivoraceae > DATKBT01. Next base: position 10,777 of record DATKBT010000087.1, on the reverse strand, counting down.
GCCCAACCCAACAGACTCTCGGACCTCGCCACGTCGGGATCGGAGATCGCGCGCGCCCGCTCCGGCTCTCGGGCCGCCAGTACCTCGCGCAGCACCGCCTCCGCCCGATCCGGGCGCCCCTCGGCGATCAGCAACCGAGCCTCCGCCAGCAGGCCAGCGGTCAAGAAGCCGTGACTGGGCTCGAGCTGGGCGCGCAGCGTCTCGATGCCGCGGTCGAGGACCTCCCTCGCCTGCTCCGCCTCCCCCTCGTCGAACAGCGTCTCCGCCTGCTCCACGTGCACTCTCCCGACCGAGACGTGATCCGGCCCCTGCACCTCGAGCCCCAGCTGCAGAGCGCGGTCGAGCAGCTCCCGGGCGCTCGCCAGATCGCCGAGCAGGCGGTCGACCGTGCCCAGCGCGCGCAGAATGGTCACCCGGTGGGGATCGGGGACGTCCGGCAGGGTCAGCGCCTCCTCGAGCAGCTCCCGGCAGCGGGCGAGCTCGCCGCGATCGCAGGCGAGGAGGCCGAGCTCGCGCAGCAGGAGGGGATGGAGGTAGTCGCGCTCCTCCGAGGGCGGCAAATGCGGAATGCGCGCCAGAGCCTGCTCGAGCCGCTCCTCAGCCTCGTCGCGACGACCGACGTTCGAGTATTGGTTGCCGAGCGCGGCGAGGAGGTTGGCCTCGGTGTCGGGGGGACAGGCCTCGGAGGCTCGGCACCGTTCCAGGAGCGCCAGCAGCGACGCCTCGAGCTCGGGGGTGAGCCCGCGTTGGAGGGTGGGGACGATGATCAGCAACAGAGCGGCGCGGTAGGCCTCGTCGTAGCGCTCGAAGCCGGCCACGCGCTCCCACAATGCCACCGCGCGGTGGAGCTCGCGCTCGCCCTCTGCGAGCATCCCCAGGTTGAGGTAGGTCCGCCCCAGGGTAGTGCGGATCTCCGCCTCGACCTCGGGTCTCCATTCGCCCATCGCAGCGTCGAGGTTGGAGCTCGCACCGCGGAGCAGGTCCTCGAGCCGCGTCTCACGCCCGCGGCTGCCCGCCACGCTGGGATCCGGCGCCTCCAGAACCCCCTGCAAGAGCGAGCTCACTCCGCGCGCCAGATCCCGCTCGGCGCGAGCCCGCAGGGTTTCGCGCAGGGCGAGCAACAGCCCGATCGAGAGCGCGAGGACGACCACCGCCACCGCGCCGAGCAGCCCGCGGTGCTGGCGGAGCAGACGCAGCGTCCGGTAGCTCAGAGTGTCGGGCCGCGCCGAGACGCTCAGCCCGGCGCGCTCGCGCTCCAGATCGGCGGCGAGCGCCTGCGCCGTCTCGTAGCGCTTCCCCGGATCGAGATGGAGGGCGCAGAGGACGATCGCGTCGAGATCTCCGCGCAGTCGACGGCGCAGTCGTGAGCAAGTCGCACCTCGCAGCGACGCCCGCTCCGCGGCTCTCGCGGCCCCCTCGGCCCCCCTCTCGTCCGCAGCGGAGACGGCCGAGCTCGGCGCCATGGCCGCCTCATCGGTGATCGCCTCCGCCAGCTCGCGCGGCGACCTCGCCCCCACCCGACGCGGCCGGGCGCCACACAGGAGCTCGTAGAGCAAGACCCCCATCGAGTACACGTCGGTGGCGGTGGTGCTCGCCTCGCCCCGGAGCTGCTCCGGGCTCGCGTACTCCGGGGTGAGCCGCATCATGCCGGTCCGAGTGAGGTCGGCGCACGCTGTCGAACCCGCCCCCCATCCGTCCGGAGGTTGCGCAGCGGTGAGCTCGGTCTCCGCGAGGTCGACCGGTTTGGCGATGCCGAAGTCGAGCAGCTTGGGAGCCCCCGCCTCGTTGACCAGGATGTTCGAAGGCTTGAGGTCGCGGTGGACGATCAGATGCCGGTGGGCGTGACCGACCGCTTCGCACACCTTCAGGAACAGATCGATCCGCTGATCGACCGTCAGCCGGTGGCGGTCGCAGTACCGGTCGATCCGCTCGCCCTCGACCAGCTCCATCACGTAGTAGGGCAGCCCGCCGGGGGTGAAGCCGCCGTCGATGAGCCGCGCGATGTTCGGATGCTCCAGCCGGGCGAGCAGCCGACGCTCCTGCTGGAACCGACCGACCAACTCGGGGCTGCGCAGGCGCGAGCTCATCACCTTGAGCGCCACCCGCTGCTCGAAGTCGGCGTCGGCCCGCTCGGCCAGGTAGACGATCCCCATCCCGCCGCGACCGAGCTCCTCGAGGATGCGGAAGGAGCCGATGACCGAGCCTGCGCTCAGGTCGGAGTCGGACTCGCCGTGGAGGAGCCCGGGATCGAGACGGGGCGCGCGATCGGCGCGCAGCATCGCCTCGATGCGGGCGGCCAGCCCGGGCGCCTCCCGGCGAATCGCTCCGAGCCGCTCGCTCTGGTGGCCGGGATCGAGATCGGCGAGCTCCTCGAACAGGTCGAGCGCACGCTCCAGCTCGCGCTCCTCGCCTCCCGTGATCGCGTGCCCGGTCATTTCGGAGGAGACGACGCCGTCGGCTCGTCCAGCACGCTCTGGAGCCAGGCCTTGGCCGAGCGGAGCTGCCGGTACACGGTGCGCTCGCCGAGGCCGAGAACCTCGGCACATTCGGCGACACTGAGACCGCCGAAGAAGTGAAGCTCCACGATCCGGCCGCGCTCCGGGAAGGCGGCCGCGAGCTTCTCCAGGGCCGCGTCCAGAGCCAGCAGGTCGAGGTCGCGACCGGCGCCCGCGACCAGGGCCTCGTCCAGGGTGACGGTCTGGCCGCATCGCTTTTGCGCCCTCAGGCCGCGGGCATGGTCGACCAGGATCTGACGCATCGCACGAGCCGCGATCGCGAAGAAGTGCTTGCGGCTGCGCCAGTCGGGGTTTCCCGACCGCGACAGCTTCATGAACACCTCGTGGACGAGCGCGGTCGGCTGCAGCTTGTGGTCGGGCCGCTCCCTGCGCAGGAAGCTGCCGGCCAGGTGACGCAGCTCGTCGTACACCTGCACGAACAGATGCCCGATGTCCGAGCCGGAGGTGGGCGACCACGGCTCCCGCGGAGAGGTGGAGGATCGGGACGTCGACACGAGATGCCGATACTAGCGGGCTCGGGCGTGGTCACCACTCCTCAACGAGAGCCCGAGATGCGACGGGTCCCACCACGAGCCCTCCAGATCGTGTTCCCGGCCCAAGCGCCGCGATCGATGCGGGCTCCCGCCGACGGGGTCTCGAACCGCTGCTTCCGCGTCCGGAGAGCTGCTCGATCGGACCTTCACCGCTCTTGTGGGCTTCCCGCTGGCCTAGCAGCCCGTGGTGAAACTCAGCACGGGCTGCTAGGAGCCCGGGGAGGGCGACGCCTCCTCGACCCGACTTCCGGGCAGATCGCCGACGGCTCGAGGCAGGTAGACCCGAAAGGTCGTGCCCCGCCCAAGCTCGCTCTCGCAGGCGATGTGCCCGCCGCTCTGCTGGACGATGCCGTGGACGGTCGACAGACCGAGCCCCGTCCCCTTGCCCCGCTCCTTGGTGGTGAAGAAGGGATCGAAGATGTGGGCGCGCGTCTTCTCGTCCATCCCGTGCCCGGTGTCGGCGACCTCCAGGACGACGTAGGGCCCGGGCGTCGCCTCGGAGGCGCCCGCGACGGCCGGCGGCGTGAGCACGGCGTCGCGGGTGCGCAGCTCGAGCGTCCCGCCCTCGGGCATGGCGTCGCGCGCGTTGACCACCAGGTTGACCAGCACCTGTTCGACCATTCCCCGATCCGCGCGCACCCGCGGAAGCTCCTCGGCGAGGTCGCTCGAGAGCACGATCCGCGATCCGACGACCCGCCGCAGCATCTCGGCGAGATCGGTGACCACGCGATTGAGGTCGAGCACCTTCGGCCGCAGGACCTGACGCCGGCCGAAGGCCAGGAGCTGGCCGGTCAGCGTCGCCGCGCGCTCGCCAGCGCGCCGGATCTCGTTCAGCTCCCGGGCGCCGGGCCCGTCCTCGCCGATGCGATCGAGCAGGAGGTCGGCATAGCCGTTGATCGCGGTCAACAGGTTGTTGAAGTCGTGTGCCACTCCGCCGGCCAGGCGGCCGAGCGACTCGATCCGATCCGCCTCGCGCAGCTGCTCCTCGAGCTGCCGGGAGGCGGTGACGTCGATCATCACGCCGATCACCTCGGCGACCTCTCCGTCCTCGACCAGCACGCTCATCACGTCACGAACCCAGATCGCGCTCCCGTCGGCCCTCCTCAGGCGAACCTCGAGCTGATAGGTCCTGCGGCTCTCGATCGCCTCCCGGCGCTCGGCGATCGCCCACTCGCGGTCCTCGGGATCGATGCGGCCCGCCAGGAAACCGGGCTCGAGCCACGCCGCCAGCGGGTATCCGAGCAGGGCCTCCGCCTGCGGGCTGACGTAGGTGTAGCGGCCACTTTCGGGCTCGGCTCGCCAGACCACGGCGCTGACCACCGAGAGCAGGTGCTCGAGCTGAGTCTCGCTCTCCTCGAGCGCCCGTGCCGCCGCCTGGCTGCGGGCGTCGACCGCCTCGAGCATGTGCTGGAACTCGACGCCGAGGCTGCGCACCTCGGTGACCGAGCTGAGCGAGAGCGAATCGAGCGCGCCGTCGGTCGAAGGGGACTCTCCCGCGCTCACCCGTAACGCCTCGTCGTGCAGCACGACCAGCGGATCCGAGACCCGCCGCATGAACCTGCGCGCCACCGCGTAGAGGATCAGCAGCAGGCTCGGAAAGAGAGCGAGCGCCGAGAGGGCGAGCGGCACCACGTCCTGGTAGAGCGACTCGGCGGGCCGCTCGACCACCACCCGCCAGCCGGCCGGATCGATCTCGCGAACCACGGCGTGACGCAGATCGAGCCCGAGCCGGCTCTCGAGCGAATCGTCGGGGGGCGGGTAGTACGAGAAGCTGGCGGGGCCGGCGAGGAGCTGCTCCGAGAACCAGGCGACGCCCGAGCTCCCGATCTCGATGCGAGGGTCGAGCGAGGCGACCACGTTTCCTTCGCCGTCGACCAGGGTCAAGATCTCCTCGGGGAGCGACCGCTCGAGCTCGAGGAGAACCGGCAGACTCCGGACGTCGAGTCCGACGTTGAGCAGGCCGGCGAAGCCGAAGGCCTCGTCGAGCAGCGGCTGCGCGATGATCATCACCGGCTCCGGCGCGGCCTCCTGGTAGAGGCGCGCGCGCCCGGACAGCAGCGGAGAGTAAGTCGTGCTCAGCGTCTCGCGCGCCCGCTGAAAGTAGTCGCGCCCGGAGATGTCGAGGCCCCGCAGCTCCCTGCCCGTCACGTCCAGCGCCGGGCTGGTCTCGAGCACCCTGCCGGCTGCATCGGTCAGCCCCACCAGGCGCAGGCCGGCGTTGCGTCGGCGGAAGTCCTCGAGCATTCCGACCGGACCGTCTCCCTCCTGGCTCCAGCGGATCTCGATCACCCGGGCGAGGCGGCTGAGCGCCTCTCCCCGCTCGCGCAGGAACTGCGCGAGCCGCGCCTCGGCGGCCTGGGCGGTGCTCTGGGAGCGGCTGTCGGCGAGGTCGAGCCGGGTCGAGTAGACGCTGCGGGTGAGCAGCAGCGCCAGCGCCAGGGCCGGGAGCGCCGCCGCGAACGCGACGCGGCGAAACAGATAGCTCCTCAGCGGCACCGAACCGCTCCCCCGCTCGAGGCGGAAGCCGAGCGAGATGCCCTCGGCGATCAGCGCGTTGAGGCTGCCGTTGAAGACCTGCTTGACGAACAGCAGCACGACGTAGTCGAGCTGCAACCCGACCAGCCCCCAGTACACGACGAGGTCGAGCACCAGACCGGCCGTGAACCAGTAGAGCCCGGCCGCGAACACCAGGCTCCGCACCCGCAGGTAGATCCAGTAGGCGCCCCACGCCTCGACCAGGTAGACGGCGGTCGCCCAGCCCGCTGCGTCCCCGCGCGACCAGAGCGCGAGGAGCGAGATCGCGCCGGCGAGCAGACCCGGTCCGAACCCCACCCAGAGGAAGGCGAGGAACACGGCGGCTCCGCCGAAGAGGAACTGGGGAGTCTCCTCGGTCAGAATGGGCGCGCTGATCTGATTCAGCACAAGGCCGACCAACCCGAGCGCCACGCCAATCGAATAGGACCTCATCTCAGACAACGTGGCGATCTTATCGAGAGATCGACATTCTTCTCTTCGAGTCCAGCGCCCCGAGACGAGAGCCTCCATCAGATCGTAGAACGTCATGGTGAGCCGCCGACCGTCCCTGCAGTTCTTTGCAGCTCTCCATCGAGCCGACCTCCCCCTGGCCGCCACCTGGTGGACGCTGCTCCTGCTGCGCGGGGTGCTGCCCGCGTTCTTCGCCGTCGCCATGGGCATCCTGGTCGGCGCGGTCGAGGACGGGGCCGCGCTCGTGCCGCCGCTGGCTCTGGTCGGCGTCGTCTTCGTTCTGCTCCAGGTCGCCTCGCCGATCCACCAGGCGACCAGCGCCAACCTGGGAAGCCGCACCGCAGCCTGGCTCTACGACCAGCTCGGTGAGACCTGCACGGCCCCGCCCGGGATGGGGCACCTCGAGAACCCCGAGCTGACCAGCGATCTCACAATGTCGCGCGACTTCGACCTCGGCATCACCGGACCACCGCTCGCCTACGCGATGGATTTCATCGCGGTTGGACTGATCGGGGTGACCGGTGGGGTCGCCTCGGCTGCGGTGCTCTTCGCCTACGCCTGGTGGGCGCCGCTTGTGCTCGGCGGGGCGTGGGCCGCCACCCACTGGCTGCTGCGCGAGAGCGGCGTCTGGAAGGACCGCAACACCCCCGAGGTGCGCGAGGCGCAGCGTCACGCAGAGTACGCCTATCGGCTCGCGGTGGACCCGCCGGCGGCCAAGGAGCTGCGGCTGTTCGGCATCGCCCGGTGGGTGATCGAGCGTTTCGTCGAGCGGCGGCGCCGTTTGTTCGAGCTGCAGTGGACGGCGACGCGGCTGCGCGAGCGGCCGGTGGTGTGGAGCATCCTGCTGGTGATCGCGGCCAACGTCGCCGTCTTCTGGAGCCTGGCCGACGCGGCCGCCGACGGACGGCTGGGGCTCGACCGCACGGTGACCTTCGCGGCGGCCGCGCTGTCGACCAGCATGATCGCCTTCGGCGGCCTGTCCTGGGCGCTCGACGGCGCCGCCGCACCGGCCGCGGCCACGCGACGGCTGCGCCGGGCGATGGCGGCCGAAGGACGCCTCGAGCCGGCCTCGACGCCACGTTCGGCGTCGGGGATGCCGGCGCGCGAGATCCGCTTCCGCGGAGTCGGCTTCGCCTATCCCTCCGCCCCCGGCGCCCGCGTGCTCGAGGGCTTCGACCTCACCCTCCCCGCCGGCTCGAGCCTCGCCATCGTCGGGCAGAACGGCGCCGGCAAGACCACTCTCGCCAAGCTGCTCTGCCGGCTCTACGACCCCCAGGAGGGCGCCATCGAGATCGACGGCGTCGACCTGCGCGAGCTCGACGTCGAGGCGTGGCGCGCTCGCGTCGCGGCGGTGTTCCAGGACTTCATCCGCTACCAGCTTCCGATGCGCGACAACGTCGCGCCACGCGGCATGGGCGACGATTCGGCGAACGACGACGAGATTCGCGCCGCGCTCGCCGAGGCAGGCGCCGGGGGCCTGGCCGATCTCGACACCATCCTCGCTCGCGGTTACCCCGGCGGCACCGAGCTCTCGGGCGGCCAGTGGCAGCGGGTGGCGCTGGCGCGCGCGCTCTACGCGGTCAGGAGCGGCGCCGGCCTGGTGCTGCTCGACGAGCCGACCGCGCAGCTCGACGTGCGCGGCGAGGCCGAGATCTTCGAGCGCGTCCTGCGCGCCACTCGGCACGCCACGACGATCCTGATCTCGCACCGCTTCTCCACGGTCCGCCGCGCCGATCGCATCTGCGTCCTCGAGCACGGCCGAGTGATCGAGCTCGGCACCCACCGGGAGCTGATGGCGCTCGGCGGGCGCTACCGGACGATGTTCGACCTCCAGGCGCAGCGGTTCGAGGGACAGGGATTCGAGGGACAGGGATTCGAGAGGCAGGGCTTCGCGGCCGGCGAAGAAGACGAAGGGATCCCGCTCGATGCTCCCGCCTGATCGCCAGGACCCCGGTCGCGGGGCCTCCCTCGATCGACGAAAGCTCGACGAGCTGCCCCGCGCACTGCCCGCGATGTGGCGGATGCTGGTGCTCGGCTACCGCGCCGAGCCGCGGCTGCTGAGCGTCGCCTTCTCGCTGTCGCTGCTCGCCGCGCTCCCCGACGCGCTGCTCGCGCTCTGGCTCAAGCTGCTCGCCGACGGCCTGCTCGGCGGCAACCGGGCCCTGGTCGTCGGCGCCGCCGTCGGGCTCGCGGTGTCGGCGGCGGCGACCTGGTTCCTGCGCGTGATCTCGGATCGCATCCAGCGCCGGTTTCGCGACCGCGTGACGATCGCTCTCGAATCGCACGTCGCCGAGCTCCAGGCGTCGGTGGCGACCGTCGAGCACCACGAGCGGCCCGAGATCCTCGATCGCCTGTCGGTATTGCGCGACCAGGTGTTCGTGCTCGACCACCTCTACATGTCGCTGTTCTCGACCTGCGGCTGGTTCCTGCGCCTCGGCGTGACGATCGCGCTGCTGGTCTCGATCCATCCGCTGCTCGGCCTGCTCGCGGCGTTCGCGCTGCCCATCGTGTTCACCGCCGGCTGGCGCCCCGGGATCGAACGCGACGCCCAGGAGCGGGGCGCCGCCCCGAACCGGCTCGCTCGGCATCTCTTCGACCTGGCGACCACCGCGCCCCCCGGCAAGGAGGTGCGGGTCGCCGGCATCGGTCCTCGCCTGGTCGCCCAGCGGCGCGCCGCCTGGGAGCGCGCCTACCGGCCGCTGGCGGCGGCGCGCTGGGCCTCGGCCGCCTGGCACGCCGCCGCCTGGGCGGTGTTCGCCACCGGCTACGTCGGCGCGGTGGTCTACGTCGCCGCCTTCCTCGCCGGCGCGACGCCCGGCGACGTGCTGCTGGTGCTGGCCGCCGGCGCGCGGCTCTCGGCCTACGTCGCGGCGACCGTCGGAGAGATCGGCTTCCTGCGCGGAATCTGGCTCGACGGCTCGAAGCGGCTGGTCTGGCTCGAGCGCTTCGCGGCCTCGCTCGACGCCGAGGCCGACGCGCCGGCGCCCGAGCGCCTCGCGCGCGGCATCCGGCTGGAGCAGGTCTCCTTCGTCTACCCCGGCACCGATCGCCAGGTGCTCGACGACGTCTCGCTCGAGCTGCCGGCGGGCGCCGTCGTCGCCCTGGTCGGCGAGAACGGTGCCGGCAAGACGACCCTGGTCAAGCTCATGTGCAAGCTCTACGAGCCGAGTGAGGGGCGCATCCTGGTCGACGACCTCGACCTCGCGCGCGTCTCCGCCGCCGACTGGCGCGAGCGTCTCGCCGGCGCCTTCCAGGACTTCTTCCGCTTCGAGCTGGTCGCTCGGCGCACCATCGGCCTCGGCGACCGGCCGCGGCTCGACCACGAGCCCGCGGTGATCACTGCGGCGGGACGCGCCGGGGCGACCGACGTCGTCGAGCGCCTGCCGGCGCGCCTCGACACCCAGCTCGGACCGTCGTGGCCGGGGGGCGTCGAGGTGTCGTTCGGCCAGTGGCAGAAGCTGTCGCTGGCGCGCGGGTTCATGCGCGACGAGCCGCTGCTGCTGATCCTCGACGAGCCGACCGCGGCGCTCGACGCCGAGACCGAGCACGCGCTGTTCGAGCGCTGGGCGGACGCCGCCCGCGGCGGCGGAACGACCGGTTGCGGCGGCGACGACGCTTCGCGCGGCCGCATCACGCTCCTGGTCTCGCACCGCTTCTCCACCGTGCGCATGGCCGATCTGATCGTCGTGCTCGACGGCGCCCGCGTCGCCGAGGTCGGCAGCCATCAGGAGCTGATGGCTCGCGGCGGCCAGTACGCGGAGCTCTACCAGATCCAGGCGAAGGCCTACCGGTGAGAATGGCTCGGCTCGAGCCTGGGTGCGCCAGCCTTCCCTATCGGCGCCGGTTGTCGCCCCCGGCGGGCGCTGCTACCGACGATCGGGGACCGTCGGTGCCGCGCGATCTTCGGGGCGGGAGTCGCGGCCGGCGCTCGGACACCGCTCGAGGGCTCCAACCGGCGCTCGCCGGTGTATGCTCGTTCGAGGGAACCGCGCCAGGGGTTCCGGCTCGGCGCGCGGGCGCCATCGGCCCTGCCGTTCCGGAGCATCGATCGGCGAAGGGAGGCTGCGATGGCTCACATCCCGACGGCTCGCGAAGCGCGCACCCGCTTCAAGGTCACGCTCTCGCCGGACGGGAACCTGCTCGAGGCGATCGAGCGGATCGTCCACCGGCGCTCGCTCGGCGCCCCGGTCCTCGACGAGGACGGCAGGGTCGTCGGCGTGCTCACCGAGAAGGACTGCCTGCGGATCTCCACCCAGCGCACCCGTCGCGAGCTGCGCAACGAGCGCGTCGCCGATCACATGTCGACGCTCAAGGCCACCGTCGACCCCGAAATGAACCTGTTCGCGATCGCGAATCTCTTCCTCGAGAGCAACTTCCCGGTCCTTCCCCTGGTCGAAGAAGGCCGGCTGGTCGGTCGCATCGGCCGCTGGGGGCTGCTGCGCCACATCGCCGACCTCGGCCGGGAGATCGAGCGGGAGAGCCGGCAGATGCACCGGGACCTGGAGGCACGGCAGGACACCAGGCCGATCGAGAACCTCCAGCGAGTCGCGGCATCCCACAGCCCCGAGCAGCTCAGGGAAGTCCTGCACGGCCGGCAGCGGTGACGCCGAACCGATCGCTAGCGGGCTCGTGGTGGTCACCACTCCCCAACGAGCGGCGAGATCCAACCGGGTCATACCACGAGCCCGCTACCTCATGTTCTTCTCCGCCTCCGGCCCTTCGGGCCTCAGCGGAGTGTGCTCG
>DATKBT010000086.1:0-17121 GCA_035546295.1 Thermoanaerobaculia bacterium | reverse complement strand
CCGAGCTGCTCCGGCGGCTACCAGGGTGTACCGACAACTCCCCGGACGGGACTCTCACCCGCTGGTCCTCGAGACCATGGACGCTCGTTTGCTTCGCTTCTCAGCTCATCTCACGAACCTCCTTCGTGTCGCACTGTCAGGTGTCAGGTGTCAGGTGTCAGGTGTCAGAAGGGCACTTCGCGCTACCCTGTCGCGCCCTCGGCAGAGGCGCGCAGACGGCGCGCCTCCTCCAGCAGCGCGCGCGCCGCCGCTAGGGCGTCGCCCCTCGCCGCCACCACGACCAGCGCGCTGCCCGCAGGGGTGGCGGCGCCGGGCTCGGAGGTCTCGTCGTCGGGGTGCTCCTCGGCATCCTCGTCGGGGTCGCCCAGGCCCGCGTCGCGGTGGCGCGAGAGCGCGGCGCGGATGCGATCGCGCAGCTCCTCGGCGTTCTCGAGCCCGCGGAAGCGGCCGACGTGGAGCTGGTCGCTCACCTTTCCGTGGCTCGACCCCTCGCCCCCCGATCCGCCGCCGGCGGTGCGCACCTCGAGGTCGGAGAGCCCGAACAGCTTCTGGATCGGACCCTGACGCACCGCCATGTTCTGGATGTTGGCGATCGTCATGGTGCGCTCGTGGAGCTTGAGCAGGCCCTCGCGGATCCGGATGCTCTGGTCGCTGACCATGTACCAGCGCATCTGCCAGCCGAGCTTGAGCAGCGCCGCCGAGAAGACGAACTGGACCGCGTACCCCGCGATCGCGAACAGCTCGATCAGACCGACCAGGTCCCCGACGCTCCCCTCGACGGAGAGCGGCCCGAAGCGCACCTGATCGGTCTGCTCCATCACCGCCTCGAGCCCGCCGAAGCTGACGAAGGGCACCCGGCCGCCGAGCAGGACGAGCGAGAGCACGATGCCGAACAGAGCGCTCGCCTGCTTGATTCCCCACTGGATGGCGCTGAGCGCGAGAAAGCGCCTCGAGGCGCGGAAGACCGTCAGCGTCCCCTCCGAGCCCGGAGGTGGATCGGGCCGCTCGGGCACACGCATGAAGGCGAGCAGAGCCTCCTTCACTCTCCGGGCTCTCCGCTCGACTCCGAAGGGGACGCCAGCGAAGCGGCCGGCCCCGATGACGTCGCCGATGACGTCGCCGATGACGCCGCCGAGGACGTCGACGGCGAGGCTCCCGACCGCTCCTCGAGCGCCCGGCGCACCGCCGCGAGCTCGGCGGCCACCTCGCGCAGAGCCACCGCCAGCGCTTCGTCGGAGGAGCTGCTCGCGCGAGGCGCCGAGGAAGGCTGCGAGCGTCCGAGCCGGCGTGCGCCGCGCATCCGCGAGTAGAGGTAGTCGCGCACCGCCTCGTACTCTTGCAGCCCCTCGATCGTCATCTCCGCGGCCGAGGCGCCGCTCGCCGTCTGCACCTGGACGCGGCCGAGCCCCAGCCAACGCTCGACGATGTTCGAGGCGAGGTGGATGTCCTGGATGCGCGAGTAGTTGAGGCTGATCTCGCGGCGAAACAGGATCCCCCACCGCATCGACACGCCCTGCTCGTCGAAGCGGTAGCGCAGGGTGTGGTACTTGAAGTAGAGCGGCAGCAGTGCGAAGGGCAAGAACGGCCCGAGCATCAGCGAGCCGAGCGCGTAGTACTTGAGGAGGTTCGGGTGCGGCCGCTCGAGGGCCTGCACTTCGGCATGCTCGACGGGGGCGGCGCCGGCGGCCCGCCCGTCGGCGGCCGTCGACTGCGGCGGCTGCGGCATGGAATCCTTCGTGGGCTCGCTCATCCTGTCCTCACTGGGTCGCCATCAGCCACTACGGGAGTGGCGCCTCCCGGATTCCGCGCTGCGATCCTCGGCCGGGACAATGCAGCCGGGACACGGCGGCGGGGACACCTCGGCGGGAGACACGGTCCCGCTGCCTGTGCAGCCACACTCCCGGCGACCGATCAGCGCAGGGCCTCCTCGATGCGCGAGAGAGCCCAGTCGAGGTCCTGCTCCTCGATCACCAGGGGCGGCGCGAAGCGGATGACGTGGTCGTGCGTCTCCTTGCACAGCAGACCCTCCTCCTGGAGCCGCTCGCACACCCTGCGCGCGCCGCCCGCCGCCCGCTCGAGCTCGATGCCGATCCACAGGCCGCGGCCGCGGATCTCGCGAACTCCCCGCAGCCGCGCCGTGCGCAACCGCTCGAGCGCCGCCGCGCCCAGCCGTGCCGAGCGGGCGCACAGATCCTCGTCGACCAGGACCTGGAGCGCCGCGATGCCGACCGCCGCCGCCAGCGGATTGCCGCCGTAGGTCGAACCGTGATCTCCGGGGCGGAAGACCTCCATCACCTCGTCGTCGGCGAGCATCACCGAGACCGGGTAGAGCCCGCCCGACAGCGCCTTGCCGAGGACCACGACGTCGGGACGCACCTGCTCGTGCTCGCACGCCAGGAGATACCCGGTGCGCCCGAGCGCCGACTGGATCTCGTCGGCGATCAGCAGCGCGCCGTGGCGGTCGCACAGCTCGCGCAGCGCGCGCAGGTAACCGTCGGGGGGAATCACGATTCCGCCCTCTCCCTGGATCGGCTCGAACAGCACCGCCGCCACCCGCTCGTGGAAGGCGTCGGCCACCGCGTCGACGTCGCCGTAGGGCAGACGGCGGAACCCGGGCGTGAAGGGACCGAACCCCCGCCGGTACTGCTCCTCGGAGGAGAAGCCCACGATGGTCGTCGTGCGCCCGTGGAAATTGCCGTCGAAGACCAGGATCTCGGCCTCGCCGTCGGCGAGCCCCTTGACTTCCATCCCCCATTTGCGCGCCGCCTTGATCGCAGTCTCGACCGCCTCGGCGCCGGTGTTCATGGGCAGCGCACGGCGATACCCGAACAGCTCGCAGACGGTGCGGTAGAAGTCGCCGAGGCGGGCGTTGCGAAAGGCGCGAGAGGTGAGCGTCACCTTGCGGCTCTGCTCGATCAGCGCCTCGACGATCCGCGGATGGCAGTGGCCCTGGCTCACCGCCGAGTACGCGGCGAGCCCGTCGAGGTACTTGCGACCCTCGACGTCCCAGACGAACGCTCCCTCCCCGCGCTCGATGACCACGTCGAGCGGGCGGTAGTTGTGGGCACCGTAACGGTCCTCGAGCTCGCACAGCTCGCGGCTGCGCGAGCCCTCGGCGACGGGCGCTGTCGTGGTCTCGTTCGGTGATGGCATCGATCGGCTTTCCCGCCAGTTCCGAGTTGACGTTAGCAGCTCGAACCCTCCTCTCGATCTGTGGCAGGGCCCTTCGAGGGCGTCTCGCTAGACTGGCCTCCCGATGGCCACCCTGACCCTCCACGACCTGGTCGTGCAGCTCGGCGAGGATCGAGATCTCGGACCGCAGGTCGTCCACAGCGCGTACCTTCCCGGCCAGCCTCGCGCCACCGCCGAGCTCCAGCCGCCGCTCCACCCCGCCCTGCGTCGAGCCTTGCGCGAGCTTCGAATCGAGCACCTGTTCAGCCATCAGGTCGACTCGATCCAGGCCGCTCGCGCGGGCCGGGACGTGCTGGTGACGACTCCGACCGCCTCGGGCAAGTCGCTGGTCTTCCAGGTCCCGGTGCTCGAGGAGGCGCTCGCCGGCGGCGACGGCCGCGCGCTCTATCTCTTTCCGCTCAAGGCGCTGGGGCAGGACCAGCGCGCCAAGTTCGACCGGCTCGCGGCGGCCGCCGGCCTCGACCCCGAGCGCGAGCCCGCCGACCCCGCGCGTGAGCGCGCCGGCTTCGCGCATGAACGCGCCGCGATCTACGACGGCGACACCCCTCGCGCTGAGCGCGAGCGCATCCGCTCCGACCCGCCGCGCGTGGTGATCTCGAACCCCGACATGCTCCACCTCGGTCTGCTCGCGCACGCCGCCTCCTGGCAGCCGCTGCTCTCGCGCCTGCGCTGGATCGTGATCGACGAGCTCCACACCTATCGCGGCGTCTTCGGCTGCCACTTCTACCACGTGCTGCAGCGCCTCCTGCGGCTCGCCCGCCGCTACGGGTCGGAGCCCGCAATCATCGCCAGCTCGGCGACCGCCGCCAACGCCGCCGAGTTCGCCGAGCGCCTGTTCGGGGGCCGCCAGCCGGTCCTGATCGAGCGCTCTGGGGCCCCCCGTGAGGGCCGCCACTTCCTGCTCATCCAGCCCGAGACCAGCCCCTACACGACCGCCCTCAACCTGCTGATCCGCTGCATCCGCTCGGGGCTCAAGACCATCGTGTTCACCAAGGCGCGGCGGATCACCGAGCTGCTCCACTCCTGGCTCGCGAGCAAGGAGCCGGAGCTCGCACGGCGGGTCGCCAACTACCGCGCCGGCTTCCTGCCCGAGGAGCGCCGCGGGATCGAGCGCGCGCTGTTCGACGGCCGCCTCGACGGCGTGATCTCGACCTCGGCGCTCGAGATGGGGATCGACGTCGGCGGGCTCGACGCCTGCATCCTGGTCGGCTTCCCCGGCAGCATGATGGCGACCTGGCAGCGCGCCGGCCGCGTCGGCCGCTCCGACCGCGAGTCGCTGATCGCGCTGGTGGCGCTCCCCGACGCCCTCGACCAGTACCTGCTGCGCGAGCCCGAACAGTTCCTGGCCCGCGACTGCGAGCCCCTGATCGTGAGCCCCAAAAACCGCTCGATCGGCGCGCGCCACCTGGTGTGCGCGGCCGCCGAGCTGCCGCTCGAGCGCGCGCGCGACGCCGACTACCTCGAGCGTCACGCCCCGCTGGTCGCGGATCTCCTGGGCGCCTTCGAGCTCGCCGAGGAGCGCGACGGCGGCGCCATCCACGCGCTCGAGCCGGCGCCGCACCGCCACCTGTCGCTGCGCGGCGGCGGCGCCTCGTACACGATCACCAGCGAGCTCACCGGCCGCTCGATCGGCACCGTCGACGGCGGCCGGGTCCAGCGCGAGTGCCACCCGGGCGCCGTCTACCTCCACGCCGGCCGGCAGTACGGGGTGACCGCGCTCGACCTCGGCAGACGGCAGGTCGTCGTCCGTCCGCTCCAGGTCGACTTCTTCACCGCGCCGCTCACCGAGAAGACGACCGTGATCCTCGAGGTGCTCGATTACCGGCGCGAGGGAGCCCTCGCGTCATGGCTGGGTCGCGTGCGGGTCACCGAGTGGGTGGTCGGCTTCGAGCGCAAGCGAATCCAGGGGCAGGAGCGCCTCGGCCAGGAGGAGCTCGACCTGCCGCCGCTCGAGATGGAGACGGTGGCGCTGTGGCTCGCCGCCCCGCGCGCCTTCGAAGAGTCGCTGCGCGAGCAGGGGGAGGACTTCATGGGCGCGCTCCACGCCGCCGAGCACGCCGCGATCTCGCTGTTCCCGGCGCTCGCGCTGTGCGACCGCGGCGATCTCGGCGGCATCTCGATCCCGTTCCACCCCCAGGTCGGATCCGGCGCGATCTTCGTCTACGACGGCCACGAGGGCGGCGTGGGCATCTGCGAGGCCGGCTTCGAGCGACTCCCCGAGCTGCTCGCCAAGGTCGGCGACCTGCTCGCCGGCTGCCCCTGCGAGGAGGGCTGCCCGGGGTGCGTCCAGTCCCCCAAGTGCGGCAACGGCAACCGCCCGCTCGACAAGACGGGGGCCGAACGCCTGGTGCGGCTCCTGTTCGAGCGCGAGCGGCCGATCGTGGAGCTCGAGCTGCCGGAGCTCGACCTCGAGGCCGTGGTCGACGCGCGCGGGTTCTCGCGCATCGACCGCTCCGCCTTCGCGGGCGCGGCGACCACGATGGATCCGGGCGGAGTCCTGCAACAGGACGGCCGGCACGCGGGGGGCGCGAGCCGTGACCTCTTCGACCTGGGCCAGGTCGGATCGCGGGGCGCGAGCGCCACGGAACGGTCGGCGCAACCTGCCCCCGCGCCGTCCGTGACGTCACCGTCGCCTCCCCGAGCGGCGCCGGCCTCAGCGTCGACTTCCGCAGCGCCGGACTCCGCAGCGCCGGACTCAGCAGCGCCACCGCCGGCTTCGACTCTGCCGTCGGCGGCGCAGCTTCCCGCGGCGCTGCATTCGCCGGTGTCGCTGACGTCTTCCGCGGTTCCGGACCCTCCGGGCGCGATCGCGCCTGCCCGATGGCAGCGGCTCCCGCCTCCCACCTACCGGCGCCCGATCCCCCGCACGATCGCGCGCACGGTGCTCTTCGACGTGGAGACCAAGCGCTCGGCCGAGGAGGTCGGCGGCTGGCACCGGCTCCACCGGCTCGGCCTGGCCCTCGCGGTCACCTGCAGCCTCGAGGACGCCGAGCTCCTCGTCTTTCGCGAGGAGCACGTCGCCGCGCTGGTCGACGAGCTCAGGCGCGCCGACCTCGTCGTCGGCTTCAACGTCATCGGCTTCGACTACCCGGTGCTGTCCGGCTACCTCGGCGAGGACTTCCGGCGCACCCTGCCCACCCTCGACCTCTTCGAGTCGGTGCGGGAGGTCGTCGGCGGACGCATCGGCCTCTCCCGCCTGGCCGCCGACACCCTCGGCGCCGGGAAGTCGGCCGACGGCCTGCAGAGCCTCGAGTGGTACCGGCAGGGGCGCTTCGACCTCATCGAAGGCTACTGTCGCCGTGACGTCGAGCTGCTGCGCGACCTCTACCTCTTCGGCCGCCGCGAGGGCTACGTCTGCTGGCGTCCCGACGCCGACCGGGAGCGGGTCGTGCGGATCCCGGTCGAGTGGCCGTAGGAGCCGTGGCGAAACTCAGCACGCCCGACGACTTCGGCTTGAAGACCGCTCGTGGATCCGATCGAGGCCGAGCCCAGGCGAGCTCAGGCGCCGTACGCGAAGGAATCCTGGACCGACCCGTCGATCCGGTGGACCACCAGCCGGCTCGGCTCCTTGTCGCGAGCGAGCTGCCGCGCCGCCGCAACCGCCTCGCGCTTGGTCTCGTGCACACTCGTGGCCCGCTGCGCGCCCTCGCCACGCACCTCCCAACGGTCGTCCTTGGGGACGACGTGGAAGACCGTCTCCTCCTTCGAACGGGACCGCCGCCGCCTCGCCACTGCGACCCCGGCGGCAGCGACCGCGACCCCGGCGGCAGCGGCGGCAGCCGCCGCAGCCACCTTCTTTTGCTTGGGCGACATCTCGAGTCGTGTCTTCTTCGCCTTGTCGACGGTCGCCTTCTTCGCCTTCTCGAGCGCAGCCTTCACGCCTGCGGCCTTCTTGGTGCTCACCTTCTCGACGCTGGACTTCTTCGATTCTCCGTTGCTCATCCCATCCTCCCATTCGCGACGTTCGGCGCTCCGGGCGCCGCGGCAATGCTACCGCGTCGTCGGCCCTCGCGCGGACCCGGCGGACGTGGTCCACGACGAACGGGCCTCTACCCCCCGATCCCCAGCACCGGCCCGCCCAGCACCCACACGATCGCCAGGATCACCACCAGCGAGATCACGTTGAGCCAGAGCCCGGCGCGACACATCTGGGGGATGGTGAGCTCGCCCGAGCCGAAGACGATCGCGTTGGGCGGGGTCGCGACCGGCATCATGAAGGCGCAGCTCGCCGCCATCGCGGCGGGGATCACCAGCAGCAGCGGGTCGATCCCCAGCCCCTCGGCGGTCGCCGCCGCGATCGGCAGGAAGGTCGCGGTCGTCGCGGTGTTCGAGGTGAGCTCGGTGAGCAGGATCACCACGCCCGCGACCAGCGCCATCATCGCCCACACCGGTACGTTGGCGACGCCCGCGATGGCGTCGCCCACGAAGCGGTCGACCTCGGAGCTGCGCACCGCCGCCGCCAGGCTGAGCCCGCCGCCGAACAGGAGCAGGATGCCCCACGGCAGCTTGACCGCCTGCGGCCAGTCGAGCAGGAACTCGCCCTTTCCCAGGTCGGCCGGGATCGTGAACAGCAGGAGCGCGGCGGCGATCGCGATACCGGTGTCGGAGAGTCCGGCCAGCGGTGTGACGCCCGCCATCTCGATGCCCGTGAGCCACGAGCGCAGCACCCAGGTCGTGGCGGCCAGGAGGAACACCGCGAGCACCAGGCGCTCCTGGCGCGAGATCGGACCGCAGCGGGCGAGCTCGTCGTGGATCAGCCGCCGCCCGCCCGGGATCTCGCGCACGCGGATCGGGAAGACGACGCGGGTGAGCAGGATCCAGGCGACCGGCAGCAGGACCACCACGAACGGGAGCCCGAGCGGCAGCCATCCGGCGAAGGTGATCTCGCGACCGAAGTCGTCGGCGACGAAGGCCGCCATCATCAGGTTCGGGGGCGTGCCGATCAACGTCGCCATGCCGCCGATCGAGGCGGCATAAGCCGTCCCCAGCAGCAGCGCGATCGCGAAGTGGAACTCGCCGGCCTCGATGCTGTCGAGGACCGCCGCGCCCGCCTTCTCCTTCTCGGCGAGCAGCCGGTCGCGCACCAGCTCGACGACCGAGAGCGCGATCGGCAGCATCATCACGACCGTCGCGGTGTTCGAGATCCACATCGACAGAAAGGCACTGGCGAGCATGAAGCCGAGCACCACGGTGCTGGGACGGTCGCCGACGGCGAGGATGATGCGGAGCGCGATGCGCCGGTGAAGGCCCCACCTCTGCATCGCGAGCGCCATCATGAAGCCGCCCATGAACAGGAAGATCAGCTCGTGGGCGTAGGGCTCCGACACCTCGCGGATCCCGACCGCGCCGCCGGTGAGCAGCGGGATGAGCGCGATCGGCAGCAGGGCGGTCGCCGGGATCGGGATCGCCTCGGTGAGCCAGAGCACCGCCATCAGCACGCCGACCGCGGCGACCACTCGTCCCGGCTGCGCGAGCGAGACGCTGCCCGCGAGCAGCAGGTAGACGGTGATCGCGGCGAGCGGCCCGAGGGCCAGACCGACACGGGCCGCCGTGGACGAGGATCTTCGGCTCACGGTGTGCAGGATGGTAGACGAGCCGGTGCGAATGGCGCTCGCCGAGACGCCTCGACGTCCCCGTGAGAGCCGCCAGCTCGCACCGAGTCGGGGCGCTCGGCCAATGCGAAGGCGTCACGCAGAGGGGCGACGCGCGGTGAGGGTCTGGCGCCCCGCCCACGCCACTCCCGCGATCAGCGCCAGGCTCGAGAGCGCGCAGCCGAGCACGAATCCCCGCGGCCGATAGACGAGGTCGACGCGGTGCTCGCCGGGGGGCAGCCAGACGCCCACGAAGAGACCGTTGGTCACCACCGACTCGACGCGCCTCCCGTCGACCAACGCCCTCCAGCCGCCATCCTGGAAGACGCTGGTCGCGAGCAGCGCCCGCTCGCCGAGCTCGACCCGGGCACGGATGTGAGCGGGCTCGGGCGCCAGCTCGATCACGCGGTTCGAGCGCGGGCTCGTCGCTCGCCAGAACGACGCCGCCGGCTCTTCGGCTTCGGCCTCCGGGAGCTCGGCCGAGCTCGGGCCCGACGGAATGCGATCCACCAGCACGAGATCGCGGAAGCTCCGCACCTCGTGGAGCTGCCGCCAGCCGCCTTGGGCCGGCCGCCGAGCGCGGTTGGGCAGGAAGGCGAGGTTCATCGGCGCGGGACGCTGCCAGATCGTGAGGTTGCCACGAAACACTTCGCGCAGCGGCGGTCCCAGCTCGTCGCCGGGCGCAGTGACGACGTACTTGACCGAGAGCAGGTCGAGCAGCGGATGGTCGGCGACCACGATCGCGTTCGAGAACGCGCTCCTGCGCAACGGTCGTGTGGCACGGACCAGGGAGTAGGGCTGGAGCGGGCTCGCGCTGCGCAGGTCGGCGATGCCCAGGACCAGCGGATACGCCGGCTTGAAGGCGCCGTCGATGCCCACCATCCGGTGATCGCCGAGGTTCTCGCGCAGGAACTCGATGCTCGGGCGCTCCGGAAAATAGTGCGACGCCGGCATCCCGGGGCTGAGCGAGCGGTGGAAGAGCGAGAGCTCGACCGCCACCAGCAGCGCGAACAGCCAGACCGACCTCCTCCGCCATCCGAGGCCTCGTCGGTGGCCGGCGAGCACGAGAGCCGCGCCCAGGCCCGCCAGGACGGAGACCTGGAGCGCGAGGTGAGCGATCCGGGTCCTCTCGTGCTCAGCAGGATTGTCGGGATTGCCGTGCGCGAGATAGCCCCACAGGACGAACGCGATCAGCGCGATCACGACCAGCGCGGCTCGCGGCCGACGGAGCCCCTCCCCGTGCCCTCCCCCGAGGGAGGTGAGATCGGCGGCGACGTCGCCCGCTCGCCGGTCGCGGAACATCCGCTCCCAGGCGCCAGCGGCGAGCACCGCGAGCGCGAAGACCAGGAAGATCGACAGCCGGCGGTTCTCGCTCCCCGACATCCTGAGGACCGGGATCTCGACCATCAGGCGCACCAGCCCCGGGGGTTGCGTGAAGAACAGGAAGCCGACAGCCGCCAGGAGCAGAGCGCTCCTTTCGCCCGCGAACCACGAAGGCCGCCGCCTGACCGCGAACAGGCCGAGCATCGCGATCAGCAGCGTGGCGCTCCCGGCAAACGCCGTCCCCTCCTGGAAGATCGAGGCGAACCCCCACGACCTTCCAAAGCGCTCGCTGCCGAAGGCGACCGGCGCCGCCACCGGGACGGTGCGCTCGACCCAGCGCTCCAGGCGCTCCGCGAGGTCTCGGCCGTCGTCCTGCGCCCCCCGTCGGATGCTCTCGATCCGGGTCTCGTTCATCGTCGCGCGCCGCGAGTACTCGAGCCGCAACACGAAGGGAGCCAGGATCGGCGCGACCAGCGCAGCGCCGAGCGCGACCGCCGCGATCGGCGGCGCCGCACGGGCCGCGCGCTCCAGGAGAGGCAGCCCCGTGCTGGTGCTCCACCACCGCTCGATCCCGACGACGACCCCGGCCGACATCACGTAGAAGATCGTCTCGGGGTGGCCGCCGAGCAGCGTCCAGCCGCTCGCGACCCCCAGCAGGAGCCGGTCCCGCCAGCCGCCGACAGCGACCGCGCGCTCGACGCCGTAGAGGAGGAACGGCAGCGCCGCAGCCGAGTGGGTGTGCACCCAGCCGAGCTGGACCCACACGAATCCCGAAAGCCCATAGGCGAGCGCGCCGCCGAGGGCCCCCGGCTGACCGATTCCCCAGCGCCGCAGCAGCACGAAGGTGAAGACCAGGCACAGCAGCACCTTGCAGGCGGCGATCATGCCCGGCGCACTCTCGATGCGCAGAAGGTCCGAGAGCAGGACCAGGGGGTGTCCGTTCTGGGCCGAGACGTTGGCCAGGAACGGCTCTCCGGCGCCGACCCGCGGGTTCCACAGCGGCCACTCGCCGCGCGCGAGCAGCCTGCGATGCTCGGCGCGAAACGCCGCCTGGTCCTCCACCAGGTCCCACTGGAGGTGGAGCGCCGTCGGCTCGACCCGCTCGAGGTCCTTCCACGGAGAGGAGTTCCACAACAGGTTGAGGGGCAGCAGGACGCGCCCCAAAAACAGCACCGAGCCCAGCATCCAGAACACGACCAGGCCGAAGATGGCCGCGATGCGCCAGGGCACCGGGTCGTAGAACCGGCGCAGCAGGAAGAGGAGCCCGCCGAACAGCGCCCCGACCAGGAGTCCCGGCGCGAGTGCAGCCCACCAGCTCACGGCTCGGTCTCCGTCTCCGTCTCCAGGCGGCGCTCGACGGGCCGGCGCGATCGCCGCACCGCCACGAGCCAGGCGGCCGAGACCGCAAGCTGCGCGGCGCCCGTGATCAGGAGCGCACGGGGCGCCCAGTTGACCCCGGCTCCACCCAGCACTGCCGCCGAGCCCAGCGTCAGCGCCTCGATCTCGGCGATCGCCAGCCCACCGAGGGCGACGGCGGCGACGCCGCCCGCCGTCAGCGCGCGCAACGCGAGCGCGCCGCGCCCGGCGCGAAGCGCCCTGAGCAGCCACGCCGCCGCGAGCCCCGCGACCGCCACGCCGCAGGCGAGGAACGACAGCCGGTTGGCCAGCGCGCTCAGGAGCAGTCCCGCGGCAGCGGGGAGCGCGACACCGAAAGCCAGCCACCACGGGGCCCAAACGGCGCTTTCGACACCGGGACCGGACGCTGCGGCACCGCCGCCGCCTGGCGATTCGACGCGATCTCCCAAGCTCCACGCTCCATCGCCGAGCGGCGCTCGAAGAGAGGCTCGGCGTTGCGGTCTTCCGTTTCCTCGCCGATCGTAACGAGCCCGGCGAAGTCCCGGCGCGGCGCGGCTCCAGGCGCCCGCCGAGCCAGCTCGGACCCGCCTCGCGTGGCGCGCTCGCAGGCCGCCTCGATCGACTCGCACGGTCTCTCGATCAGCCCGCGGCGGAACCCTGGGAGGTCCTCAGGCCGAGCTCGCCGGTCGCGCAGTCCGGCCGCGCACTGCTCTCGGCTCGCCGCCGTGGCGGAGATCCTGGATGAGCTCGTTCGGCCGTCGCGGGAGGAATGTCGGTCAGCGACCCGCGGGTCGTGGATCTGCGTGCCGCGGCGCCCGAAGGGACGCGGGCAGCCAGGTCCTGGTGAAGACCAGCGGGCTCGGGAGGAGGGCGCTGGATGGCGGATGCCCGGATGCCGCAACGCGAGCCAGGGTTCGAGCGCTCCCGGGGGAGGGAGGCCCTCCCCCGGGACCGCCCTCAGCTCACGGAGCGCAGACGAATGCGTCGGTGTCGGCCTCGGCGATCGCGACCTCGCCGAGCGGGTTGCTGTAGGTCTTGCTGGTTCCGTCGGAGAGGTCGGTGATCTCGACCTCGTACTCGAGGTTGGTGGTCGCCGCGAGGAAGACCCAGATCCTCTCGTTCAGCCCGCAGCCGTCGAGCATCTTGACGATGAGCTCGATGTTCGACTCGGTGAGGAACCATCCGAACCCGCTCTCGTCGCTGCTCGGAATCCACTGGATGTCGCCGGTCGTGCCCTGGAAATCGCGCCAGGTGCCGGTGACCTGGAAACCGCCGCCGAGCAGGCACAGCGTGGTCGCATCCGGGATGCAGGAGCCCTCGCCACCGTCGTCGTCGATCACCCAGATCGAGCCGACGTCCCGGTCGCCGATCGCGGCGCCGCCCGTGGGATTGCTGAGGATCACCGAGATCGTCTCCAGCCCCTCCTCCTCGTCGTCGTCGACCAGAGTG
The DNA here is from genome assembly GCA_035546295.1 of Thermoanaerobaculia bacterium. Classification (GTDB taxonomy): domain Bacteria; phylum Acidobacteriota; class Thermoanaerobaculia; order Multivoradales; family Multivoraceae; genus DATKBT01. The sequence goes on along the minus strand of DATKBT010000086.1, from coordinate 4,210 downwards.
ACCTCGAAGGTCTTGACCCCGCCTTCGCCGTCGCCCCACGACAGCATGCCGGCGGCGGGCGTGTAGTCGTCCCCCTCGGTGGCGCTGCCGGCCATCGTCGTGAAATCGACCCCGACCTCCCCGTCGGTGCCCTCGACGCGCTCGACCGAGACCTGAGCGAGCATGCTCGACTCGAACGCGGGGAACGAGATGGCGGTCAATCGGATCACGCCGGCCTCGTCCTCGCCGTCGTCACCCTCGCCGTCGTCGCCCTCGCCGTCGTCACCCTCGCCGTCCTCGCCGTCGTCGTCGGCGCGATCGCTGGGCTTGATCCGCACGACCGCCGAGCTCGGCGGCGACAGCTCGGCGCCTCCGGTGGGATCGAACAGCACGACGCCGAAGGTCTCCTGCCCCTCGTCGAGGTCGTCCTCGAGGATCTCCACGGTGAAGATCTTGTCCGAGCGGTCCCCGTCCCCCCACGAAAGCGTTCCGGAGGTGGCGACGTAGTCGTCGCCTTCGGTCGCGCTGCCCGGGGTCGTCTCGTACGAGACCTCGACGGCTCCGGTGCTGCCGCGCAGCCGCTTGACCACGACCGTGACCAAGCCCCCCTCGTCGACGGGGAAGGCGGCGCCCTGGAACTTGAGCATTCCTGGATCGTCGGGTCGTTGCGCGACGGCGCTCGACGCCATTCCCAGCGTGGCTGCGACGGCGAGAACCGAGAGCAGTCCCTGAGCGGTTCGGGCAGAACGAAGATCGTGTGGCATCTCTTGGCTCCTTGTCAGTGGGCGGATGCGAAAGTGGAACGACCCCAACCCGCGGTGCCTCGATGCGTTGCGCCGCTCCGGAGGCGGAGCGCGACATCCCCCTCGGGGAGGTTGGCCAGCATGCTAGGGCAGCATCCCATCCCGACACAATATCGATGAAGTTGCATTTGTCAATCTTCTCCGGGGCCCAGCCGGGTCTCGGAGTCCTTGAGCGGTGCACGCTCCAGCCTCTCGTCAACGGCCTGCGCGACAGGATGCGTTGTCCGCGGTCCCATCGCCCGACCGCCCAAACTCCACAGGACGCCGTCAGAAAAGGCGTGAGGACGCGCCCGCGGCGCGCCGGAGTGTGATCGTCGTCAACTCGGGCCGGCAGTTGATGCGGACGGGAAGGGTCGAGAAGCCGATGCCGCGGTTGACGTAGAGGCGGTTGCCGACCGCGCCAAACGAGGCCTCCGCCCACCCATCGGCGACCACCTCGCCCTCGCGCACGATGTCGAGCCAACTCCAGCGCCGGAGGCCGGGAAGTCGGATCTGCCCGCCGTGAGTGTGGCCGGCGAGGGCGAGCGGGGCCTCGCCCGCTGGAATCTGCAGGTATGACTCAGGGTTGTGCATCAAGACCAGGCGAGGCGCTTCGGTCGGCACCGCTGCCAGCGCGACTTGGGGGCGGCTGTTGTCGGCCCACACCGATCCGATTCCGGCGATGTACAGGGAACCGCCTCCGCCCGGTGCAGGAACGGCGATGGCATCGTTCTCGAGGACCGTGGCGCCGATGGCCTGAAGCGCCAGTGCCAGCGTTTCCGCGATCCGAGGACGCTCGTTGCTCTCCTGCTTCATCAGCGAGTAGTCGTGGTTGCCGAGCACGGCTACGACGGGTAGCCCCGCCGCGACGAGCGGGCGCACCAGCGCGACGACCCGCTCGACACTTTTCGGATCGGTACCGGACCTGTCCGGCGTGTAGACGAAGTCACCGGTAATCAGGACGAGAGAAGCTTCCACCTCGATGGCCTCCTCGATGGCCTCCTCGACCATCCCCTCGTTGTCGAGCCACATTCCGATCTGGAAGTCGCCGAGCAAGGCGACGCGCTTCCCTTCCCACTCCGGCGGGAGGCCGGGAAGCGCGACAGTGAGGGTCCGATGGTCCAAGAGGAGGCGGGGCTCGACCACGACGCCGTAGACGAGGAGGAGCAGGACGAGACCCACGAGAAGGCCGCCAAGGCGGCGTGCAGTTCGCATACGAAAAAAAGAGGGAGAGCGGATGCGTTCGGGCGAGGCGCCCTTCCCTTAGACCAGCGGCGGGTCCCGATCCCGCTCCGGGTGCCGATGACATCCCACCGCCTTGATGAAGGCGCCGAGCGCCGTCGGTCCCCTTCCTTCCGTCATCTTGATCAGACCGGGATCGACGTCTCCGAACGGGAGGATCAGCGGTATCCCGCAGCGCTCCAGCAGCTGCACGGATGCGCCGGGGATCAAAGATGGTCTCGAGGTGGCGATTTGATCCTCGATGTACTCAAGCGGGTGACAACCCTTCAGCAGGGCAGTCGCCGCCTGCGCTTCGTCGGGGCGGACGAGCGCGTCGAGCAACATGGAAGAGGGATCGGGTATTCCGTTCGAGGGATAAGGGATACAGGGTATTAGGGAAGAGTGAGGCCGAACGCGCCGCGGATCACAGGATCCAGATCCAGATCAGCCCCGACAGGCAGACCAGCAGCAGCGCGCCGCTGATGGAGAGGATCACCCAGCCGGGCCAGCGGTCCTGGCCGTCGGTCTCCAGGTCTGTGATCCGCCGGCGATACCAGTAGGTCGCGTAGCCGGTAATCGCCGCCGCTCCCGCGACCAGGGTCATCGCGCAGAAAAGAATTGCGATCCCCCAGGGCCCCTGGAAATCCGCTTCGCCCAGCTTGGCCAGGGCCACGCCGCCGGCCAGGAAGGCAATCGCCGTCTTCAGCCAGGCGGTGTAGGTCCGTTCCACCGCCAGGATCGTGCGCGACATCGCCCAATCGGTACGATCCTGCGCCCACTCGGTGCGATGCTCGGCCAGGTCCTGTTTGTCCCCGCCCATCGGGAATCATCTCCAAGGGATAGGGGCCGAGACCAGACCGGTCTCCAGCCGGAGAACCCCGCCCGATCCTACCCCTCGACCCTCAGTGCGTCGGCGGGGTCCACACGCAGGACGCGAAGGGTCGGCGAGATTGAGGCGAGCAGAAGGACGATCCCGATGAGCCCGGCGTACGCGCAAAGGAGGCCGAAGGCCGCCAGGCTCGGCTTCACCTCGCCCAGGCCGAAAAGTGGGCGGCGAGCACCAGGCTGCCGGTCGAGAGCCCGAGCACGATCTGGACGAGCGGCCGGCGCAGCACCGCCGCCACCACGCCGAGGCGGCTCGAGCCCAGCGCGATCCGGATCCCGATCTCGCGGCTGCGCCGCGTCACCGTGAACGACATCACGGTGAAGATGCCGCCGAGCGAGAGCAGCAGGGCCATCGCGCACACCGCCAGAAGCACCGTCCACCGGAAGGCGAAGAACTCCTCCTGCCCCTGGGTGACCTGGTCGAGGGGTGATCAGCTCGTGGAGGCGCAGGGCGGGGTCGATCTCGCCATGCTGCGCAGGATCGGACCGAGGAAGGGGCTTCGCCGCTCACGTGGACGACGAGGTTGACCGGGCTCATGTCCGGGACCGCCGGAGCGGGGCGGGCGGTTCGCCTGACTCTTGGGCCCGCCACGGCCCGCCGGCGTCGTCGGGGCGGCACGCGGCTACCCCCCCGGCGGCGCCGCCTGCAGGAAGAACGGCGCCGAGCGCACCATCACCCGCTGGCTCGGGTCCTGCGGGTGCACGTACATGCCGTGCTCCGGGTCCTTGTTCCATCCGGTCGAAGCCTCGAGCTCGGCGATCGGGTTGAGCAGGAAGCGCTGCTGGCCTTCGTTCCACTCGGCGGGGCCGCCGAGCGAGAGCTGCACGTCGTTGCCGTTGACGATGTTGTCCACGGCCGCGACGACCAGCTGGATCTCGTTCCGGCCCTGTTGCAGCAGGTCGTTGATCACGAGCTGGCGTCCCTCGAGCAGGAACGAGTTGAGCGGGCGGCCGTTGACCACCGCGGTGCCGACCAGCGGGGTGTTCCAGCCGCTGTACTCGGGGCCGCCCTGGAGCACGTAGTCACCCGCCTCGAGCGCCCGCCCCTCGTGCCCGAGCCCGGCGTAGTAGAGGTGGTAGGTGGTCGACACCTGCTTGGGGTCGGGCTGGAGCGGATGCGTGTAGACGCCGTCCTCGAGCGTCCAGTCGCTGTCGTTGCGGAAGGTCCACAGCACCGGGTTCATGACCTTGGTGCCCTGCTCGTCATCTTGGGCCGGGCCGACGCGGAAGATCAGCCCGTTGTCGCTGGAGGCGGGCTCCTGGGGCGTGGTCACCAGGGTGATGGTGTTCCAGCCCGGGCGCAGGTACTGGGCGACCGGCTGGAAGGTGTCGGAGGTGAAGAT
>DATKBT010000085.1:0-10841 GCA_035546295.1 Thermoanaerobaculia bacterium | reverse complement strand
CATCAGTAGCGGGCTCGTGGTATGAGCTCGCCTCGCGTTCGCGGCTCGTTGGGGAGTGGTGACCACCACGAGCCCGCTACGTCTCTTGCTCGCTCAATGTCTCCGCCACGTTAGACGCAGAAATCATCACGATCCGGAAGGCCGGACCTCTCGCGGGCTCCTGCGGAGGTCGAGTCGGCCGGAACCCGGGCGTCGTGGTCGGCGGCGCGATGGGGGCCGCCACGGGCTTCTGGAGGCGGCGACGACTCTTCGTGGGAACGGACCTCAGTCCCTGGTCGAGCGGAACGAGAGCTCCGCGCGGCCGTGCAGCGTCTTGTTGCCGAGAGGGTCGTGGACCGAGACGACCAGCTCGTGAGGACGGCGGCGCATGTGGAGGGAGGTCTCGTACCTGTAGTACTCGCCTCCCTCGCGCTCTCCCTGCAGCACCAACGGGATGATCGGGATGTCGGCTTGCGAGCCGCTCGAATCGACCACCGCCAAGCGGATCTCGAGGCGGCCGATCTCCTCGTCGCCCTGCTCGAGGAAGGTGACCTCGTCGAGCGGAACGTAGACCGTGATCGGGACGTCCATCTTGCGCAGCCCCCAACGGGTGGCGCGGCCGAGCTCGATGCGCAGCGGCGCGCCCGGCGTCTCGTGGCCGAACAGGAGCGCGCTCTGTGTGCTCATGGAGAGCTCGGCGGTGCGCGAGAGGTCGAGGTAGCCGGTGCGCGAGCGCGCGACCAGGGCGGGGTCGCGGAGGCGGACCCGGACCTCGTGTCGGGAGTCGTCGCCGGAGAAATCCGGCGTGAAGCCGAGCCAGTAGTAAGAGCGAGTGTCCTCGATCGCATCGGCGAGCACCGCCGGCTGGTCGAAGAGCGGCCGCCCGCCGGTGTCGCGGGCGACCCGTCGCATGCCGGCGTAGCGCCAGACGACGTGATCGAAGCTGGAGCCCACCGGGTAGAGCGTGTAGCCCAGGAGGTTCGCCGTCTCGACCATCTGAGCCATGAGGTCGAGCTCGGTGACGTGGTCGAGGCTGTCGTCGTCGGTGCGGAAGGCGCCGATCGGCCAGTCGCCCGCGATCACCATCATCACCTTGCGACCGGGAGGCTGCGCGAAGCCGCGCAGGGTGGAGACCACGCCGGCGATGGCGAGCTCGAGGTCGACGCGCTGCGCCGCGCCGCCGAGGCCGGGCGGAGCGACGGCCTCGCCTCCCCGCGCCCTGCTGGCGGCGATCGCCGACGCGCGAGCGACGTAGAGGCTCGAGCGGATGCTGCCGCCGTAGAGACGTCCGTCGAGCAGTTTTCCGAGCGCCTCGCTCAGCTCCCGTTGGGAACGGCTCCAGCTCGACAGCATCTCGACCCGCGGCCCGCTCTGCACGACCACCGCCATGCGGTCGTGCTCGCCGAGGCGCGGGAGGTCGTCGATGATCCCGCGCACGATCTCGTCGCGGACGACCTTGAGAGTGTGGTTGTCGTCGACGTAGACCAGGTAGTTAGTGCCCACCGGCTCGCCGGGAGCGAGTCCCGGCACGACGGCGTGTCTGGAGACGGCGCCGTCCTCTCCGCGGTCGTCGGCGCCGAGCGCCTCGCCGCCGAAGATCTCGGTGAAGTAGTCGATCGGTACGACGCGGCCGTCGACGATCAGCTCGAAGTCCTCGGGCTCGAGGCCACGGACGCGCGCCCCCGATCGATCGGTCACCACGACCTCGAGGTTCACGACGCGCACGTCGATGACCTCCCCGAAGAGGTCGGGGACGTCCACCGATGGGGACGGCTGCTGACCGGTCGCGAGGACGGGGAGAACGGCGCCCAGGAGCATCGCCACGAGAGCGAGTCGGAGCGCCGAGCCAGGCTGAGCCGAGCCAGGCTGAGCCGGGCCAGGCTGAGCCGAGTCAGGGTGAAGCGAGTCAGGGTGAAGCGAGTCAGGGTGAAGCGAGTGCAGGAGCCGACTGCGGGTCGCCAGATCGGGTCGGCGAGGAGCTCGACGAGCTGCCATGAGAGCTCTCCTCTGGGGGCTGCGGTCCCGGGGGCTGCGATCCGGAGGGTCGAGCCTCGGGTGGCGCCAGGCTCCAGTCGCGCGTGATCGGTGTCGGGAGATGATGCAATTCTCGTTCCGGCGACGAGCTCTCCCCGTTCGCCGGGCTTCGCTTCTCACCATGATCTGCTCACCGTCTGGCTGAGCTCCGACCAGCCGCTGCGTCCGGTCTGGACTTCTTCGAAGGGGGACCGTTCTTCTTCCAAGGGGCGGGTCTTCCTCCAAAGAACTGACGCCGGCTCAGATCAGACCGCTGAGCAAGCCGGCTCCGACGATCAGGAGCAGGCCCCCCGTGATCCAGTGCAGGCGCTCGAGCGTCATCTTCGGGAGGAGCTTGCGCCCGATCAGCACCCCGGCGAAGGCGCAGGCCGAAGCGAAGGCGACCAGCGCCCATTGCTCCTCGAGCTGAACGCCGCCCAGCTCACCTCGGGTGAAGCCGAGGACGTAGACGATCATCCTCGCGGTGTCGACCAGCGCCGCCAGCACCCCCTGCGTGGCCGCGAACTCGGTCGGAGTGAGGCCGATCTTGCCCAGGAAGGCGGCGCGCAGCGCCCCCTGGTGCCCCGACAACCCGCCGAAGAAGCCGGAGACGGCGCCGCCGAGCGGGAGCAGCTTGGGATCGAGCTTCAGGCGCGTGAAGTACGGGATGAGGTCCATCGCCGCGAAGCACAGGATGAGCAGCCCCATGACGAGCTGGATCGGCGTCGTTTCCGCGACGTGTCCGCCGATCTCGTAGCGAAACAGCGGGTCCTGGCCCGCGAGCTTGCGCAGCAGCCAGGCGCCGACGAAGGCGAGGGCGACCGCCGGCAGGCCGAAACGGATCACCACCGAGCGTCGCGCCTCGGTTCCGAGCACGGCGACCTTGAAGTAGCTGTTCGCCATGTGCACGACCGCGGTCGCCGGGATCGCGATCTCGAGCGGGAAGAAGATCGCGAAGGCCGGCATCAGGAGCGTGCCGAGCCCGAACCCCGAGAACAGCGTCAGCGCCGAAACGACGAGAGCGACCCCGCCGAGGACCAGGAACTCCATGGCGGGGAGTCTAAGAGCGGAGGATCCGCTGCCGGCACCGACGCCGAGAACGCAGACTTCGCGGCGCGCTCGCGCCACCGCTATCCGATCGCGTCGCCGCCGCGCTCGCCGGTGCGGATGCGGATGCACTCCTCGAGATCGATCACGAAGACCTTGCCGTCACCGATCTTGCCGCTCTGGGCGCCGCCCGTGATCGCCTCGATCGTCGGCTCGACGAACTCGTCGTTGACGGCGATCTCGAGCTTGGTCTTGCGCAGCAGGGACCCGGCCTCCTTGTGCGAGCGGTAGACCTCTGAGACGCCGCCTTGCCGGCCGCGTCCCATGACGGTGGTGACCGTGACGAGATGGACCTTCCTCGCCGTGAGGCGATCGAGGACCTCGTTGAGGCGGTCGGGTTGGATGATGGCGACGATGTATTTCACGGACTCACACTCCTCGTTGGACGGCGGATCGGAAGCGTTCTCGGTCTCGGCGGATCTCGACGCGCCGAATCCAGGGCCGTGAGCTCGCCCGGGATTCGATGCCGGATGCGTGCGCGCGCTCGCGGCCGCGGAGCTCGCGGCCAGGTCTCACTCGGCCAGGTCTCACTCGACCACCGTGTAAGCGGCCTCGCTGTGGGCGGTCAGGTCGAGGCCGATCCGCTCCTCGTCGTTGCCCACGCGCAGCGGCACGAACAGCGAGATCAGCTTGAGGAGCGCGAAGGAGAGCAGCCCCGACCAGACGAAGGTGTAGACGACCGCCTTGAGCTGGATCAGGACCTGGACCGGGTTGCCGTAGAACAGACCGTTGGTGTCGTTGCCGGGGGTCGCGGCGGTGGCCAGCAGGCCGGCCGACAGCGCGCCCCAGATACCGGCGACGCCGTGAACGCCGAAGACGTCGAGCGAGTCGTCGTAGCCTAGCTTCGTCTTGACCCAGGCGACGGCGAGGTACGACGCGATCGATGCGCCGGCGCCCACCGCCAGCGAGCCGAGCGGGCTCACCGAGCCGCAGGCGGGCGTGATCGCGACCAGGCCGGCGACCGCGCCCGTGATGACGCCCAGGACCGTCGGCTTGGAGTGGCGCACCCACTCGATGACGGCCCAGGTCAGCGCCGCGGCGGCGGTCGCGACGTGGGTGGTCACCATGGCGTTGACCGCGCTGGCTCCCGCGCTCAGCGCGCTGCCGGCGTTGAAGCCGAACCAGCCGAACCACAGCAGCCCGGTGCCCAGCACCGCGAACGGCAGGTTGTGGGGGGGCGAGGTGGCGGCGGGGTAGCCCTGGCGTCGGCCGAGCAGTATGGCGGCGACCAGAGCGGCGACGCCGGCGTTGATGTGGACCACCGTACCGCCGGCGAAGTCGAGCGCGCCGTCTCCGCCGAGGCCGAAGAAGCCCTCGGCGCCGCCCCACACCCAGTGGGCGACGGGGCAGTAGACCAGGATCAGCCAGAGCGAGCTGAACCAGCACATCGCCGAAAACCGCATGCGCTCGGCGAAGGCGCCGATGATCAGCGCCGGCGTGATGATGGCGAACATCCCCTGGAACAGCATGAAGAGCTGGGCCGGGATCGCCGTGCCGTCCCACGCTTCGAACGTGACCCCGCGCAGGAAGGCGTAGTCGAGGCCGCCGACGATGCCGCCGAGCGCGTCGGGGGCGAACGCGAGGCTGAAGCCGAGAACCACCCACAGCACCGTCATCAGCGACATGCAGAGGAAGCACTGCATCAGGATCGACAGCACGTTCTTGCGCCGGACCAGGCCCCCGTAGAAGAAGGCCAGACCGGGCGTCATCAGCAGGACGAGGGCCGAAGCGATCAGCACCCAGGCGGTGTCGGCGGGGTCGATGCCGCCTTCCTGCGCGCGCAGCGGCGAGGTCAGCCCCGGCAGGGCGAGGGCCACGAGGAGGGCGAGGACGGTGGTGAGACGGAACGGTCGGCGCGGGCGGTCCATCGTTTTCTCCGAGGGTCGCATGACGGAATTGTCGGGAAGACCGGGTCTGGGGGAACGAGACCGTCGTAGAGGAGCAAGAGCCGAACCAGGATTTCCATCCCTGCCGAAGCCCCTCTGGGCGCGGGCGTTCGAGGGTCTTCGAGCCGACGAATCGCGCTCCGCGGCCGAGACGTTTTCGTCGGGCGCGTGGTTTCAGACGACAGGAATGTCGATCCTGCGACGATGGTCCGGTCGCCAGTTCGGTCGTGGACGCCAGCGACCGCTTCCCGAAGCGGTCCGAATCGGTCGCTACGACGATCGAGCCAGACGCTTCAGCCGTCGCTCGGGCGCCGAGAGCCCGCGTGCGCGGCGGGCGAAGCCGCTCCAGGGATCCGGTCCCTGCGCGATCGCCTCCGGCGCGTTGTCGACCCGATACGAGCCCGGCCCGATCGACGCGTCGTCGAGCGCCTGCCAGGGGATCGGCATCGCGACCGGAGCGTCCGGACGGGCCCGCGCCGAGAACGGGGGCACGACCGTCTGGCCCCACGCGTTGCGGGCGACGTCCAGGTAGAGACGGTCGCCGCGCTTGGCCTTGCGCTGCTCGACGGTGAGCCGATCGGGGTGTCGCGAGGCCAGCAGCGCAGCGAGCTGGTGGCAGAAGGAGCGCGCCCGGTCGAAGGAGTGCTCGCGACGCAGGGGCACGTGCACGTGGAGACCGCGCGAGCCGGTGGTCTTGAGGAAGGAGACCAGCTCGAGCTCGTCGAGCAGCTCTCTCAGCACCTGCGCCGCAAACCGCACGTCGTCGAAGTCGTCGCGCGAGGGGTCGAGGTCGAAGACCAGCTGATCCGGACGGTCCAGCCGGTCGCAGCGGCTGGTCCATACGTGCGGAGTGACGCAGCCGTGCTGCGCCAGGAGCACGAGCGTCGCCAGGTTGTCGCAGACCACCTGGGTCTGATGGGTCTCGCCGTCCTTGGGCTCGCGCAGCTCCAGGCGGCATCGCCCGACCCAATCCCCAAAGGAGTCGGGAATCTGCTTCTGGTAGAAGCCCTCCTCCTCGACGCTCGTCGGGAAGCGTTGCTGGGTGAGCGGGCGGCCTCGCAGGTGCGGCAGCATCGAGCCGGCGACCGCGCGGTAGTAGTCGACGAGCCCGAGCTTGGTGAGGCCGATGCGGGGGAAGAGCACCCGATCGGGATTCGTGATCTCGACCGCGTGGCGACCGAAGCGCTCGATCGTGCGCTTCTTCCCGGACGAGCGGGTCTTGGAGGCCCGGTTCGGCCGAGCTCGCCCCCTTCGGCTGCCCTCTGCGGTCATCTATCCATCAGCGGAGCCATCATCGGAGCCATCAGCGAGCGGTGATCGAGTCGGCGCCGGCCTCCGTTCGGTGCGGTCATCCCGGTGCGGGCGAGACGCCGGCGTACGGCCGGCTCGCACACTGCTACCCTACAGCCATGCGGTTTCTGCTGCGCGCCCTGTTCAACGCCCTCGCCCTGGTGATCGCCTCGTGGCTGCTGCCCGGGATCGAGGTGGTCGGCGGAATCGGCACCTACGTGATCCTGGGGCTCCTGTTCGGCGTCGTCAACGCGACGATCGGGACGCTGCTCAAGGTCATGACCTGCCCGCTGATCGTGCTCACTCTGGGTCTGTTCACCCTGGTGATCAATGGGTTGATGCTCCAGCTCACGAGCTGGTTCGCGCGCCAGTTCGGGCTCGGGTTTCTGATCGAGGGCTTCTGGAGCGCCTTCCTCGGAGCGCTGGTGGTGACCATCGTGAGCGCCACGCTCTCGCTCCTCCTCGGCGAAGAGAAGGCGAAGACTCCGAGACCCCGACCCACGTAGCGGCCGACCCCTGGTCGGCCGATCGCGGGATCCGTTCCGCAGCGAACCCGTCGCTCTGGGAATGGCTCCGGCGGGCTACCGCACCCTCTGACCCGGCACCGCACCGGAATCCGGGGAGAGCAGGAAGACGTCCCCACCTCCCGGACCGGCGGCGAGCACCATCCCCTCCGAGACGCCGAAGCGCATCTTGCGCGGCGCCAGGTTGGCGACCACCACGACCAGGCGTCCTTCGAGCGAGCCGGCCTCGTACGCGGCCTTGATCCCCGCGAACACCGTGCACCGGTGATCGCCGACGTCCAGGCGCAGGCGGAGCAGCTTGTCGGCGCCCTCCACCGGCTCGGCGCGCAGCACCCGCGCCACCCGCAGGTCGACCTTCGAGAAGTCGTCGATGGCGATCTCGGCCTCGAGCGGATCGACCGGCTCGCGCTCCGCGGTGTCGGCGGGCGCGCTCGCAGCCCCCGGCGCGCTGGCGCCCGCGACCCTGGGCGCCGCGGCCTGCTCGGCCTTCGACGCTTCGATCATGGCGTCGACGGCCGAGCGATCGATCCGGGTCATCAGCGCATGGTAGGTGGAGATCTCGTGATCGAGCAGCGGGGTTGCCGCGTCCTCCCACGCCAGAGTCTCGACGTTCAGGAACTGCTCCGCTTTGGCCGCGGTCTCGGGGATGATCGGCTTGAGGTAGGTCATCAGCACGCGGAAGAGGTTGATGCCGGTGGTGAGCACCGCCAGCAGCTCCGCGTCCGCCTGCGGGCCCGCGGTCTCCTTGGCGAGCTGCCAGGGCTTGCGCTCGTCGATGTAGCGGTTGGCCAGATCGGCGAGCGCCATGATGCGGCGCACGGCTCGGTTGGTGTCGAGTGCGGCGAGGGTCTCGGCGATCTCGCCGCGAGCGGTGGCGACCTCCTCGAAGAGCTCCGGCCGATCGAGCGCGGATCCGAGCCTGCCGCCGAAGCGCTTGTGGAGGAACCCGGCGCAGCGGCTGGCGATGTTGACGACTTTTCCGACCAGGTCGGAGTTGATCCGCAGCACGAAGTCGTCGAGGTTGAAGTCGATGTCTCCGAGGCCGGGACCGAGCTTGGCGGCGACGTAGTAGCGGAAGGCGTCGGCGGGCAGGTGCTCGAGGTAGGTGCGCGCCAGCACGAAGGTGCCGCGCGACTTCGACATCTTGGCGCCGTCGACGGTGAGGAAGCCGTGGACCTTGACCGAGGTCGGCAGGCGCAGCCCCGCCCCCGCCAGCATCGCGGGCCAGAACAGGCAATGGAAGTAGAGGATGTCCTTGCCGATGAAGTGATGGAGCTCCGCTTCGGAGTCGGGGGCGAGGAACTCGTCGAAGCTCAACCCCTTGCGCCGGCACAGCACCTCGAAGGTCGCCAGATATCCGATCGGCGCGTCGACCCAGACGTAGAAGTACTTGCCCGGCTCGCCCGGGATCTCGAACCCGAAGTACGGCGGCTCGCGCGAGACGTCCCAGTCCCTGAGCCCCTCCTCGAACCACTCCTCGAGCTTGTTGACCACCTCCGGCTGCAGCCGCTCGGGCGTGGCCCAGGCGCGCAGCGTCTCCTCGAAGTCGCTGAGCCGGAAGAAGAGGTGCTCGCTGTCGCGCTCGACCGGGGTGGCGCCGGAGAGCACCGAGCGCGGCTCGATCAGATCCTGCGGCGTGTACGTCGCACCGCACACGTCGCAGGAGTCGCCGTTCTGGTCGGGGGACTTGCAGCGCGGGCAGGTGCCCTTGACGAAGCGGTCGGGGAGGAAGATCTCGCGCTCGGGGTCGTAGAACTGGCGGACGGTGCGTCGAGCGACGTGGCCGCCCTCCTCGAAGGCGCGCCAGAATCGCTCGACCAGGAGCCGGTTCTCCTCCGAGTGGGTCGAGTGGAACTCGTCGAAGCTGATCGAGAAGGCCGCGTAGTCCTGCTGGTGCTCGGTCTGGAGATCGGCGATCAGCTCCTCGGGGGTGAGGCCCTCGGCCTCGGCCCGCAACATCGTCGCCGTGCCGTGGGTGTCGTCGGCGCAGACGTAATAGCACTCGTGCCCCAGCAGCCGGTGCAGGCGCACCCAGACGTCGCACTGGGTGGTCTCGACCAGGTGGCCGAGGTGGATCGGCCCGTTGGCGTAGGGGAGCGCGCTCGATACCAGGATGCGTCGGGTGCTCATCGGGGGCTCTCGGGGCGTTTCCCCCCCCCCGACGTCACGGACGAGCGGGCGGGACGGCAGCGGTGACGTTATCCGATGCCGCGAAGCAGGCTAGCGTGCGGCTCGCCACGGATGCGATCGAGTCGCGCGCTCGAGCCGGCGCCTTGGTCGCGGCTTCCGCTGTCCATCGATTCCTCCCGCGAGACGACGCCTTCGGGCCGCTGCGAGCGAAGACCGCGGTCCGCAGCGGGAGCGTCCGAGTCGGGGCGGCTCCCGCCGCCGCGTGGACCAGGAGCGTCGTGGCCGCAAAGCGGCTCAGTCGAGGTGCTCGGCGAGGAACTCGGTCGTCCGCTGCCAGGCGTCCTGGGCGGCCTCGGCGTCGTAGCGCTCGCCCGAGGGGCTGGCGAAGGCGTGGTCGGCGCCCTGGTAGAGCTCGATGATCGGGTCCTTGCCGAGCTGGCGCATCGCCTCCTCGAACGCATGAACGGAGGAGACCGGGATGCTGCTGTCCTCGGAGCCGAACCGGCCCAGCACGGGTGAGCTCAGGCGAGCCAGGCGGTCTTTGTCGGTGGTCAGCCGTCCGTAGTACACGACCGTGGCGGCGATGTCGTCGCCCAGCGCGATGCCGGTGTTGAGCGACCAGCCGCCGCCGAAGCTCCAGCCGATGACGCCGACCGAGGTGGCGTCCTGCTCCTGCTTGAGGTACTCCCAGCCCTGGCGGATGTTGGCGAGCGCCTGTTCCTCGGTGACCCCACGCATCGCGGTCATCGCGCCTTCGCGGTCGGTCGCCACGACGCCGTCGTAGAGGTCGACGGCGAGCGCCGCGTAGCCCTCTCCCGCCAGACGCCGGGTCATGGCTTCGACGTTCTCGTTGAGGCCCCACCACTCGTGGATCACGAGGATGCCGGGTAGCGCCCCGCTGCTCGCCTTGGGCCGGGCGAGGTAGCCGGTCGTGCCGTCGGCGTATTCGACTCGGGATCCTTCGACCTGCTGGCGGGGTTCGAGCCGGGCGATCGGAGTCGGCGCCGGGGTCTCGTTGCCATGGATGGCGGCCATCGCCGCGAGGAAGCGCTCCTCCTCGAAGGTCGCGCCCTCCCAGCCGTTGCGGGCGGCGAGAGTGGTGCCCGCCGCGAGCCAGACGGCGAGCAGGATCGGTGGTGAGAAAAGGAGGAAAGAAAGAAGCCAGCGGCTCTTCATCGAAGGGAGCTACCTCGCGATTGCAGGAGCGAGTGGAGTCGGGACGAGGGGCGCCGCCGGCTCGGGGAGGGCCTCCGCATCGGAGAGGACGTCATCGAGGGGAGCTCGTTGCGAACGAGGGCGGGACCTCGGGAATCGCGTGGATCTCGGACATCGCGTTCGAGAGTTGCGCACATGCGCAGATCGGCGTCGAAGGGGCGGACCGCCAGAATCCTACTCGAAAACCGGCGTAACCTCCTAGAAATCGAGAGGTTTCCGGCTCGGGGGACTGTTGGCCGCCGGTGGGGAGCGCCGAGGTCCCCGCGAGCTCGCGAGCTCGAGAGCGCCAGCGGCCGCAGCGCCGGCCCAGGTCGCCGTCGACGGATCCTCGCGCCGCTCGAAGACGATCCGCACGACGGAGAATCGGCGCGGAGCCTGCGCGAACGGGGGAACGGGCGCCTTGCCCAGAAGCAGAGATCCGCAAGAGAAAGAAGAGCGGGAGGAGGGTCGAGCCCTCCTCCCGCTCCCGGATCGACGGGGACGAGACCCCGCTTCCCCCTCCGGCGCTCCAGCGGGCTGGAGCGCGCTCGCGATCGAGAAGGCGCACCCCGTTGACGCTCGGACCGGCGGCCGTTGGCGGGCCGGCGCTCGTTGCGGGCGCTGGGGTGCGTCGAGAATCGCTCGTCGAGGTGGCGCCGGCGTTGGACCGGCACCACCTCTCCGAAGCTACTTCCAGCCCAGCCGGACTCCAACGCGG
>DATKBT010000084.1:0-28458 GCA_035546295.1 Thermoanaerobaculia bacterium | reverse complement strand
ACACGCCCACGGCTCCGCGCAAGCCCAAATCGCAGAAACCGCCTGGCCGAGCTTCGAGGAGCCGAATCGGGCCGCCCCCGGCGGTCCGGCGAGTCCGCGTCGGCCCAGTTGCGTCGGTCCAGTTGCGTCGGTTCAGTCCCGTCGGTTCGTCTCGTCTGTTCAGTCCCGTCAGTCCCGTCAGTCCCGTCGGTTCGATCGGGGATCGCTTCGGTCGGAATCGGAGCCGTCGAGGTCCACGATCACCGGGGCATGGTCGGAGGCCACCATGCCGTCCTTCTTCTTGCGGTAGTCGCGGTCGATCTCGGCGCTGCGCGCCCGACTCGCAACCGTCGCGGTGGCGAGCACGAGGTCGATGCGCAGCCCCTGGTTCTTGTGGAACGCGCCGGCACGGTAGTCCCACCAGGAGAACATCCGCCGCTCTGGATGGAGCGCCCGATAGACATCGACGAGGCCCCAGTCGAGTAGATCCTGAAAGCGGGAGCGCTCCGCCTCGGTGTGGAAGAGGCGACCCTGGAGAAGCGCCTCGTTCCACGAGTCGAGGGCGCCGGGGCAGAGGTTGAAGTCCCCGCACAGCACCAGCGGCTCGTCGGGAGTGTGAGCTCGGCGGAGGTGCTGGCCGAGTGCGTCGAGCCAGGCCAGCTTGCGCGGGAAGTCCTCGTGGCCGACCGACTTGCCGTTGGGGCAGTAGATCGTGATGAAGCTGAACGGGCCGCTCGCGGTGTCGAGACGCGCCGTGAGCAGACGCGCCCCCTGGTCCTCGGCGCTCGGCAGCCCGCAGCAGGCCAGCTCGGCCTCGAGCCGAGTGAGGACGGCGACTCCGTTCCAGCCCTTCTGCCCGTGGACGAGGGCACGATACCCGAGCTCCTCGAGCTCGGAGTGCGGAAATCCCTCGTCGTGGAGCTTGAGCTCCTGGAGGCCGACGACGTCCGGCCGCCGCGCCGTGAGCCAATGCCGCACGAACCCGAGCCGCGCCCGCATCCCATTGATGTTCCAGCTGGCGATTCTCATCTGGCGGCGCAGACTAACAGCCGCCCTGCGAACGCGCGCCCGGCCCCTCCTCGCCACCGATCGCGCTCACCACCGCGCACAGCCGGCGATACCCCTCGACCAGCCGTGGCGACGGCCGGCCCAGATAGGCCTCCGGGATCCGGTAGACGCGACCGGAGCGCACGGCCTCGAGCTCCTGCCACATCGGGTTGCGATAGACCACGTCCTCGCGGACCTTCTCCGGCTCGACCCCGCACCAAGACAGCACGAAGGCGCTGGGCGCCATCGCCGCCACCTCTCGATCCTCGAGCGGGCGGCTCTTCACCGGCTCGCCGCCGAGCGGGTTGGTGGCGCCGGCCCGCTCGATCAGATCGTGCACCCAGCTCGCACGCCCCGGCGCGATGACGGGCTTCGGCCACCACTCGATCAGGATCGAGGGCCGGCGGCCGGGGGGAGAGACCGGCGCGAGCCCCGATTCCATCTCGGACACGACGCGCTCGCCGGCCTCCGGATCGCCGAGCGCCGCGGCGACGTCGCGCACATCGCAGAGAACGTCCTCGAGCCCGATCGGCTCCGGCGCGATGAACGGCAGCCCGGCCCGCTCGAGTCGCTCGACCACCCGCTCGTGCCCGGGGACGGTCAGCGAGGCGAGCACCAGGTCCGGCGCGAGCGCCGCCACCGCCTCGACGTCGACGTCGAGGTCCGGCCCGACGCGGGGAAGCGAGGAGACGATCTGCGCGGGGAAGTCCGAGTGGTCGTCGACCCCCACCAGCTCGTGCGCGTGCCCGAGCGCACAGACGATCTCGGTGTTGGAGCAGGTGAGCGAAACGACCCGCATCGTCCGACGTATCTACCTCGTGCCGCCCCTCCGCCGAACGGCTGTCTCAGCTCCGGGTCCACTCGCGCCGGGCGGCGTGGTCGGACTCGCTCTCGACCGCGGAGCCCCTGGTGGGCTCGCTGTTGCGACCGAGCATCAGACCGAAGGCGCCGACCGCGGCGAGCCAGGGGGAGACCATCAGCAGCCCGAGCAGACCGCGCGCCCGCTTGCGGCGCCGGGCGGCGGCGAAATAGCCGGCGCAGTCGCTGTCGTGGAGCACTGTCGACCGCACCTGTCCCAGCAGCCGCTCGGCCTCGGCGGCGTGGTGGGGTCTCGTCTGAAGCCGCACGCCGCCGATCGCCGGCATGCACAGCCAGTTGATCCCGGCGGTGTGGTGATCGGTCAGCGCGGCCGGGATGCCGTGGGACTCGAGCAGCCCCAGCGCGACCCAGGCCGAGGAGAGGTCGACGAACCGGGCCACCGTGACCCGTTCTTCGAACCTCCAGACCTCGCTCGGAGCGGCAGCGGTGTCGTCCATCTCGTCGATGGTATGCCAAGACGCTCGGAAGCCTCGACTGAGAGCGCCCTGATCGCCGCCTCACCCGAACGCAGGGAAGTCGTGGACCGGCTCGCTCCTGGGATCTGCCATGATTGCAGCAGAAGCTCACGTTGGGAGACCGGAGGGGGCAGACCGAGCCGTTCGAGACGAGTCTCGTGAGCCGGCGGCCTGGGGGATTCGGGGCCTGGGTCCGGTTATGCTGATCCGGGATCGAGCAGTCGAGGCGGCCGAGAGGGGGAGCGCGCTCGGCGACCACCACCAGCCGGTGCAACAGCGAGGGGAGAACGCGATGTCGCTACAGCTCGAGCCCGCGCCTCGGCCCGCTGGCGGCCGTGATGCCGACGACGACGTCGCGCCTAGCCTCGCCGGCTACCCGTCGCATCGCGCCCACCTGCCGACGAAGACCGCGGACGCGGGCCGATACCGCGTCCGCTTCGCGCAAGACGACCAGGACCTCGACCGCATCCTCCGCCTGCGCTTCGAGGTCTTCAACCTCGAGCTCGGCGAGGGGCTCGACGCCTCCTTCGCCACCCGCCGCGATCGGGATCGCTTCGACGGCTGCTGCCACCACCTGCTGGTCGAGGACCGGCACACCGGAGAGATGGTCGGCACCTACCGGGTCCAGACCACGGAGATGGCCCGCCGCGGGGAGGGATTGTACGCGGCGGGGGAGTTCGATCTCGGCGCCCTGCCCGAAGGCATCCTCGACGACGCGATCGAGGCCGGCCGGGCCTGCATCCGGCGCGACCATCGCAACCGCCAGGTGCTGTTCCTGCTCTGGCGCGGGCTCGCCATCTACGTCCAGGCCACCGGCAAGCGCTATTTCTTCGGCTGCTCCTCCCTCACCTCCCAAAATCCGGAGGAGGGTGCGCGTCTCTACAGCCAGCTCGAGGCCGACGGGCTCGTCCGCCAAGACTTCACCGTCCCGCCGCTCCCCGACCTCCGCTGCGAGCCGCGCGCGGCCGGCGGGACCGGCGATCCTCCCGAGGCAGCGCCGCCGGTGGAGCTGCCGGCGCTGTTTCGCACCTATCTTCGCTATGGCGCCAAGGTCTGCAGCCCGCCCGCGATCGACCGGGACTTCAAGACGATCGACTTCCTCGTGCTGCTCGACACCCTGGAGCTCTCCGAGCGCTCCCGCCGACTCTTCTTCGACGGGGGTTGAGCCGACGAGGAAGCCGGGAGGGCGCGCGAGATGCGCTACGGCCGGCCTCCCGGGCCGGTAACCCTGGCCAGGTGAACGGTCCAGGTGACCGCGAGACTCGAGAGCGAAGGGCGCCTCGAACGAGATCCGGCCGTCCCATGAACTTCACTCCGGCGAGGTCGACCTCGTGATCCCGACCTTCCGGGCAAGCGCTCGGCTGGCCGGCCTGCTGGCGCTCACCCTCGTCTGTTGGTTGGCCGTCCTGCTCGGCCTGCTGCTCACCATGCCCTCCCATCGCGCCCGCCGCTGGGTCCAGCGGACGGTCTTTCGCGCCTGGTCGCGCGCCTTCTGCCGGCTGCTCGGTGCGCGCATCTCGACCCGAGGCGAGCCGCCGCGTCCGCCCTGTCTCGTGGTCTCGAACCACCTGTCCTACGTCGACGTCATGGTGCTCGCGAGCGTCCTGCCGGCGCGCTTCGTGGCCAAGGCCGAGGTACGGCGTTGGCCCATCATCGGCGTCGTGTCGCGTTCGGTCGACACCCTGTTCGTCGATCGCGCCGCCCGGCGGGACGCGCTCCGCGTGGGACGCGAGATGGCGGAGGGCCTGCGTCGTGGCGACGCCATCCTGCTCTTCCCGGAGGGCACCTCGACCGCCGGCCACACCGTCACCCCGTTCAAGCCTCCGCTGCTCGCCCCCGCCGCCCTGGAACGCCTGCCCGTGCACTACGCGGCCTGCCGCTACGTCACGCCGCCGGGCCAGCCCCCCGCGCACCTGAGGGTCTGCTGGTGGGGGGACATGCCGTTCCTCACGCACTTCTGGCGGATGATGGCGATGCCGGGCTTCCGGGCGGAGGTCACCTTCGGTCCGGCGCCGCTGACCGACCACGACCGCAAGGAGCTGGCCCGCCGCCTCCACGCCGGCGTCTCGGAGCTGTTCGAGCCCGTGGTCGATCACGAGCCGCAATCTACCGGGTACCGGTAGCGGGCCGCCGGTGAACACAGTCCTCCCCGAACCGGCCACGCCAGCGAAGCCGAAGCGGCGCTCCCGGCTCCGACTGGCCCTGGGGGTCCTGGCGCTGCTCTACGCCGGGTTGCTGCTCGCTTCGCACCTGTCGCGCGTCAGCGACGAGGATCCGCAGCCGCTGCCCGCCGGGCGCAGAGCGCTGAGCCTGCCGGCGGTCGGCGGCGACGGCGAGGTCCGGTTCGCCTGGATCGAGTGGCAGGACGAGGGCGCCGATCCCGAGGCGACTCCCCTGGTCCTGCTCCACGGCTCTCCGGGCAGCGCCGGCAACTTCTCACGGCTCGCCCGCGAGCTCGCCCAAAGCCGACGGGTGCTGGCGCCGGACCTGCCGGGCTTCGGCGCCAGCAGCCGCGAGATCCCCGACTACTCGATCGTCGCGCACGCCCGCTACGTGCGCGCCTGGCTGCAGGAGCTGGGAATCGAGCGCGCGCACCTGCTCGGCTTCAGCATGGGCGGCGGAGTCGCGCTCCACCTCTGGGAGATGGACCCCGACCTGGTCGCCTCGCTCTCCCTGGTCTCCTCGATCGGGGTGCAGGAGCTCGAGCTGCTGGGCAGCTATCACGTCAACCGTCTCCTGCACGGCGCTCAGCTCCTCGCCATCCGCCTGCTGCTCGAGGGCTTCCCCCACTTCGGACGGCTCGACCGCTTCATGCTCGACGTCCCCTACGCCCGCAACTTCTACGACAGCGACCAGCGTCCGCTGCGCGATCTGCTCCATCGCTTCGAACCGCCGATGCTCGTGGTCCACGGCGAGCAGGACTTCCTGGTGCCGGCGGCCGCAGCCCGCGAGCACGCCCGTCTCGCCCCCCACAGCGAGCTGCTGATGCTGGAGACGGGACACTTCTTCGTCTTCACCGAGCCCCGGCTGCTCGCCGAGCCGCTCCGTGAGTTCCTGCGCCGGGCCGACGCCGGAGAGGCGCCACGACGCCGCGACGCGGGCGCCGAGCGCATCGCGGCCAGCCGCCTGCCCTTCGATCCTTCGGTGATCCCTGCGTGGAGCGGGCCCGCCTGGCTGGTCGTGCTGCTCCTGCTCGCCGTCGCGACGCTGATCAGCGAGGACCTCACCTGTATTGCCGCCGGCGTGCTGGTGGCGCAGGGGAGGATCGGCTTCGTCCCCGCCACCGTCGCCTGCTACGTCGGGATCGTGATCGGCGACCTGCTGCTCTTCTGGGCCGGCCGCAGGATCGGGAGGCCGATCGTCCGGCGCCCTCCCTTCAAGTGGTGGATCGACGAGCGGGCGATCGAGCAGAGCTCGAAGTGGTTGCGCCGGTGGGGCGGGCCCGTCATCCTGCTCACCCGTACGCTGCCGGGGGCGCGACTGCCGACCAACGTGGCGGCCGGGCTCCTGCGCACCGACTTCTGGCGCTTCTGCCTCTACTTCGTCGTCGCCGGGCTGTTCTGGACACCGCTGCTGGTGGGCGCCTCGGCCTGGCTCGGCGAGAGCTTCATTCCCCGGCTCGGACAGCTCCGGCACGAGGCGATCGTCGCCGTGATCCTGCTCGCCCTGATCATCTGGTCGGTCCGCCGGCTCGTCGTGCCGCTCGCGACGTGGAAGGGGCGACGGCGGGCGCTGGGGCGCTGGCGGCGGCTCCGGCGGTGGGAGTTCTGGCCGTCGTGGGTGATCTATCCGCCGATCGTGCTCCACGTCCTGTGGCTCGGCATCCGTCACCGCTGCCTCACGCTGTGCACGGCCGCGAACCCGCTGATGCCCGCGGGTGGAATCGTCGGCGAGTCGAAGGCCGCGATCCTGCGCGCGATCCCCGCCGACCTGATCCCGGCCTGGCGGCTGGTGCCACCCGGGGAGCCGGTGGAGCGTGCCGGAGAGGTCCAGGCGTTTCGCGAGGAGCACGGGCTGGAGTACCCGCTGGTGCTCAAGCCAGAGAGCGGCGAGCGCGGCCGCGACGTCGCTGTCGTGCGCAGCGACGACGACGTCGTGCGCTACTTCGAGACGCTGCCGCGCAACCGTCCGACCCTGGTCCAGGAGCACGTGCCGGGGTTCGAGGTCGGTTTGTTCTGGGCGCGCGGACCGGAGGACGCGCGCGGCGAGATCCTGTCGCTCGCCGAGAAGCGTCCGCCGGTCCTCGTGGGGGACGGCGAGCGCAGCCTCGAAGAGCTGATCCTGGCCGACGAGCGCGCCGTGATCCTGGCCGACGTCTACCTGCGCGAGAACCCGCAGGCGCGCGAGCTGGTCCCCGCGCTCGACGAGCCGATCCAGCTCGTCGACGTCGGCACCCACGCCCGCGGCTCCATCTTCCTCGATCGGCACGCCCTCGCCACCGAGGAGCTGCGCTCCTCGGTCGAGCGGGCGGTCGCACGCTTCGAGCGGCCCGAAGCGAGCGACGGCGGCTTCGACTTCGGCCGCTTCGACCTGCGCTTCCCCGACCAGGAGGCGGTGCGGGCCGGCGGACCGTTCCGGATCCTCGAGGTCAACGGTCTCACCTCGGAGCCCGCACACATGTACGACCCGCGCGCCTCGCTGCGGGCCGCCTGGCGGGCTCTCGCCCTCCAGTGGTCGCGCGCCTTCGCGATCGGAGCCCAGCGGCGGCGAGCCGGCCAGCGGCCGGTGACATTGCGCGAGCTGTGGGCGATCGTCCGCCGCGCCCGCCGGACGCGCTGAGCGCACCGCCGCCGAATGGGTCGAGCGGCGCGCGTCCACCGGATCCGTCGAGCGCCTCGCGTCCGCCGATCCTGCGCCGACTCTCCGCCCGACGGCGTCGGCAGGGTTCTCGGCGTCGGCAGGTCCTCGGCGTCGGCAGGGTCCTCGGCGTCGGCAGGGTCCTCGGCGTCGACTGACCGTCGCGACCGGGCGGCTCCTTACCGGTTACTCTGGGCGGCGAGGTGCGCCGCCTGGTGACGATCCTGGGGGCCGAGATCGAGGGCGATGACCTCGACGGAGATCCGCTCGCCCCGGGTGTGACGCAGGGCTACTGCTTCGGACCGGTCTCCGTGCTCACCGGCCCCGGACCCGTCGCGCTCGCCTGCTTGTCGGCCAGCTTGTCGATCTTCGAGGCCAGCGAGTCGATCTTGCGGCTCAGGTCCTTGATCTCCTCGCGGCTGGGAACACCCAAACGCTCGAGGGTCCGGTTGACCTGCTCCTCGACCGTCGAGCCGATCCTCTCGGTCACCCGCTCGAAGCGCTCCTCGGCTCGCCCCTTGGCGTCCTCGAACCGCTCGCGACCGCGGGTCTCGTAGTCCTCGCCGCGCTCGACCAGCCGCTTGAAGAACCGCTGACCCTCGTCCTCGGCGGTCGCCATGGCGCCCAGCCCGGCGAGCCAGATCTTGTGCGCCGAGTCGCGCAGCTCCTTCGCCGCCGAGCCCTCCTCGCCGGCGCTAGCGCTCCTGGTGCTGGTCTTCTTCGTCGTCTTCTTCTGAGCGGTCACGTGTCACCTCCTGAAGACCGCTGCACGGTCTTCGTCGTCTTCTTGAGGGTCGTCTTCCCGCGAGTCGGCTTCTCGCGCGACGCTTTCTTGCGCGTCGGCTTCGCGCGTGCCGTCTTCGCGCTGCCTGTCCCGCCCTGCGCCGGCGGCCGGCGCGGTGCCTCGCCCGAGCCGCGAATCGCACCGCCTCGGGGCGCGAGCTCGTCGGCCTCCACCTCCATCTGCGACAGCGTCACCTCGAGCTGGTCGAGTCGCTCGCGCAGGCGCTCGAATTCGTCACGCGCCCGGCGGACCGGCGGGATGCGTCCGATCGAGCTGCGCAGCAGATTGTCGACTCCCTGATGAACCTGGTCGGCGCCGCTTTCGATCGTGCTGTGGAGCGCTCGCTCGCCGCGCCTCAACAGCTCGTGGAGCGTCTCGGGCGACCAGCGCCACTCGCCGCTGCGCCCCTCCTCGAGGATCACCTGCGCGAGGGTCTGCGCGGTCACGTCCTCGTCGGTGGCGCTCTCCACCACCAGCACCTTCTGGCCGCTGCGCACGAACGAGGCGATCTCCTGGAGCGAGACGTAGCGGCTCTCCTCGGTGTCGTAGAGCTTGCGGCTCTCGTAGCGTTTGACGAGTCGGATCATCGGCGTGATGCGGCACGACGGCGGACTTTTGCCGCACTGCGGCAATCATACGCCGCAATGCGGCAAAACGCAAGCCGATCGCAGGCCTGCCGCCAGCCGCGGGCCGGGTTCCTGCGCCCGCGCGCGCGCCATCGCTCACGACTGGCGAAGCAGGGCCGCGAGCTCCTCGAGCGCGTCCAGATTGGACGGCTCCCGCGCCATCATCGGCAGCTCGACGACTGACCATTCGAGCCCGAGCAGCGAACGCAGCCGCTCGACCGAGGTCGCGTCGTGCTCGCCGAGCGCGCGCAGCAGGGAGATCGCCGGCGGCTCTCCGCATCGCTCCGCGCGGCCGACTCTCGGCAGCACGCGGTTGACCACCACGCGGTCGAGTCGCATGCCGCGGTCGACCAGGCTACGCGCGAAGAAGAGCACGTCGGGGAGCCGTTGCCGATCCGGCCCGGCGACCAGCAGGAAGCGGCTGCGCTCGGACGCCAGCAGCTCCTCGACCGCGACGGCGCGCTCGCGGAAGCCCTGGAACAGCGGCTCGAAGGCGGCCAGCAGCTCGGCCATCTCGCGCACGAGGTCGAGCCCGACGACCCGTTCGACCAGGCGTTCGAGCGGACGGCGCAACGGGCCGCCGACCGCCAGGCGCCCCCGCTGGTCGAACCAGGGACGGCGTGCCGCCCGGCTGCCGCCGGCATCGAGGAAGGAGACGATGCGCCTCGGTGCGTCGAGGAAATCCAGCGCCTGGGCGGTCGGAGGGGTGTCGAGCACGATCCGCGCGTGGCGTCCGTTGGCGACGACCTCGAACAGGCGTTCGACCGCCATGTACTCGAGGATCCCGGACAGCCCCTCCCCGAGCTCCCGATAGAACGGGTTCTCGAGCACGCGGCGCGCCGACGCCTCGTCCGGCGCGTAGCGCCGCACCAGGCCGTCGAAGGTGGCGCGGGCGTCGAGCAGGCTCGCCTCGAGACCGGCGCCGATCGGCTGATCGCCCACCGGCACCACCTCGGTCCCCTTCGCGCCGCCCACTCCCAGGCTGTCCTTGAGCCGGTGCGAAGGATCGAAGGTCATCACCAGGGTGCGATCGCCGGCGCGGGCGCTGAGCAATGCCAGCGCCGCCGCCACCGAAGTCTTGCCGACCCCGCCCGCACCGACCACGACGACCACCGGGGGGAGCGCGGCCACCCAGGATTCGCCTGAGCGGGATCCTCGCGCGCTCACAACGGGCTCCGCGACCACGCCTCGCTGGCGCCGGCGCCAGCGAGGCGGGAGGCGAGAGACTGGACCAGCTCGACGCCTCGCTCGGAGAGCACCGGGAGCTCCACCCGCCCGTCTGTCCACTCCTCCGCGAGCCGCGCGAGCTGAGCATCCTGCATCGCGCGTCGCGCCACCCACAGGTCCACCGCCGGCTCCGAACGGCGCCAGTCCGAGAGGCCGCGCACCCCCTCGACATTTGGCAGCAGTGCGTTGACGGCCAGGAGCGCGACGTCGACCCCCGGGTCCTCCCGCAACGCAGCGCGCAGCTCGAGCGACTCGGTCACCGCCATCTCCTCGGCCAGCGTGACGACCACGATCGCGGTCTTCGCCGGATCCGAGACGAGATCCGCCAGTCCGCTGGCGGCCCTGGCGATCGGTCCGCCGCCGACTGCGCCCGCGACCTGCTCGGGGGCGCGCAGGAGGGCGCTGCCGTGACCGCTCGCCGGCGCGTCGACGACCACCACGTCGACCCGGCGTAGCCCGCCCTCGCCGGCGAGCGCGAAACGGGCTGTCTCGAGCAGCGCCATTTCGCCGAGACCCGGACAGCCGTCGACGAAGTGACGGTAGAGCTCCTTCTCCCGCAGCCGGCGCATCACGCCGGGCACCGCGATGCGCTGCTCGAGCACGCGGTCGGCGGCGCGCCGCGGTGGCAGGTCGAGCAGGTGGAGGCGCTCGCCGACCTCGACCACCCTGCCCCCGGAGGGCGCGACGTCCAGCAGCTCGTGCGCACTCTCGCGCGGATCGCTCTCGAGCAGAAGGACGCGCCGGCCGCACGCCTCGAGCGCGTGCGCGAGCGCGGCAGCGACCGTGGTCTTGCCGACGCCCCCCTTGCCGGTGACCAGGACGAGGGCGTGGCGGGAGAGGTCCATGACGCGCGCGTGGCGCGGCGAACGGCGGCCGCCGCGAGAGATTCGAATGGTATCGGCCAGCCTGGATTCCCACGGAACGGCGCCCCAGTCTCGAACTCGAGGCCCAGTGCGGCCTCCCAGGATCGGTCCGGACCCTTAGACTCTACGGGCGCGCCTCATAGACTCTACGGATTCCCGCCAGCGGCGCCGGTCTCGACGCGACACCTGGACGGTTCCTCCGCGGCGGCGAGCCCTTCCGTGGCGAAGCCTCGAAGGCCGCTCGCCGGAGCGCCGGCGCACGCCGCCTCGGCACGTCGCTCTGGCACAGGATTCGCTACTCTCGTCACGCAGTCGATTCCGCGCGTGACGCTTCTCGGCAACGAAGCCGTGTCCCCGTTCTCGAACCTCCGAGACCCGCCATGACCGATCAGGACCCCACGGCGAAGCAACCTGCAGCCCCCTCGAGGCCCAGGCAGCGACGCTACGTCCCCGTCATCGGACCGCGCCTGAAGAAGGTGCTGTTCGTCGTGCTCGGGTTGTTCGCGCTGCTGGCCGTCAACTCGAGCTACCTGATCGGGGTCTCCCTGCTCGAGTGGTGGACCGGCGAGGTGTACCAGAACTGGTTCTACATGAACATGTTCCTGGTCCACCTGGTGCTCGGCCTGCTGATCGTGCTGCCGGTGATCGCCTTCGGCATCTTCCACATCAGGAACGCCCACGACCGGCCGAACCGGCGCGCCGTCTACGTCGGCTACGCGCTGTTCGCCACTGCGCTCGTGCTGCTGGCGTCCGGCATCGTGCTCACCCGGCTCGAGGGCGTGATCGTGATCAAAGACCAGCAGGTGCGCTCGGTCGCCTACTGGGCCCACGTCGTCACCCCGCTGGTCGCCGCCTGGCTGTTCGTGCTCCACCGCCTGGCCGGACGGCGCATCAAGTGGCAGATCGGTCTGCGCTGGGCAGCGGTAGCGGCGGTGTTCGCCGGCGTGATGCTGATCTGGCAGGCGCAGGACCCGCGCCAGTGGAACGTCGTCGGTCCCAAGGACGGCGAACGCTACTTCTTCCCGTCCCTGGCGCGCACCGCCACCGGCAACTTCATCCCGGAGGAGGTGCTGGTCAACGACCAGTACTGCGTGCGCTGCCACGAGGACAGCCACGAGAGCTGGGCGGTCTCGATGCACCGCTTCAGCTCCTTCAACAACCCCCCCTACCTGTTCTCGGTGCGCGAGACGCGCAAGGTGTCGCTGGAGCGCGACGGCAACCTGCAGGCGGCGCGCTGGTGCGCGGGCTGCCACGATCCGGTGGTCTTCTTCTCGGGCAAGTTCGACGACCCCGAGTTCGACGACGAGAACGATCCCGCGGGCCAGGCCGGCATCACCTGCACCGTCTGCCACTCGATCAACCACGTCAACAGCAACAAGGGCAACTCCGACTACACGATCGACGAGCCCATCCACTATCCGTTCGCGACCAGCGAGAGCGCGGCTCTGCGCTGGGTCAACGAGCAGCTGGTCAAGGCCAAGCCCGACTTCCACAAGAAGACGTTCCTCAAACCGCACCACGAGACCGCCGAGTTCTGCTCCACCTGCCACAAGGTCCACCTGCCCCCCGAGCTCAACCAGTACAAGTGGCTGCGCGGGCAGAACCACTACGACGCGTACCACCTCTCCGGCGTCTCCGGGCACGGGATCACCAGCTTCTACTACCCGCCGAAGGCCACCCACAACTGCTCGGAGTGTCACATGCCGCTGCTCGAGTCCGAGCAGTTCGCGGCGCAGGACTTCGACGCCTCGGGCACGCGCAAGATCCACGACCACCAGTTCCCGAGCGCCAACACCGGCATCCCCCACATCCTGGGCATGCCCGACTGGGTCAATGAGAATCACCGCAAGTTCCTCGAAGGCGTCATGCGCGTCGACCTGTTCGGGATCAAGGAGGGGGGCACCATCGACGGGCCGCTGACCGCGCCGCTGCGCCCCGAGGTGCCCGCGCTCGAGCCCGGCAAGAGCTACCTGCTCGAGACCGTGGTGCGCACGGTCAAGATGGGGCACCTGTTCACGCAGGGGACTGCCGACTCCAACGAGATCTGGCTCGACCTCGTGGTTTCGAGCGGCGGCGAGGTCATCGGGCGCAGCGGCGGCCTCGGCCCTGCCAACGCGGTCGATCCCTGGTCGCACTTCGTCAACGTCTACATGCTCGACCGTTACGGCAAGCGCATCGACCGGCGCAACGCGCAGGACATCTTCGTCCCCCTCTACAACCACCAGATCCCGCCGGGCGCCGCCGACTCGCTGCACTATCGCCTCGAGCTGCCGCGCGGTCTGTCGGCGCCGATCACCGTCGAGGCGCGCCTGCAGTATCGCAAGTTCGACACCATCTACATGCAGCACGTCAACGGCCCCGACTACGTCAACGACCTGCCGATCGTGACCCTCGCGACCGATCGCGTGACCTTCCCGGTGCGCGGCGTCGCAGAGGACATCGCGGCGCAGGCGTCGCCGGTGCCTGCCGAGATCGAGTGGCAGCGGTGGAACGACTACGGCATCGGCCTGTTGCGCAAGGGAGGCAAGAGCAAGGGCGAGCTGCGCCAGGCCGAAGAGGCCTTCGCCCAGGTCGAGGCGCTGGGTCGGCCCGACGGTCCGCTCAATCTGGCGCGGGTCTACATCGAGCAGGGAACGGTCGAGAATCGGGCAATCGACGCGCTGCGCCGCGCCGCCGAATTCGATCCGCCGGCGCCCCCGTGGTCGGTCGCGTGGTTCACGGGGCTGGTCAACAAGCAGAACGGCTTCCTCGACGAGGCGATCGCCAACTTCGAATCGATCATCGAAGTGGACAGCGAGGAGACGCGCAAGCGTGAGTTCGACTTCAGCCAGGACTACAACCTGCTCGCCGAGCTCGGCCAGACGCTCTTCGAACGCGCCAAGCAGGAGCGCGGCCCGGAGCGCGAGAAGCGCCGCCAGGAGCTGCTCGAGGAGGCGGTGTCCTACTTCGATCGCGCGCTCGAGCTCGACTCCGAGCTCGCCACCGCGCACTACAACCTCTCGCTCATCTACCGGCAGCTCGACCAGCCCGAGAAGGCGCAGGCGCACCTCGACCTCTACCGTCGCTACCGTCCCGACGACAACGCCCGCGATCGCGCCATCGCCATCGCACGCGCCGCTGACCCGTCGGCCGATCACGCGGCGGAGGCGATCGTCATCTACGACCTGCATCGCGACGACGCCTACGAGCTCGCCGACGGCGATCCGGCGACGCGCCGGGCCGGCGCCTTCGAGCTCGCCCCGCCGGTCCCGGCCGACGACGGTCCAGTCGCCGTGCAAACGGCCCAGAACACGCGCCCGTCCCCGGCAGCGGGAGACGCCGCGCCAGCGCCAGGAGTCGATCGCCGATGACGACCACCGACCCTCGGCGACCGACCGCCGTCGATTCCGACGAAGCCGCCGACGATCCCCTCCCGCCCGAGACCGGAGGGCTCGGCGCCGGTCCGGGCGGCAGGATCGATCCCGACGATCTGGTCCCCGAGGACGATGCGATCATCGGCCGGGCGCTGCGCTGGTCGGCCGTGCTGGTGCTCGGCATCGGGCTGCTGGTCGCCCTCGGCGTGTTCCTGGCCCGGCGGCCGGAGGCCGCGCCACCGGTCCAGGCGATCGAGGCGGCGGCTCCGGAGGCGGTGACCCGCAGCCTCGATCCACCGGCGGTGCGCTTCACCGACGTCACGGCGGAGTCGGGCATCGACTTCGTCCACACCACCGGCGCCTACGGCGACAAGCTGCTGCCCGAGACGATGGGGGGCGGCGTCGCCGCCTTCGACTTCGACAACGACGGCGACCAGGACCTTCTCTTCGTCAATAGCTCGACCTGGCCGTTCGCCGCGGCCTCCCGCGCCTCCGGCGGCAGCGCGCCGAGCTCGCACCTCTACGAGAACGACGGCCAGGGGCGCTTTCGCGACGTCTCCGCCGCCACCGGCATCGCCGACGCGACCCGCTCCTTCTACGGCATGGGCGTGGCGGCCGCCGACGTCGACGGCGACGGCTGGACCGACCTGTTCCTCACGGCGGTCGGCGAGAACCGCCTGCTGCGCAACCGCGAGGGCCGTTTCGAGGACGTGACCGACGATGCCGGAGTCGCCGGCAGCCCCGACGAGTGGTCGACCGGAGCTGCCTTCTTCGACATCGACAACGACGGCGACCTCGACCTGTTCGTGGCCAACTACGTGCGCTGGTCGAAGGAGATCGACTTCGAGGTCGACTTCAGGCTCACCGGCGTCGGGCGTGCCTACGGTCCGCCGCAGAGCTACCAGGGCACCTTCCCCTACCTCTACCGCAACGACGGCGACGGCACGTTCACCGACGTCTCCGAGAGCGCGGGCGTGCAGATCACCAACGAGGCGACCGGCGTGCCGATGGCCAAGGCGCTGGCGCTGGCGCCGATCGACGTCGACCGCGACGGCTTCATCGACCTGCTGGTGGCCAACGACACCGTCCGCAACCTGTTCTTCCACAACCAGCGGGACGGCACCTTCTCCGAGGAGGGCGAGTACTACGGCCTCGCCTACGACCGCGACGGCAATGCCACCGGTGCCATGGGCGTCGACGTCGGCTACCTGCGCGACGACGGCAACCTCGCCTTCCTGATCGGCAACTTCGCCAACGAGATGACCTCGGTCTACGTCGCCCAGGACGACCCGGGGCTCTACGTCGACGAGGCGATCGGCGAGGGGATCGGCGCGCCCTCACGGCTCGCGCTCTCGTTCGGGCTCTACCTGTTCGACTACGACCTCGACGGTCGTCTCGACGTGCTGCAGACCAACGGCCACCTCGAGGAGGAGATCAACCAGGTCGATCCCTCGCAGCACTACCGACAGCCCGCGCAGCTCTTCTGGAACGCCGGCGACGCCGCGCCGCGGCGGTTCGCGCTGGTCGAGCCGGAGACCGCCGGCGACCTGGCGAAGCCGATCGTCGGTCGCGGCTCCACCTACGCCGACTTCGACGGCGACGGCGACCTCGACGTGGTGATCACCCAGGTCGGAGACGCGCCGCTCCTGCTGCGCAACGAGCAAGACCTCGGCCATCACTGGCTTCGGGTTCGCCTGGTCGACCGGCCGCCGAATCGCGGCGCCGTCGGAGCCTGGGTGACGTTGACGGCATCCGGCATCACGCAGCGACGACAGGTGATGCCGACCAAGAGCTACCTCTCCCAGGTGGAGCTGCCGCTCACCTTCGGTCTCGGCGACGCAACCGCAGTCGACTCTCTCGAGATCACCTGGCCGGACGGCGAGACCGAGGTGATCGGCGAGGTCGGGCTCGACCGCCTGCTGGTCGTCGATCGGACCGCCCCATCCCCTCCGACGTCGCAGCGGTGAGCCGGGCGCGGGTGAGATCGTGGCCGCAGCCGGCAGTCGAATGCTATGGTGCCGCGGCATGCCGTCATCTCCGTGGGTCCACGGTGGCGGTCGGCCGAAGGAGCCGTCTCGCCGATCGCACGACGATCCGTTCCGTGGCCGCTTCCCTGGTCCGCTCGAGTGTCAACCGGAGGTTTACAGGATGTCCGTCGCGCGCCGATCTCCCAGGTTCACCCCCTCTTTCCTCGGCGCCGGCCTCCTGCTGTGCGCCGTCTTCGCCGCCGCGTTGCCGAGCGCGGCGCTGGCCGAGCACTCGGTCGCCCGGCTGTGGAACGAACAGCTCCTCGAGGCGATCCGCAACGACTTCGCGCGACCGACGGTCCATGCTCGCAACCTGTTCCACGTCTCGGCCGCGATGTACGACGCCTGGGCGGCGTACGACCAGCGGGCCTCCACCTACCTCCACCAGGAGAAGGCGAGCGCCGAGGACGTCCAGGCCGCGCGCGAGGAGGCGATCTCCTATGCCGCCTACAGGCTGCTGAGCTGGCGCTTTCGCAACTCGCCGGGAGCCGAGGGCACCCAGGGGCGACTCGACGCCCAGATGGCTCAGCTCGGCTTCGACATCGGCTTCGACTCGACCGCCGGATCGTCGCCGGCGGCGCTGGGCAACCGCATCGCCGAGACCTGGATCGACTACGGGCTCTCCGATGGCGCCAACGAGCAGAACGACTACGCCAACCTCTTCTACGAGCCGGTCAACCCCCCGCTCGTCATCATCGACCGCGGCAACCCGACGCTGGTGGACCCCAATCGCTGGCAGCCGATCACGCTCGACGTCTTCGTCGACCAGTCCGGCAACGTCATCAGCTCGCGGACGCCCCCCTTTTTGAGCCCGGAGTGGGGGGTGGTCACCCCCTTCTCCCTCACCGAAGAGGATCTCACGATCTACGAGCGCGACGGCGACGAGTACTGGGTCTACCACGACCCTGGCTCGCCGCCCCTGCTCGGCGGAGCCCGGCAGGAGGAGTACCTCGACACCTTCCAGCTGGTCATCGAGTGGAGTGGGCTGCTCGATCCCGACGACGGTGTGATGATCGACATCAGCCCGGCATCGCGTGGCGACAACACGCTGGGAACCAACGACGGCGACGGGTACGACGTCAACCCCAAGACCGGCCAGCCCTACGAGCCGCAGATCGTCCCGGCCGGCGATTACTACCGGGTGCTCGCCGAGTTCTGGGCCGACGGGCCGGACTCGGAGACTCCTCCCGGCCACTGGTTCACGATCGCCAACAGCGTCAACGACAGCTCAGAGCTGGTCCGGCGGATCGGCGGCGAGGGCCCTGTGCTCGACGAGCTCGAATGGGACGTCAAGCTCTACTTCACGCTGGGCGGGGCGATGCACGACGTGGCGATCGCGGCTTGGGGAGCCAAAGGCTGGTACGACTACATCCGCCCCGTCTCGGCGTTTCGCGCCATGGCAGCCCGCGGCCAACGCTCCGATCCCAACGCCCTCTCCTACCACCCGCAGGGAGTCCGCCTGGTGCCCGGCAGCGTCGAGCTGATCACTTCGGAGACCATCCAGGAGGGAGAACGGCACGCCGACCTGCAGTTCGGTCCCAACCGGAACATCGGCAAGATCGCGATCAAGGCATGGAAGGGCCCGAACTACGTCCTGGATCCCGACAACGACGTCGCCGGAGTCGACTGGATCCTCGCCGGAGACTGGTGGCCCTATCAGAGGCCGAGTTTCGTGACGCCGCCCTTCGCCGGCTACGTCTCCGGTCACAGCACCTTCTCTCGCGCCGCCGCCGAGCTGCTCACCCTGTTCACGGGAGACCCGTTCTTCCCGGGCGGAGTCGGCATCTTTCCAGCTCCCAGGAACGAGTTCCTGGTGTTCGAGGACGGCCCGAGCGTCGACGTCGAGCTGCAGTGGGCCAAGTACCGCGATGCCTCCGACGAGTGTAGCCTGTCGCGCATCTACGGCGGCATCCACCCGCCGGCCGACGACATCCCCGGCCGCCTGATGGGCTCCGTGATCGGGCCGGAGGCCTTCGAGCTCGCCAAGACCTTCTTCGGCGAGCCCGACGACGGCCCTGCCGCGTGCATCGCCAGCGACACCACGATCTGCCTCAACGGCGGCCGCTTCGAGGTCGACGTCACCTGGCGGAACTTCGAAGGGGAGGTCGGCAACGGCCGATTGATCCCCTACAGCTCCGACGACTCCGGGATCTTCTGGTTCTTCGACGATTCCAACTGGGAGCTGATGGTGAAAGTGCTCGACGCCTGCGTGGTCAACGACCACTACTGGGTGTTCGCCGCCGGCACCACCAACGTGGAGTACACCCTGCGGGTGCGCGACACCACGACCGGAGAGCTCCGGGTGTACGAGAACGCTCTGGGGGTGTCGTCACCGGCGACGACCGACACCGAGGCGTTCGCCAGCTGTCCATGAGCCCGCGCGCCCCCGCTCCCGACCCGAGGCGGCTCGAACAACGGCTTCGGAGCCACGACGTGACCGATTCCGTCCCACGACTTTCTCGCCGCAGGCCGCTTCGCCGCAGGCCGCTGATCACGGCTGTCCTGATCTGGGTCGCCCTCGGCGCTCCCGCGAGCGCAGCCCCCGAGCTGCAAGCCGCGGCTCGCCAGGGGTCGGTCGCGCGCCAGTGGAACGAGGAGTTGCTCCAGGCGATCCGCAAGGACTACGCGCGCCCGACGGTGCACGCACGCAACCTCTTCCATGTCGCCGCAGCGATGTACGACGCCTGGGCCGCCTACGACCAGCAGGCGTCGACGTATCTGCACCACGAGCGGGCCAGTGCCGAGGACGTGACGAAGGCTCGCGAGGTGTCGATCTCGTACGCTGCCTACCGGCTGTTGAGCTGGCGCTTCCGCCATTCCCCGGGCGCCGAGGAGACGCAGCAGCGACTCGACGTCCGCATGACCGAGCTCGGTCTCGACCCCGCCCTCGACTCCACCTCGGGATCGTCGCCGGCGGCGCTCGGCAATCGCATCGCGCGCACCTGGATCGAATACGGTCTCGGCGACGGCGCCAACGAACAGGACGGCTACGTCAACCACTTCTACCAGCCGGTCAACGAGCCCCTGCCGGTCGCGCTGCTCACCATCCCGGAGCTGGTCGATCCCAACCGCTGGCAGCCGCTGGAGCTGGACGTCTTCGTCGACCAGGCCGGCAACGTCCTCGAAGACAGCAAGGTGCCGGAGTGCCTGAGCCCGGAGTGGGGCCTGGTGAGGCCCTTCTCGCTCACTGAGGACGACCTCACCATCCACGAGCGCGACGGCCACCAGTACTGGGTCTACCACGACCCGGGACCGCCACCGATGCTCGGCGGTCCGCGACAGGAGGAGTACCTCGACGGCTTTCAGCAGGTGATCGAGTGGAGTGGCCTGCTCGACCCGCGCGACGGCGTGACCATCGACATCAGCCCGGGCGCCCGCGGTCACAACACGCTGGGCACCAACGACGGCCACGGCTACGAGCGCAACCCGAAGACCGGCCAGCCCTACGCCGAGCAAGTGGTGCCCGCCGGCGATTACTACCGGGTGCTCGCCGAGTTCTGGGCCGATGGACCCGACTCCGAGACCCCTCCCGGCCACTGGTTCACCATCGCCAACACGGTCTCTGACAGCTCCGAGCTGGTGAAGCGGATCGGCGGCGAGGGCCCGGTGGTCGACGACCTGGAGTGGGACGTCAAGCTCTACCTCGCCCTCGGCGGGAGCATGCACGACGTGGCGATCGCGGCCTGGGGGGCCAAGGGCTGGTACGACTACATTCGCCCGATCTCCGCCTTCCGCTATATGGCGAGTCTCGGCCAGCGCTCCGATCCCGAGCTGCCGTCCTACCATCCCCAGGGCGTGCGTCTGGTGCCCGGCAAGGTGGAGCTGATCACCGCGGAGACGATCGCCGCCGGGCAGCGTCACGAGCCTCTCGCCTTCGGACCGGTCGGCGACCGCAAGCGCGATCCGCGCAAGGAAGAGCCGGGCGCGGATCGGCGCGGCTACCGCTACGAGCACGGGGCGCACCTCGGCAAGATCGCGGTCAGGTCCTGGCGCGGGCCCAACTTCGTCGTCGACCCCGAGACCGACTTCGCAGGCGTCGATTGGATCCTCGCCGAATGGTGGTGGCCCTACCAGCGCCCGAGCTTCATCACCCCGCCGTTCGCCGGCTACGTCTCCGGACACAGCACCTACTCGCGCGCCGCCGCCGAGGTGCTCACCCTCTTCACGGGCGATCCCTTCTTCCCCGGCGGCATCGGTCGGTTCCCGGCGCCCAAGAACGAGTTCCTGGTCTTCGAGGACGGACCCAGCGTCGACGTCGAGCTGCAGTGGGCGAAGTACGTCGACGCCTCCGACGAGTGCAGCCTGTCGCGGATCTATGGCGGGATCCACCCGCCCCAGGACGACATCCCGGGCCGCCTCATGGGGGCTGTCATCGGTCCCCAGGCTTTCCACCACGCGCTGGCGCTGTTCGAAGGCAAGCCGGTGGGGCCACGCTGCGAAGAAGAAGGCGCTGTGCCCTGCGCGAAGCTGGAGGGCGCGGCGGCCGCTCACGATTAGTCGGATCGGGACCCGGTCGACGTCAGGCTAGACTGTGGGCTTCATGCCCGCGAGCCCGTCCACGAAGAGCTCCTATCGCATCGGCGCCGTCCAGATGGCGATGTCCGCCGACCTCGACGCCAACGTCGAGAAGGCGGTCGCGATGGTGCGCGACGCGGCGCGCCAAGGCGCCGAGATCATCTGCCTGCCCGAGCTCTACCGCTCGCCCTACTTCTGCCAGAAGGAGGACGCCGAGTTGTTCGACCTCGCGGAGCCGGTCCCCGGTCCCTCGACCGAGGCGCTCGGCCGGGTCGCGCGCGAAGAAGGCGTGGCGGTGTTCGCGCCGATCTTCGAGCGGCGTGCCGCCGGGCTCTACCACAACAGCTCGGTGCTGCTCGACGAGCGCGGCGAGATCGCGGGTCTCTACCGCAAGATGCACATCCCCGACGACCCGTTGTTCTACGAGAAGTTCTACTTCACCCCCGGCGACCTCGGCTTTCGCGCGTTCGATACCGAGGCCGGACGGGTCGGCACGCTGATCTGCTGGGACCAGTGGTACCCGGAGGGAGCGCGCCTCACCGCCCTGCGCGGCGCGCAGGTGCTCTTCTACCCCACCGCCATCGGCTGGCATCCGCACGAGAAGGCGGAGCACGGCTCCGCTCAGCTCTCCGCCTGGCAGACCATGCAGCGATCGCACGCCATCGCCAACGGCGTCTTCGTCGCGGCGGTCAACCGGGTGGGGCACGAGATCCCGCCGGAGGGCGGCGCGGGTCTCGAGTTCTGGGGCACGTCGTTCGTGGCCGACCCGTTCGGGGTGGTCATCGCCGAGGCGTCGATCGGCGCGGAGGCGATCCTGATCGCGGAGGTCGACCCCACGCGGATCGAGGACGCGCGCCGCAACTGGCCCTTCCTGCGCGACCGGCGCATCGACGCTTACGACGGCATCGACCGGCGGTTCCTGGATTGAAACGAGCGACGGCGGCTGAAGGCAGGAGAATGGCGGCGTCCAGCGCGCAGACCGGCCCGACGCGGATGCCCGCCGAGTGGGAGCCCCACGAGGCGACTTGGCTCGCCTGGCCGCACAACGCCGCCGACTGGCCCGGCCGCTTCGCACCCATCCACTGGGTGTACGCCGAGATCCTGCGCAAGCTCGCCCCACGGGAGAGGGTGCGTCTGATCGTGCGCGATCGCCCCCACGAGCTACGCATCCGCCGGACCCTGGAGAAGGTCGGCGTCGACCTCGCGCGCGTCGATCTCTTTCGCTGGGCGACGGACCGGAGCTGGACGCGGGACACCGGACCGGTCTTCGTCCTCGACCGCGCCAGGCGCCGCTGCGTCGCCCACTTCCGATTCGACGGGTGGGCCAAGTACCGCAACTCGACCCGCGACGCCCGGATCCCGGCCCGCGCGGCGAAGGCGCTCGGCGTCTCGCTGATCGAGGTCCAACGGGGCAAGCGCCAGGTGGTGCTCGAGGGGGGCGCGATCGACGTCAACGGTCAGGGGTCGATCCTGACCACCGAGGAGTGCCTGCTCGACCCGGAGGTCCAGGTCCGCAACCCGGGCTTCGATCGAGCCCACTACGAGCAGCTCTTCGCTTCGGTCCTGGGAGCTGCCAACACCATCTGGCTCGGCCGCGGCATCGCGGGCGACGACACTCACGGACACGTCGACGACCTCGCCCGCTTCGTCTCGCCGCGCACCATCGTGCTGTGCCGCGAGAGCGACGCCGCAGACCCGAACCACCGGGTGCTCGGCGAGAACCGCGAGCGGCTCGAGGCCGCCCGTCTCGAGGACGGGGCGCGGCCCGAGATCGTCGACCTGCCGATGCCCAGGCCCCTGTTCTTCGACGGTCAACGACTCCCCGCCAGCTACGCGAACTTCTACGTCGCCAACGGCATCGTGCTGGTGCCGACCTTCAACGACCCCGCCGACCGGGTCGCCCTCGGCATCCTCGCCGAGCTGTTTCCCGACCGCGAGGTGGTCGGCATCCATTCGGTCGAGCTGGTGTGGGGCCTCGGCACGCTCCATTGCCTGTCGCAGCAGGAGCCGGCGACCGCCGAGATGCCCGCCTCGGCCGCGAGCCCCTCGTAGCGATCGGGCTCCGCTCCTCCATCCCTGACGACTCGGGCACCGGCACGGTCTTCGGACGATACGCAGCCGCCGCCGGTTCCGGACGACCTCGCGCCCGCAGCCGGCCTCATCCGATGCGCGTGGACATGCCGCCGTCGACCGGCAGGCAGACGCCGGTCACGAACCTGGCCTCGTCGGAGACCAGGAAGAGGGCGGCGAAGGCGGTGTCCCACCCCGTCCCCATCCGGCCGAGCGGCACCCGCGCGTCGCGCTCGGCGCGCAGCGCCTCCTCGCTGATGCCGCGGCGCTCCGAGATGCCGACGATCGCCATCGGCGTGTCCATCAGACCCGGGAGGATCGCATTGCAGCGGATGCCGTAGGAGGCGTTGCCGGCGGCCACCGCCGTGGTCAACCGGTTGACGCCCATCTTCGAGACCTCGTAGGCCACCATGTGGTGGCCCGCGATCGAGGCGAGCGAGGAGATGTTGAGGATGGCGCCGGAGCGCTGCTCGCGCATCACGGTGAGCACGTGACGAGTGGTCAGCGCCATGCCCTTGAGGTTGACGTCGAAGATCAGGTCCCAGGCCTGCTCGTCGATCGCGTGAGGCGGCGCGTCACCGCGCGCGATGCCGACGTTGTTGACCAGCACGTCGATGCGACCGAGTCGCTCGCGGCCGATCCGAGCGATCGCCTCGCAGTCGGCGGCGCTGGTGACGTCGGCGCGCAGCGCGCTCGCTGCGCCGCCGTCCGCCTCGATCATCGCGACGGTCTCCTCCGCGCGCTCGAGCACCCGATCGACGCACAGCACCTCGGCCCCTTCGCGCGCGAACAGAATCGCCATCGCGCGGCCGTTGCCGATCGTCTCGCCGGGGGTCTGTCCGGCGCCCACCACGATCGCCTTCTTGCCCTCGAGCCTCGGCACCGATCGCACCTCCTCTCCCGCTCCGGCGGATCAGGCGATCCCGACCCATCCCTCGCTCAGCGTCCACAGTCGCGCGGCGACACCGGCATCGTTCGACTCGCGGCTGCTGTGCTTCGGGCGACAGTGGTCGAAGTAGCGGCCGCCGATCTCCTCGCCGTCCGGGTGGGTCGCGCAGTAGACGCTGGTCGCCGCGCCCTGGGCGGCATTCTTGGTGAACGGGCTGACCAGCAGCATCACCAGGCGCACCCACCACGCGTCGCGACCGATCCGCGTGGTGACCAGAGTACCGGGGTGCAGGCTGCAGGCAGTCAGCCCGCGGTCGTGGAACCGCCGCTGCAGCTCGTTGGCGAACAGCACGTTGCACAGCTTCGCCTGCCCGTAGGCGACCAGCCCGTGGTAGCGCTCGCGCGAGAGCGGCAGGCGGTCGAAGTCGAGGGTGGCTGGCGAGCGGTGCGACTCGCTCGACACCACGACCACCCGCCCGCTCCCGCCCGCGAGCAGCCTCGGCAGGAGCTCGTGGGCCAACAGGAAGTGACCCAGGTGACAGACGCCGACGGTGTGCTCGAAGCCGCTCTCGGTCTCGCGGTAGCGCATGTTGACGACGCCCGCATTGCACACCAGCACGTCGACGCTGTCGGCCTCGAGGCGCTCGGCGAAGGCGCGCACGCTTTCGTATGAGGCGAGGTCTAGCTCCGAGGCCTCCACCCGAGCGCCGGGGTGCCGAGCACGGATCCTCGACGCCGCCTCGTCCCCCGCGTCTCGCCGCCGGCAGCCGAGCACCACGTGCGCTCCCGCCGAGGCGAGGCTGCGAGCGGTCTCGAAGCCGATCCCGGCGTTGGCGCCGGTGACCACCACGAGGCGGCCGGAGAGGTCCATCCCGCGCACGACCTCGTCGGCGCGGGTCCGCTTTCCGAAGCTCCGATCGGCCATTGCCAGCGGGCTCGTGGTGTTCTCACCGCTCCCCATCGAGCGGCGAGCACGTAGCTCGGTCATACCACGAGCCCGCTTCCCGCTGGCCTGGTCGGCCCAGTTCCCCCTCATGACATCCCGACGATCTCGCCGTCGACCAGATCGATCTGGTTCGCCTGCGGCACTTTGGGCAGCCCCGGCATGCGCAGGATGTCTCCGAGCAACGCGACGACGAAGCCTGCTCCGGCCGAGACCACGAAGTCGCTGACCGTGATCTCGAAACCCCGAGGACGCCCGGCGAGCCGCGGGTCGTCGGTCAGCGACGCCGGGGTCTTGGCCATGCACACCGGGAGGCCGCCGTAGCCGAGCCGCTCGATCGCCTCGAGCGCGGTGCGCGCGCCCTTGGTGTAGATCACGCCGGTCGCGCCGTACATCGTGCCCGCGATGGTCTCGACCTTCTTCTCGATCGGATCGGACCAGTCGTAGAGCGGCCGAAACGGCTGCGGCTGATCCTCGGTCTGGGCGATCACGGTGCGCGCGAGCTGCTCCGCCCCTTCGCCGCCGCGCGCGAAGTGGTCGGCCTCGGCGAACGGTGCGCCGAGATCCTCGCAGGCGCGGCGCACGACGGCGACCTCGCCGGCGCGATCGGTGCCGAAGCGGTTGAGAGCGACCACCGGGTGCACCCCGAACGCGCGGATGTTCTCGACGTGCTTGACGAGGTTCGGCAGTCCCCGCTCGGCGGCCGCCGCGTCCTCGAGCCCGAGGCCCGGTTCCGGGATCCCGCCGTGGCGCTTGAGCGCTCGCACGGTGGCGACCAACACCACCGCGGCGGGCTCCAGCCCCGCCGAGACGCACTTGATGTCGAAGAATTTCTCGGCGCCGAGGTCGAAGCCGAACCCCGCCTCGGTTACCGTCCAGTCGGCGTGGGCCATCGCCATCTTGGTGGCGATCACCGAGTTGCAGCCGTGGGCGATGTTGGCGAACGGCCCGCCGTGCACGAACGCCGGCACGCCCTCGCCGGTCTGCACGAGGTTGGGCAGGAGCGCGTGCCGAAGCAGCACGACCATCGATCCCGATGCCAGGAGGTCGCGCGCGAGGACGGGCTCCCCCTTGTAGGTGAAGCCCACCAGCAGACGGTCGAGGCGCGCGCGCAGGTCGGCGGCGTCCTCGGCGAGGCAGAGCGCCGCCATCACCTCGGAGGCCGGCGTAATGTCGAAGCCGGTCTCGCGCGGCACCCCCTGGAGCCGCCCGCCGAGGCCGATGACGACGTGCCGGAGCGCCCGGTCGTTGAGGTCGACGACCCGCCGCCAGAGGATCCGTCGCGGGTCGATCTCGAGCTCGTTGCTCCAGTACACTTGATTGTCGATCAGCGCCGACAGCAGGTTGTTGGCGCTGGTGATCGCGTGGAAGTCGCCGGTGAAGTGGAGGTTGATCTCGTCGCTGGGCACCAGCACCGAGCGTCCGCCACCGGTGGCTCCCCCCTTGCGCCGAAGACCGGGCCGAGCGACGGCTCGCGCAGCGCCAGGCACACCCGCTCGCCCAGGCACGTGAGCCCCTGGGCGAGCCCGATCGAGGTCGTCGTCTTGCCCTCCCCGGCACTGGTGGGCGTGATCGCCGACACCAGCACGAGGCGGCCGGGCCGCGGCCCCTCGCGCGCCTCGGGCCGCACCTTCGCCATGTCCTGGCCGTACGAGACCAGTTGCTCGGCCCCGATCCCGAGGTCGGCGGCGACCTCCTCGATCGGGCGCACTCCCCTGCTGTCCTCGCCCATCCGTCTCGTTCCGGTCGTTCGCGTGCTCCGTCGGCTCCGGCGGAGTCTACCGTCCGGGAGTGCTCTGCCCTGGCGCAACGGTTCGACGCAGTTGGTTACGATGGTGCGCTCCCACCCCATCGAGCTTCGCCGATCCCAGGACTCCGAGCCGGGATCGAGGGTCGGATGCCCGAGACGCGGCGCGCTCGTCGCTCGAACCTCCATGGCCGTCCGCGATCACCCCCCCGACGGAGCCACGGTCGCGCAGTGGGAGCGGGAGTGGCTCGACCAAGGCGTGCGCCGTCACCTGATCGCGATCGGCCTGCTGTCCCTCGTCGCCCTCGCCCTGTACCACCGCGTCCTGCTGCGCACCGGCGAGTTCGCCGACGAGACGATCTACGTCGCGGCGGCACGCGCCGTCGCCACCGGCGAGTCCCCCTTCCAGGTCCCCGGCTACTACTATCCGGCCGCCTTCGCCTACCTCTGGGCCGCGACCGAGAAGGCATCGGCGATCCCGGCGTGGCTCGCCTGGCGCCTCGCCAACCTCGCCGCAGCGATCCTGCTGGTCTGGCTCGCCGGCATCCACTTCCCGGTCGACGAGCGGCGGTGGTGGCTGCGCCCGCTGCTTTGCGCGCCGCTACTCGCTGCGCCCGGCATCTCTCTGGCGCTGCGCACCGGCAACGTCTCGGTGCTCACCGCGCTGCTGGTCGCGGCCGGGGTCCTGCTCGCCGGACACCGGCCACTCCGGGCAGGGCTCCTGCTCGGCGCCAGCGTCGCGATCAAGCCGCTCGCGGTACCGGCCCTGGTGGCCCTCGCGACGCCCGGCGTGCGCCGCAGCCGGAGCGGCGGCGCGCCGCCGCTCTCGGTGCTCGGACCGGAGCAGCGAGCGAGCGCCCTCGGGTTGGCGCTCGCCGCGCTGGTGCTGTTCG
Source organism: Thermoanaerobaculia bacterium (assembly GCA_035546295.1). Classification (GTDB taxonomy): domain Bacteria; phylum Acidobacteriota; class Thermoanaerobaculia; order Multivoradales; family Multivoraceae; genus DATKBT01. The sequence goes on along the minus strand of DATKBT010000084.1, from coordinate 1,365 downwards.
CGGTCCCCTTCTCGCGCGAGCTCCTGACCCAGCCGGTCGAGGTGCTGAGCACGATCCGCACCGTCTCCTTCGAGCGGCTGTTCCGGCTGCTCGGTTTGCCGTTGCCGCGCTTCGCGGTGCTCGCCATCGTCTACGTTGCGCTGGCCGCCGCGGCCTCCTGGTGGACGCGCGACCGCATCGAGCGAGCCGTCGTGGCGCTCGCAGGTGCGATGTGCGCTGCCCCGCTGGTGTGGTCGCACACGCTGATTCTCGGGCTGCCGTTCCTGACCCTCGCGCTCGCCGTCCACTGGCCCGACCTGGCCCGCGACCCCGCGAGCGATCTCGGGAACCCGAGCGCCGCGGTGGGTCGACGCCGCCGGCTGACCGCGCTCGCCGTCCTCGCCCTGGTCGCCCTCCAGCTCTTCCTCCAGCCCGGGGGCTTCGACCACTACGCGGTCGCCGTGCAGGTGGCTCTGAGCCTGCCGATGCTGGCGGCCCCCCCGCTGACCGCCGCGCTGCTCATCCGACGAATGCGCTCGAACGCGCGCCGATGGAGCGGGCCCGAGGATCATGGCGATGCCGGGAGCCGGTAGGATTGCGTCAGATGTCGGCTCCGACGGCGCTCCACCGCTACACGTACCGGGACTACCTCGCCCTCGAGGAGGCGAGCCACGTCAAGCACGAGTATCTCGATGGCGAGATCTACGGCATGGCGGGCGGCACGCCCGCACACGCCGCGCTCGCCGTCGCCATCTCCAGCTCACTGCATCTCCAGCTCCGTGGGGGTCCCGGCCGCGTCTACAGCTCGGATCTCCGCGTCCGGGCGATGCGCTCCGGACTGGCGACCTACCCCGACGTGACCGTGATCTGCGGAGAGCTCGAGAGCGACCCCGACAGCGCGACGACCATCGTCAACCCGACCGTCGTGGTCGAGGTGTTGAGCGACTCCACCGAGGACTACGACCGTGGCAAGAAGCTCGAACACTATCGGTCGATCCCGTCGATGGCGGCCGTCGTCCTCGCCTCCCATCGCACGCCCCGCCTCGAGACGTGGCATCAGGAAGGCGGCGCCTGGCAACAGGAGGCGGCGTCCTCCGGTGAGACGCTCCGGCTGTCCGTGATCGAGGCCACGATCGAGGTCGACGAGGTCTACCGCGGGATCGCCCTCGAGCCGGCGGGTTCACCGGAGCCCGGAAGCGGACGGTGACCTCCCACTACGCCGACACCTACGACGCCTGGCGAAGGGACCCCGAGGGCTTCTGGGCCGCCGCCGCCGAGCCCCTCCACTGGCAGCGCCGCTGGGATCGCGTCCTCGACGACTCGGCGGCCGCGCGCGCGCGCCCCCTCTACCGCTGGTTCACGGGCGCGACGACCAACACCTGCTAC
>DATKBT010000083.1:0-19883 GCA_035546295.1 Thermoanaerobaculia bacterium | reverse complement strand
ACGGCCGAGACCGTGGAGGTCGCAGCCGAAGCGCTCGCAGAACCGCTCGATGTAATGGTGGAAGTTGGTGAGCAGAATGTAGTCGCCGAACCGGTCGATGGGCATGCCGGTATAGCGGGGAAGCCAGTTCTTGGCGATGTCCAGGCGGCCTTCCATGGCTCGGGGTGGCGCGGAGCCTACCACGGCGGGAAGCCTGCCGGCTGGTGGCGCGGGTCTTGCTTCTCCAACGGCTCCGAGGAGGTCCGCATGGAGACGAACTGGCAAGCCGAGGTCCGCGAAGCGTCCGGGCCGAACGTCGCCGCCGTGGAGCGCTGGCGGGCGGCCCATCGGATCGTAGGGATCTATGAGGAGGAAGTCACCAAAGAGATCAGCGGCCGGTCGCTGACCTGCCGCGGCTCGGAGGAGAACCCGGTGGTCCTCGTCGCGGGTGAGGACGGCATCCTCGCCTTGAAGCTCGCCAGCGAGCTGGAGACCTTCTAGCCAGCGAGGCCCATCCCCCGTCGTCAAGCGCTCTCCCGCCGGGCCGCCGTCACGCGCGCCGCGCGGCGCGCCCGCCCAGGCGGCTCCAGCCGAGGTAGACCGGCACCCCCCGCGGTCGTACCGGCGGTCCTGTTCTCGGTCGCCCGGCTGACGCGACGGTCGGGGCCGCGGTCGTGGAGTCGGGCCTGCGCGCCTCCGCTGTGGTACGATGTCGCAATAGATGACGGAAAGCTTGGGCGAGATGAGCAACACGCCGACCGAGCTGGTGATTAGGGTTCGCGACCCTGATCACGCTCGTAGAGAGCTACACCCTGATCCTGGGGGGCGAAACCCTGGTGGTGGAAGGCTACAACCTCGTGCTCCAGGGGATGAACGTCACCGAGGCTCCACCGGACGCGGCTCGCCGAGGTGGGGATCGACAACGCCCAGAACCTCGCCGAGGCGGAGCTGATCGACCTCGTGCTGCGGACGCCCTTCCCCCCGACCCAGATCCTCGACTGGATCGCCCAGGCCAAGCTCTTCGTCTGCTTCAAGGACCGCATCGAAGGGCTACGGAGCGTCGGGATCCGCACGATCCTCGACCTCAGGGAGATCGGGCGCGAGCCGGGAGTCCTCCAGCGGATCGCCGACGAGACCGCGGCGACATCGGGTGGAGGAGTGCCGCTCCTCGCCCTCGAGGTCGTCTCCAGCCGCATCGAGGGCGATACGGCAATCGCCCGCCTCGATCGCTTCCAGGCCGCCCTCAACGCCACCACCGAGCGCGTCCCGACGCCGATCCGCGCCACCGCCTGAAGCTCGGGGTTAGCGGCGGTGCTCGAGGATCACCTGGATCGCCTCCTCGGGGCGCCGGTCGAGGAGGTCGTAGGCGGCGGGCGCTTCGGCCAGGGGCAGCCGGTGGGTGACGAGGCGTGACGGGCGGAGCCGGCGGATCGCCTCCCAGGCCACCTCCAGCCGTCGCGCCTTCGACCATCGCGCGCTCCACTCCGGCGCCAGGGTGCTGACCTGGCTCGCGAGGAGGCGGATGCGGCTGCGGTGGAAGCGGCCGCCGAGGTCGAGGGGCGCGCGCCGCGTGCCGTACCAGGAGCCGATCACCACCCGGCCGCCGAAGCCGGTGACGGCGATGGCCCGGTCGAGGGCGCGGGGGTCGCCGGAGAGCTCGTAGACGAGGTCGGCGCCGCCGCCGGAGGAGTCGGCTCCGAGCGCCCCGGCGAGCCGCTCGGCGAAGTCGGGGGCCGCGGGGTCGAGGCTGGAGCCGGCGCCCAGCTCGCGCGAGGCCTGCCGCCGCCGGGGGAAGCGGTCGGCGGTGACCAGAGCGGCCAGCGGCGAAGAGGCCAGGAGGGCGGTGGTCAGGAGGCCCACGACCCCCTGGCCGAGGACCGCCACCCGCTCCCCGATCACCGGCCGGCCGTCCATCACGAAGCTCACCGCCGTCTCCACGTTGGGCAGGAAGGCCGCGTCCTCGGCGTCGACCCCGTCGGGAATCACGTGGAGGTCCCCCGGCGCGGCGTGGAAGTGGCTCTGGTGGGGCTGGAAGGCGAGCACCCGCCGGCCGAGCCAGGCGCGGTCGATCCCGGCCCCGGTCTCGACCACCCGGCCCACCGCGGCGTAGCCGTACCTGAGGGGGAAGCGGAGGTCCCCGGTCAGCGCCGGCAGGGCCTCGTCGGCGGCCAGCTCAGCCGGCGCCTCGCCGCGGTAGACCAGCAGCTCGGTGCCGGCGCTCACGCCCGAGACCTCCGTCGCCACCTGGACCTCCCCGGCGCCGGGGCCGGCGAGCTCCTCCTCCCGCACCGACACCCGGCGGGGCGCCTCGAAGACGACGGCGAGACGTTTCACCGGAGCTTAGCTCTCGGCCCACTCGGGCTCGGCCCGGACGATGAGGTCGTCGCCGAGGCGCTGGTAGCGCGGGTTGCGCAGCCGGGGCAGGGGCGGGCGCTCGCCGTCCTGGAAGGCGCCCACGGCGGCCAGGCCGCCGACCAGGGTGGGCGCCACCGTGAGGACCAGGTGATCGACCCGCCGCTCGGCCAGGAAGCTGGTGATGACGCGCGAGCCGCCCTCGACCATCAGGCTGCCGATCCCGAGCTCTCCGAGCGCGCGCAGGAGGTGCTCGAGGCTGAGCCGGCCCTGCGCCGTCGTGGGCAGGCGCAGGACCCGCGCGCCGGCCCGCTCGAGCCGCTCCTGGCGCTCCGGGTCGGCGTCCTCGGCGGCGGCGATCCACGGCCGGGACCGCTCGAGCATCCGCGCCCCGAGGGGGAAGCGCAGCCGGCTGTCGAGGACCACCGGCTGCGGGTCCCGGGCCTCCACCAGGCGGACGGTCAGGAGGGGGTCGTCCGCGAGCACCGTCCCGATGCCGACCAGGATCGCCTCGTGGGCGGCCCGCAGCTCGTGGGTGAGGGCGAGCGACTCCGGACCGCTCAGCGCCAGCGGCTCGCCCTTCCTGGCGGCGATCGAGCCGTCCACGCTCTGGGCGTAGCTCAGGGTCACGAAGGGCAGGTCGGGGCGGCGCACGGCCTCGCCGCCCGCCCCTCCCGGCCCGTTCTTCGACGCCAGGGCCGGCCTCCCCGCGCTCCCGACGCCGTCCTCGATCGCCTGGAGCGCGACGGCGACCTCCTCCGGGCGTTCGGCCAGGTCCCGGCTGGGGACCGCCAGCGCGTCGAGGTCGAGGAGATGCTGCAGCCGTATGGCCTTGGTCCGGAGGTAGGCCGCGTTCTCCGCCGTCACCGGGGTGAGCATCGGGATCCGCTCCCGGACCTCGACGCCGTTCTCACGCAGGCCCTCGATCTTCGCCGGGTTGTTGGTCAGGAGGCGGATCGAGCGTACCCCCAGGTCGGTGAGGATGGCGGCGGCGAGGGCGTAGTCCCGCTCGTCGGGGGCGTGGCCGAGCAGCCGGTTGGCGTCGACGGTGTCGTAGCCCAGGTCCTGGAGGTTGTAGGCCTTGAGCTTCTCGAGCAGGCCGATCCCGCGGCCCTCCTGGCGCAGGTAGACGACGACGCCGCACGCCTCCCGGTCGATCTCCTCGAGAGCCTTGAAGAGCTGTCCGCCGCAGTCGCAGCGGCGGGAGCTCAGGACGTCGCCGGTGAAGCACTCGGAGTGGAGCCGGACCAGCACCTCCGGCCGGCCGAGCACCTCGCCCCGCACCAGGGCGAGGTGCTCCTGGTCGTTTCCGTCGCAGCGGTAGAGGCTGAGGCGGAGCTCACCCAACCCGGTGGGGACGCGGGTGGTGACCATTCGGGTGATCGCCGGACTGCCCATGAATGAATTGGACACTACACCATATCACGAGGATGGCGACGGCCGGCCCTTGACCGCCCGGGCCCGCAGGCCGCCGCGCAGGGCGTCGAGGCGCAGCAGCCGGCCGAGCCGGTCGAGGGCCTGGAGCAGCGCCGCGAGGAGCGGCGGCAGGTCGCCGCGCTGGACGAAGGACCAGGCGCCGAGCTCGATCTCGGCGAAGCCGGCGGCCCGGAAGAGCGCCTCCAGCTCGCGGCGGGAGAGGTAGCGGTCGGTCGACAGCCGGCGGGTCTCGACGCCGAGGGCCGGCGCCAGCCGCCGGTACCAGAGCGAGCCGCCGTTCAACGTGAGGCAGACCAGGCGGCCGCCGGGCTTTAGCACCCGGAAGACGCTCCTCAGGGCGGCCCGCTGGTCGAGCACGTGCTCGAGCGCCCCGACGTAGAAGGCGACGTCGACCGACCCGTCGGCGACCGTCGCCAGCCGCTCGGCCGCGTCGACCTCGAAGGAGAGCGTCTCCCGCCAGGGGCTCTCGCGCAGCCGCCGCCGGGCGGACTCGACCATGGCGGGCGAGAGGTCGACGCCGAGCCCGCGCCCGATCTCGCCGGCGAGGGCCAGCAGGTGGGCGCCGTCGCCGCAGCCGATCTCCAGCACCGTGTCGCCGGGGCGGAGGCCGGCCGAGGAGCGCAGCAGGGCGAGCCGGTAGCTGAGGAGGCGCCCGGGATCGCCATGCCGCTCGGCGTAGGCGGGGGCGCAGGCGTCGAAGTACGCCTCGACGTCGGTCTGGCTCCGGACCGGGAGGGTCTTCAGGCACCGGCGGCTCATGCGGACCTCACCGAGAGCGGGTCCCCGAGGCCGCGACGCCGGTTGCCAGCCGGCTCACCAGCTCCCACACCCGGCGCCCGCTCTCCTCCCAGGTGGGGAAGGAGCGGCTGGCCCGGCGGTTGGCGCGACCGAGGGCCGTCGTGCGCTCCGGGTCGGCGAGCAGCCGGCGCAGCCGGACCCCGAGGCCCTCGTGGTCGCCCGGCCGGGCGAGCCAGGGCGCGGCTTCGGGAGGCAGCCGCTCCGGCAGCCCGCCCACCCGGTAGGCGACCACCGGCAGGGCGCGCGCCATCGCTTCCATCGTCGCCATGCTGCAGCTCTCGAAGCGGGACGGCAGGACGAAGAGGTGGCAGCGGTCGTAGAGCTCGACCATCCGCTCCGGAGCGACCGCGCCGAGGAGGCGCACGCGGCCGGCCACGGAGGAGCTCCCGAGGCGCTCCCGGAGCTCGGCGCTGAACGCCTCGTCGAGCCCCGGATCGCCGGCGATCTCCCAGCTCCAGTCGAGGTCGGCCAGGCGCTCGAGGATCCCGGCGAGCTGCCGCAGGCCCTTGCCCTCGAGGGGGGTGGCGACGGTCAGGATGCGCGGCGGCCCGCTCGGGCGCGGGCCGGGCTCGGCGGTGTAGGCCGGATCGAGCCCGGGGGTGACGGCGAGCACGCGGTCTTCGGCCACGCCCTCCCGCACGAGGACCTCGCGGCAGTACTCGCTAGTGGTGACCGCTCCGTCCAGGAGCGGCAGGAGCGTCCGCTCCCGGAGGGCCTCGGGCGAGTCGCGGCGGGCGGGCTCGAAGAGGTGGAGGTAGTGCGCCACCAGCAGGCGGGGGCCGGTTGTCGCGCGCAAGAGGTCGGCGGAGGGCGCCAGCACGAGGCTGTCGACCAGGGTGGCCGCGGGCGCCGGCCCCGGGGAAACGGGAGCACCGGCCGCGATCACCCGGCGCTCGACCGTGGTCCGGGTCTCGAGGAACCCCAGGACCTGGCGGTTGAACAGGTTGCCACCGGTGGGGCGAGGGTGGATCTCGGGGAGCAGCGCCTGGATCAGCATCGAAGGCCGGCTCTCTGAGCCGCCCGTGTAGGATACAGCGCGGGTACCGGCCAGTGGTCTTCGAGTCTCCAGCGGTGGACCGAGGGGGAGCGGGCGGCTCGGGGCCGCCCTCCCAGCCGGCCATCCAGCGGTGGTTCGACCGCACCTATCGGACGAAGGGCCTCGCCTACCTGCGGCCGGCCGAGTTCTACGCCATCTTCCTCGACTACCTGGAGGTCCGGCCGGGCCAGCGCCTCCTCGACCTCGGCTGCGGCCCGGGGCTGCTCCTCGGCCAGGCCCTCGCCAGAGGGGCCGGCGCCTGGGGGATCGACCTGTCCGCGACCGCGCTGGCGCTGGCCCGCGGCCAGGCCTCCGGCGCCCGGCTCCAGGCCGGCAACGCGGAGGCGCTCCCCTTCCGCGACGGCAGCTTCGATCACATCACCTGCATCGGCACCTTCGAGCACTTCCTCGACGGCGACCGGGCTCTCGCCGAGCTTCGGCGGGTGCTGAAAGAGGACGGCCGGATCTGCGTCATGGTGCCCAACTCCCGGACCCTCAAGTGGCGGCTCGAGGCCCGCCTCGGCGTCCACGACCCGGACAGCCACGAACGCGCGGCCACCCTCGAGCACTGGCGCGAAGTCTTCGTCCGCAACGATCTCGCGATCGGCGGCCTCCACCGGGATGAGTGGCCGCGTTATCGCCGGCGGCGGCTCTTCGGCCGCGCTAGCGCCGGGTTCGTCGCGGTCAGCCGGCGCCCGCGTCATCTGCTTCCCTTGCGCTTCGCCAACCAGTTCATCTTCCTGTTGCGACCTCGGGGCCGGAGCGCGCTTCGCGCGAAGGGGTAGAGGCTTGAGCCATTCGCCGGCGGAGCCGACGGGCGCTCTCGACGTCATCGTGTGCAGCGACCGGCACCAGTTCGTCGGCGCGCTCGCCTTGATCCGTTCCGCGGTCGTGAACACCCGGCATCCACGTAAGCTGTCCTTCCACCTCCTCACCGGAAAGGGAGAATCGGCCGCGCTGCTCGCCTGCCTGCGCCGGGCCTTTCCGGATCCGGTGTTCCGGTACGAGGTCGAGGAGTTCCTCCCCACGCCGGTCATGGAACGCTACATCCGAGTGGCCGAAGGCGGCCTCTGCAACGTCCCCTACCGATCGGCAGCCCTCAACTGCTCGAGATTCTATCTCGCCGAGGTCTTCCCGGAGCTCGACAAAATCGTCTATCTCGACGCGGACATCGTCGTGCAAGGCGACCTGGCGGACCTCGATCGGGAGGCGACTCTCGATCGCCACGACCTCGCCGCGGTGCCGGAGAAAGAATGGGGATTGTTCCTCCAGCACGCGCCCCAGCTCCGCGGCGTCGACTTCCGCCGGCCCGGATTCAACGCCGGAGTGTTCGTCACCAGCCTTCGGAGATGGCGCGAGCTCAGCGTCGCGGTGCAGACGGAAACGTGGATGTCGGCGTGGTGCGACGTTCGCGAAGGGCGCGGCGAGGATCTCTTCTATTTCGGCAGCCAGGCGATCCTCAACCTGATCTTTCACGAGAAGACCCAGTGGCTGTCGAAACGCTGGAACGTCTGTAGCCTGGGATACATTCACGACATCCCGGCCCCCGACCTCGACGGCGCCGGCATCCTGCACTGGAGCTGTTCCCGCAAGCCATGGAAGCCGAACGGACGGTACAAAGAGTACTGGGAGAAATACGACGTCTCAGGCGGAGCCTTTGAGGGGTAGGAAACCCGTCTTCACGCCCTCGTCGAAGGGATAGCCCTTGCGCGTCAAGTACTCGTGGAGGGGCGCCTTGTAGTGGCGGCTCTTTAGCTCGACGCTCAGCCACAGGAGCTCCTGCACCAGGGCCCGATCGAAGAAGGGGTAGCGCACCTCGATTCCGAAGACGCCGGCGACGAGCTCCTCCTTGCCCTGATAGGCGGCCCCCCAGCGTCCGGCGAAGTCGGGCCAGGGGCGCAGCACCTCGGGCCACCGGCGATGTCCGGCCAGGGTCTCGTCGCCTCCCGTTCCAGACAGGGAGACGCAGCGGCCTTCGGCGCAGGCCAGCGCATGGATGAGCGCGAGACCGCAGCTAGCCGGGTCCTCCAGGGCGTCGTACGTCACCTCGCTGCCGTCGTCGTTGGCGATCGCGACTCTGAAGCTCGAGGCTTCCGGACTACGGCTCAAGAGGGCCTTACGCTCGTCGAAGGTCGCGCGGTCCATCGAGAGGATCTCCCCGCGGCGATTTCGCCGGCGCACCAGCTCCTCGTTCTCTCCGGCGACGATCGAGTAGGCCTTGTACTCCATGCCCAGAGCGGCCAGGGCACAGTCGATGCCGCCGCTGTCGTAACCGGCGCTGAGCGGCAGATAGCAGCCTTCGACGGCGCGTTTGCACACCGCGCGCTCGAAGGCGGCGATCCAGTCGTCGTAGCTCTCCTTTTGCTGGTGATCGAAGTCGAACGGCTCGACGACCGACGTCCGGCAACCGGGGCCGTCGAGCTCCGCCACCTGCAAGGTGTTCGGGGCCAGCCTCTTTCCACCCTCGAGGTCGCATAGGTAGCTCGCCGCCTCGGTCCCCTTCGCGAACAACGGCTTCGTTCCGAAGGGATCGGTCGCGAGCAGAAGGAGCCGGCGGCCGAAGTCGTAGACGGCGACCGCGAGCTCGCCGTCGAGGTGGCGGGCGAAGTCCTCGCCGTGGCGGCGGTACAGTCGGAGTACGACCTCCGGCGTCCCGAGCCCGGCGCGGCGGCTGTAGACCTCGCCGTCGCAGACCACGACCAGGTCGCCGTCGACGAGCGGTCCCGTCGCCCGCCCGGCCTCGGCGGTCGCTCGATCGGAGGCGACCGATTGGGTAAAGAAATAGCCCTCCACCTCGACGGTTGGGGTCAGTTCCGGTCCGCGCCGCCGGCGGAAGGCTTCGCCGGCGGCGCGGCTCCGCGAGGCGAGGAAGCGGCTCATGATCGCGCACCCGGACCGTGCGGGGTGCGAAGCGTCGGTCGTGAGGGTCGTCTCCCTGGCGAGCGCATCGGCACCTTCCTCGGAGAGCCCTGCTGTGAGAGCATCGGCATCGTGGAGCCCGGCATTGTAGCGAAACGCGCGATGGAGGAGCCGGCAGGGGCGCCGCTCGACCCGGGCCAGAGCACCGGTTTTTACAACTGGCTGTCGCGCTTCAACCTGCTCATGAACCTGCTGCGCTTCGGCCGCGTCGAGGCCGACTTGACGCTGCACAAGGCGTTGCGGGTGCCGCCGGAGCTGGGACCGGCCTACGCCGGGGCCGCCGCGCCGCTGTTCATCAACGATCGGGCTCTCGCCGCCGCCGAGCTGCCGGCGGAGCCGCGCGTGCTCGACGCCGGCTGCGGCTTCGGCGGCACCATGTTTCGCTGGCGGGAGCGCGCCGGCGGGACCTACGACGGGCTCACCTCGAGCCCGGTACAGCTCCGGGTGGCACGCCGTGCGGCCGCCCGCCGCGGTCTGTCGGCGTGCTGCCGCTTCCAACTCCGAAGCTACGACCAACCGCCCACCGGGCCGTACGACGCGGTCGTCTCCATCGAGTCGTTGATCTACAGCCCGCGCTTCGAGCGCACGCTCGACGGGCTGGTCGCGACCCTCGAGCCCGGCGGCAAGCTGATCCTGATCGACGATTTCCCACGCGCCGCCGCCGCTGGCGATCGCGACCTCGAAGCCCTCGCCAAGCACTGGCGACTGGCCGCGCCGCCGTCGGACGGCGCGCTCGACGCCTGGCTGGCGGGCAGCGAGCTGCGCCTCGTCCACGAGGAGGATCTCACGGACAATGTCCGTACGTCGCCTGCCGCCAGGTTGCAGCGGCTCGAGCGGCGATACACGGCCGCCCATGCCCTGCTGCCCCTGGTCGGCGGGCGCTTCGTCCTGGAGGCGCTTCTCGGCGGCTTGGCCCTCGAGCGGCTCTATCGGAGAGGGCTAGTGCGCTACCGGCTGCTCGTCGCGCGCCGGGAGAAGCGGGCATGAAGCGACGACTCTTGCGGCGACCTGTTTTCGTGGTCGGCACGATTCGCAGCGGCAGCACGCTGACCGCCCGTTGTCTCGGCCAGCATCCGCTGATCCGCTACGTCGGGTTCGAGCTCGCCGCCGAGTGGAGCCGCGTGGGCGGCGCGCCGATCGCGCATTGCGAGACCGACGATCCGAACTGCCCGCCGCTAGGTGCCGAGCACGCCACCGCGGCGATCCGCCAGGCCCTGCACGACTGCTTCGCCGCGCGTCTTGCCGAAGCCGGCGAGCGGCCGGTCTTCTTGAGCAAGAACCCGCATCTCTCCAACAAGCTCGCCTACCTGCGAGCGCTCTTTCCGGACGCCTCGCTGGTGGTGAGCAGCCGCGACGTGCGAAGCACCGTGGCCAGCATCCGGGCGCTATTTCCCGCGAGCCCCCGAGGGTACGCCGGCTGTCGGATCCACCTGCCCGAAGCTCCCGGTGCCTGCTGGAGCCAGTCGCCGCCCCATACCTTCGCGGGGGTCGATCCCGCCCGCACCTTCCCTGGCGGCGACGTGCGAGTGATCGCGGAATACTGGCTCCGCACCTACGAGGCGATCGACGCCGAGCTCGCGGGTTTCGAGCGTTCGACGCTCGCGCACCACCGTCGCTTGACCGCGGCGCCGCAGGAGGAGCTCGCCAGGGTGGTCCGCGAGCTGGGGATTCCGGCCCGTCGCTTCGAGCTCCCGTTCGCGATCGACCGCGGCCGAAACGAGCGCTGGCACCAGATCCTGAGCGACCGGGAGCAGGATCAGCTCGAGGGCTTCATCGCCAGCGAGCGTGATCGCATCTCGGCGCTGCGCAGTGCCGAAGGAGCGGCCTGACGGCCGACGCGATGCCCACGCGCTACTTCTGCACCCACGTCAATCGGGGCTATCTCACGCGCGGCCTGGCTCTCCATCGGTCGTTGATGCGCGTCCATCCCGAAGCCCGGCTGTTCCTGCTCTGTCTCGATTCTGAATCCCATCGAGTGGCGTCGCGGCTCTCGCTCGAAGGCGTGGACCTCGTCCGCCATGACGAATTCGAGGACGAGACGATGCGAGCGGCGCGGGGCAACCGCAGCGAGAGAGAGTACTGCTACACCTGCTCCGCCGCCTTCCCCAGGTGGCTCCTGCGGCACCACGAAGAGATCGACGTCCTGGCGTACGTCGATGCCGACACCTGTTTCTTCAGCGATCCGGAGCCGCTTTTCGCCGAGCTCGAAAGCGGCTCGATCAGCATCACCGAGCATCGCTTTCCTGAGATGTGGAAGCACCACGAAGACGCCGGGATCTACAACTCCGGCTGGGCCTGCTTCCGGCGCGATCGGCATGGGCTGGAGTGCCTGGAGTGGTGGTACGAGCGCTGCATCGAGTGGTGCCACGACTGGATCGAGGGCGATCGTTACAGCGATCAGAAGTACCTCGAGCAGTGGCCGCGGCGCTTCGAGGGCGTGGTGGTGCTGCGCCACAAAGGAGCCAACGTCGCGCCCTGGAACGTACCGATCTACCGGATACATGGCGACGGGGGCCGCGTGCTGATCGACGACGAGCCCTTGATCTTCTATCATTTCTGCGGGGTCAGGAAACCGGCGCCGGGGCTCTACAATTCCTCGATCAGCACGACGCTGTCGACGGCCCTGCGGCGTGAGGTGTACCGACCCTACGTCGCCATGCTGCACGATTGGCAGCGGAAGGTCGATCGTGTCGCGGGGACCGGACGCCTGGCGAAGCTCCAGCGCCTCTTTCCCGCCCCCCGCACGACGTTCAAGGACCTCGCCGCCGGCGAGAAGCTCCTCTTCGCGCCCTGGGGGAGGGTGCTGTAGCCGAGGCGTTCCTCACAGCCGATCTCGGGCCGGCGTCGGCGTCGCTCGAGGCCGCGCCGCCGGACCACCGTCGCGCGGGCTCGCCGCGTACGGCTTCCAGTACTCTCGGTAGAGGCCGTCCGCCTTCCAGGGCTTCCGCTGGCCAGCCCAGTGCAGGATGTTCGCCCCCTTCAGCGCTTGTTCCGGGAGGTTCTCGTCGTAGCCCAGGGGACCGACGTTCCATTCCGGCGACAAGACTTCCACGTTGCGATAGAACGCGAGGTTCATGATCGACTGTGTGCCGAAGACGCAGCTCTCCATCGATTGCCGGTGGATCCGCATCCATCGCTCGAGCTCCGGCACGGCGCGCCGCCACTTCGCAAGATCGGTGACGTAGACCCCGCAGTTGAACACCGGCGCGAGCGGGTCGAAGGTCCGTAGAAGGTCCCAATCCGGCCGGAATCCATCCTCCCACGTTCCGAACGTGGCGAAGGGCACGGCGGCGAGGTCGTGGTGTTTCAGGGTCGCTTCCCGGAACAGCTCCGCGATGTCCCCCTGCACGATGACGTCGGCATCCAGATAGACGAACTTTCCGATCTCGGGATAGATGTCGCCGAGATAGAAACGCGAAAAATTCATGACCGAGGATGCGTGCTCGGCGTAGGTCGAGTCTCGGCCGGCGCGAATGTAGTCGTCGAGGAACGGGGAGGCGCGGAACTCCGCCACCTGGTAGCGGAAGCGCGGCGCCGGGAAGGCGCCACGCACCGTCGCCAGGAGCTCGTCCGACTCCCCCCCGCCGACCACGAAATGAAAGGAGAAGCCCTCCGGCGGATGCTGCGTGTTGGCAAGGATCGACCGGATCGCGGGGGCGACGCCCACGAAATGGTGGCGGTCGGTGCACAGGGCGAGGTGCAGGGTCGCGTGGCGAGGCATCGGGCGAGCTTCGAGGATCGGGGTCGTCGGTGAGGGCTCAGGCGCCGCGAACGACGGCGACGTTCTCGCTCTGCGCGGGCCGGTCGTCCTCGAGCGTGCGGAGCTTCTCGAGGGCGCTGACGGTGAGGACCTGGACTCTCATAGCGTGTCGCGGGTAGAATAGCACGCGTCCTTCCTACGAATCTTCGAAAGGGCAGAGTCTGCCGACCGCGATCCCCTGCCAACGCCATCTCTTCGACTTCGCCGAGGAGGTCACCTACCTGAACTGCGGCTACATGTCACCGCTGCTTCATGCGGTGCGCCAGGCCGGGGAGGCTGGGCTGCGCCGCAAAGCCAGACCATGGGCCATGGAAGGCAAGGTCTTCGCCGACTCGCCGCGTCGCGCGCGGGAGGCCTTCGCGCGGGTGATCGGCGCTCGGCCCGAAGACGTTGCGATCGTACCCTCGGTCAGCTACGGCGTCGCCGTGGCGGCAGCCAACGTGGAAGTTCGGGCGGGCCAGAACCTGGTGCTCCTGGCCGAGCAATTTCCCTCCAACGTCTACGCCTGGACCCAGCTCGCGGCGCGAGTCGGCGCCACCACGCGCCACGTACCCCGCCCGCAGGACGGCGACTGGACGCCGCGGGTGCTGGCCGCGATTGATCGTGACACGGCCCTGGCGGCGGTTCCGAACTGTCATTTCTCGAACGGCAGCCTGGTCGACCTGCCGGTGGTCGGCCGGGCCCTGCGCGAGGTCGGCGCTCTGTTGGTGGTCGACGCCACGCAGTCGGTCGGCGTCCTGCCCACCGACGTGCGCGAGATTCGACCGGACTACCTGGTCTGCGCTTCCTACAAGTGGCTCTTCGGCCCCTACGGCGTATCCTTTCTCTACGTGGCGCCGCGGCACCACGGCGGTCGCCCGATCGAGGACAACCCGAGCGGCCGGGACTTCGGCTTCGGCGCTGGCTGGATGAAGCAGTTCTTGAGCGTCGAGCAGCCCTACCATCGCGACGCCCGGCGCTTCGATCAGGGGCAGGCCGACGTGTTCAACGCGGTACCGCAGGCCACCGCCGGCATCGAGCAGGTCCTGCGCTGGGGGGTGCCGGAGATCTACGCCACGGTGAGCGCGATGACCACGTCGGTCGCGGAGCGCGCCGGCGCGCTGGGGCTCGACTGCGTTCCGACACGCCATCACGGCGGTCACCTGGTCGGGATCGAGCTTCCGCTCCCGATCGCCGACCGCATCCACGAAGACCTGCGGCGGGAGAACGTGTTCGTGGAGAAGCTCGACTCCTACCTGCGCCTTTCGCCGCATCTCTACAACTCCGCGGAGGACGTCGACCGTTTCTTTGCCGTCGTCGAACGCTCGCTGGCGTCGGCTCCTCGGCGGGATCGGATCGGGCCCCCGGCCGGAGAGGCCGCTCATGCGCGCGACCGCCTACTCTGACGTCGTCCGCGAGCTCGTCGAGCTGCTGGCCGTCGACCCCCCTCTCCGGCGCCGAGTCGAGGACGCCCTCCGCGACCGCGACCAGCAGCCGGGAGACCCCTGGGGCGCGATGACTCTCGAGGGGTTCTTCGGGTTCTTCGAAGCGTGGCGCACGTCGCTTCCGGCGATCGATCGTGAAGAGAGCTTCCTCCACCGGCTCTTGAAGCTCCACCGGACGCCGAAGGGCCTGGCGCTCGTGAGAGAGAGGGCGCTCGCCGGGTGGCTGAACCGCTTCGCCCAGGCGCGGGGGGACTTCCTCGACAGCGAGGATTCCGCGTGGATGATCGCGCGCTGGAGCGAGCACCCCGAGATCGACCTCGCGGACTTCGTCGTCCCCGAAGCGGGTTTCCGTTCTTTCAACGAGCTCTTCACCCGCAAGGTGAAGCCGGGAGCGCGACCGATCGCGGCGGCGGACGACGACACGGTCTTGGTCTCGCCCGCCGATTCCGCCGTCCAGGCGCCGCTCGACCTCGATCCGGAGACGCTCCTGGAGGTCAAAGGCAGGAGCTTGCGCCTCGACGAGCTGTTGGGCGGCGACCGCTGCGCCGCCGAGTTCCGCCACGGCACCGCGATGGTGCTGTTCCTCGGAGTCCAGGACTACCACCGATTCCACGCTCCGGTCACCGGCACGATCGCCCGCTGCGCCATGATCGGCGGCCTCTGCTTCGGCTGCGACGAGTATCCGGGCCAGTTCTTCACCGAGCACCGCCGAGGTTTCTTCGTGCTCGACACCCGGTTCGGCCCGGTCGGGATGGTCACCGTGGGAATCGCCACCGTCAGCTCGGTCCGGCACACACGGGCGATCGGCGACGCGGTGCGCAAGGGCGACGAGCTCGGCTACTTCGCCTACGGCGGATCGGCGATTCTCCTGTTGTTCCCGAAAGGCCGAGTCGTCCTCGACGAACGGGCCGAGAACGAGCACGTCCTCATGGGAACGAGGATCGGCTCCTTTCAGACCCCATCACACCCACCCAGTGGAGGAACCCCATGTTCTCGCTGACGTTCCGCGACTATTGGAAATGCGCCCACTCGCTCTCCGGGGAGATCTTCGGTCCCGCGCAGCTCGTACACGTCATCACCTTCGAGGTCGACGTCACCTACCTGACCGACGAGCTCGACGAGCACAACCTGATCGTGGACTTCGGCGGCGCCCAGAGCTCGCTGCAAGAGATCCTCCGGCCGATGGAGTTCAAGAACCTCGACGAGCTGCCGGAGTTCCAGGGCGTCAACACCACAACCGAGTACCTCTGCCGCTATCTCCACGGCAAGATCAGCGAGCGCGTCGCCGCGATCTTCTCCGGCACGCTGCGGGTGACGCTCCGGGAGAGCCCGGTCGCCTGGGCGACCTACGAAGCTCCCGTCTAGTCGCGGACGGTGCGGCGGTCGCTGCGGCGACCGCCGCCGAGGGCCTATTTCTTCGGCACGTGGCCCAGGTACATCTTCACCCGCTCAGACAAGAGGTTCTCGAAGTCTCCGATGGCTTCGGCGCTCGTGGTATTGCTTCCGGATGCCGTGAGAAAGCTCATGTCGGTGCCGCCCTGCTGAGCGTTGCCATGACAGCCCTGGCAGCCGCCGACGTCGAAAGTAGCGCCATTGTAGTTCACGTTGACCCCCAGGGTGGTCCCTTCGGGGCCGGTGCCCGTGGCGCTGTAGGTGGCTTCGTTGCCGACGAAGCTCTGGAAGAAGGCGTTGGACTCGATGACGTTGTTGGCCAGGAAGTAGTTCGGGAGGTCGCTCTGGTAATTGGAATAGTCGACCGGGGTGCCCTGGACTCCGACGAGCTGGTAGTACTGCCAGACCGAGCTCGCGTTGTTCGCGGCGATGGTCGATTGAACGCACTGGTTGACCGCCTGGACGTCGGCGGACGGCAGGGTCTGTCCGTTGTGAGACGCGCGTTGATAGGGCAGCATCTTGCCGACGGTGCTCGTCGGTCCGCCATAGATCGTGTTCTCGAACGTGAGATTGGAGGCGATGTTGTCGACGTGCTCCCAGGAGGCGAAGAAGAACGCGGGGAACTTCTCGGTCTTGTGAATGATGTGCAGTCCGATCAGTCCCCAGGTCGTCCCGGTATCGTTCGTGTAGCAGACGTTCGTCGAATCGCTGGTGAGTCGGTAAAAGACCACCGGCGCCGTGAAGTAACGACCTTGACTCGCCTCCGCCGTGGTCAGGGCGCGCCACGCGGACTTGACGTGGATCGTCCCCTCGGACCCGGTTCCACCGCAGGGCAGGCAATAGCCGGCCGACGGTGAGCTGGTGACGTCCTGCGCGCAGGTCGTGGGCGCGGTCTGTTGACAGATCGCGCCATAGGTCGCGAGGTCCGCCTTGTTGACGCTCCCGTAGGTGTCCTGGTTCGCCCGCGTGTAGAGCTGGTTGCTGGCGATGTAGTCGTAGTTGGCCTCGTTCAGCTTGGCCAGGAAGAGCACCTGGCCCGGGGCCGTCGATCCGCTGGGCTGAGCGAACATGTAGCACAGGCCCAGTTGGCTGTTCTCGTCGAGGTTGATGAATTCGCTGGGGTTGGTGTCATTCTTGGGATCGCAGGGAGATGGCAGGTTGTTGGTGTTGGTGGTGTTGTTGTAGGTGTAGATCGGCGGATCGTCGTAGTCGCTGTCCGGGGCCGCTCCGTTGGCTCGATACAGCTCGTTCTTGTGGCGATAGGTCTGCCAGACGGTGAGATCCGGCTGTGCGCCGGTGCCGAAGAAGGTTCCTCCTCCGGGAGTCCCGCGCGTCTGGTTTTGCGGTGGCGAGTACGAGGCGCCCCAGCTCAAGGCCACGAAGTGCTGCCACGCGAAGACCGCGAGGTCGGTCTGGCTCGCCGGGAGAGTGCCGGCGTAGTCGGCGGGGGGCGTCGACTGCGTGAAGTCGGGCAGCATTCCCGCGCAGCCCTGCGGGGCCGCGGCCTGCGGCTCCGCCGTCGAGGCCGCCGGCGCAGCCGGCAGGTGGAAGCTCAGCAACAGGGCGCCGGCCAGGAGCAGCGCGGCGCCCGGTGTGAGCCAAGCGCTTGCTTTGGACGTGTTGGCAAGGCGGCGGCCGAGTCGGAAGGCGGTGAACGCATACCGGTTCTCCATAGTCACCTCCAGGTTCTGTGAGTTTACTCAATCCTAACAAGCGCTTCACCAGAACGTCAAGCCTTGGTTCTCCTGAGGCAGGGTTTCCGTCAAAGTCGTTCCTCGAAGCTGGAGGGTGGCGGGCGGGTCGAGGCTTTGGCGCCGGCTGCGAGGGGTAGCGACGTTCGGGCCCTGGGCTTTCCCGAGCAACGGCTTGTGGCAGGTCGATCCGCCCTACGCGGTGACCAGGAGCGACGGCCCGTCCGACTCCTGAGACACCGCCTCGGGCTAGCCAGCGGGTGAGTCGCCCATCTCCTCCGCGATCCAGCGCTCGACGTTCTCCTCCAACACCGGCAGCGGCACCGAGCCGTGGAGGAGGACCGCGTCGTGGAACTCGCGGACGTCGAAGCCGGTGCCGAGGGCGTCCTCGGCGCGCCGGCGGAGCTTCCGGATCTCGATCTCGCCCATCTTGTAGGCCAGGGCCTGGCCGGGCCAGGAGATGTAGCGGTCGGTCTCGGTCGTGACCTCGTGGAGCGACAGGGCGGTGCGGGTGGCGAGGTAGTCCATCGCCTGCTCGCGGCTCCAGCCCATGGCGTGGAGGCCGGTGTCGACGACCAGCCGGCAGGCGCGCCACATCTCGTAGGTCAGGCGGCCGAAGTTCGCGTAGGGGTCGGTGTAGAAGCCGGCCTCGAGGCCGAGGCGCTCCGAGTAGAGCCCCCAGCCCTCGCCGAAGGCCGAGAGGTAGGAGAACTGGCGAAAGTCGGGGAGGTCCTCGAGCTCCTGGGCGAGCGCGTTCTGCAGGTGATGGCCGGGCACCGCCTCGTGGAGGGTGAGGGCCTCCAGCGTGTAGAGCGTGCGGCTCGGGAGGTCGTAGGTGTTGACCCAGTAGGTCCCGGCCCGGGTGCTCCCCTTGGGCGCCCCGACGTAGCGGCCGGCGGTGTACTTGGGCGCCATGTGGTCGGGGACCGGCTCGACCCCGTAGGGCAGGCGCGGCAGGGTCTTGAACAGCGACGGCAGCTTGCCGTCCATCTTCTTGGCGATCCAGGCCGCCTGCTTGAGCAGCTCCTCGCCGCTCCTCGGGTAGAAGCGGGGGTCGGTCCGGAGGAAGGCGAGGAACTCCGCGAACGAGCCCCCGAAGCCGACCTCGGCGATCACCTCGTGCATCTCCGACTGGATCCGCGCCACCTCGCCCAGGCCGATCTCGTGGACCTCACGGGGGGAGACGTCGAGGGTCGTGAAGTGGCGGACCAGGTGGGCGTAGTACGCCTCGCCGTCGGGCAGCTCCGAGGCGCCCAGGGTCTCCCGCGCTCCCGGCACGTACTCCGCCTCGAAGAAGCGGAGGAAGCTCCGGTAGGCCGGGACCACGGCTTCGCGGATCGCCTGGCGCCCGGCGGCCCGGAGCCGCTCGTGCTCGGCGGCCGGGACGCCGGTCGGGAAGGCCGCGAACGGCGCCCAGAAAACGCTCTCGGTCGGGTCCTCGACGGCGTGCGCGGCGATCGTCGCCTCGTAGCCGGCGAGCACCGCCATGGGGATCGTCATGCCCCGCTCGAGCCCGAGGCGCATGTTGGCGATCTGCTCTCCGAAGTAGCGCGGGAAGGCGCCGAGGCGGGAGAGGTAGCTCTCGTAGCCCTCGACCGTCGCGAGCGGCACCTCCTCCGGCAGCCGGGCGAGGCCGATGTGGAAGCCGGAGTCGGCGTTGATCGGGATCTGCCAGTCGCCGAACGCGTGCTCGGCGAGGCGCTCCTCGAGCTGCCGCCGGAAGATGTCGTAGCTCACCCGGTCCTCGGTGCCGAGCTCGGCGCGGTCGATGCCGTCGAGGTCGGCGAGGAAGCCGCGGGTCGCCTGCGCCCGGCGCTCGTGGTCCGCGGCCGCGGCCGAGGGCAGCCGGTCGTCGTAGTCGTGGCGGCCGACGTCGGTCGCGAGCAGGGGGTTCTCCTCGAGGCGCCACTCCCACTCGCGCTCGAAGAGCTCGTGGAGGCGGCCCGCCTCGTCCCTGTCGGCGGCGGCGAGGCCGAAGGCGGTGAGGATGGCGAGGCACAGGGAGATGACCAGTCGTCTCATGACGCGAGCTCCGGCAAAGCGGTCCTGTGGTGGATGGCGACCCGTTCCGCGGGCCGGCCGGAGTGTAACGCGCCCGAAGCACCGGTGCTTGCGCAGGGGGTGAATCGCTACTCGGAGGCGAGGACCACCGCTGCTCGAGGGTCGCGGCGTCGAAGATCCAGGCGCGTCCAGTCGCCACCGCCCGGCGAGCGGCTGTCGCCCCTGGTGTTCCTTCAGCGGTTTCACCGGGTCATGAGTCCGATCCACGCAGCGCGTAGAGTTGAAACGATATTTGCAATCGCAAGTTTTCTATTCTCTCTCTCGCTCCGATCGCCTCGCGCTTTACAAGGCTCGGGGCGCGTGATACGTTTACCGGGCCAGTTCCCGTTGCTATTTTCCACTCTCCGCCTCGAGGCGTTCCCTCTCGCCCCGAGACGGCGATAGACGCCCCTGGAGGCTCGCTATGGCCCGTCGTTCCTCGCCCGCCGTTCTCGTGGTCGCTGTCGCCCTCGTCGCCCTGGGGGCGACGATCCCCACCTCCCAGACCCTCGCCTCGAGCCGTCAGGCCGGCCTCGTCCGGGAGACCGCCATCGGGTCGCTCGCGCTCCCCGGAGTCGGCAACGCGGTCCTGCTCGCCTTCAACAGCATCCAGATCGACCGCGACGTGAAGGTCCTCTCGGGCGACCTGGTGGTCAACGACGCGAGCCCCGGGCCGGTGCTCGGCGAGGCCGAGCTATCCCTCGATCGGGCGGTTACGACCGCCGCCGGCCACTCGCTCCGGGCCAACGGCATCGACATCGACAGCGCCGCCGTCATCGGCGGTGACGTCGTCTTCAACCACCTGTCGAACGACGGCACGATCGAGGGCGCCCAGGTCTCGCCCCTGGCGTTGCCGGTCTTCTCCGAGCTGCCGCCGCTGGCGGAGCCGTCGGACCGGCCCTCGGAGGGTGACGTGGCGGTCGCGAACGGCGCCACGGTGGTGCTGGCGGAGGGCTCCTACGGCGCCCTGACGATCGGGACCGGCGGCGTCCTCCAGCTCACCGGCGGCGACTACACCTTCTCCTCGGTCTCGGCCGGATCGGGCGCCGCGCTGG
>DATKBT010000082.1:0-8496 GCA_035546295.1 Thermoanaerobaculia bacterium | reverse complement strand
CGATTCGCATCTCGTCCCGACTTCTGCTATATCCGTTTCCATGATGCCGAGCTCGCTGCGCTCATTTTCTTTCGACCGCCGAGCCGGCGCCAGCGGAGACCGCCGGGGTTTCGACTTCTCGCGCCGCCTCTCGACGTCCTCTCCGCACTGCCCGCCCGCCATCGGGAGTCCCGGAGCCAGAGATCTTCCAGCACCGTGCTCCGACCCCAGCGGGCGTTGGCGTGCGGAAGAGGGTGCCTCGGCGTCACCGCCCCGGCGACGCAGTCCGCGCGCGCCCTCCGGCCAGAACCGCAGCGCCTCCTCGCCGAGACCCTCGGGCGGGACAGGCTGAAGGCGCGAGTCCCGTAGAGGCCTCCATGTCGCAGCTCGCCCTCGACGACGAAACGACCAGCCCCGAGCTCGCGCCGCCGCCCGCGCCGAGCGCCCAGCAGCTGCGGCCGCAGCGACTGCGAGCGCAGCGGGTGCTGTGGGGGCTCGCCGCCTACGGCGCGACGACCCTCATCGCCGTCGGCTGTCACTTTGCCGGCCTGCTCGAGGCGAGGCGCATCGTCCACTACGTCGTCGCCGCCGTCGTGGTCCACGGAGTCTTCCTCGCGCTCATCGCCGGCCGCGTCAACCTCAAGCTGCGCGACCCGAGCATGACGGGAGCCCAGGTGATCGCCTCTCTCTGGCCCGCGATCTACGTGATGTATCACGTGGCCGCTCCGCAGGCGCGCATGCCCTTCCTGCTGATGGCGATGGTCGCGATGCTGTTCGGAGTGCTGGTCTTCGATTTTCGCCGGATGCTGGTCATCGGCGGCGTCGTCCTGACCTCCTACCTGGTGATGCTCGCGGCTCTCGTCTACCGCGCCCCGCAGCGAGTCGACCTCGAGGTCGAGGGGGTGGTCGTCTTCGCTTACGCCGTGGTCCTGGTCCAGGTCTCCTTTCTCGGGAGCTTCATCGCGGGGCTGCGCAGCTCGTTGAAGGAGCGCAACAACGAGCTCCGTGAGGCGATGGGAAAGCTGCAGGACCTCGCCACCCGGGATCCGTTGACGCAACTGCCCAACCGCCGCGCCGTGATGCTCCAGCTCGAGCGCGAGGAGTCGCGGCTCCAGCGCCGCCGGCCCGATCAGAGCACCGCCTGCATCGGATTGATGGACATCGACTACTTCAAGACGATCAACGACACCTACGGCCATCAGGTGGGCGACAGGGTGCTGCGCTCGGTCGGTGCGGCGCTCGCCGCGACCCTCCGGAAGGGAGACTTCGTGGGGCGTTTCGGCGGTGAGGAGTTCCTCCTCCTCTTCCCCGAGTCCTCGCTCGACGGAGCGCTGTGTGCGGCGGAGCGAGTCCGAGCGGCGATCGCGGCGCTCGACATCCCCGAGCTGCCCGCCGGCAACCCCGTCAACGTCTCGATCGGCCTGGCCGCGCATCGGCCCGGGGAGAGCATCGAGACCACTCTGGGCAGGGCCGATCGCGCCCTCTACTCGGCCAAGCAGTGGGGGCGAGCCCGGACCGTGATCGACCAATCCCACCAGCCGGCGAGCAGCGTCGGCGAGGGCGCCGCGAGCGGCTAGCGGGCTCGGGGTGGTCACCACTCCCCAACGAGCAGCGAAAGCGAGGCGAGCTCATACCACGAGCCCGCTAGCCGATCACTCGTGCGCCGCAAGCCCGCAAGCGGGCGCGGCTGGGTCGACCAGGCCGCAGCCGAGGTCCGCCGTGTCGTCATCGACGAGAAGAGCTGAGCGAGAGCTGAGCCGCAGAGCGGTCATGATCAGCCATCGATGCCCACCGCGACGGTGAGCTCGACCCGAAAAGGAGCACCCCGTCAGCCGAGCAAGAGCGATGCTCGACCGCCTCGAGCGCCTGGCCGATCATCCGTGGCTGCGTTTCCCGCGCCTGGTCGTGCGCGAAGCGATCGCCGACGACCTCCCCGGGGAGGCGGCGCGGGCCGCCTACTTCGCGTTCCTGTCGCTGTTCCCGATCGTCATCGCCCTGTTCGCTCTCACGGGTCTCTTTGGCGGTGACGCTGCGTTCGACGCGATCATGCAGCTGATTCGGCAGTCGCTCCCCGGAGACGCCGCCGACTACCTCCAGCGGTTCGTGGGCGAGGTCACCGGATCGAGCCGCCCGGGCATGCTCTCGCTGGGCGTCCTGCTCGTGCTCTGGTCCGGCTCCAGCATCTTCACGGCTCTGATCGCCGGGCTCAACCGGGTCTACGACCTCAACGAGACGCGCCCCTGGTGGCTGCGCCGGCTGCTCGGGCTGGTCGGCCTCGTCCTCTCCCTGGTGCTGGTCAACGTCGGAGCGGTCGCGGTGCTGGGCGGACCGGCGCTGTTCGCCTGGATCGGCGAAGGCTCTTCGGGCTGGCGATTCCTGCGGTGGCCGGCCTCGTTCGCGCTGTTCACCCTCTTGCTGTGGGCTCTGTACTATCTGCTTCCTGACCGCCGGCGAGGGCGGCACACCGCTCTCCCGACGCTGGTCGGCGCGCTCTCCGGCTCCTGCCTCTGGCTCCTCGGCACCCTCGGCTTCCGTGCCTACCTGCGCGAGTTCTCCCGCCTCGACGCCACCTACGGGTTCGTCGGCGGAGTCATCGTCCTGCTGCTGTGGCTCTACCTGACGACCTTCGCGATCCTGATCGGCGGCGAGATCGCGGCGACCCGCGAGCAGACGCGAGACGAGGGGTGGGAGGTCGGCGGGGCGCCGTCGCGCTCTTGAGGTTGACGCCCGAGCCTGAGCTGGGCTGCGCCTGATCCGCAGGTCCTGCCCGATCGCTGCCCAATGCCAGGGACGGAGGCGTCGCCGAGGCGAAGTTTCATCCGGTCCCAGTGACAGCGGACCCAGTTACGGGAGCTCCCACCCGGTCGCCCGCGCGCCTGATCTCGTCCGATCATCGTTCCTCGACACACTCTTCATCGGTCGAGGAGCTGTCGCACCGAGTGATCCCGAGTCCGGTGCTCATCCTTCGAGACCACCGCGCCGGCCTCGAGCAGCGCCTCGACCGCTCCGGCGTGGTCGCCGCTCTCGTCCTGCAAGAAGTCGACGCCGAAGCAGGCCCAGCCCAGAGGGGTCGAGGAATGCTCGCTGTCGCGGATCGAGTGGTCGGCGCCGTGCCCGAGCAGCTCCCGGACGATCGACGCGCGGCCGTGGATCGCGGCATGATGGAGGGCGGTGGCGCCGGTCTCGTCGGCGGTGTCGACCGGGAAGCCGGCCGCCAGGCACGCCCGCACGACCTCGAACAGCCCCTCCGCGGCCGCCTGCACGATCAGCCGCGCCTCGCCAGGCCGCAGGCCCGACGCCACGGCGGGAACCGCCAGGCGCCGAGCCGCGGCCGCATCGCCCCGTCCACAGGCCTCGAGCAACCGGTCGACCGCCGACAGCGGCTCCGGCCTCGCGCCCGCGCTCTCCAGCAGCGCCACCAGCTCGCCGAAGCCCCCCCGCCGGGCGAGTGTCCAGGCAGTCCGACCGTCGCCGCGGCGCGCGTGGACATCGGCGCCGTGTCGCAGAAGCAGCCCGACCACGTCCGGATGCTGGCCACGGTGCACGGCCACGTGCAGCGAGCTCTCCCGCTCCTCGCGATCGCAGAGCACGTTCGGATCCGCGCCGTGCGCGAGCAGCCAGCGCAAGCCCTGCTCGACCCGCCGCTCGCGCGCCACGTCCCAGTAGCGCAGGAGGAAATAGAGCGGCGTGTTGCCCCAGTCGCCGGTAGCGTTGAGATCGGCGCCGTGGCTCAGCAGCAGCTCGAGCGCCTCCTCGTGGAAGCGCTCGGCGGCATGGAACACCGACTCTCCGTCGTTGGGCTCTGCGCCGGCCTCGAGCAGGAGGCGTGCGATCTCGGGCGCGTGGCTCAGGCCGGTGACGCCGTAGAGCGCCGAAACGCCGTGACGGACCTCGCGCACGTTCGGGTCGGCGCCGGCGGCGAGCAGAGCGCGGGCCGACGCCAGGAGACCACGGTCCCGTGCCGGGCTTTCGCCGTGGAACGGCGAGAAGCAGAGCCAGAGGAGCGGCTCGGCCGGCCACGTCGCGCCCGCGAGCGCGCGGACGCCGCCGTCGTCCCTCGCGATCAGTCGTTCGACCTCGGTCTCGAGACCCAGGATCGAGGCCACGTGCAGGCTCGACGACGCCAGCCCGGGCTCGGACTCGAGGACCCGCGAAGCGGCCGCGCGGTCGTGACGCTCGACCGCGGCGAGAAAGCTCTCCAGCGCGTCGCCGCTCCGGCGAGCAGACTGCACGTGCTCGCGCAGCTTCACCCAGCTCGAGAACCCGTACTCGCGCGCGACGGCGCGCTGCGCCTCGGTCAGCTTCAGCTCGGCCTTCGGCCCCACGATCGCCTCGACCCGCTCCACGGCCGCCGGGTCGCCTTCGAGGAACGCGCGCCGCAACGCCTTCGCCTCCTTCTTGAGGTGATCGAGGTCGGGACGCGCAGGCAGCTCGCGGTGTGCCATGGGAACCTCCTTTCGAGCATCGCCCGCGTCCGCGAATCGGGCTGAAAGAAGGTCGTGGTCGGGTCCTGCGCTCTGGCCTCAGGTGGACTCGGTCCATTTCCGCGGACGGATGCGCCCTGGCGCGCGGGAGCAGACTAACCGATCGACCGCGACGCGCGCCAACCCCTAGCGTCTCGAGGTGCCCTCGCCACGATCTTCACGATTCGTCTGGGCTAGCGGCCGAGGAACTCTGCCCACACCTTGCGGTTGGCGCGCACGACGCGAAGGATGTCGAAGCGCGTGATCGCTCCGACCAGCCGATCCCTCTCGACGACCGGGAATCGCCGAAAGCTGACGTTCAGGAACAGCCCGGCCACGTAGTAGACGTCCATGTCGGGGGAGATGGTCTGGACCTCCCGAGTCATGAAGTCCGCAACTCGACCCGAAATGCTCTGCGGCTCCGGTGCGTGGGCGACGATCCTCAGCAGATCCTTCTCGGTGATGATCCCGATCAGGCGACCGAGATCATCCACTACGGGGGCGCCGGTGACGCGCTTCTTGAGCAGGAAGTCGACCGCGTCGAGCAGCGATGCCTCGGGAGAGAGCGTCGGCACCGTCGTGTCCATGTGCTCGCGAACCGACGGAAGCGCTTTCATGACGACCCCCCGGAGGACCTGCGACGATCCTCGATGCCGACCAGCCTACCAGTGCCCCGCGATCACTCCTCGCGCAGCGCCAGCATCGGGTCGATTCGCGCTGCCCGCTGAGCCGGCACCATTCCGGCGCCCAGCGCCACCGCCACCAGCAGCAATGCCGACAGCGCAAAGACGCTCGGATCGTTGCCCTCCATCTCGTAGAGCAGTGACTGCGCAACCCGGCCAAGCCCCGATGCCGCCGCCATGCCCAGCACGGCACCGGGCACCACCATCCAGCCGACTTGGCGCAGCACCATCCGGCGGACCCGCGCTGCGTCGGCGCCGAGCGCCATGCGCAGGCCGATCTCGCGCCGCCGCTGGGCGACCGCGTAGGCAACGACTCCGTACAGCCCGATCGCGGCGAGCACCGTGGCGAGGAGCGCGAAGGTGGCCGACAGCATGCTCATCATGCGGTCCATCAGGATGTTCTCGCGCACCTCGAGGTCCATCGTCTCGAGCTCCTCGATCGGAAGGTTCGGGTCGAGCCGAGCGATCAACCCGCGCAGGGAGGCGAGCAGCTCTGCGGGGGCGCCCTGGGCGCGGACGTAGAAGCGGATCGCGCCCAGGCTCTCGTCCTGCCGGTAGGGCAGGAAGAACTGCGGCGGCACCTCGTCCTTGACCGCGCTGTACTTCGCGTCCTGGACCAGACCGACGATCTCGATGTCGTTCTCGCCCCCCGAGCCGACCTGCATCCGCCGGCCCACGGCGTCGCGGCCGAGCTCGAACTTGCGAGCGAAGGCCTCGTTGACGATCGCCACCTTCGGAGCGCCGAGCTCGTCGGCCGCCGCGAACTCGCGGCCGGCGAGCAGCGGGATGCCGAGGGTTCGGAAGTAGCCGGGGCCGATCTCGTTGAAGCTGGCGTTGGTGTCCGCCTCCGGTGCCGCTTCGAAGCCCTCGACGCTGACGTTGGACGACCAGTTGCTGCCCGTGATCAACGGCACCATCGAGGCGGTGACCATCGACACGCCGGGCAGCGCCGCGGTCTCGTCCTCGACCCGCGCGAAGAGCGCCCGCGAGTCGCTCGGCTGATAGCCGTTGAGCTCGGGCGAGAGGCCGAACGTGGCCAGATGCTCGATCTCGATCCCCAGGTCGACGCGGCTGACGTTGTACAGGCTGCGCGCAAACAGCCCGGCCGAGATCAGGAGCGCCATCGAAAGGGCGATCTGGACGGTCGCCATGGCTGCCCGGAAGCGCCCGGCGGCTCGAGATCGCGACACCCGACCGGCCTGACCCTTGAGCATCGAGCCCAGCTCGCCGCGTGCGCTGTGGATGGCCGGCAGCAGGCCGATCAGGCCGGTCAGCAGGGAGAGCGCGAGCAGAAAGATCCAGGTCTCGGGCCCCAGGTCCAGCTCGAGAGTCGTGCCGGCGTCGGCCGGGAGGAGACCGCGGACGGTTCTCAGCGTCGCCACCGCGACCAACAGGCCGAGCGCGCCGCCGGCGAGGGCGAGGAGCACCGATTCAGCGAGGAGCTGCCCCACGATCTGGCGCCGGCGCGCGCCGATCGACAGGCGCAGGGCGATCTCCCCCGAGCGGTCGGCGGCCCGGGTCAGCAGCAGGTTGACCACGTTGGCGGCCGCGATCAGCAGGACCAGGCCGGTGACCGCGAAGAGCTGGAGCAGGGGTTCGCGGAGCTCTTCCTGGAACGAGCTCTGACCCCTCAGCCCCGGTTCGAGCACGATCTGCCGGGAGGCGAAGCGCTCCAGGGTCTCCTCGGTGAAGCCGGTTTGCAGCGGCGCCTCGACCTCACGCAGGATCGCGCCGTACGGCACGTTGATCGACGCCTGCGCCTCGGCGACGCCGACTCCCGGGCCGAGCCTGCCGAACAGATAGAGCCAGTAGCTGCGCCGGTTCTCGAAGTGGTCCCACCCCGGCGTCACGCTGCCGTACATGGTGAGCGGCAGGAAGACCTGCGGGTCCTGGCCGAGGGTGGTGCCGAGGAAGCCACGCGGCGCGACTCCGACGATCGTCATCGAGCGGCCGTTGACCACCAGCGCCTCGTTGAGCACGTCGTCGCGACCTCCGAACCGCTCCTGCCAGTAGCGGTGGCTGAGCACCACGACCGGGTGCCCGCCGACCACCTGGTCGTCGGCGGGCTCGAGCAGCCGGCCGAGCGCGGGGCGCAGCCCGAGGACCGGAAAGTAGCTCCCCGAGACCGACATGCCCTCTCCGCTCAGGGTGTCGCCCGAGGAGGCCAGGTTGGCGCCGAAGGAGCGGTGGGCGGCGATCCCGGTGAAGGCGGTCTGCTCGCGCTCGAGGTCGCGGAACATCGGGTAGCTGAGGATCGCGTCGGAGCCCCCGGCGTTGTTGGACGACATCGAGCCGCTCTTCGGCCCAGGCGTCTCGAGGTTGACCAGCCGCTCCGGCTCCTGCACCGGCAGCGGGCTCAGGATCAAGCGCTCGAAGATCGTGAAGATGGCGGCGTTGGCGCCGATGCCGAGGGCGAGCGAGAGCACGGCCACGCCGCTGACCAGGGGTGTGCGGGTGAGGGCGCGCAGCGCCAGGCGTAGGTTCGGCATGCTGGTCCCCCGAGACGAGATTCCATCGTGAGCCGGTCGAGCCAGCTCTCCAACGAGCTGCTGCACCTTCATACGGGACAGCAGCCCGAGCGTTGGGGTGCTCGTGGCTGCCGGTGCCCGTCATCGACACGTTCCGACCGGCGAGCGCCCCGAGGCCCCGGCGGGGAATCGTATGCGCTTCGGGGCCGCGGTGGCTCGCGCTGCCGGGATCAGCGTCCGCCAGCCTGAGCTCGCTCGAGGAGCCCCGCTCGCCGCTCCTCGACCTCGGCCGACAGTCGCCGCGAAGCCCACGGCGGTGTTGCCGGTGCCGAGGGTGACCGAGCTCAGCGCCTGGAGACCCAGCGCCGTGTTGGTGTTCCCCCGGCTGTGCAGGAACAGGGTGCCTGCGCGCACG
This sequence comes from Thermoanaerobaculia bacterium, assembly GCA_035546295.1. Lineage (GTDB taxonomy): Bacteria > Acidobacteriota > Thermoanaerobaculia > Multivoradales > Multivoraceae > DATKBT01. The sequence goes on along the minus strand of DATKBT010000082.1, from coordinate 488 downwards.
ATCGCGCCGTCTCCCACCCCCAGGTCGAGGTCGGCGCCCGACATCACCAGATCGCCCGTCATCGTGTCGCCCACGGTGTCGACCCGCTCGTCGGTGTCGGCGCGCACCGCCCGCACCGCCCAGCCGTAGTCTCCGGAGTCCAGGCACTCCCCGGAGGATGGGGTCCAGCCACGAGCCGCGCCCGGAAGCCGGACGCTCAGCGCCGGCACGGCCTCCACCCCTGCCGAGTCGTCCCCGACGGCGATCACCACCAGCTCCCACTGCAGCGCCTCGCCTCCCCAGTGGAAGGTCGGGCAGCGGTTCTCCTCCGCGACGATCCGGGCGGGCGCGCCGGGCGCGACGGCCAGGCGCAGATCGTCTGGCGGCTCCCGCCGGCCGATGTCGTTCTACTGGGAGAAGGCGGTCATCGCAACCACTGGACACGAGAAGGAGAGAAACCAATGCCTCAGACCAAGGTCGACAACGGCGTCAACGTCGAAGCCCTGCTG
>DATKBT010000081.1:0-19379 GCA_035546295.1 Thermoanaerobaculia bacterium | reverse complement strand
GCCCCGGCGCCTCCCCGGCCTGCGGCGCCCTCGGCTCCCGCGACGCCGGCGTCGGGCGCCCCCGCCGTCTCCGCCGCCGCGAGCAGCTCGCCGATCGCGGGCGCGGGAGTGGCCGGCATGCACTACGCCGGGGTCCTGGACCGTTTCCTCGCCCGGCTGATCGACGCCGGCGTGATCGTCGCAGCGGTCATGGTGGCCGTGGTCCTCGGCTTCGTCTTCTCGCGCCTGGGAACCTTCGGCACCATCCTCAATTGCGTCACCGGGCTGGCCCTGATCGCCGGCGTCTTGGGCTACGAGATCTACTTCCTCTCACGTGACGGCGCCACCATCGGCAAGAAGATGCGCAACATCCGCGTCCTGCGCTCCGACGGCAGCGAGCTCGACATGAAGCAGTCGATCATCCGCGTCCTCTCCAGCACGTTCCTGGGCATCGGCGCGATCATGATCTTCTTCGACGAGGCGGAGCGCAAGGCTCTCCACGACATGATCGCCGACACCCGGGTCGTCCAGGCGTAGCCTCTGAATGTGCTCGTAGCACATTCGAGGCTACGTGTTCTCCCCCCTCCAGCCCCCCAGGGGGAGCCTCACAGGCGCCCGGCTCCGGAGAGTCGGCGCCGCTCGGGGCATCGAAGCTCTGTGGCTCCGCTCCATCCACTGCGACTCCATGTCCACGCTCCATGTCCACGCTCCATGTCCACGCTCGGCCGCGAAGAGCCTGCTCGCCTGTCCGAAGACTCGGACAGGCTGCCAGCAGCCCGTCTCGGAGGACATCCCGAAACCGGCAGATCGGCGAGTCCGTAGATCGACCATGATGTTCCCCCGCCGGCTCCGACGGATCCAGCGGCGCCGGGAGCGCCGCGAGAACCGGCGCCTGGGGCGCGCCCGGCGCAATCCGCTGCTGGCGCCGCTGTTCTTCGGGATGGCCCTGATCGGCGTCGGCCTCTGGTTCACGATCGACACCTTCCTGGTCCGGCTGCCGGGTCCGGATCGGCTGTGGCCGTTCGCGCCTATCCTGTTCGGCCTCGCGACCCTCGGCTCCTTCATGCTCGGCGGCATGCGCGATCCGGGGAGGGTCTTTCCCGGCATGGCGTCGCTTCTGATCGGCGGCTTCTTCCTGCTGATCACGCTCGGGCCGCTCGACTGGGATCACATGAATGCGCTGTGGCCGGTCTTCCCCATGCTCGGGGGCGTCGCGTTCTTCTGGACCTGGCTGGCGCACTTCGGGCGTGAGAACGGTCTGCTGGTGCCGGCGGCGTTGGGCATCGGCACCGGTGTGATCGGCCTGTTCTTCACGCTGACGCCGCTCGGCCCCGGCGTGGTGGCCGTCGCCTGGCCGCTGATCCTGATCGGCGCCGGGACCCTGATGGTGGCCGGCGTGGTGCTCCGCCTGGTGGTGCGCACCACCGGCATCGCGCGCCGCGTCCTCTGACGCCGCTCGCGCCGCGGCCACACCGGCCCGCCGGGTCTCGTCTTCCGTAGCGGCCGACCCCCTGGTCGACCGACGAGCGCCATGACCTTCGGCGAACGAGCCATCGCCGTGCGGCCGTGGCGTCGCTGTGATCGACCCGCCGGGAGGTCGACCGCCCGGTCGTCTCGTCCGACCGGCGGATCTACGCCCTGACCACGACGATCGTCCGATCGTCGTGGGGCGCGCCGCTGCCATCGAGCTGCTGGACCGCAGCGAGCAAACCGTCGGCCAACTCGCGCGCCGACCCGCCGGCGAGCCGCTCGACGAGCTCGAGGAGCGCCGTGCCGTCGAGCGGTGCGCCGTCGCGCTCGGTCTCGGTGACACCGTCCGTGAGCAGGATCAGGGTGTCGCCGGGCTCGAGCTCGAGCGTCACCTCCCGCCAGGCGGCGCCCGGAAGCGTGCCGAGCGGGATCCCTCCGAGCTCGATCTCCTTCGCCTCGCCCTGGCGCAGGAGGATCGGGTAGGGAAGGCCGGCGTTCGCGAGCGTCACCCGCCGCGACGCCGGATCGAAGGCGGCGAACGCCAACGCGACGAACCGGCGCTCGACGTCGAGCGCCCGCAGGCGCGCGCCCAGGCTGGAGAGCACCTCGGCCGGGCACGGGCACTGACGCGGCGCGATCTCGCGCAGCACCCCCACGGTGAGTGCGCCGAGCAGAGCTGCGGACGCCCCCTTGCCGGCGACGTCCCCGACCGCCACCGCGAAGCGGCCGCCCTCGTAGGGCAGGAAATCGTGGAGGTCTCCGCCGAGGTGGCGCGCCGACGCCGCCGCCACCGCCACCTGGAAGCCGGGCGCCCAGGGAGTCGTGGTCGGCAGGAGCTGCTGCTGGATCTCGCGCGCGGTCGTGAGATCCCGGTCGAGCTCGCGCTGGGTCTCGCGCACGCTCTCGTACATCCGGGCGTTCTCCATCGCAATGGCGATCGACGAGCCGAGCGTCGACAGCAGCATCTCGTGATCGAGGCTGAACGCGTCGTAGCGGGTGCTCTCGACATCGAGGACGCCGATCAGCCGGTCCTCGAAGACGAGCGGCACCGCCATCTCCGAGCGCACGACGATCTGGTGGCTGCAGGCGACGAAGCGCGGGTCGATCGTCACGTTGGGGACGCGCAGGGTCTGGCGCAGGGCCGCGGCGTTGCCCGAGATGCCCTCGCCGAGCGCCAGCGCGCGCGCCTCCGACCGGCACTCCTCCTCGCACACCGACAGCCACGGCACCAGGAGCTGCCGCTCCTCCTCCCAGAGGCTGATGGTCAACACGTCGTAGGGCACGTGCCGGTGGAGACGCCGCGCGACGTGCTCGAGCACTCGGTCGCGGTCGAGGATCGACGTCAGCTCGCGGCTCAGCTCGTGGAGGACCGAGAGGGTGCGCGCCTGCGCGCGGGTGCTCTCGTGGAGGCGCTGAGTGTCGATCGCCGAGGCGAGCATGGCCGAGAGCAGATTGAGCAGCCGGAGATGGCCGGAGCAGAACGCGTGGGGCTGGTTGCTGCCCAGATCGAGGACGCCGACCACCCGCCCCTTGACCTGGAGCGGGACCGCGATCTCGGAGCGCGTGCCCGGGCAGGCGTCGAGATAGCGGTCGTCGTGGCGGGTGTCGGGGCTGGAGAGCGCCTTGCCGGTCGCGGCGACGGTGCCGACGATCCCCTGTCCGAGGCCGAAACGCCAGTGCTCGGCGAAGCCCTCGGGGTAGCCCACCGACAGCTCGGGCGTGAGCTCCCGCCCGCGGTCGTCGAGCAGGAGCACCGCCAGGTTGTCGTAGGGGATCACGTCGCGGAGCCGGTGCGCGACCACCTCGAGCCCTTGGCGGAGGTCGCCGGCGGCGTTGAGCTCCTGGGTCGCCTCGAGCAGCCAGGCGAGACCGCGGCTGGGCTCGAAGGCCGGCTCCACAGTGCTCGAGTCCGGAAGCCGCGAGGCTCCCTCGGTCGCGTCGTCTGCGGGTCGCTCGATGCTCGTTGCCATGGTGCGTGTCTCGGTCGCTCCGGAGAGCGCGAAGGTCGGTTGCCAGGGTGCGTGCCGTTGCTCGTGGGCCCGATCCCGATCCTCCTGATACGTCTGATACGTCCGGATCCCCGGTCGGGTTCGCGCACGAACCCCGCTTGCTTTGGCACGTAGGAGGAGGCGGGAGACGGCGGACGCCGAAGACGAGGGACGTTTCAGGACCCTACATGATGGACGAACGACGCCGCGGACGCTGGCAGGTCCTTCTGGTCATCGCCCTGAGCCTGGCGCTGACCGCGCTGGTCACCTACGCTTCGCTGATCTGATCGGAAGCGCACTCCGCCATGCTGGCCGATGCCGCCGCGCGCCGAGCCCGGCTCGGATATCTCTCAGAGGATGTCGGGCAGAGGATGCCGGGCAGAGCCAAATGCTAGCTTCACGAGTGTGACGAGCCGCCTCGACTCCGCTGGCTGGTCCTCCTCCCGGGGGGCTGCGAAGCGGCGCCTGCTCGGCGAAGCCTCCGAGCCGAGCTCATGGAGTCGAAGCGCGCAGGGGCGGCGGGGCGTCGTCGAGTCAGGAAGTGGAGCGTGAGCGAGCAGGGCGAGGTGGTAACGCGCGAGCGTGGGCTCCCGTCGAGTCGCTCTGCGCGGATCGGTGCGATCTTCGTGATCGGGCTCGCCGCAGTCGCTGCCGCGGTCGGCCAGGGGCTCGACGTCGGCGGCCAGCTCATCTCTCCGGCCGGAGAGCCGCTCGCCGGCGCGACCGTGGAGCTCCACCGTTCGCTCTTCGAGCACGACGCAGCGAGCGCCGCGCTCGACCGTCGCGAGCCCGATTCGGCGCGCACGACGCGCACCGACGACCAAGGCCGCTTCACGATCGCGGTCTCCGAGCCTGGAATGTGGACGCTCGTCTTCCGCGCTCGGGGACACCGCTCGCAGTCGCTCTCGCTCGAGCCGATCTTCCAGTCGATGGACCTGCGCACCATGGTGCTGCCGCCGTCTCGGGCCGTGTCGATCAGGGTGCTCGATCCCGCCGGCGCGGCGGTCCCGGGCGCCCTGGTGATGGCCTCCGACAGCTTCGGCCCCCGGTCCCTCGATCCTTCCAGGGAGATGGCCCGGACGATCCGTCTCTTCGAGCGAACCGACGAGAACGGAACCGCGCGCCTCGAGGTCGCCGCCGGAGTGGAGTGGAGCGTCGACGTGGCAGCCCTTGGTTTCGCCCCCGCGGAGCTCGAGCAGCAGAGCGACGGCAGCGCGACGATCACCCTCGCCCCGGGTAAGGCGCGCACCCTCGAAGTGCGCCGGAGCGGCGAGCCCGTTCCCGGAGCGCTGCTCGCCGTCGGCTCTCGCGGGCTGCCCTGGGGCCGCGCCGGCGAGGACGGTTCGATCGTCGTCTCGTCACCCGACGACCGCGCGCTCGGGGTCCGCGCCGGCGCCGGAGGAGCGGCGTCCGCGTCGACCCGACTCGAGCCGTTGACTCCCGGAGTCTCGCCCGCGCCGGTCGTGCTCGAGCTCGAGGCGGTCACGCTGGCCGGGACCGTCGTGCGTGCGGACGATCGGGAGCCGATCGCCGGGGCCTGGGTCTGGGATGCCTCCTCGCCCCAGAACTTCGTCGAGACCGACGCCCAGGGACGCTATCGCCTGGAGGTCGCTCCGAGCCGAGCAGGCTCGTCACGGATCGTGGCCGATGCCCCGGCGGCCCTCCAGGAGTCGTCGCAGGCCGATCCCGCGCTCCTGGCGCAGGGGCAGGGTCCCACGCTCGCTCTGCGTCTCGGCGGCACTCTCACCGGGATCGTCGTCGATCAGGAGCGACGGCCGGTGCCGGAAGCCGAGGTCCGGCGCGAGGTGACGACGCGCGGCCTGACGTTCGGAGCGGAGGGGCGCCCCGTGCGCACCGGCTCCGACGGGCGCTTCGTGATGACGCCGGTGGCGCCCGGCGAGCCCTCGTCGCTGCGCGTTCGGGCCGAAGGATTCGCCCCCGAGCGCTTCGAGGTCGCCGCGATCGAGGCGGGACACGCACGCGACGTGACGATCGAGCTCTCCGCCGGCCGCCGTGCGCTGGGCACGGTGGTCGACCTCTCGGACCGCCCGGTCGCGGGCGCCGAGGTGACGCTCACCGAGTCGATCAGCGGCACCCGCGGCATCGAGGCGATCCTCCAGAGCCGGTTCGCGGGCGACGACGACGAGCTGCGGGCGACGACCGACGCCGAGGGGCGCTTCGAGATCGCCGACGTGGCGCCTGGGCGCTACGACCTCGAAGCTCGCGCGGCGGGCTTCGCGCCGGCGCGCGTGCCCGCGATCGTCGTACCCGAGGAGACGATCGCGTCCGAGATCGGCACGGTCGCGCTGTCGCCCGGAGTCGCGGTCGAGGGGTTCGTCCGTGACCGCGCCGGCGCTCCGCTCGAGGGGGTCGAGATCCGGAAGCAGGAGGAAGGCGGCGTGCTCGGCGTCGTCCGCCTCGGATTGCAGGGAGAACAGCCGGCCGACACTTCGACCGATGCCGACGGGCGCTTCCGGCTGGAAGACCTCGCCGAGGGGTCGACGCTGCGAGTGAGCGCCGAGCTCGCCGGCTACGGAACGATCAGCGTTCAGGGCGTGCGCGCTCCGACCGAGGAGCCGCTCGAGCTGGTGATGGAGCCGGCGGCCACCTTGCGCGGCGTCGTCGTCGACGGCCTGGGCGAGGGAGTGGCCAACGCCGGCTTGCGTCTGATCGCCGAGATGGGATCGGGGGTGATCGACATCGCGACCATCGCTTCGAGGATGCGCAACGAGCAGGCCGACGAGGAGGGGCGCTTCGAGATCGCCGACGTGACGCCGGGTCGCTACGAGCTGCGCGCGACTGGAGGCGGCTTCCAGGAGGGCAGGCGGGAAGGCATCGAGGTGATCGCGGGGCGCGATCCCGCCGAGATCCGCCTGGTGCTCGAGAAGGGAGCCGTGCTGCGCGGACAGGTGCTGAGCGAGGACGGCGACCCGGTGAGCGGCGCCATCGTCCTGCGGGTCGAGCAGCGGCGATCACCCTTCGAGGTCGGCGGCATGCCGAGCGTCGCCCGCAGCGACTCCGACGGCCGCTACCGGCTCGATGGGCTGCCGACCGGGGCGACCTCCATCTTGGTCGAGCACGCGAGGCACCCCAAGATGGTTCGAGATTTCGTGGTCCAGCCGGGTGAGAACCTGCTCGACCTCCGGCTCGAGTCCGGACACGAGATCGGGGGGAGGGTGGTCGACGAGACCGGCCTCGCGGTCGCCGGCGCAACCGTCGCCGCCCAGGCGCCCTCGGCGGGGTTCTCCATCACGTTCGGAGGTCAGGGCAGCGAGCCGGTGACCGACGAGCGCGGCGAGTTCACCCTCGAGGGCCTCGCCGACGGCAGCTATCGGGTGACAGCGCGCAGGGACGGCTACGCCGAGGCGTCGACCGAGGACCTGGTGCGCGTCGAGGGACGATCGGTCTACGGCCTCGAGCTGCGCCTCGGCGTCGGCGCCTCGATCGTCGGACAGGTGCTGGGGCTCGAGTTCGACGAGCTAGCGCGCGTCGAGGTGCTGGGGATGAAGCCGGGGGCGACCGTCGCGCCGGCAATCGGTCGCGTCGACTACGAGGGGCAGTATCGCGTCGACAACGTCTCGTCCGGAGACTGGCTGGTGATGGCGCGGGTCGGTGACGGCGCCAAGTCGGTGCGCAGGTCGGTGACCATCGAGCCGGGAACGGCGGAAGTCGTCCTCGTCCTCGACTTCGGAGGCGGGCTCGCGATCCGGGGCCAGGTGACCCGCTCCGGCGAGCCCGTGCGCGGTGCGATGGTCTACGCGGCGGGGACGACGACCACCAGCAGCTCGCAGGCGACCACCGACCAGGACGGTCGCTTCGCGCTGCTCAACCTCAAGATCGACACCTATCGGGTGGTGGTGGCGAGCCTCGGCGCGGGAGCCGCCCACGAGGAGGAGGTGGAGCTCGCCGGCGCCGACGCGGAGGTCCTGATCGAGCTGCGGGAGCTCGCGATCTCGGGTCGCGTCGTCGACGCCCTCGACGGATCGCCGATCTCGGGCGCCGCCATCTCCCTGAGCCCGGGCGACGAGGAGAGCTCGCGCCGCTCCTTCGGTGGCTTCGGGACGCCTCCGCGCAGCGGAGAGGGGGGGAGCTTCCGCCTCGACGGGATCACGCCCGGCATCTGGCTGGTGCGCGCCGGCAAGGAGGGCTACGCGACCGGCACCGCCCAGGTCGAGGTGACCGAGGAATTCGGCATCGACGGGATCGAGATCGAGCTCGAGCCGGCGCGCGGGCTGAGCCTGGTGGTGGCGACCGACACCGGCCGCCCCGCGGACCAGGTGACGGTCCTCGCGCTCGACGCGACGGAGCGCGTGGTGCTCCAGGGGCAGTACAACGCGTCGGAGGGCGGCGTGGTGCGGCTGGACGAGCTGCCCACCGGGTCCTGGACCCTGCTGGTGGCGGCGCCGGGGGGTGCGACCACCAGCCTGCGCGCGACGGCGCCCGGCGACGAGGTGCCGGTGCGCCTCCCCGACGCCGGCAGCCTCAGGGTCCGGGTGCCGGAGCTCGAAGGCACCGGGCTGCAGGCGCAGGCGCGGCTGCTCGACGACGCCGGCCAGCCCTACCGCTCGGCGCTGTTCCTCCAGCTCAGCTCGAAATGGAGCCTGGTCGACGGCGTCGGCACCATCTCGCAGATTCCGGTGGGCACCTGGACGCTCGAGGTGAGCACGCCGGACGGTGCGCGCACCTGGAATCAGATCGTGCGTGTGATCGCGGGGACGACCCTCGAGGTGGCGATCGATTGAGCGGCTCGAGGGCCCTCGACCTGGCGAGCGATGCGGCGAGCTTCACCACCGGCTCTCTGCTCGCGGTGGACGGAGGCTCTCGATCGCGGTGAGTTTCGCTTTGCTACGCTCCGGCCGTTTCTTCGAATTCGTCGGTCGAAGGGAGGGCGTAGATGGCGAGCCTGAAGGGCACCTACGTCAGCGCCACGGTCAAGGCGCTGAGCGCCCATCGCGAGAGGGCGCTTCAGGAGCTGCCGAAGGATCTGCATCCGTACCTCCACCGCCGGATCCTCAAGTCGAAGTGGTATCCCGCGCATGAGCACTTCGCCCTGCTCCGCGCACTGGTCAAGGTCGTCGAGATCGACTCCCCGGACCCGTACGCCGCGCTCGGCGCCATCGCCGCGGAGCGCGACATGCGGTCGACCTACAAGGTGTTCCTGATCGAGGGCAATCCCGCCTCGACCTTCGAGCGTCTCTGCTCGGTGTGGTCTCTGGGACACGACGACGGCGAGATGCGCTCGAAGCTCGACGGTCCCGACGCCGGATCGCTCGAGCTGAGCGGACACGAGTTCTGCCCGCCCGAGCTCTGCCGGCTCCATTCGGCCTTCTTCGCGAGGACTCTCGAGATGGCGGGCGCAACCGGCGTCGAGCACTCGCACACCCGCTGCAGGGCGGAGGGCGACGAGACCTGCCGCTGGAGATACCGCTGGTCCTGGCAGCCCGCCACGGGCCAGAGTCCGGTCTGAGCTGCCCTCAGCCGAACCAGACCATCCCTTTTCTTCTGGAGCGGCCGAGCCCCTGCTCGGCCGACCACCCCGACGTCTCGACTCCCCGACTCCCCGGAGAGCTGTTCCGCGCCCTGACCGTCTCGTGCGTTCGTCCGCCGACCGGAGGCCGGCCGCCATCAGAGGAACCGCCGTCGAGGAGCCATCGATCGCTCCTCGGTTCACCTCGTCAAGCCCAACCGCTCGACCGCATCCTGCCGGATCTTGCGCTTGAAGATCTTGCCCGACGCGATCCGCGGCAGGGGCGTCGTGCGGATGTCGAAGTACTTCGGGATCTTGAATCGCGCGAGGTGGCCGGCGAGGAATGCTCTCAGCTCCGCCTCGTCGATCGGCGCGTCGCAGTACACGGTGGCGCCCACCTCCTCGCCCAGCCGCTCGTCGGGCACCGCGTACACCGCCGCCTCGAGCACGTGCGGATGCTCGACCAGCGCCGCCTCGACCTCGCCGCAACCGACGTTCTCGCCGCCGCGGATCACCAGGTCCTTGATCCGGTCGACGATGAACAGGAAGCCGTCGTCGTCGACGTAGGCGACGTCGCCGGTGCGCAGCCAGCGGCCGTCGGCGAACGCCTCGGCGGTGGCCTCGGGGCGGTTCCAGTAGCCCCGGAAGATCGAGGTGCCGCGGACCTGGAGCTCGCCGCGCTCGCCGGACGGGAGCTCGTTGCCGCCCGCGTCGACGATCCGCAGGTCGAGCACCGCCGAGCAGCGCCCCGAGCTCGCCGGCCGGTCGAGGTAGTCCTGGGCCGTGATCCCGGTGCCGATCGCGTTCGACTCGGTCATCCCCCAGCCCGTGCCGGGCGCCGCGTTGGCGAACGACTCCGCGATCCGCCTCACCTGCTCCGGCGCCCGGGGCGCGCCGCCGCCCCCCACGCTGAGCAGCGTGCTCAGGTCGCGCCGCGTCCGCTTGGCGGTCTCGACCAGGTCGCCCGTCATCGCCGCCGGGGCGATGACCGACGTGATCTTCTCGCGCTCGATCAGCTCGGCCGCTTGCTCGGGGTCCCACTTGTACATGCTCACGATCTTGCGCTGCGCCCGGTAGGAGTTCAGGTAGACCGCGTGCGAGCCGGTGGCGTGAAAGAGCGGGACGGCGAGCAGCGTCGCGACCTGGTGGCCGAGCTGCGGCGCCTCGAGGCCGTTGACGATGAGGTTCGCCTGGACGTCGAGCTCCCAGGAGAGGAGCGCGCTCAGCACGTTGCGGTGACAGCTCACGGCGCCCTTGGGCTGGCCGGTCGAGCCCGAGGTGTAGAGGATGATCGCGTCGTCGGTGGGATCGACCTCGGCTCCGGGCATCGGCGCGTCCGCGTGGCGCGCGAGGAGCTCCTCGAAGTCCACCGCCCCCTCTGGCTTGCGCGTCGCGCGCACGGAGATGACCTCGAGCTCGAGCTCGGTCTCGAGCGATTCCGAGCAGCCGGCGAGCCGGTCGAGGCGCTCCAGGTCCGCGAACAGCGCCCGGGCGCCGCAGTCGCGCAGCGCGTACTCCATCTCCTCCGGCTCCCAGAGCGCGTTCATGGCGACCGCGATGCCGCCGATCGAGGTCACCGCCTCGAAGGCCACGATCCACTCCGGGTAGTTGCGCATCGAGATCGCGACGCGGTCCCCCTTGGCCACGCCGAGCTCGGTCCTCAGCGCGGCTGCGATCGCGCTCGCGCGGCGGAACGTCTCGTCGTAGCTGTATCGCTCGTCGTCGTAGACGAGGAAGGTCGCGTCGCTGCGCGTCTCCTCGAACAGCGCTCCGAGAGTCGTCGGCGCGTTCGCGAACGCGCGGCAGGGGACGCCGTACTGCTCGACGAGCACGAGCTCGAACGGCTCGCCGGGCGCGGTCAGTCGTGCGATCGCTTCGGCTCTCGTCGGCATCTCGATCCTCACGGGCGAGAGCGCAAGCTACCAGAGGAGTCTGCCGCTCGTCGCCTGCTCGCCGTCTAGAATCGACTGTCCCGCATCCCGAGCCGAACCGTGAGCTGGAAGGACGAGATCGAAGAGCTGCGCCGTCGTGAGGCGCTCGCCCATCAGATGGGCGGCCCGGAGAAGGTCGCTCGCCAGCACCATTTCGGCAAGCTCACCGTGCGCGAGCGCATCGACGCGCTGGTGGACGCCGGCACCTTCCACGAGATCGGCACGCTCGCCGGCCGCGGCACCTACGGCGACGACGGTGAGCTCGAGACCTTCACGCCCTCGAACTTCGTGCTCGGCACCGCCGAGATCGACGGCCGGCCCGCGATCGTGTCGGGCGACGACTTCACCGTGCGCGGGGGCTCCGCCGACGCCTCGATCGCGGCCAAGCGGCTGCGCGCCGAGGGCCTCGCGCTCGAGCTGCGCATCCCGCACGTGCGGCTGGTCGACGGCATGGGCGGCGGCGGCTCGGTGAAGACGATCGAGATGGCCGGGCGCACCTACATCCCCGAGCTGCGCGGCTGGGACCTCGTGGTCCGGCACCTGGCCGTGGCCCCCTCGGTCTCGCTCGCGCTCGGCTCGGTCGCCGGCATCGGCGCCGCGCGGGTGGCGACCAGCCACTACTCGGTCATCGTGCGCGACACCGCGCAGATGATGATCGCGGGACCCGCGCTGGTCGAGTGGGCGGGGGGCGGCGCGGTGGCGAAGGAGGAGCTCGGCCACAGCCGCATCCACACCACGAACGGCGCGATCGACGACGAGGCGGCGAGCGAGCAGGAGGCGTTCGAGCGCGCGCGGCGCTTCCTCTCCTACCTGCCGTCGAGCGTCGACGAGCGGCCGCCGCGCCTCGAGCCCGACGACGACCCGGCGCGCCGCGACGAGAAACTGATCGACATCGTGCCGCGCAATCCTCGCCAGACCTACCGGATGCGCGAGATCGTCGAGAGCGTGCTCGACCGCGGCTCGTTCTTCGAGATCGGCCGCTCCTGGGGCCGCTCGATCGTCTGTGGCCTCGGGCGGCTCGACGGCTGGCCGGTGGCGCTCTTCGCCGAGGACGTCAGCGTCTACGGCGGCGGCTGGACCGCCGACTCCTGCCGCAAGCTCACGCGTCTCATCGACCTCGCCTCGACCTTCCACCTGCCGCTGGTCCACCTCGAGGACTGCCCGGGCTTCTGGATCGGCAAGCAGGCGGAGGAGGAGGCCACGATCCGGTTCGGCTCCCAGGCGCTCGCGGCGCTGGGCCAGTCGACGGTGCCCTATTGCTGCGTGGTGATCCGCAAGGCGTTCGGCGTCGCGGGCGGCGCCAACCACAAGCCCGGCACCCACCACTTCCGCTTCGCCTGGCCGTCGGGCGACTGGGGATCGCTGCCGATCGAAGGCGGCATCGAGGTCGCCTACAAGGCCGAGCTCGCCGAGGCCGCCGATTACGACGCGCACCTCGAGGCGATCCGCGAGCGGCTCAACCGCGTGCGCTCCCCGTTCCGCTCCGCCGAGCACTTCGAGATCGAGGAGATCGTCGATCCGCGGGAGACCCGGCCGCTGCTGTGCCGGTGGGCGAGCCTGGTGGCCCCGCGGGTCGCGACGGGCGGGCAGTCCTTCTGGTACCGGCCGTGAGCGGCACGAACGAGATCGTCTGGGACCTGCCGGCCCCGTTCACGATCGACCTGGTGGTCGGCGAAGACGACATCGACCACCTCGCCCCGGAGAATTCGCAGGCTCATTCTCCGGCCCATCCCCACCTAGGAGCCTACTCGCCTGTCCGAAGACTCGGACAGGCTCCTACGGCCACACCAACAACACCGTCTACCACGTCTGGTGCGAGCGCGTGGCGTGGGCGCACTCGAGGGAGGTCGGTCTCGGTCCCGAGGCATGGCAATCACTCGACCGGGCGATGGCGATGCGCAGCAGCCAGGCGCTCTTCCTCGCGCCGTCGTTTCTGGGCGACGAGGTGCGCGTCGGCAACTGGATCGTCGCCTGCGACGGCCGTTTGCGGGCGGCGCGCCGCTTTCAGATCGTGCGGATCGCCGACGGTGCGACGCTGATGCAGGCCCAGTCGGAGTGGGTGTGCATCGAGATCGCGACAGGGCGGCCGAAGCGCATGCCCGAGGAGTTCCGGCGAGCGTATGTGGTCGAGCCGGCGGTGGTGGAGGCGCTGGCGCGAGGGAGGGGAGGCCCGTTCGCGTGGGGTGGACCCGTGACCGGTCACGCTGCCAGTGCTCGGAACCCGGTGCGCTGAAGGATCTCTCTCGGAGCATCGCCTCCTCCAGGCACTGGTGCTCTCCCTCGCGCGCCGACGTCCCGTCTTCGACCGGTTGCGGTCGAGGTCCGGGACCGGGCGCGTTCTTCCGCCTCGTTCTTCGAGCCTCGGCGCTCGTCCGAGATTCCGCCTGTATTCGGCTTTGCCTGGAGGTGGAGATCATGACCATCAGATCCTCGAGCCGAGCATTCGGGAGCGAACACGATGCCGCCGCGACGGAGAAGCGGAAGCTTCTCGACCGGGTTCGCATCGAGACCCGCCGACGCCACATGAGCATCCGCGCACCGAGAATGCCTACGCGCACTGGGTGAAGCGCTACGTGCTCTTCCACGCCGGCGGCACCTCTGGCGCTGGACGAAGCTGACGTCGAGGCACTTCTCACCGATCTCGCAGTCAACCGAAAGGTGAGCAGGTCGACCCAGAACCACGCGTTCAACGCTCTCCGCTTCCTCTACGGCAACGTACTCCGTCGCCCGCTGTCCGAGATCGATGCCGCCCGGGCGCGCAAGCGCCCGAGCCTCCCGACCGTTCTCGGCCCGGAGGAGGTGGAGCGCCTCTTTCGACAGCTCGACGGCGTGACGAAGATGGTTGCTTCGATTCTCTACGGCTCCGGACTCCGCCTCCTGGAAGCCCTCCGTCTGCGAGTGCAGGATCTCGACTTCCATCACCGTCAGCTCCGTGTCCGGGCGGCCAAGGGGGAGAAGCAGCGGTTCACCATCCTCCCTCAGCGACTCGAGCCCGTGCTTCGCCGCCACCTCCGTGAAGTGAAGAGACAGCACGAGACCGACCTCCGTCTCGGGAACGGCGAGGTCTACCTGCCGCATGCGCTCGAACGAAAGTACCCGAACGCGGGGAAGGAGTGGTGCTGGCAGTACGTCTTTCCCTCTGGACAGCTCTCGACCGATCCGCGATCGAGAAGGCGCCGGAGGCATCACCTGAACGAGAGCACGATCCAGAAAGCCGTGAAACGAGCCGTCCGCGCGAGCGGTATCGAGGGCCGAGCCGGTTGTCACACGCTCCGTCACAGCTTCGCGACCCATCTGCTCCAGAGCGGTTACGACATCCGGACCGTCCAGGAGCTCCTCGGCCACTCCTCGGTGAAGACGACCATGATCTACACGCACGTCCTGAAGCTCGGCGGACTGGCTGTGCGAAGCCCGTTCGATTCTCTTCTCGCTGCGCCGGGGGGAGAGCAGCAGCCGCACGGAGAAGCGGCGTGGCCTGATATCCCGACCTCGCCGTCCGGATCACCGGACGACCACGAATCGTAGTGATGCGTCAACTGATGTAATGAAGGGACTTGTGAATTTCGGAAGGAGACCGAACACGACCGGCATCCGGACGAATTCGTCCGTCGTTTGCCTATCAGGACGGAGATACGGACGGGGGAGGTGGCCTGGGATCGCGAACCCAACGCTGAGCGGCGTCGATCTTCTCAGGAATCTGGTATTCTGTGGCGCAGAATGGCGGCTGACGAGAGTTGTGGATCCGGATTGCAGGCTGGATCCGTCTACTTACATGGTTAGGCTGCCTTGAACCTGTAGCTGCAAAGGAACCATGAGCGACCAGAAGCCAAGCGAGGAGCCTGGGCCCGAGCCCCGCTTCGAGCGCTTTCTGGGAGGCACCGGATGTCTCGCCGGATTCGGGATAGCTGGGTCAATCATCGGCTTGGGCGCAGTCGCCTATGGGTTGGCCACGTACTACTACACACGGATCGACGAGCGCGTCTCAGCCAAGCTGCGTGATCCGCTCTTCTTGGAAGCCGTCGCGACGCGCGCCCGGCCCGCACTGGTCTTTGACTCGACCGGAGCTATCACTCATGACATGGGCGCTGCCTCTTTGATCGAGGAAGTAGAGCTACTTGAAGTCAAAGGAGACTACGTACTTAGCTTCCACGCCCGACATCAAGTCTCGCCGCGCCACCCATAGTCGAAGCCCTTGACCAAGGCTCAACGTCGGTATCCGTCAGGCGTGGAGAGGGTTTTGACTGGATCATGGATATCAAGCCCCGCTTGATCTCGCTCGCGACCTCAGGGGATCCTGTGCCCTTGGAGCCCACTCGATACAGGGTCGAGATCATTCCGGGGCTTCAGTAGCAGATCAATGGTCGCGAGGCAGCCTAACCCGGCGGGTGCAGCGGACGCCACCCGTCGCTTCGCGTCGGGTGCCGCCGCTGACCCGCAGAGTCGTTAGGTGTCACGATCACCAGCCCTTATGAGTCGTCCGAAGAAGATCCGAAGGTCCGAGTTTGAAGCCGTCTTCGTGGAAGACTGGGAACCCGTCACTCTTCAGGACGACGCCATTCCCAGCTTCGCTCGCCGGCTCGCTGGCGAGGTGTCGTGTACCTTCATCGCCAGCGGCCAGACGCTGGCGAGCGTCCCCTACGTGCTGCGAGGAGTACCGGACGCTACCCTCGTGGGGGGAATCGACGTTTGGCGAGACTCGCCGGACGATCCGGTGGCGTACAACAAGGACTGGTACGCAGTGCTTGCGTCCGAAACCGATCCTGAGGTGTTATTCGTCGACGGGCCTCAGAGGGACGCGGAACATTGGCGCGATGCGATTCCATCTCGATACGCGGACGCCAAGGTCATCGGGGGCAACGACGATGGCCACGAGTGATCGCAGCAGTGAACGTGCCGCCTAACCAGAGATAGGGGGTCAAAGCTTTCGTTGAGAGATAGAGATAGGGGGTCAAAGCTTTCGTTGAGGGACGCTGGCCATGGCCGCGACAGGCCTCTACGAGGCGCCCGGTCGTCGAGAAACTGGAGGCTGCAGAAGGCCTATGGCGGTCCCAGCAAGACTTCGAGGCGCTCCATGAGGGGGTCGCGGTGCCGTGCTCCATGGCTCCCGCACCCCGCAAGCGAGGGTTGACTGGCTGGCCGATGCTTCGTTGCGCTGGCCTGTCGGCGGACCGCGACCGCTACGCGGAACTGGCCGGTGGGCTTCGCAAGGGGCCGAGTCCCACCGGCGGGAGGAAAGCCCCCTCCGGGAACATGTCGAGCGCCCGCCGGGCTCCCTTTTTCAAAAGCGCCGACGCCTCGAGATAGGCGTTCACGAAGTCCCGTCGTCGCTGTTGGAAGCGTTTACGCTCTTTGCGAGACGCGGCGTGACAGATGGGCTTGGGCGAGCTCTTCGTCTTGTCGGGTCGATAGTCCGCAGGAACGGCGATCCTGACGATCTTCGGAGCAGCGAGACGCTGGTCTTCGTACTCGTCGAGGATGTCGCCGATCATGTCGGCGATCGCCTTGCGATACGCCTCGTCGGAAAGGTGCTTCCAGGCCGGGATCTTGGAGAGTTTGAGAACCATGGTCTCGGTGTGGTCGGCGAGGCGGGGTCGCTTGCCTCTGCGGGCGCCCCTGCGCTCTGACCGCCGCCTGGCTTCGTAGAAGGCAGAGCGATCGATCCACTCTCCCTCGAGCTTCATGACGCCGCTGAGAAGGGCCTTGGCGCAGTGGACGCCGGGCCAGTCCTGGGGCCGCCGGCACAATTTCTCCTTCACGCCGTGGCTCAAGAGGTAGCGGAGCCTTCCAGCCTGAGCGGCGAGCTCGTGGGTGACGACGACATCGGAGTAGCGGCGTCTGAAGATTCCGCCGGTCCATCTGCGCAGCCGTCCGACCTCCCTCGAGATGTTCGAGGAGATGTACTGGCAGAAGCGCATGGCGTCCTCTTCGGATGGAGGAATGATCAAAAGATGGAGGTGGTTGCAGAGAACGACGACGGCGCAGATGTTGATGTTGTAGCGCTTCTGGGCCATCGCCAGGACGCCGATGATGAGGCTGTTGACGAGCCTGTTGGGCTTGAGCAGGAACCGAGCCTGAAAGGTCTTGATGGTGATCTCGGTGAGGTGATCGGGCTGGATCTGGCGAGGTCCTCGAGGCACGGCGTTCTCTCCGACGGCAGGTGGGCAGAGGTCGGCCGAGCCCGGCGCATCCGGGATCGGGGGACTGCCCGTCTGAGAAGAGAGACGCAAACCGTCGACACACACGCTCGAGTTCCTGATCAGACGTTCGAACACCCCGAGAGTCGGGCAAGCGGCCCGCCGCTTTGCTCAGCTCCCACGGCTCCGAATCCTGTGATTGGTTGTGCTGCGAGTCCCCGCTCCGAATCCTCTGACCCGCTGCCTCACCCGCTGCCTCCCTGACCCGCTGATGTATATTTTTTCGTGGGTCGCTGGCGCCGTTCGCGACGGGACCGGGGCGTGGCTCCGCCGCCGCCGCAAGAGAGGCGCCGAGGAGGGCACTTGAACGGACACGACATCGTCGTCATCGGAACTTCCGCTGGCGGTCTGAAAGCCTTGAGCACGGTGCTCGCCGCGCTCCCCGCCGACCTCGGAGCGGCGGTCTTCGTCGTTCAGCATCTGGCGCCCGACTTCGAGAGTGTTCTCCCCAGGCTGCTCGGCGACGTCTGTGATCTTCCGGTGAGCTCTGCCGCCGACGACGAGCCGGTTGTTCCGGGGCACGTCTACGTCGCTGTTGCCGATCATCATCTGCTGCTGCGCGGCGAACGAATCGGGGTCCAGCGGGGTCCACAGGAGAACCGGTTCCGCCCCTCCATCGACGCCCTCTTCAGGTCCGCTGCCCGTTCCTACGGGTCGCGCGTGATCGGCCTCGTGCTGACCGGGAACCTCGACGACGGCACGGTCGGCATGCAAGCGATCAAGAAGCGGGGCGGCATCACGATGGTGCAGGACCCCGCCGAAGCGGACTACCCGAGCATGCCGAAGATGGCGCTTCGCTACGTGAAGGTGGACCACGTGGTGCCGATCGCCGAGGCAGGAGCGCTCCTCGTGCGGCTGGTCAGAGAGCCGCCGGCCGCTCAGTCCTCCTTCCCGACGACCCCCGAGATCGAGATGGAGTCGAACATCGCGGAACAGGTGATGAACACGAAGGAATTTCTGGAGAACGTGGAGCGAATCGGCAAGCGAACCTCCTACACCTGCCCCGACTGCAATGGCGCCATTTGGCAGATCGGCGACGAAGAGCCTCTCAAGCTGCGTTGTCACGTCGGCCATTCGTTCACCGGCGAGGTCTTCTCGCAAGAGCAGAGGAGCAACGTGGAGACCGCCCTCTGGTCCGCCGTCCGCATCATGGAAGAGAAGGTGACCTTCTCGCGGCAGCTCGCCGAGCGGAAGCGACGACAGGACCAGGTCGCCGAAGCCGTCGCCTACGAGAGGGAGGCCGCCGAGCTGGACGAGGCCCTCGGTACGGTCCGAGACCTGATCCTCAGCGGGATTGCCCCTCCCAGGGTCCCGCCAGCGAAGAACGAACCCTCCCGATACGCCCCCCCCGTTTCGGGGAGCGGTCATTAGAGCTCAAGCTAGCGTGGGGCGCTCTAACAATACTCCTCTGTCAAGTGGCGTGATCGGCCTTTGGCTGAACGGGGACGATCTTCTCGTTGCGCGAAGCCTCGAGCAGGGCTCGGGTGTCGTTGCGATCGGTCCTGTTGGTGGTGCGATAGGGAGCGACGTGGCGGACAGGGAGGAGGATGGGCGAGTGTCCGAGCTCGCGGAGCTTTCGCGCCCAGTGGTGTGCGGTCCCGCAGGCTTCGAGCAGGACAGTCGCGGGCTGCCGCTGCGCGAAGAGGCGGAGGAAGCGGGTGCGGCTGAGCCGGTGCTCCTCGGCGACCCGACCGGGCTGCTTCGAGACGGCGACCTGGAAGACGTTCTTGGCGATGTCGACGGCGATGGTCGTAGTACGCTTCACGGCGGACTCCTTTCCCATGTGGTACATGCACGCGACTCTGACACTCGGATGCCGCTCGTAGTCGCGGAGAGGAGTCCATCTCATCAATTCAGCGGACGCCACCCGTCTCTTCGCGCCGGGCGTCGCCGCTGATCCCCAGGTCCGTTAGGCGGCTGCTGTGATTGGAGAAGGGTGGCTTGGCTCGTGCCCGAGAATGGCCACTGAGGCCCACCGCTTTGCGCGGAGACGACAAATAGAAGGAGGACAAGATGAGAGCACACCGATGGATGGCAATAGCCGGCGTCCTTCCCGCGATCAGTCTCCTGGTGGCAGGACCCGTTGGCGCCCAGGTGGAGAAGCCCGAGCCGAGCGTGATCGCCGCGGGGGAAGGGCATGTCGGAGTGTCGCCCAACGGAGTGCAGACGCGGTTCAAGGTCGGGTCGGTCTCGACCGGTGCGTCTCAAGTGACTGTCGCCGTGGGAGTCATCCCGCCTGGCCATGTGTCACCGATGCACCTCCACGAGATCGACGAAGAGGTGGTGTACGTCCTGCAGGGAGAGCTCACGGCCATACTCGACGGCGAGGAGTACACGGTGGGGCCGGGTG
>DATKBT010000080.1:0-21605 GCA_035546295.1 Thermoanaerobaculia bacterium | reverse complement strand
GCAGGAAGGCTCTACGATCCATAGGGCTCTTCCGAGAGCTCGATCCGGATCGCGGCTTCCAGCGCCGTGACGAGGCGATCGAGCCTCCTGATCTGTCGCCAGCTCACGAGCTCACCTCTCCTGTCGAGGTGCCAACCCTGTCCACGGCCCGAAACAGGGCACGACCGCTGAACAGCGCCGCCACGCCCGCCACCACGAAGCCGGTGACGAAGACCCCCAGCGGCCAAGGCAGCCCCACCCCCGTCCGCTCCAGGATCAGGAACAGAAGCGTGACCGGGACGAGGCCGGCGGCCAGGCCGACGACCCACAGGGCCAGCCACTTCGCGGCGACGACGCCCTGCCTCCGCAGCGACAGGTACTGGAGGATTCCGGCCAGGCTGCCGCCACCGACCGTTAAGGAGTACGGCTCCACCGGGCCCGGGATACGGCCCCAGATCCCGAGGGCCGTGAGCGGCGCGATGACGACGATGAGAAGACAGAACCCGACGGCCGTCGAGAGGATCCAGGAACCGAGCCGCACGGGCCGACTGCGCAGTACGAGAGCCTGCGCCCCGCCGAAGATGGCGCCCCCCACGGCGAGGTAGATCGCGACCATGCCGACGTACCAGGCCGGCGGCGGCGGAGACGGGACGGACTGCCAGTGCTTCTCGAAGTCGAGCCCGTACTTCATGAACATCCCGATCTGCAGCATGGCGACGAAGGCCACGCCGAGCCCGACGGCGTTGGCCAGGATCCAGAGGGTGAGTGGTCTTGGTTTCATTGCAGTTCCTCCATGGTCGTCTTGGGGCTGTCGCGGGACTCCGCCTCGACCCCCAGCTCCGGTTTCAGGTGCTCGACCAGGTAGCGGATCCGGGCCTCGTGGAAGTAGCGCGGGTGCCGCTCGGTGAGCGAGTGGCCGCCCTCGGGCAGGATCATCAGGTCGTAGGGCTTGCCGGCGTCGGTCAGGGCCTCGACGAGGACCATGACCTCCTCGATGTCGTCGTCGGTGGCCTGGGCGAGCAGGAGGTGGCCTTTGAGGTTACCGGCATAGGTCAGGCTGGAGCTGCGCTCGTAGATCTCCGGGATCTCGTGGTACGGCGCGCCGTAGAGGCGGGCGTGCCACTTGAGCCAGCGGCTCGATCTGGCGACGCCCACGTGGTAGACGTCGGGGGCCAGCAGCATGTTGCGGATGGTGGCGATGCCGCCGTAGGAACCCCCGGTCACACCCACTCGCTCGAGGTCCATGTAAGGGCGCTCGGCCGCGAGCTGGCGCAGCGCCGCCACGTCGTCGGCGACCTGCGGATGGAACACGTCGCGGTAGACGACATCTCTGAAGGCCTTACCCCGCCCGTGGGTGCCCCGCTCCTCGATGACGAAGGTGACGAACCCCAGCTGGGCGAGGGCGTGAGCGCCGCGGTCCTGGCCGCCGAACCAGGGGCCGAAGGCGTGCCAGCTGAAGGCTGGGTTGCCGTAGAGGTGCTGGACCACCGGGTACTTCTTCTCCGGGTCGAAGTCCCACGGCTTGAAGAGGAGGCCATGGAGGTCGGTCTTGCCGTCCGCGGCTTTGACCACGAGCTCCTCTGGCGGGCGCCAGCGGAGCTCCTCGGCGAGCCAGTCGACGTCATCGCGGGCCAGCGTCTGGAGCAGGGTGCCGTCGGCTCGCCGCAGCTCCACCACGTCCGGCTCGGTGGGCGTGGAGCTGTAGAGAAGGAAGAACCGCTTCGAAGGCGAGAACCCATAGGGTCCAGGCTGTCCGTTGCGGTCGGTGAGGCGCTCGGAGCCGGAGCCGTCGAGGCGGGCTCTTTCGAGGTAGGTGTCGTAGGGGCGCTCGCCGGTCCCGAAGACGCCGTAGTAGATCCACCCCTCCTGCTCGTCGACGGCGTAGGGCCAACTCACCTCGAAGGGCCCTTCGGTCAGCCGGCGCACCAGGTTGCCGTCCAGGTCGTGGAGGTAGAGGTCGTACCAGCCGTCCCGGTTCGAGCGCCAGAGGAAGTGCTCGCCGTCGGCGAGGAACTGGAGGAGGTCGTAGCGCGCATTGCCCGTCCAGTCGATAAACGACTCGGCGGTCTCCGTGAGCACAATGCGCGACCGGCCGGTCCGCGGATCCGCGGCCATCAGGTCGAGCCGCTTGCCCCAGTCGACCTCCCGGTGGAACCAGAGCTCCGAGCCGTCGGGCCGCCAGCGAACCCCGGCGACGAAGTGGCTCGGCTCGCCGCTGTCGGCCTTCACCCAGCGGACGCCCTCGTCCCTCAGCTCGCCCACGTAGAGGTCGACAGGGGCGGGGGCCGACGGCTCCCAATCGACCTCCGGGATCGCATGGACGCGATGCTGCCGATGGAGGGGATGTCCGAACGGCTGCCGCCAGTGGACCACCGGCTTGCGCGGCAGGCCCCGACGATCCGACCTCCAGGCCGCGACGAAGCGGCCGTCGGGAGACCAGTTGGCGAGGGGCGGGGGACCTCCCCAGTCGCCGAAGCCGGGATGGATCACGTGCCAGCGGTGGTCGGCCTCGCCGTCCGACGTCAGGCGCTGCCGGCTGCCGTCGACGATGGAGCGCAGCCACAGGTCGTGGTCCTCCGCCTCGAGCAACCAGGCGCCGTCGGGCGAGGGCACCCCGTGGATCCGACCGAAGAAGTACGGGCCGACGATGTCGCGGTACCAGCGGCCGTCGCTCGCCAGCACCTGCGGCCCCTCGGGCGGCGCCTCTCCGAGGGGCTGGAGCTCATAGGTCTCGAGGTCGAGTCGGTATCCGCTGCCGTCGACGGTGAAGCGCACGGCTCCTTCGCCCTCGCCGACGAACGAGAAGTCGTCGAATGGGAGGCCGCGGTGTGGGGGAGGCTGGCCCAGGGCCTTCTCCAGAGCTTCCCGCAGCCGTGCGGCGTCGAACAGCTCCACCCGGGTGTCGGCCACCGGATCGACCAGGTAGATCACGGTCTCCTCCGGCGCACCCGCGGCGTACCAGAACCGGTCGCCGTCGGCCAGCCAGTGGGGCTCGAGCAGCGGCAGACCATGGTCCCGGGACGGGATCCTCAGGTAGCGGAAGTACATCTCCGTCCGCTCGGCGAGCGTCGGCGGCTCGGCGTTGACCTGCTCGGCGTTGACCTGCCCGGCGTTGACCGGCCCGGCGTTGACCGGCCCGGCGGTGAGGGCGAGGAGGCCGAATGCACTGAAAATCGGCGAAAACCCGAGAACCATGCCGGCGGCTTTGGCGATCGTGCACCGGAAAAGGGGTCGCGGTGGCCTCATCTCGGATTCTCCTTTCGTTGCCGAACCACCAGTCGGACTCCCACAGGCGGCGTTGGTCTCGAGCCTCCCCCTTCCCTCACTCCACCGTGCGTCCTCCGGAGGAGAAATTCGCCAGGCATCGCGGGAGACGCGCCATGGCGCGCCGGAGCCGCCTCCGAGAATGAGTGGCAGAATGAGGCCCCATGGTATCGGAGAGGAGCAGGAGCGCCGGCGCGGGCCTCCAGGCCTCCAATCAAGTGCCTGGCACCTTCTTCTTAGGCACCTTCTTCTTCCGGCCCGGGTGCTTCACGCCGAGGCGGCAGTTCGTGCCGCGCCAGCGTGAGCCGGAGCCGCGAGCGAGAGCGCCGGGGATGGCGTAGCGGCAGACGCGACCCTCAGATCGAGCTCGGCCCTGGCGGACGGACGGGACGCCGGGTCGAGGTGTGCCTGGACGAGGCTCGAGACGAGGCTCAGCGGTCGATGACGGGCTCGAGCCCGTGGAGTCGCCGCCGGCCCTGGTCGATCTTCGAGTCGCGAAGAGCTTCGCCGGCGTGATAGAAATCGACGAGATCCTCCCGGGTTCGTCCCGGCTTTTCGTCACGAAGGGCACGCCGAGCCGCGCCGGCGCCCCGGTCCGTACCACCGGAGCCGGGCGACGCGGAGGCCCACGATCGCCATGCCCACCCTGCCGAGCCTGCCCGGCGACACGACGCCCCTCCTCCCGGGGGCGGTGCTCGCGGTGCTCCTGGTCGGTTTAGGGGTCGCCGGCTGGATCCTCGTCCGCAGCCGTCGCAGCCACCGCCTCGGCGATCTCGCGCCGAGCGCGGTCCGGCGGGTGATGGAGTCGATCCCCGACAGCCTGATCGTCATCGACCCCCGGGGTCGCATCGCCTTCGCCAACCAGGCGGCCGGGCGCCTCCTCGGCCACCCGGCCGCCGAGCTGATCGGACGGGAGATCTCGGAGCTCTGGCCGGGCTGGAGCGGTCTGGTCTCTCGCGCCGAGAACGGGCAGCCGAAGCTGGTCGAGCTCGAGGTGGGATCCCAGCCGAGACGGGAGCTCGAGGTTCGCCTGCTGCCGCTGGGCGAGGAGCAGGAGACGAGCGGGAGGGTGCTGCTCGGCCAGGACATCTCCGAGCGCCGCTCCTTCGAGCGCCGGATCGAGGAGATGGCGTACAACGATGCGCTGACCGGTCTTCCCAACCGTCGCTCCCTGCTCGAGTTCGCGCGCAAGGTGCTGTCGATGGCGAGACGGGAGCAGAGCCCTGTAGCGCTGGTGTTCCTCGACCTGCAACGCTTCAAGGAGATCAACGACGCGCTCGGCCACTCGGTCGGAGACGCGGTGCTGCAGAGCGTGGGCAACCGTCTCGCTTCGGTCACCCGCACCGAGAACATGCTGGCCCGCCTCGGCGGCGACGAGTTCGCGGCGATCCTCCAGAACTGCAACGAGGAGGGCGCGCTGGGCGCGGCGCGGAGGATGTTCGCGCAGCTCGAGGAGCCCTTCGAGGCCGAGGGCGCCTCGCTCCATCTCTCGGCCACCGCCGGCATCGCGCTCTACCCCGATCACGGACTGACGGTGAGCGATCTGCTGCGCCACGCCGACATGGCCATGTACCAGGCGCGCCGCCAGGGCCGTCCTGCCGCCGTGTTCGATCCCGCCGACCAGATGTTCACGGCCGAGCACCTGCGCCTCGAAGCCGACTTGAGGTCGGCGCTCAGCGGTAAGGGCCTGTTCCTCGAGTACCAGCCGATCATCGACACCGTCACCCAAGCCACCGTCGCCGTCGAGGCGCTGCTGCGCTGGCAGCATCCGGAGCGCGGCGTCCTGATGCCCGACGCCTTCCTGCCGCTCGCCCGCCGGCGGGCGCTGATCAGCTCGCTCGACCGCTTCGCGATGCGGCAGGCGCTCGCCGACCTCTGCCGCCACCAGCTCGACATCTCGGTCAACGTCGCCGGCTCGACCCTGGTGGAGGAGGGGCTGGCGGACTTCGTCGCCGAACAGCTCGCGGCGAACCGCGTCGAGCCGCGACGGCTGATCCTCGAGATCACCGAGACCGAGCTCGTCCTCCCCGAGCGCGCCCGTCCGGTGATCAACGCGATCCGCTCGCTGGGCGTGCGCATCGCGACCGACGACTTCGGCAGCGGCTTCTCCTCGCTCACCTACCTGCGAACCCTCCCGCTCGACGTGGTCAAGGTCGACCGTTCGCTGATCGAGGCGATCGGCCGCGGCGCGGAGGACGAGGCGATCCTCTCGGCGATCCTGCGCGTCGCGCAGAGCCTGCGCCTCGCGGTCGTCGCCGAGGGGGTCGAGCGCTCGGACCAGCGGGACTGGCTGACCGAGCACACCTGCGGGATGCTCCAGGGCTTCCTGTTCGCGCGCCCCGGGCGCCTCGAGCAGCTCGCGCTCCATCTCCCACCCGGCGGCGAGTCGGGGTCGGACGTCGAGAACGCTGGACCCCAGAAGCCTGGCCCCGAGAAGCCCGATCCCGAGACGCCCGATCCCGAGAAGCTCGAGCCCGCGAAACTGTGACCGCGAGACGCCCGTAGCTCCTGTTGCCCAACGGCCCGTGGTCGAGCTTTCGCGGGCTGCCGAGGACGCCGTCGGAAGATCGCCATGAATCCGCTCCGCTCGCTCGTGCGCGCGCTTCGGCGCGACACCGGGATCACCGCTCTCGCGGTCTCGACCCTGGCGCTGGCGCTGGGAGCGGTCGCCACCATCTTCGCCGTGTTTCTCGATATCTCCGGAGACGCTCCCAACCCGAACCAGCGCCCACGCCCTCGCCGTCGCCCGACCGGTCATCCAGACACTGGTCGTCCTCAACATCCTCTATGCCCTGATCATCGCGGCGCTCCTCGTAGGCAGCTTGTGGAAGGCTGGCCGGAACGGGCGCTCGGCTTCGAGCTGAAGCGGTCGTATCCGTGGGTGCCGATCGGGCTGCGCGCGATCGTCGTCGTCGGCGTGGTCGGCGCGGCGATCGTGCACACGATCCTGGGGCAGCTGCTGGCGATCGTCCAAACCGTGCGTGCCGGCGATCCCTTCATTCTCGAAAACGCCCGGCGCCTGGACGCGATCGCATGGAGCGTACTGGCGCTCGAGGGCCTGCGGCTGGCCGTCGCGGCGATCGCGGCGCTGGTGTGGGAACCGGGACGGATCGACGCGTTCTCGTTCGCGCCGTGGCTGGCGGTGCTGCTGCTGTTCGTGCTCGCGGGCGTGTTCGCGCGCGGCGCGCAGATGCGCGCCGACCTCGAAGGCACGGTCTGACGTGGCGATCCGGGTCCGCCTGGACGAAAAGCTCTACGAGCGGCGGATGACGCTGACCGAGCTCGCCGCGCGCGTCGACATCACCGTCGCCAACCTGTCGATCCTCAAGACTGGCAAGGCGAAGGCGATCCGCTTCTCCACGCTCGAGGCGATCTGCGCCGCGCTCGACTGCCAGCCCGGCGACTTGCTCGTCCATGACTCCTCCGTGCCTGCCGAGGATTGACGAGGCCCCTCGCCGCCATCTTCAGATCCATCGGTGGGCATCGGAGAGGGAGGACTTCAATGAAAAGCGACAACATCCTCACCATCACGTCGCTGCTGGCGATCGTCCTGATGTCGTTGCACCTCACGGACGACGTCGTCCGCGGCATCGAACCGGGCGGGCTCGAGAACCTGATCGGCGTGCTCATCCTCACCGTCTGGCTGTACGCCACTCTCGTTCTCGCCCGACGGCGCTGGGGCTACGCCATCCTTCTTCTCGGGTCGATCTTCGCGGCGCTCATGCCGGTCATCCATCTGTCCGGTGAGGGCGTCGGCGGCGAATTCACCACCTCGCGAGGCGCGTTCTTCTCGATCTGGATGCTGATCGCGCTCGGCGTGACCGGGACGTTCTCACTCGTTCTCTCGGCGCGCGGACTGTGGAGCCCGCGCGCCAATGCAAGCAAGGCTGGACGCCCCTGAACGGCATGACCTGAGTGATGAGGGTGCTGCGGACGTTCCTGGTCCCCAGTGGCCGGCATGCTGCGCACACGGTCCAATCGGATGGTCGGCTCATCCGCGGCATCCTGGCGGTGGTCTTCGTCTACCACGGCGCGTGGAAGCTCGGCGCCTTCGGTGGCCCCGGCCTCGAAGGGATCGCCGCCTACTTCGGCCAGATCGGCATCCCGCTCCCGTCGCTCCAAGCCCCCTTTCGCGGCGTGGCTCGAGGTCGTCGGCGGGCTGCTGCTGCTGGCCGGCCTGGGCACTCGCGTCTCGGCCGCCTTGCTCTCGTTCGCCATGCTCGTGGCGTCGGCGACAGCGCACACCGGGTTCTCGGCCGCCACCAACGGCTTCGAGTATCCGCTGACCCTGGCGGAGGTCTCGGCCGGCCTCGCGCTGCTCGGCCCCGGCCGGCTCTCGCTCGCCGCGATCGTGCCGGCGACGCGCGACGGTCGCCTCCGCGAGGTGCTCGCCTGAGCGAGGCTGCCAGCTCGGGGGCGGCGCGCATCCGGCGCGTCGCCCCACGCGAGCGTCGGGACCGGAGCGGCGAGCGCTCCCAGACCTCGTACGATTCCCGCATGGCTCGCCCCCGACGAGAGACGAATTCGGCGTTGCGCCCGCTGCCCGGGTTCCGGTCGGTCGGTCAAGAAGCCGCGATCTCGCTCCTGCGCAGCGCGGACCGCGTGCGCCAGCGCTTCGCCGAAGTGCTCACCTGCGAGGGGGGCCGAGTCGTGGAGGCGGAGTGCCATTATCGTGGTATCGTCTTGGCATGAGAACGACCATCGACGAATCGGGACGCGTGGTGATTCCCAAGAGCCTGCGGCAAGCGACCGGCTTGGTGGCAGGGGAAGTCGAGGTGGTGGTCGACGGCGCCGGCATCCGCATCGAGCCGGTGAGCGAGCTCGGCGTGACCAAGAGGCGGGGCCGCCTCGTGATCGATGCGGAGACGGCACTCGACGACGACGTGGTGAGGTCACT
This sequence comes from Thermoanaerobaculia bacterium, assembly GCA_035546295.1. GTDB lineage: Bacteria > Acidobacteriota > Thermoanaerobaculia > Multivoradales > Multivoraceae > DATKBT01. Next base: position 13,465 of record DATKBT010000080.1, on the reverse strand, counting down.
TCGCTTCGCCGACCAGCGGTGAGGGAGCCCGATCTGCTGGTCGACACCAGTGCCGCGGTCGCCCTGGTCGTCACGGGTCACGAGAAGCATGCCGAGACCCTCAGCGCTCTCGAAGGGCTCACCCTGGGGCTCGCCGGCCACGCCTGGTTCGAGACGTTTTCGGTGCTCACTCGCTTGCCGCGGCCGGCACGGCGTTCTGCCGGCGATGTTTTGACGATTCTCGGGCACAACTTCCCGGCGTCGCGCTTTCTCTCGGCCGGAGCGGCGGTCGAGCTGACCAACGAGATCGCCCAACGAGGGATCGCTGGTGCATCCATCTACGACGCGCTCGTGGCGGCGGCGGCCCGGGAGCACGACAGGCCGCTCGCCAGCCGCGACCGTCGCGCGGCGTCCGTCTACCAGGGATTCGAGCTCGAGCTGCGCTGGATCGTCTGATCGTCGGATCGTCGTCTCGAGGAGTCGCGCCACGAAGCGGTCTCCGGTCCTGGATCGCTCCCCCGGTGGGGTCCCGGTCGGTTCGGGACTGCGGCAACGTTGCCGTTCCTGGCCGTCCTGACGAACGAGCAGCGGAGCGCGCTCAAAGGACGGTCCGAGGAGTATCGGGCGTACGCGCGCGCGACCGGCCGCTTCGTGCCGTGCTGGGGACGCTTGCCGTCGAGGCGCTGATCGCCGGCCGAGGCGAGCGCCTGGCGCAGCCGCTCAGAAGCTCCAGAAGCGCGGGATGAAGATCACCGACAGGATCCAGAAGATGATGCTCAGCGGCACGCCGGTGCGCAGGAAATCCGTGTAGCGGTAGCCCCCGGGGTTGTAGATCATCGTGTTGGTCTGATAGCCGACGGGCGTGGAGAAGCCCGTGGAGGCGGCGAAGGTGATCGCCATCAGCAGCGGGCGTGGGTCGATCCCGATCTGCTGCGCCGTCGAGATGGCGATGGGAGCCAGCAGCACCGCGGCCGCGTTGTTGCTCATGCACTCGGTCAGGATCGACGTCATCAGGTAGAAGACCGCCAGCACGGCGATGGGCCCGAGATTACCGACCGTGCCGATCGCCGCATCGGCGATGAACGGCGCCGCCCCCGTCGTCTGCATCGCGATGCCGAGCGGCAGGACGCCGGCGAGCAGGAAGATGACCTTCCAGTCGACGGCTTCGTACGCCTCCTCCAGATCGATGCAACGGGTCAGCACGAGGACCAGGCATCCGAGCAGGGCGGTGACGAGGATCGGCATGAGGTTGAGCGCCGCCAGGCCGACGACGGCGGCGATGACCGCGAGCACGATTGGCACCTTGTGGCGGCGCATGCCGGGCTCTTCGATCTCGTCCAGGACGATGAAGCTCTCGTCCTCGCGCAGGCGCCGGACCTCCGCAGCGGGCGCCTGGACCAACAGGGCGTCGCCGAGCCCGAGCTCAACCGTGTTGAGCTTGTCGCGGATCGTCTCGCCGCGGCGCTGGATGGCGAGCACCAGCGCCTTGTAGCGATTGCGGAAGTCGAGGTCCTTCAGCGTGTGGCTGACGAGCTTGGAGCCGGGCGCCACCAGCGCCTGCACGAGGCGCAGATCGCCGGACGCGAGCGTCTCGTCGCGGAGCTTGAACTCGACATTGAGCTCCAGGTTCGCCGAGTCGCGCAGGCCCATCAGCTCCTGGAGCTCGCCGCGCACGAGCAATACGTCGCCCTCGAGCATCGGCTGACGCAGCGGCGCCCAGATCTTCTCGGCGCCATGCAGCAGCCGCAGCACGGTGACGTCGTGCTCCGCTCCGAGCCCGCTCTCCTGCACGGTCTTGCCGATGAGCGGTGAGCCCGCCCCGACGCGCAGCTCGGTGATGTACTCGCCCAACTGGTAGGCGGCGCTGAGCTGCTGGGCCTCGCGCTCGGGCAACAGCCAGCGGCCGAAGATCAGGAAGTAGAGCGACCCGGCTACGAACAGGATCAGCCCGAGGCGGCTGAACTCGAACATGCTGAAGGCGCCGTAGCCGGCGCGATCCGATATGGCGCTCACCAGCAGGTTCGTGGAGGTGCCGATGAGCGTGCAGACACCGCCGAACTGCGAGGCGTACGACAGGGGGATGAGCAACTTCGAGGCGGCGATCTTGCGCCGGTTGGCGAGGATCATCACGAGCGGGATGAACACGGCGACCGCGGCGGTGTTGTTGATGAAGGCCGACATGACACCGACCGTCCCCATCACGACGACCAGGGCCACGAAATAGTTGCGCCCGTAGCGCACCAGCAGGCGGCCCACGGAGGAGGCGGCGCCGGTCTTTTGCAGTCCGGCGCTGAGCACGAACATCGCCGCCACGGTGACCGTGGCCGGGTTGCTGAAGCCGGAGATCCCCTCCTCGGGCGTGACCAGCCCGAAGGCCAGCAGCGTCCCGAGAACGAGGACCGCCACGAAGTCGATCGGGAACTTCTCGGAGATGAAGAGCGCGACGGCGCCGGCGAGGATCGCCAGCACCAGCACGACTTCCCAGGTCATCGGGCACCTCCAGAGGGGCGAGAGCGCAAAGGCTAGCCCCAGCTCCAGCGCAAGAGGATCGTGGCGTGACTGGCTAAGCCGAGGAAACGCCTCAACTTACGGGGTATTGTCGGTTTGACGAAAACAGATCAACCCCCGCCAGGAAAGGCGCTTCAGGTGAAGAGTAGAGCGAACTTCGATCGTCGTCAAAGGTCCCTCGAAGAATGGCTGGATCCGAGCTGGCATCCGCAGCGCGAGCGGCCGGTACTGGAGAGCGGCAACGTCCGTTATGAGGGGTCTGGTCGAGCGCCGGCGATCGGCTGCGGTGGTGTCGGGATGCTGCAAGCGGTGGTCGAAGCGACGGGCTTGCGCCAGTCGATCGACGAGGGGGTGCAGGTGTTGCGTCGGCATTTGCCGTACAGCGAGTCGGACCATGTGCTCGCGCAGGCGTACACGCTGTTGACCGGCGGCACGTGTCTCGAGGACCTGGAGCTTCGTCGGAACGACGAGGGATTCTTGGACGCTCTGGGTGCGCGACGTCTCCGGTTTGTTCAAGGTCGTCGGCGAACAGGCGGACATCGACGTGTTTGAGCACCTCGGGATGAGCGCGACGGCCGTCGCGTTCTTCGGCGCAACGCAAGCCATCGCGGGCGTGACGACGGCCGTCCCCCCGACGCGCCGATACGGCGGCGTCGCGCTCGCGCTGTGAAATGCGCTTGCGAGCACCGGTCTGTTCGCCGCCGGCGTGCAGCCATTTGGTGTGATCTCGATTGTGTTCGTCGCGATGGCGCTCCTCGCCGCGTTCGGGCGCGCATCGAGGACGATGCCGGGTTGAGCCGAGTGTGCACTTTCGCTCGACGGGAGGCCGACGAACGAAACGCCGATTGGAACAACGAGCGCATGAGACGTCAGTCAAGCCGACGCGCGGGGATCGAGTCGGCGTTTCACTGTGTTCACGGGGTTGTGACCGACCGAACCGAGTCCTAGCCGCGCGGACCGAAGGTGATGACTGCGGTGCCCGCGATGCAGAGTGCGGCCCCGATGAGATCCCAGCGATCGGGCGTCTGCTTCTCGGCGACCCAGAGCCAAAGCACGGAAGCAGTCACGTAGACGCCGCCGTAGGCGGCGTATGTGCGCCCCGCCGCGCCGCTCGGGTGCAGCGTCAAGAGCCACGCGAAGAGCGCCAGGCAGACTGCTCCAGGTGCGAGCCACCACGGCGACGCAGATTTTCGGAGCCACGCATAGACCGCGAAGCAACCGCCGATCTCCGCGAGCGCGGTGGCGCTGAACAACCCTGCAGTCTTGAGCCAGGGCAAGAGCGCGCTCATAACGCTCTCCGGTTCCGCTGTTTGTCGAGGAGGACGCACTCGCCGGACTCACAGCGCGTGAGCGTCTTTACGAGACGTCGTCGGACGTCCTTGAACTCTGCGATCTTCTGGTCGACGCGCGCGAGCACGAGCTCAAAGCGGTGCTTCTCGCTCTTGCAGTCCGCGGTGCCTGCGTCGACGGACTTCAGGAGCGACACGACCTCGTCGAGCGTGAAGCCGAGGCTCTGGAGGCCCTTCGCGAACTGGATGCGCTCGACAGTGGCGTCGGTGAATTCGCGGTATCCGGACTCTCGGCGCGCTGCAGCGGGCAGGAGCCCTCGCCGCTCGTAGTAGCGAACGGTGTCGACGCCGACACCTGCCGCCTTTGCCACATCGCCGATCTTCAGCGCCACCATGCACGACCTCGCTCGACTCTGGAGTTAGGTCCAGGGTCTAGAGTAGCAGCAACTCAAGGGGAGATCATGCGGCGTTACGTGATCGACGACGAGACCCGCCGGATCGAAAAGGCATGCATCGATCTCGTCTCCCTCCAGCAGCCGGTGGCGGGAGACATGCGTCTCATCACCGGGAGCTACAAGATCGTCATCCTCACCCTGTTCGCGGCGGGAGGCCATGCCGCGAGCGAAGCGACCGCGAAGCTCGAACCCCAGATGGCCTCGCCGCCCGCCGGTCCCGACCTCGACGTCGAGAGCGCGGTGGAGGAGTACCGTGCCGACCTCGACCTTTTGGTCTTCGAGGCCCGGGTGGCGGCGTCGCGGGTCGCACCGCTCCGGAGCCGCGGGGCTCGATGGATGGCACGCCCGTTCTCGGCTACGTGTTCCCCACCAGCCTGCAGCCCCTGGACGTCGGCTTCCGGGCCGGCGAGGGAACGGTCGCCCTCGCCGTCACGGCTCATCCCGACTTCGACGACACGCCCTTGTGGGACGAGAACCGCAACCGCGCCTACGACGACGACGGAGTGACCTACCACACCCACTGGGTCGTGCTGGTGCCAGACGACCGCGTCGCCGGCGGGCTCCCGGTGGCCGAGATCGCCGAGAGCGAGGTCGCGACCGTCCTGCCGCCGACGAACCCTGGCACGCCGATGCTGATGGACTCCCCCGGCTACTCGGTGGTGCTGCGAGGTGACAGCCTGAAGGTCCTGTCCCCAGCCGCCGCTACGCCGCCTCCGAGAACTGGCGCTCGACCAGGCGGCGATAGAGTCCTCCGCGCCGCATCAGCTCGGTGTGGGTTCCGGTCTCGACCGCCCGCCCGCCGTCGAGCACGACCACCCGGTGGGCGTTGCGCACCGTCGACAGGCGGTGGGCGATGATCAGCGTCGACCGGCCCGCCATCAGCCGCTCGAGGGCTTCGCGCACCAGGTGCTCGCTCTCGGCGTCGAGCGCCGAGGTCGCCTCGTCGAGGATCAGCACGCGCGGGTCCTTGAGCACGGCGCGCGCGATCGCGATGCGCTGCTTCTGGCCGCCCGAGAGCCGGACTCCGCGCTCGCCGACGATCGTTTCGAAACCGTCCGGGAACTCCTCGACGAAAATCGCCGCGTTGGCGGCCGCCGCCGCTGCGCGGACCTCCTCGTCGGTCGCGGTCTCGCGGCCGTAGCGGATGTTGTCGGCGATGGTGCCGTCGAACAGCGCCGGCTCCTGCATCACGGCCCCGATCACCCGGCGCAGGGAGTGCGGCTCGAGCTCGCGCAGGTCGCGGCCGTCGAGCGTGATGCGACCGGCGCGCGGGTCGTAGAAGCGCGGAATCAGGCTGGCGACCGTCGACTTGCCGGCGCCCGAGGGCCCGACCAGCGCCGTGACACGGCCGGGCTCGAGCTCGAGGTCGAGCCCGCGCAGCACCGGCACGTCGGGGCGCGCCGGGTACGCGAACTCGACCTGCTCGAAGCGCAGCCGACCCTCGACCGCTCCGACCTCCTCGCCGCCGGCGGCCTCCAGGCCGGAGCGGTGGTCGAGCAGCTCGAAGACCCGCTCCGAAGCCCCGATCGCTCGCATGAAATCGCCGTAGAGGCTCGCCAGCGCGCCCAGCGACATCGCGACCAGGCCGGTGTAGAGCAGGAAGGCGGTGAGCTCGCCGAGCGTCATCGCGTCCTCGCGCACCATTCGGCCGCCTGACCACACCACCAGCGCGACCGCGCCGTAACCGACGAACCCCGCGAAGCCGCCGAAGCCGCCGATCAACAGCGCGCGCCGCGCCGCCAGGCCGAAGGCGTTCTCGATCGCGCCCTGGTACCGCCCCATCTCGTGCCCCTCGTTGGCGAACGAGCGGACCGTGCGGATCCCCGAGATCGCCTCCTCGGCGACCACCATGGCGGCGGCGAGCGCGTCCTGGACCTTCTTCGAGAGCCGGCGGATGACGCGGCCGTAGAGGACGCCGCCGATCACGCCGATCGGCACGATCGCCATCGCCACGCCGGTCAGCGAGGGACTCATCCAGAGCAGCATGGCGACGCCGCCGACGACGCCGATCGCGTGGCGCAGCGCCATCGACACGTTGACGGTCACCGTGTTCTGGAGCACCGCGGTGTCTGCGGCCAGCCGGTTGGTCAGCTCGCCGGTGCGGCTGGTGTCGAAGAACTCGATGTCCTGGCGCAGGATCGCCGAGAACAGCCGGGATCTCAGATCGGTCACCACGCGCTCGCCCGCCACCGTGAACAGCCACGCCCGCAGCATGGCGAAGACCGACTGGACGAGGAAGATGAGCACCAGCAGGAGCGCGGCGTGATCGAGCGAGAACGGCGCGCGCTCGCCGGCGAGCGCGTCGACCATGAAGCGGATCGCCTGCGGAAAGGCCAGCGCCATCCCGGAGCTGATGAGGAGCGCGATCGTCGCGACGGTCAGACGTGGGAGCTCGGGCCGGGCGAGCGCCAGGATGCGCCCGAGCCCGGCGAACGGAGATCTCGCCTCGGACATGACCCGCATTCTAAGGGCAGGGGCGCGGCTTCGGCCCGTCCTGCAGAGCTAGGAGCCGGCCACCGGAACCGGGGACTCGATAGAATCCAAGCATGTGCAGGAACATCCGCACCCTCCACAACTTCGAACCGCCCGCCAGCCCGGAGGAGGTCGAGGCCGCCGCGCTCCAGTACGTCCGCAAGGTCAGCGGCTCGACTCGCCCGTCGCAGGCCAACGAGCAGGTGTTTCTTCGAGCCGTGGCGGAGGTTTCCGCGGCCACCACCCGGCTCCTCGACTCGCTGGTCACGACTGCCCCTCCGAGAGACCGGGAGACCGAAGCCGCTCGCGCCCGCGCCCGCTGGCGAGCTCGCGCCTCCCGAATGGGAGCGTGACCGTGCGGGGCCGAGCCGGTAGCGGCTCGAGCAAGCGACACTCACCTCGAAAGGCGCTCCTTCGAAGAGCGCCTCCTCGAAAGGGCCTCCCGCGAGGCACCCCTCGACAACGCTCCCTTCGGGTTCTACGTAGCGGGCCCGCACCAAGTCCCGATGGAGGAAGGGCTGCCCCCCGTCCCATGATGTGGAGCATGGACGACAGCCGTGACGTTCTCCGGAGGCAGTCCTCCCACCGCAGCCTCCGACCGGCCTCGAAGCGAGGCCGGCCGCCCAGTGGCGGTCCGCCCACGGTCGTAGCGAACGGGCGTCGTCCACCCAACCCATTGCCATCCACTGATCGCCGGAGAAAATCGATGAAGCTCCACGCTCCCTTCAAGCTCGTTCTGTGCCTCTCGGTTGCCGGCCTCCTCCTGGCGGGCGCAGGCGCAGCCGAGGACGAGGACAAGAACGTCAAGCTCTACGAGACGCTCAAGTGCAACATGTGCCACGCACTGGAACGCTTCGGCGTCGAGGCCACGGTCACCAAGGCCGACATGCTCGGCCCCGACCTCGGGGATGTCGGCTCGCAACGCGATGCGGAGTGGCTGAAGAAATGGCTGCTCCAGGAGGTCGAGCTCGAGGGCAAGTCCCACAAGAGCAAGTGGAAGGGAACGCCGAAGGACCTCGAGGCGATCTCCGCGTGGCTGGCGACCCTGAAGAAGTAGGAAGCGAGTCGCGCACGAGCTCTTCCCTGGGAAATGCCGCCCAGCGACTGGAAACGCCCAGCGACTCTCTCCCGACGCGCGACCCACACGATCCCCTGAATCCAGACGTGGAGCGACCAAGGTGAAACCTCGATCGACCTTCTCAGCCGAACCGCCGCCCAGCGAGCAGGCCGGGTGTCGGCGCCGGCCTCGTCCGGTCGCCACCCCCCGGGCGGCCGCCCTGCTCTCGATCCCTCTCCTCGTGCTGCTGGCGCCGGCCGCCGGGTCGGCGCAGGACACATCGGCGCAGGACACATCGGCGCAGGACACAGAGGAGTCCCAGGCGGACACTTGCGCGGTCTGCCACTCCGACGTGGTGGACACGATGGTCCGAAGCCCCCACTCGGTGCTCGCTCTCCCCGCCTGGCTGGAGATGACCGGCGAGGAGGGCAGCTGCAGCGGCTGCCACGGACCGGTCGAACAGCACGTCGCCACCGACGGCGAAGCCCCCGTCTACACTTTCGGCGCCGACGGGTGGCGCTCGGACACCGAGCGCTGCCTCGGCTGTCACCAGAAGACGAACCCGCGCTTCATGCGCAGCGATCACGCCAAGGCGGGGCTCGGCTGCACCGACTGCCACTCGATCCACAGCGAGATGGGCCCCGAGACGATGGTCATGGCCTCGCTCCGAGGCCGGCCGTCGGCGACCTGCGCCGAGTGCCACGGCGTGGTCATGGCGGAGTTCTCGTTCCCCCAGGGGCATCGCCTCGAGGAGGGAACGATCGAGTGCACCTCTTGCCACAACCCGCACGAGCCCTCCTCACGCGTGCTGCTCGGCGGCTTCCAGCAGCAGAAGTGCGCCGAGTGCCACGTCGACAAGAGCGGCCCGTTCATCTTCGAGCACCCGGTCTCCCGTGTCGACGGCTGCACCGCGTGCCACTCGGCTCACGGCTCGCCGAACCGGCACCTGCTCGACTTCCAGAGGGTCGCCGAGTCCTGCTACAGCTGTCACGTTGAGGTCCCGGGGTTCCACAGCCGGTTCACCCTCGATACGCAGTGCACGAACTGCCACTCGCAGATCCACGGGTCCAACCTGCACCCGGCTTTCCTGCAGTGAGCAGAAGGGGTCTCATCATGAGCGCTCGACGCCACCGCCTCCAAGCGGCCTGCTGCCTGGCCCTGACCCTCGCGCTGGGAGCGCCCGCGGCGCCCGCGGTGGCCCAGACCGACGGCGACTCGGACGGCCTCACCGGCACCTTCACGCTCGGCTGGCGAGACGTCTCGGTCGGCGGCAAAGAGACCAAGTACCGCCAGCACGTCAACCTCCAGGAGGGCGCCCGGCTGTTCGGGCTCGACCTGGACTACCGCCCCGAGCAGGCGTTCGCCGACCGCATCGAGCTGCGTGCCGATCACCTCGGCGGCGACCCGTTCGAGAATCTGACCCTCGAGGTGCGCCGCTTCGGCGGCTACACCTTCGAGTACACACGCAACCGTTCCGAGTCCTTCTACGAGGATCTGCTGATCCCACCGGAGGAGGCGAACGTCTCGCAGTCCACCGGCGGCGACTTCCACCACTTCGACTTCGACCGCGTCCGTGAGCGCGCCTCGCTCGACATCACGCTCGATCCGAGATCGAAGCTGGTGGTCGCTTTCGATCGCTTCAGCAAGACCGGCGAGAGCACCACCACTCTCGACGTGCAGCGCGACGAGTTCGAGCTCGATCAGCCGATCGACGAGACGATGGACGGGATCACGATCTCCTACAACTACAGCTGGGACCGGGCGACGCTGCTGGTGAGCGAGCAGATCAAGCAGTACGACAACGCTCGCGAGATCTTCCTTCCCGGCGCCTCTCCCGGTGAGAACACCGGCAACGCCGCGGCGCTCGACTTCTACTTCCTGAATCAGCCCACCGAGATCGATTCGCAGCGCCACTCCGCACAGCTCACCGCCCGGCCCACCGAGCGGCTCGATCTGGCCTTCGCGGTCTCGCTCGAGGGCCTCGAGCTCGACTCGACGCCGACCGAGGAGAGCGGCGGCACCGGCTTCAACGGTCAGCCGTTCACCACCGACCTGGACGGAGACTTCGAGCTCGACCGCGACCTCCAGCTCTTCGATTTCGATCTGCACTGCCTGGTCAACGATCGGATCGCAGTGGTCGCCGGCGTGCGCCGGGACGATCTCGACCAGGATGGCTTCGGGTTCTTCGGCGAGACCGACAGCTCGTCGGCGTGGTCGATCGAGACCATGTCCCTCGAGGCGGGGGTCGAGGTGGTGGTGACCAGCGACCTCACGTTCACCGTCGGCGGCCGCCAGGAGGAGCGAGACGTCGTGTTCTCGACCCTCGAGGAGGGCGAACCGGTGAGCGCCGAGGACGTCAGCACCGATCACACCGGCTTCTTCGCCTCGGTCGGCTGGAAGCCGACGCAGGCGGTCAAGGTCAACGCCGAGATCGAGGAGAGCACCTACGACGACGTCTTCAACCGCACGCATCCGACCGATCGGCAGCGCCTGCGGCTGCAGGCCCAGTGGCGCCCCCAGACCGGCCCCTACGTGCAGGGCACCTACCTCGCGACCCGTACCGAGAACGACGAGCGGCAGGTCAACGAGTACGAGGCCGACTACGACTCGCTCTCCCTGCGCGCCGGGTACCGGCGCGACGGCTTCGAGGGCTCGGTCGGCTACTCGTTCGTCGAGATCCAGCGCGACGTCCTGCGGCTGGTCAACGACGGCGCGTTCATCTTCCCGATCTTCTTCCAGGCCGATTCGGACTTCCTCGACGCCCGCTTCCGCTGGAACGCCGTCGACCGGTTCGTGCTCGGCGGCGACCTGAGGCTCTACGAGAACGACGGCGATTTTCCGATGGAGCGCGACGACTTCCGGGTCTATGTCGACTACGAGTTCGACACCGGGTACCTCGTCCACCTGGGGCTGCGCACCATCGACTACGAGGAGAACCTACGCGGGCTCAACGACTACGACGCCGACATCGTCGAGCTCGGGGTCGGCTACCGATTCTGATACTGCGCTGCGCCGCTCCGCGCCGAGTGCGCTGCGCCGCAGCTCGCCGGCCGGTCCCCACCGCCCCGCAGCAGGAGCCGAGAGGTGAGCGTCATCCAAGAGGAGATCGTCATGAAGAGCAAGAACCTCCACAAGGCGAGATACGGACGGCTCCTCCTGGGCTCGTGCGTGCTCTCGCTCCTGCTGGCCTCCATGGTCGTGGCGCAGGAGCCCGAGGCGCCCAACCGGGGCGCCGCGGCCGTCGGCAGCACGCTCTTTCGGAGCTACTGCGCGAGCTGCCACGGCACGAGCGCGGTCGGTGACGGCCCGGTCGCCGAGTACCTCAAGGTGAAGCCGGCCGATCTCACGAAGATCGCGGCCCGCCGCGGCGGCGAGTTCCCCTACTCGACGGTGGTGAAGATCATCGACGGCCGGGAGAAGGTGAAGGGGCACGGCCACGGCGAGATGCCGGTCTGGGGAGACGCCTTCCAGGTCGCGTCGGGTGGCGCCACCGAGGAGCAGGCGAAGAAGAAGATGGAGCAGCTCGCCCACTACCTCTGGACCATCCAGCGGTAGCCGCAGCCCCGGCCCTCGAGCGCGTGGAGTACTCTTGAGTCTGCGGCTCTCCGCAGGCCCGAGACAGACGTGTCCGCCAGACGACCCATCGCGCTCGCACTCGACCTCGACCTCGACGGGGCGCCCGACGTCTGGTTCGCGCGAAGCTCCACGAGCTACCCCGGCGACGACGCGCTCGCTCGCCCGGCCCGAGCTCTGCGGGGGCCTCACCCGAGCACGGCGACGGGCTGGAGCACAGCCCCTCTGCGATGAAGAATCCCGACGAGGTCCTCGCCATGTTCCCGAAGCTCCTCCCCACCGGCGCCTGGTTCCTCCTCGGCGCCCTGCTCGTGGTCGCCGCCGCTCACGCCGGCGAGGCGCACGAGATCGCGTCCCCGACCGGCCAGGGCGCGCTCGCGCCGAGCCTCTCGACCACCAGCCGCGGCGTCGCGATGACCTGGCTCGAGCCCTACGCCGGAAAGCCCGGCGACGTCTCGCTCCGGGTCGCGTTCCTCGAGGGAGAGGGCTGGAGCGAGCCGGTCACGGTCACTCGCGGGGGCTCGTTCTTCGCCAACTGGGCCGACTTCCCGGCGCTGGCCGAGGGACCGGAGGGCGAGCTCGTGGTCCACTGGCTGGAGATGCTCGGCGAGGGCACCTATGCCTACGGAGCCCACCTCGCCCGCTCGACCGACCGAGGCCGCACCTGGAAGGAGACCGGCCTGCTCCACGACGACACCTCTCCGACCGAGCACGGGTTCGTCTCCTACGTTCCGCTCGCCGACGGCGTGCAGGCCTTCTGGCTCGACGGGCGGGCGATGGCCGACGAGGGACCGATGGGCCTGCGCACGACAGGGCTCGAGCGGGGGAAGCCCAGCTCCTCCACGCTGCTCGACGACCGAGTCTGCGAGTGCTGCCAGACCGATGCCGCGCTCGCCTCCGGCGGACCGCTGGTCGTCTACCGAGACCGCAGCGAGCAGGAGGTGCGCGACATCTCCCTGATCCGGCGACAGGGAAGCTCCTGGAGCGCTCCGGTGCGCGTGGGCGAGGACGACTGGACGATCCCGGGCTGCCCGGTCAACGGGCCGGCGGTCGCGGCGCGCGGTGAGCTGGTGGTCGTCGCCTGGTTCACGGGCGCCGACGGCGCGCCGCGGGTAAAGAGCGCGGTCTCGCGCGACGGCGGGGCGAGCTTCTCGGCTCCCCTGATCGTGGACGACGAGCGGCCCACCGGCCGCGTCGACGTGGTGCTCGCCGGCGATGTCGCCTGGGTGAGCTGGCTCGGCCGCACCGAGGAAGGAACGGCTGTGCTGCTGCGGCCGATCGGCCTCGCCGCCTCGAGTCCCGCCATGGGAGACCCGCGGCGGCTCAGCGGCTCGAGCGACGCCCGCTCGTCGGGCTTCCCTCGCATGGTGGTCTCGGGCGACCGGCTGGTGGTGGCCTGGGTGGACGTCGACTCCGGTCAGGGCGTCCGCACCGCGTGGCTGCCGCTCGGCGAGGGCGGCGGCGCCAGCGCCTCCGACCGATAAGCTCCGGCCCGCCAGCCCACTCGCCGGTCTGCGCTCGGTCCGCCGTCAGGAGGTCGGGGCCGCAGCGCGCGCCTGCGGCCCGATCTCCAGCCCGATCCTTCGACTCTGTCGATTCCACATCGACGAGGTCGACCAGGCCAGCGGGAAACTCACAGAATGGTCAAAGTTCGATCAAGCAGCACTCAAACGACCTGGCATCAGCGGTTTCCAGGCCTCGTCGACCTGAGCCCGCGCCGCTTGCGGCGCTTGGGTGGGAAACATGAGCTAGCGGGCTCGTGGTATGACCGCGCCTCGCCCCCCGCCGCTCGTTGGGGAGTGGTGACCACCACGAGCCCGCTACGTCGACTAGGCCGTCGTCGAGTTCACGCCGCCGATCCCCGGAGCCCGACATGATCCCGCGACCCTCCTCCACCCTCCGATCTGGGATGCAGCCCCTGGCCGTCGGGACGATCCTGCTCGTCTCGACCATCCTGCGCGCGGGCCCGCTCGATGCGCAGCTCTGGCCGAACGCTCGCTACGACGCCGCGATCCCGACCTTCGAGCAGGTGCTCGGCCACGGCCCCGGGGAGCGCATCGTCTCCCACGCCGAGCTGCTCGATTACGTCGACGCACTCGCCGCCGCCGCGCCCGACCGGATGCGGGTCTGGG
>DATKBT010000079.1:0-16496 GCA_035546295.1 Thermoanaerobaculia bacterium | reverse complement strand
CCTTCCGGATCGTGATGATTTCTGCGTCTAACGTGGCGGAGACATTGAGCGAGCAAGAGACGTAGCGGGCTCGTGGTGGTCACCACTCCCCAACGAGCCGCGAACGCGAGGCGAGCTCATACCACGAGCCCGCTACTGATGTTCTTCTCCGCCTCCGGCCCTTCGGGCCTCAGCGGAGTGTGCTCGTTGGTCCCGCGCAAGCGCGGGACCAAGGTTCCCCGCCCAAGCGCCCGCGGACGGGCGCGGGCTCAGGCCGACTAGGCCGAAACCGCGGAATCCTGGTGACCAACGCGGCTTGATCGAACGTTGACCATTCTTTGATTTTCCCGCTGGCCTAGTCGGCCGAGCGGGCTCGTGGTGGTCACCACTCGGCAGCGAGCGCCGCGGGCTGGGCTCCGGTGGGCAGGCTTCGAAGCGCCGGACGCGCATGATCCCAGCGCGCTCGTCAGTCGCGCGCTCTGAGCTCGACGCGCTCTACGACGGTGGGGTGGGTGGTCCACAGTCGCAACGAGGAGACCTCCCCGTGCGACCAACGCCACTGGGTCGACAGTCGCACCAGGTACTCGACGCTGCCGTCGTCGTGGTCGCCGAGGTCGAAGACGAAGCCGCAGCAGTTGTCCCGGTCGTAGCGCAGGTAGAGCTGGACACTCCTCGCCCCGGGCTCGAGCAGGTGACGCGCCGAGCGCAGACGCACCATCGCGTAGCCGACGGCTCCCCGGTCGAGCTCGGGGTCGAGCGGGAGCGAGATCGAGTGGCCCGGCCGCACCAGGGCCGGGGCGTCGAGCAAGGTGGCGAGATCGGGGGCTTCCTCGAGGGCATGGAACGGGTCGAGCTCGGCCCACACCCTCGGCAGCAGCTTCAGGTCGAAGCTCTGGGAGACGCCCGACTCGGCCAGCCCCTCGAGACCGATGGTGGTGCCGGTGAGGGCGACGCGCTCGATCTCGAACTCGGCGCCTTCCGGTGGATCGATGCGGAGGTCGACGATCACGCCCGAGGTCTCGTCGAGTCGCATCTCCCAGACCTCGGTCTCACCGGCCTCGAGCTCCGAGGCCGAGACGGTGAAGCTCCGCTGGTCGGAGAAGTCCCCGCCCTCGAGCCGATAGAAGACCTGGAAGCGCTCCGCCACCGACGAGCGGCCCTCGATCTCCAACGTCCAGCGGTCGCGGGAGGCGAGCTCGGGAGACGACCGCATCCTGAGGAAGCCGTAGAGGTGCGGATCGTCCTCGCCGGTGCGCACCGCCACGCCGCCGCGCCGCGACAGGCGATCGACCTCGATCGAAGGACCCGTGATCCGCTCCTTGATCGGAAACACGATCTCGGTCTTCCAGTCGATCGGGAGCGGGTCGTCGCGGAGGTCCTGCCAGACCTCGAAGCCGCGGAAGCGGGCGAGCGGACGGTAGTGCCGATAGATCCACTCGGCGATTCGATAGCTGCCCACCTCCGAAGGCACGCCATCCAGTGTGTCCCAGAAGGTGCCCTGCTTGAACAGAACGAAGGGGAGCCGACCGCTCTCGTACCAGGCGTCGAGCTCGCGGATCGAGTCCGCCTGGACCGACTCCGATGTCTGGGCCAGCGTCGAGATCACCCAGGTGGGGAAGCGGCGATCCGCAATCGCGTAGAGCGCCGGCGAGTTGGTGAAGTCGTAGAACGTCTCGCCCTCCTCGAGGTGTCGTTCGAGGAACGCGAGCACGTCCTCGAAGGGGGAGGCGTCGAACCGGTAGCGCACCTCGTCCCCCCGCCAGTCGCGAAGCTCGACGCCCCGGCTCTCGGGCAGCAGGTGGGAGAGCTCGGCGGCGCCGGTCACCTCTCCTGCGGGAGGCAGCATCAGCAGCAGCCGGAGGAAGAAGAGCGCGAGGACGAAAGAGAGCGCCCGCCGTCGCCGGGCCAGCCCGGATTCGGCGGTGACGAAGGCGGGCAGCAGCACCAGGAGGAGAAAGAAGAAGTAGCCGTTGAAGCCCTCGATCAGGGAGTGGCGCGCCAGGGAGCGGACCGAGATGGCCAGGGAGAAGAGGGCGAGGAACAACAGCGGGTAGCGGGAGCTGTGGACCCGGCCCCCGCCGAGCAGGCGGCGCCCGACGAAGAGGAGCACGACGGCGATGCCGGTGGCGGGGAGCAGGTAGTACTGGAGCGCCGCCAGGATCCCGTACGAGGGGATGATCTGGGCGCGGACCCGCGTGGTCAGACGGTAGGTGTAGCTGTGCAGGAGATCGGCCAGGGCCGGGATCAGCGGCTGCGCCGACAGCAGGGCGAGAGTGGCGAGGGAGAGCGCGGCGACCGCCGCCGCCGGGACCAGCGAGCGGGCGAGCGATCGTCGATCGAGGCGCGGTCCGCTCAGCGAGCGCGCGGCCAGGACCAGGAGCGTGGCGAGCCCGCCTGCGAGCCCGAAGTCGATCCGCCAGGCGAGCACCCAGAGCAGCCCGAGCCAGACGCCGGCCAGCCTCGCGACCGTGGGGCGGCGAGCGTAGTGGCCGAGCAGCAGCGCGAGCAGCAGCGGCATCGAGTAGTACGGGTTCATCAGCGCTAGCACGGGGGTCGTCGTGCACGCCAGCACGGCGAACAGCGGCGTGGTGACCGAGGCGAGCAGGAAGTACAGGAGGGGAATCGCCACCACCAGGGGCATCCACTTCATCCAGGTGAGCATCGCCAACGCGTGCTCGCCGCCGCGAAAGCCGTGGAAGAGGGTGTAGAGGCCTGGATAGACCAGATCGGAGAGGGTGTGGGTGAGCCGCAGGTCGACCAGCGGAATCACGCCGAAGCGGAAGAGCTGATGCGCGGGGAGCAGCTGCTCCCCCTTGTGGAAGGTGTCGAGCTCGGTCGACGCGTAGCCGTGCCGGTAAGCGGCCAGCAGGGCGAGCGAGGCGAGCACCGCCGGGAGGTAGACGGCGGTCGCGAGGCGCCCGGCGGTCGGCGAAGAGCGGCCTGCCTTCGGGAGGAGACGGTCCGCGAGGGTTCCCGCGAGCGGCACCAGCGCCGCGACGACGATCAGAGCCGCCACCCCGAGCAGGGTGACCGGAAGCTGCGAGAGTCGATACTGGAGCTCGTTGGCGGCGACCAGCGCGCCCGGCAGCAGGAGCAGCGGGAGGTCGCGGACCATCCGGAGTCGCAGGGCACGGCGCGCGGGCGCCCTCGCGGCGAGGGAGCGCGCGGTCCGCCAGGCGAGAGCACCGGACACGAGCGAGAACAGCACGAACGCAGGCACGCCCGAGAGGCTCTCGAGCGGGGTGTGATGCGCCAGGATCGCCCACAGCGGCAGGCCGACCGAGGTCGCGAGGGCCAACGCGTGGACCAGGAGGGCGGGCCGCCCGAGTTGTCGGGCGATGGCTCGCCGTTGCACCGCATCCCGAGCGCGGCCGCGGTCTCGCTCGCCGGAGCGCAGCAGAGCGATCCGGGCCGCGCCGAGCAGCGCGGCGAGGAGCTGGAACCCGGTCAGCACCCAGGCCACGGTCGCCAGCGCCTGCCAGCGGCCGAGGAACGAGAGGGAGAGCGCGAGCGCCACGAAGAGGCTCGAGAGCTCGACGAACCGGATCTCGCCCGGCAGCCTCGAGTGCCAGCCCTTCACCTCGAGCTGGCGGTGGATCAGCGCCGCGAGCGCCGCCGCCGCCACGAACGCCGCCCCGGTCAGCACGACCAGCTCCATATAGCCCTTGGCGTAGCCGGAGGCGTCGACGCCCTGCATCGTGGTGGCGCCGATCGCGCGATCGCGGAAGCTGTCGAGCGGCTGCACCGCGTCGAACAGCCGGAGCGCCCTGCTGCGCACCGCGTGCAGGGTGACGGCGACCGCCCAGCACCAGGTCCAGGGCTGGGGAGAGAGCGCCCCGCGCAGGCGCGCCAGGCGCTCCTGGAGGCTCACGCCCCCGCTTCCGCGAAGGTCCCGCCACTCGCCTCGGCGGTCACCTTCTCGCCGGCGGCGACGTCCCGGATCACCAGCGTGCCGGCGCCGAGGAACGCCCCGTCCCCAACCTCGATCCCGCCGATGACCAGTGCGCCGGCGCCGATCGAGACGCCGTCGCCGATCCGCGGCATCTGGCCGATCCGGCTCGGCGTCGGCGCTCCCAGGGTCACCTGGTGGTGGAGCAGCAGGTCGCGTCCCGCCACCACCCCGCCGCCGATCACCAGGCCCACTCCGTGGCTGATCACCAGCCCCGGGCCGAGCTCGGCGTTGGGGTTGATGTCGACGCCGGTCAGCGTGATCGAGACCCGTGCGCAGGCTGCTCCCAGGACCGGGATCCGGTGCCGCTTGAACCAGCGCGCCATGCGATGGAGCATCACCGACTGGAAGCCGTTGTCGAACAGCAGCAGCTCGGTCGCGAAGACGAAGCCGGAGCGCTCGCGGTAGGAAGCGAGACGGCGATAGTCCTGGCGCAGGTTGGCGAGCATCGGTCGGGTTCGCGGGAATCGACTGAGGGTGGGGCGGGACGACACCGAAGGGTATCCCCCCGTGGGCCGCTCGAGCCAGAGCTAGCGGGCTCGTGGTTGTCACCACTCCCCAACGAGCCGTGAAAGCGAGGCGAGCTCATACCACGAGCCCGCTAGCCGATCACTCGTGCGCCGCAAGCCCGCAAGCGGGCGCGGCTGGGTCGACCAGGCCACAGCCGTTTTCTCTAGGCAATCGCAGCGGCTTGATCGAACTTTGACCATTCTGTGAGCCTCCCGACGGCCTAGTCGACCTAGCGGCGCGAGTGGAAGGCGACGGGACGCCGGCTGTGGCAGGCTCGCTCGCATGGGCGAGCCGTGGGAGGACGAGCTGGCGCCGATCGCGATCATCCCGGCGGCGGGGTGCGGGACCCGGCTCGGGCGGTTGCCAGGGAGCAAGGAGCTGCTGGCGGTCGGCTTCGAGACGGCTCCGGACGGCTCTCGGCGACCGCGGCCGATCGTCGTCCACCTGCTCGATCGGCTGAAGGCGGCCGGGATCGAGGAAGCGATCGTCGTGCTGCGCGCCGGCAAGTGGGACCTCCCCGCCTACCTCGCCGACGGTCGGGACCGCGGCCTGCGGATCGGCTACACGGTGCTCGAGTCGAGCCCGCACGTGCCGTTCACGGTGGTGAGCGCGCTGCCCTGGACCCGCGGGCGCCTCGTGGCACTCGCCTTCCCCGACATCCTCTTTCGCCCCGAGCACGCGTTCGCGGGTCTGCTCGAGCGCCTGCGCGCCACCGACGCCGAGCTGGTCCTCGGGCTCTTCCCGACCGATCGCAGCGAGAAGACCGACATGGTGGAGCTCGACGCCGGGGGTCGTCCGCGCCGGCTGGTGATCAAGCAGCCGGGCTCGGCGCTGCGCTACACCTGGTCGATCGCGGTGTGGCGACCGGCGTTCTCGGCCTGGCTCGAGCGCTGGGTGGCTGCGAGGGAGTCGCGCGACCCGGAGGGCCGCGAGCTCCACTTCGGAGAGGCGATCCAGGACGCGATCGAGGAGGGGCGGTCGGTCGAGGCCCGCGTGTTCGAAGGCGGGGAGTACCTCGACATCGGCACTCCCGAGGACCTCGAGCGTGCCGTGCTCTCAGCCCAGTCCCCCACCGCTCGGTAGCGGCCGGCATCCCGCGCCGACCAGCCGACCAGCCGATCCAGCCGATGCCGGTGGCGGTAGCCGTCCCGAGCCGCGCGAGCGACCGCCCGAGCGCCGGCAGGCGATCGTCACAGCTCGACCGGGACGCCTTCCTCGAGGATGGTCACGGCGACGTCGGCGGCGCCGCGCAGCTCCTCCTGCAGCTCCTCGTGCAGGGCCTCGAGCGCGCGCGGGTCGCGCAGCGGGTGATGGTGCACGGGAACGAGCCGGCCGACCCGTGCGCGCGCTGCGATCTCGGCGACCGCGGTCGCGGCGGAGTGTCCCGACACCAGCCGCGGGTTCTCGGCCGCCTGCCGGTCGTCGGCCCACACCTCGTGCAGGAGCCACTCGACCCCCTGCACGAAGGTCGCAGTCTCGGGATCGGCGACGGTGTCGGTGACGTAGGCGAGCTGGTCGCCGAACCGCAGCCCCACCGAGCCGCCGGGATGATCGTGGCGTCGGGTCCGCACCGGGACTCCCGCGATCTCGAGGTCGCCGCGGTAGGCCTCGACCTCGACCGAAAACGGAAAGCGCTCGAGCGAGGTCGGAAAGAGCGGCGGTGCGATCAGCCGCGAGAGCGCCTGCTCGGGGGTGGCGTCGACCAGAGGCGGCGCCGGTGCGAACAGGCGCACCGGACGGCCCCAGGCCGCGATCAGGCAGGCGAGCCCGACGACGTGGTCGAGGTGATAGTGGCTGAGCAGCACGTCGAGCCGGTCCAACCCCTCGAGGCGGCTGGCGATGGCGGGCTCGGTCAGCCGGCCGAGCCCGGTCCCCGCGTCGAGCACCAGCGCGCGCTCCTCCCCGCACAGGAGGAAGCACATGGTCTGGCGTCCCCAGGCGGGATAGAAGCCGCCGGCGCCGAGCGCCACGATCTCGCGAAACGGCCGGGCCGGCGTCACGGCGACGCTCCGCCCGCTGCCGCGCCCTCGCGGGCCGCCGCGAGACCGGCGGCGCCGGGCGGCTCGCCGACGACGGTCAATGGAGCGCTGGCGACCGGGCTGCCACGGTCGGAGAACCAGGCGACGTACTCGTAGACGAGATCGAGCTCGAGCCGGTACTCGCCGGGGGCGCGCGGAACGGTGACCACGAAGGTCATCGTCGACGCTTCGCCCGGCGGCACCGGCGCTTCGAGATCGATGCGCGGCCCGAAGGCCGAGACCGCCTCGCCCGACGCCCGGTCGACGAGGCGGTAGGCGGCGCGCACCCGCGTCGCTCCGGCGGCTGGCCACGTCTCGCCGCTGCGGTTGATGGCGGTGGCCACGACTTCGAGCTCGGAGCCCGCAGCGACCCGGTCCGGGACCACCAGCGGCGCCCACGAGACCGCGTAGAGGTCGCGATCCACGATCTCGGGGGAGCCCAGGATGCGCACGCCGGCGCCGGCGAAGAACGACTCCTCGGTCACCGGGTCGTAGGCCCAGGTTCCACTGCACGGGGTCGCCGGCCAGTGGCGAGTGCGGTGGCGGATCGCGCCGCCCGAGGTCTCGACCTCGAGCTCGGTCACCCACCAGAGGTCGTTGGCGGGGGAGTAGCGCCGCGTGAAGGAGCGGGGCTCGAGCTCGACGGTGGCGATCTCGCCCACGCGCAACGGCACACGAACCCGATCGCCGCCGAGCGCCACCTCGACCTCGCCATCGGCGACGCCGAGGAGTTGCAGGCGCTGACGGCCGAGGCGTTCGGCGGCGAGGACGAGGATCTCGGTGCGGGTGGCGCCCTCGACCCAGAGCGTCTCGTCCTCGGGGACCACGCGGTCCTCGCGCGCCACCAGCCGCAGCGGACCGAGCCCGAGGCGGTGGTAGCCGGGCAGGTTGCGCAGCGAGAGCTCGAGCGGAAACGCCCGCAATGGGAAGCTGCGGGTATGCGCCTGCAGCGTTCCCTCGGGCACCATCGCGCCGAACGGCGTGAACAGGAGCGGCCCGATGAACAGCCCGCCGAGTGCGTAGCCCACCGCCGGAAGCCACGCCGGCGCCACCGCCTCGACCAGGAACAGGAAGCCGGGGACGGCGCTCACGAAGTAGCGATTGCCGACGAAGCCGCCGCCGCCGTGCCAGTTCCAGGCGAGGTTGAGCAGATAGAAGCCGCCGACCAGGACCAGCGCGGCGAGCAGCATCCACCCCTGCGCCGAGCGGCGGCTCGCCAGCAGGAAGAGGCCGATCGACAGGCCCGCGAACGGGAAGTAGAGCAGCAGCCCCGTGTGCCGTCCCCACAGGAAGTAGCCGACGTTCTCGACTAGCTTGCCGACATGCACCTCCGGGATGCGGACCAGCCAGCTCAGGTCGTTGCCGGTGGGGGAGGCCTCGGCCGCGGCGCGGGCCGCCGCGCCCGTGTCGCGGTCGCCTTCGTCCGAGGTCGGCGTCAGGCCGCTCGCCCGATCGCCGGCCGCATCGCCGGCCGGATCGCCCGATTCGATCGTGGCCGCCGGCTGCACCGGTAGGACGCCGGGGGCGCAGGCCCAGAAGCCCTGGCGCTGCATGCCGAGATACGACGTCGGGTGTCCGATGAGCGCCAGCGACACCAGCGCCAGGATGCCGACCGTCGCGGCGAAGCCGAGGCCGCAGGCGAGCGGAAGCCGCAGCCGCTCCCGCCAGGGTGACGACCGCAGCAGCGGGAGGCCGACCAGCGGCAGGATCAACGCCGCGACCGGCGGCTTGTGGTAGACGGCGAGCGCCAGCAGCGCTCCGGCGGCCGCGATGGCCGCCGGAGTCGGCGGCTCCTGCTCTCTTCCGGTGCCCGCGAGCTGCGGGCGCGACAGCCGTGCGCTGCGGCTGTCGCGCGCGAGCCCGAGGTAGAGGGCGGCGGTGACGCAGGCCATCGTGAAGATCTCGGGCTGCAGCCAGAAGACGTAGGAGAAGCCGGCGCTGATCAGGAAGAAGCCGGTGGCGAAGAGGGCCGCGATCGGCTCGGGGTTGAAGCGCGACAGGTAGAGCGAGCCCAGCCAGATCATGGCCACCAGGAGCAGCATGTTGAGCAGCACCATGCCCTTGGAGCCGAGGACGCGCACGAAGGGAGCGGCGACCAGCGAGTAGACGAAGGGCTTGCCGAAGTACACCGTCTGCCAGCCGTCGTCGGAGGCCAGCACCAGGTTGCGGGTCGGCCGGTAGTGGAATTCCTCGAACAGCCGGTCCATGTCCCGCTCCTCGAGGCGCACGTCGCCGTCGCGGGCGAGGCTCTGCGCCATCAGCAGGTAGGCGGCCTCGTCGGCCTTGAGCCCCTGCGGCAGACCCGGCTTGCCCAGCGCCACGGAGAGCGCCAGGAGGAAGAGGCTCACCCCGAGCAGGGCGAGGCCCGTGGAACGGCCCATGGCAGGCATGTTATCCGCGGGCGTTCGATAGATTCGTCGACTCCGCGGGGGCGCCGAGCCCCCGCTCCCGAAGGACGAAGCTCTCTTGACCAGTCACCCCGAGCACCCGAGCGCCGGCCGTCCCCGCACGCAGCCGTGGCGCCGGCGGCGACCGGCCGGCCGCGTCTCGACGGGGCCGAGGGCGCGGCTCTCACGCTGCCGCGCTTTCTCTCCCCTGCTGGCCGTGGCGCTGATCGTCGTCTCCTGCTCTCCCGCCGCCCCGCCGGCGCCGACCGGCCCCCCCCGGCACCTGATCCTGGTCACGGTCGACACCCTGCGCGCCGATCACACCTCGCTCCACGGCCATCCCCGTGAGACGACCCCCCAGATCGATCGTCGCGCCGCAGCCGGCGTCGTGTTCGAGCAGGCGATCGCCCAGTGGCCCAAGACCGGGACCTCGTTCGCGTCGATGTTCAGCGGCCGCTACCCGCAGAGCACCGGGCTGATCTACAAGGCCGCCCTCCGACTGCCCCCGACCCTCGAGGTGCTGCCCGCGATCCTCCAGGAGAACGGTTTCGAAACGGTGGCCGTGGTTTCCAACGCTGTCCTGTCGAAGGAGCTCGGCTGGGATCGCGGCTTCGACGAATACGTCGAGACCTGGGGGGACGAGCTGACCGAGGACCCGGTCGAGTACCGCAAGCTGCTGTGGGCGGGACGGGTGAACGAGCTGGCGCTGCCGCTGCTCGAGCGCCACCACGACGCCGAGCGGCTGTTCGCCTGGATCCACTACTCCGATCCCCACGCGCCCTATGTCCTGCCCGAGGGGTACGAGAACCCGTTCGTGGAGGACGCGGTCTACCGGAGCGAGCCCGACACCACGGTCGACCTGCGCGGGACCCGCGGCAAGGCGATCGGCGATCGGCGGGATCTCGCCTTCTACCGGGCGCAGTACGACGCCAACGTGCGGGTGACGGACGAGGCGATCGGCGAGCTCCTCGACCAGCTCGACGAGAGCGGCCTGCTGTCCGATGCGCTCGTGGTGTTCACGGCCGATCACGGCGAGAGCCTCGGCGAGCACGGTTCCTATTTCGAGCACGGCCCACTCCCGTACAACACCACCAGCCGGGTGCCGCTGGTGGTGTGGTCGCCCGGGCGCATCGAGGCGCGCCGGGTCGCCGGCCCGGTCGCCCTGGTCGACCTCTTCCCGACGCTTCTCGAGTGGCTCCTGCCGGAGACCGTGCTTCCGGCCCTCTCGGACGCCGAGGGAGCCAGCCTGCTCCCGGTGCTACGAGGAGAGGTCCAGGTCGCTCCGCGAAGGGGCGATGTCCCCCTCGCGTTCGCCGAGGCCGGTCGCCCGCCAACCCGGTACTGGAGCGTCCAGGACGAGCGCTGGAAGCTGATCTACCGCCAGCCGGCCGACGGACGCCGTCCTTCGATCGAGCACTACGAGCTCTATGATCTCGTCGCCGATTCGCTCGAGACCAACGACCTGGCGGCAGCCGACCACCCGGAGCTGGCGCGCCTGCGCCGACCTCTCGAGGCCTGGCGCAGCACGGCGGCCCGACCGGGCCCCGAGCGTGAGAAGAGCGAGAGCGAGCTGAAGGCGCTGCGCGCCTTGGGCTACGTCGACGAGGAGACCACGGATCAGGGACCCGTCCCCGAGGAGCCCGACGGAGCGGAGCCCGACCAGGGGAACGAGTCCCGGTAGAGCGCAGCGGGATCAGCTCGCGGGTGGGTTGCCGATGGTGCCGAAGACCGGCGTCACCTGCGTCCAGTCGAGCAGCCAGTCGCCGTTGCGGCGAGCGTAGACGTCGAGCAGGCGCGTCTCGCCAAGCCGACTGCCATCGACTGGGAGTCGAGCCCTTCGGCTCCGAGATCCGATCCTGCCCGCCGCGACCCCTGAGCGAACGCGGCAGGCGTTGCTCAGATCCCGTAGTTCGAGGCGAGGATCGCGAGGTCGACACCGTCGACGATGCCGTCCCCGTCGAGGTCCGACTCGGGGCTGTAGCGGAGCTCGCCCTCGCGGGCGCCGAACGAGCGCGAGAGCTGCACCAGGTCGACGTCGTCGACCGAGCCGCTGGCGTCGAAGTCGCCGGACAGGAACTGAGAGCCGATCACGGCGAACCGTGAGACGATCCGGTCGATCGTGTGCGGGGGGCTGGCGCGATCGCGCGCTCGCACTCCCACCTCGACGACTCCCGAGAGCGGCGCCGGCGGGTCGTAGAAGAAGCTCACTCCGCGCGGGCCGCCGGAGGCGACCGCCGAGGTCGTCACGCCGTCGACCAGGAGGCGGGAGCTCGCGATGTCGATGCCGGTTCCGAAGTCCCAGAGGTCGACCGTGATCGACGCGTTCGGCGAGATCTCCTCCTCCCCGAGGTCGGGAAACAGCGAGCCGGCGACCGGCGGCACCGTGTCGATCCCCACCAGCACGTCGGCGAAGGTCTCGGCCATCACGTCGTAGCCCGTCGGATTGGGGTGGCCGACCGGGTCGTTCGGGTTGTCCCAGTAGTAGTCCACGAAGCGGTTCGGGAGCTGGGAGAAGACTTCGAAGTTGTCGACCAGGCGCCGCCCCTC
The DNA here is from genome assembly GCA_035546295.1 of Thermoanaerobaculia bacterium. GTDB lineage: Bacteria > Acidobacteriota > Thermoanaerobaculia > Multivoradales > Multivoraceae > DATKBT01. The sequence goes on along the minus strand of DATKBT010000079.1, from coordinate 5,106 downwards.
CCGGCCCGCCAGGTCGCGGATGCCCTGGTTGAGCTGACGGTTGAGGACGTTGCCACCGTCGGTCTTGGCTCCCGGCACGCGGGGGATGACCGTAGCGTGGATCACCTCGAATCCGTCCTCCTCCGCGCGTTCCGCGATCTCCGCGAGATTGAAGACGATCGCCTCGACCGGCGAATCGCGCGACAGATCGTTGGTTCCTTCCATCAACAGGATCGCATCGCCGCCCCGGGCGAGCACGCTGTCGAGTCGCGCGAGCAGCTCGAAGGTCCTCTCCCCTGGCACTCCCGCGTTGAAGATCGAGATGCTGCCCAGGAGCTGCTCGAGACGGATCGGGTACCCCGCGTTCGGCCCCTCGGGCACCGAGTCGCCGGTGCCGGCCGTGATGCTGTCGCCGACCGCCGTGAACACCGTCTGGGCCTGGATGGACGGCGCCGCCGCGACGAGCAGGAGCGCCAGGAAGGCGGGGGCGCTCCCGCGCGCGCCGTCGCGCCGGACGGGCAGGGCGATCCGCCTCATCGGACCGCACCTCGGGATCGTCCCGCCGCCGGCGGACCGGGCCGCCACGGAACGACCAGCGATCCCCGGGGGCGACGCAGCACCGGCGGATCATGGGGACTCTCCGCCGCCCAGTCGAGCTCGACCAGAGCAGGCGCCGGCAGCGCCACGATCGGTGGGTCGCTGCGCGGGCTCGTGACGCTCGCGCTCGTCGACACCCGCGTCGCGCCGCTGCCGTGCCGGTTCAGCCGGGCGACGGTCCAGCGGCGGGGAGCGGCCTCCTGGTAGACGAGGACGGGGCTCTCGCCGTCCATCAGCAGGCGAGCCGGCATCGATCCCGCCCCTGCGATCGGAGTCGGCGTGCTCCATGCCGAGCCGTCGAGGCGGGCGACGACGATGCGATAGTTGCGCCCGTCGTACCGGCTCCAGGCGGCGATCGCGCCGGTTCCCGAGGCGGCGAGGACGGGGGAGACGTCGGGGACCTGGTTGTCCTCGCCGAGGCGCTCGGGGCGGCTCCAGGCTCCGGCGCGGTACCAGCTCCAGACGATCTCGTTGTCGGTCCCGTCGAAGGCGTTCCAGACCAGCAGCGGCGTGCCGTCCGCCAGCACGGCGCCGCGCAGAGCCACCTGGGATCCCGGCCCCGCGGCTGCCACCAGCTCGGGCTCCTCGAAGCCGCCGTCCCGGTAGCGGGCGGCGTGCACGGACTGGCGCTGAGTGCCGTCGCCCTCGAGCCAGGCGATCACCAGCTCCGATCGCAGCTCGAAGCCGTCGGGATCGCCGAGCAGGACGGCGCCGTTGCGAGCGCGGCGCGGCAGTCCACCGGGAGCCGGGATCTCGCGCCAACCGAGGTCGTCCCCCGCCACGATCGCGAGCCGGCGCCTCCCGTCGACGGCGACGCGGCTGCCGGCGAGCAGCCAACGGTCGCCAGCCGCGACCAGGGAGGAGACCTCGGCCTCTCGCCCCAGGGCGACATCGACCAGTCGCCGCCCCTCGAGCTCGACGCGCGCGGTCTCCTGGTAGAGGGTCGCGACGACGGGCGCGGACGGAGGTCCCGCCTGCAGCGTCTGGGCGCTCGCCGCGGTCACCAGCGCGAGCTGAACGAGCACGGCGCAGGTCGCGAGCCGTGAGGGAATCGCGCCGGGCTGGCCGCGTCCGGCGGCGGGGAGAGGAGACATCGTGAGATTCTCCGCGGCTCTCGAGGCCCTGTCAACGGTCGTCGACTCCGCGAAGCGATCGGCGGGGGCGGGCGGGCGGCGCTCACGACTGTTATCGTTGCTCGAGTGTACGACCCGATGGGGGCCTCGGGGATCGTGCCCGGGCGCGCGTCGTGCCTCGTCGGGCTCGAGGCCTGGGCGGCGAGAGAGGGCGAGAGAGGCGAGAGAGAAGCGAAGGCCTCACCGGGTCGGTTCCACCGGCGCGTCGTCCCCGGCTGCGCCTACCACGGCTCTCCTCGCGTTGCATCGCCCCCCACACCAGCCGATCTCCTCGGCCGCTCGCCCCCTCGACTCCTCCGGCTCTCGCCGCGCGGCTCTTCTCGCAGCCGTCGTCTGCGCGCTCGTCCTCGTCGCAGGCGCCTGCCGCCCCGGTTCCGGTCCGAGCGAGCGTCCGAGCCCCCATCGCGGGCCGATCCTCTGGATCACCATCGACGCCCTGCGCGCCGACGTCCTCGGCGCCTTCGGCGGCGATCCGGAGCTGACGCCCAACCTCGACGCGCTCGCCGCGGAGGCCGATTGGGCCGAGCCCGCGGTGGCCCCGTCGAGCTGGACGGTGCCGTCGATGGCATCGCTGTTCACGGGCCTTCAGCCCTTCCGTCACGGCAACTGGCACTCGGGGAGGACGGTGCTGTCGGCGGAGCACCTGACCCTGCCCGAGGCGCTCCAGGCGCTGGGCTTCCAGACCGCGGGCTTCCGCTCCAATACCTGGCTGCGGCAACGCTCCGGGTATGCACAGGGGTTCGACCAGTTCTCGAACCTGGCGCAGGGCGGGCGCGCCGCCGCGCACATCGCTTCGCTCGACGGCGGACCGCATCTGGTGTGGGCGCACGTGCTGCCTCCCCACGCCCCGTACGTGCTCTACCCCGAGCTACGTGATCGCCTCGCGGGAGCGCCCGCCGAGCTCCCCGAGAGGATCAACGCCAAGCAGCTCGAGCCCTACTTCGATCCCGAGCGAGACCTCCCCGCGGAGCTGAGGGACCAGGCGTGGGCGCTCTACCGCTCGAACGTCGCTCACGCCGATCGCGTCGCCGGCCAGCTCCTCGACGCGCTCCGGCAGTCGGGGCACTGGGACGACGCGCTGGTGATCGTCACCTCCGACCACGGCGAAGAGTTCGGAGAGTCGGGGCAGGTCACGCACGGCGGCAACCTGAGCCGAGTGCTCCTCGAGGTGCCGTTGATCATCAAGCTGCCGGAGGGCAGCCGGTATCGGTTGCGACCGCGGAGCTGGGTCGCCAACGCCCGGCTGTTCGCCACGGTCGTCGAGCTCTGCGGCGGCTCCCCGGGCGCCGACGTGCTTCCCAGCCTGCTCTCGGACGTGGATCCACCGGCGCTCTCCGAGCTCTATCTCGGCAACGGGATCAACCAGGTATCCCTCCTGGTGGACGGCGAGCAGGCGCTCTGGAGAGCTCGCTTCGCGCCGAGCGAGCCGCGCTACTACGACGCCAGGCTCGCGGGCCTCGGGCTGGCGCTCGCCACCCCGCTCGAAGAGGAGCCCGCCGCGATCTTCGGGCGTCTCGCGGCGGCCTTCGCCGAGACCCCGCCGCTCACCGGGCGGCCTGGCGACGCCGTCGAGACGACGGTCCGGTCCTGGACCCATCCTGCGGGCGCAGGAGCGCCCGGCGGCGCAGAACTGCCCGGCGGCGAACGACCGCCCGGGCGTGCGGGACCGCGGACCGGTCCCCCTCCGGTGGCCCTGATCGGGGCGCTGGAGCGCGAGTGGCTTCGTTGGAACGGCCCCGAGCGTCCTCCGCGGGAGGCGGCGCCGATGCCTCGGGTGGAGCTGACGCCCGAGGAGCGCGAGGAGCTGGAGGCTCTGGGCTACGTCGTCGAAGAGGATGGCTGAATTCGCTCGGGGTTCCCCGATCCGGCACTGCCCTTGCATCCACTCGTCGGTGTCGTGGGGCCCATGTTCCGCCTCCCAGTGACCCGGCAAGACGCCGTTTCAGTGGCGGAGGAAAAAGGTGCCACGAGCGGAAGAATGTTCCCTCGTCGTCTCCGACGACGTTTCCTGTGACAAGGGAAGGACCGATCATGAGAGCACGCAATCTGATCCTGCTGGCAGGAGCCGCGCTCCTGTTCCTGGCCGCCGCCCTGCCCGCGCAGCAGCGCCGGCCGGTTCGCACCGCAGACGATCAACCGCTTCGTTCCCTCGAGGTCACGGTGGAGGACCTCTCGACCGGGCAGATCCTCGGATCGCTCGATCGCGGTGAGACGATTGTCATCCGCCCCGGCCAGCAGATCCGCCTCAGGATGACGGGAAGCCTGGGGCCGAACAGCCCGACGCGCTATCCGAACACGACCTTCGATCCCAACAATCTGGACTCCCGCTACGTGCGGGTCGACAAGGTCAACCCCGAGGTTGGCAGCATCATCGTCACCGGGGTCGCGCCGAACCCGGGTCCGGGAGCGCTGCGGATCCACTACGTGATCGGCGACGAGATGCCGATCGGAGACCCGCGAGAGAAGGAGGGCAACGTCTACGTGCGAGTGGAGGAGGCGCAGGTTACGCCCCCGTCTCAGCCGCCGCAGCCTGCGGCGAGCGGAGGGATCACGCTCTACTCCGACGACTCGTTCCGCGGGCGCTCGCAGACCTTCCTCGAGGACGATCCGGATCTGCGCGACAACCCGATCCAGAGCGACAGCGTGAGCTCGTTGAGGGTCGCGCCCGGCTGCCGTGCGATCCTGTTCGAGGACACGTTCTATCGCGGCGCCTCGGCGGTGATCGATCGCGATTCACCGAACTTGCGCGGGACCGGCGTCGCCAATGACTCGGTCTCCTCGCTGCGCGTCGAGTGCGGGTCCGGAACCGCCCGCCGCGGCATCACGGTGTTCGAGGACGCCGGCTTCCGCGGCAGCTCGCAAGCGCTCGTCGCGGGCGACTACTCCGAGCTGCGCGGCGGCGTCGGCAACGATCGGATCTCGTCGATCCGGGTCGATGCCGGCTGTCGCGCGGTGCTGTTCTCCGACTCCGGGTTCGGCGGACGTTCCTGGACGATCGATCGGGACGTCGGCAACCTCGACGGCTCACCGGTTGGCAACGACAGCATTTCCTCGATCCAGGTGATCTGCGGGTAGCCTCCGATCTGCTGGGCGCTAGCCTCCGATCTGCTGGGCGCGCTGCGCGCGCTATAGCAGATCTCCGGCTAGCGATTTCTCGCGGCTCCAAGCGCCTACGGCGCGTCGCCGCGGACAGCCGTAGAACCGAGCGACGGGTGCTGCGCACGCTGCGGGTGACTCGAACCGGCTTCCTCTAGCCTCCGATTTGCTGGGCGCTGCGCGCGCTAGCCTCCGATCTGCTGGGCGCGCTGCGCGCGCTATAGCAGATCTCCGGCTAGCGATTTCTCGCGGCTCCAAGCCGCCTCCGGCGCGTCGCCGCGGACAGCCGTAGAACCGAGCG
>DATKBT010000078.1:0-5412 GCA_035546295.1 Thermoanaerobaculia bacterium | reverse complement strand
CTAGCCGATCACTCGTGCGCCGCAAGCCCGCAAGCGGGCGCGGCTGGGTCGACCAGGCCACAGCCGTTTCTCTGGGCGAGCGCAGCGGCTTGATCGAACTTTGACCGTTTTGTGAACTTCCCGCTGGCCTAGTCGACCTAGCCGCCGATGTGCCGGGCGAGCTTGCGGCTCGCACGAGCACATCGACTGGGAGCTGCTGTCTTCCCGGCACCCCTCCCGAGCTGAGGCGTCGCCGAAGCCGCGACGGTGGAGGCGCGCCGAGCCTGCAAGGCGAACCGAGCCTAGCCCCTCGCCGCGTCGCCGGGGAACCGCCGTGAAGAAGGGATCTCGGTCGCTCGGAGGGGCTCATCGCCGGGACGAGCGGCTCCCAGGATCGATGGGGGAGGTGAAGGGCCGCGGCTCGGCTGGCGGCGCCCGAACGGACCCGCGCGCAGCGGCTCCCCTTGCATTCGGAAGGCGGCGCGGCCGATAATCATCTGTTCAGCAGCCCGGCTCCAGGAGCGGGCGGGGCGGTCCCGACTCGAGCCCGAGGTGGAGCCGGAGGTGGGGGATCGTCCATACCAGCGCGACCGTGCAGCGGAGCCGATGCCGGCTGGACCATCGTCGCCGGCCCGGTGTCCGTCGTGGGACCGGAGACCAGAGAGATCAACCGTCCCTCCGCGGGGCGTACAAGCGAGAAGAAGGTCATGGACGGAAATCAATCGGAGATCGTGCGCAGCCTCGAAGCCGACTACCTCAAGGACGACATCCCCGAGTTCCGGGCGGGTGACACCGTCAAGGTCCACGTGAAGGTCCGCGAGGGCGACAAGGAGCGGATCCAGGTCTTCCAGGGCGTCGTCATCGGCCGTCGCGGGGGCGGCACCCGGGAGACGTTCACGGTGCGCAAGATCTCGGGAGGCGTCGGCGTCGAGCGCATCTTCCCGCTCCACACGCCGATCATCGATCGCATCGAGGTCGTGCGTCACGGCAAGGTGCGCCGGGCGAAGCTGTACTACTTGCGAGAGCTGCGTGGCAAGGCGGCCCGGATCGAGGAGCGCCGCGTCGAGGGCTAGCCGATCACTCATGCGCCGCAAGCCCGCAAGCGGGCGCGGCTGGGTCGACCAGGCCACTGCCGTTTCTCTGGGCGATCGCAGCGGCTTGATCGAACTTTGACCGAGTCGACCTGGTAGGGGTCCCGCCGTTCGATGGTCGCCGGTGTGTGGCTGTGAGCGCCTGTCGGGGCTCCACGGCGATTGCCGGCGCGCTAGACTGAGGCCGTGTCCAGGACAGTCGCCGCCGACGGCCGGGGACGGGACAGCAAGTCGCCGGGCCGCAAGCCGGCTCGGGCTGCGCGTGCGGCTCGGCGGGCCCGGGCTGCGGTCCACGACGCCGGCGTGGCGCTGATGGCCGAGGTCTTCCGGCTGCGGCTGCTGCGTGGCCTGGAGGGAATGCTCGCCGGCGACGGATTCCGTCTCGTCGCCGGGGTCGACGAGGCCGGCAGAGGCTGCCTCGCCGGTCCGGTGGTCGCGGCCGCCGTGATCGTGGATCCCGGGCGCCTCGTGCCCGGCGTCGACGACAGCAAGCGGCTGGTCCGCGACGACCGTGAAGCCCTCGAACGGGCGATTCGCCGCTCTTCGGTCGCGGTCGGCTGGGCCGCGGTGTCGGCCGAGACGATCGACCGCGTCAACGTCCTCGAGGCGACGCGGTTGGCGATGGTCGAAGCGCTCGACCGGCTCGACCCGGGGGCCGAGGTGGCCCTCGTCGACGCCGTCCCGCTGAGCTGGCGCCGCCCCTGCCTGCCGCTGGTCCGTGGGGACGCCTGGAGCTATGCGATCGCGTGCGCCTCGATCGTGGCCAAATGCGAGCGGGACCGGCTGATGGAGCGGTACGATGAGCAGTATCCCGGGTACGGGTTCGCTCAGCACAAGGGCTACGCCGCGCTCGAGCATCGGCGTGCTCTCGCGGAGCTGGGACCCTCGCCCATCCATCGGCTAACCTTTCGTTCGGTCGTGCCGCGTCGCGAGCAAGCGGCGGGCAGGTGCTCGGGGGCGTAGTGGCATTCTTCCGGAAGGATCCGCAGCAGGTCGCGGAGAAGCTCGTAGCGAAGGGTCGCATCGAGGCCGCGATCAAGGAGTACAAGAAGGTCCTGGACAAGGACCCCGAGGATCCGACCATCCTGAATCGGATCGGGGACCTCTACGTCCGGCTGCGCAAGAGCTCCGAGGCCGCCGACTACTACCAGCAGACGGCACAGCAGTACGCGACCGACGGCTTTTACGTCAAGGCCATCGCGGTCTACAAGAAGATCCATCGGATCGAGCCGAGTCGGCACGAGGTGCTGCTCCGACTCGCCGAGCTCTACGAGCGCCAGGGGCTGATCAACGACGCCCGCGCCCACTACACCCAGCTGGCCGAGTACTACACCCGCCAGGAGGATCACCGCAGCGCGGTCGAGACCTATCAGCGGATCGTCGAGCTCGAGCCCGAGAACCCCGGTCACCGGCTCAAGCTCGCGGACGCGTACCGACAGCTCGGCAGGCTCGACGAGACCCTGCGAGTGTACCTCGACCTCGGGCGCCTGATGGTCAAGCACGGACGCGCGGATCACGCGGTCCAGGTCTACGAGCGGGCGATCGAGCTGGTGCCCGAGGACGTCGGGTTCGTGCGCGAGGCGGTGTCGGTTCTCAAGCAGGCGGGTGAGCTCGACGCCGCGAACGCGCTGATCGCGACCGCGGAGGTCGTCCATCCCGAGGAGGCCTCGCATCTTCGCGCCCTGCTGGAGACCGAGGCCGAGCCCGAGACGGCGCCGGAGCCTGAAGCCGAAGAGGAGGTCGTCGAGGTCGAGCTCGAGGCCGAAGAGGAGGGGCTCGAGGGTTGGCAGGCGGTGCCCGATGCGATGGTCGGAATCGGACGCGACGCGGGCGAGACCCGAGCCCCCTTCGGCGATACCGACGATCTGGAGCACGACGAGTCCGCGTCGAGCGCCGGCGTCGGCTCGACGGCGCACCGGATCGAAAGCGTGGACGACGTTCCCGAGGACGGGCTCTGGGAGATCTCGGGCTCCTGGTCGTTCGCCGACGCGTCTTCCGAGGAGGTCGAGATCGAGCTCGATCCGCTCGAGGGACTGTCGACCTCGGCGCCGCCCGCCGCCAGCGCGGAGCCGCCGAGAGTCCCGGATCCTGCCGCGGCGGAGCCGGCGGCGCCCGCAGCCGCAGCCGCAGCCGCCGACACCGGTGACCGCCGACGCCTGGATCGCGAGAACGACCTGATCGCAGAGGCCGACGTCTTCATCAAGTACGGCCTCTCCCAGAAGGCGGTCGAGCGACTGGACGAGCTGCTGGCCCTCAACCCGGAGAACATGGGCGGGATCGACAGACTGCTGGCGGCGAGGATCGAGCGCGCCGAGGAGCAGGCCGTCATCGACCTGGCACGCCGGGTGAGCAGCGGAGAGCTCGGCAGCGGCGGGAGCTGGCGCCGTTTCGAGGGGCAGCTGGCGGAGGCCGGCTACCGAATCGAGGGAGATCGGCTGCTGGCGATCGATACCGGTGCTCGCCCCTCGGGGGCCAGCGAACAGGTCGCCGCCGAGCCCAACTTCGTCGAATGGGCCGAGGATGAAGACTCGGAGCCGGTCGCGGCGGCCGAGGCCGGATCGTCCGATCCTGCGGCGCCCAGCGAGGCAGATCTCGTGGCGCCGGCGGCCCGGGAGTTCGGCAGCGACGGCAGCGAGAGGCTGGCGGACTCCGATCTGCTCGATTCTCGGCCCGGCGAGCTGGTCGCGTCGAGCTGGCTGGAGGAAGATCCAGCCTCCGACGAGAACGGCGGCGGACGGATCTTCGAGGAGGAGCGGCAGTTCTTCGACCTCGCCAACGAGCTGAGGCCGGAGCTCGAGAAGGAAGTCGGCGATGCGGTCGAGCGCGCCGACGAGCAGTCGATCGACGAGATCGTCGAGGGCTTCAAGCGCGGCGTCGCCGAGAACATCGCGGAGGAGGACTCCGACACCCACTACAACCTGGGCATCGCCTACCTCGAGATGATGTTGATCGACGAGGCGATCGGCGAGTTCCAGATCGCGGCGAAGAGCCCCGACCATCGCGCCGATGCCTGCGCGATGCTCGGCCAGTGCTACCGCGAGAAGGGGATGTCGGATCTCGCCGTCAAGTGGTACCAGCGCGCGCTCGAGATCAGCAACCTCGAGAACGCGCAGCGGGCGGGCGTGCTCTACGAGCTCGGACAGACCTTCGAGGCGATGGACGATCGGGAGTCGGCCTACTACACGTACCTGGAGCTGAGAGGAGTCGACAGCTCCTTCCGCGACGTCCGGGAGAGGATCGAGGCTCTCCAGTAACGAAGCCGGCCGAGCAAGTGCGACCGAGCTCGGCGGCCATTCCTTTGGCTAGAACCGGTCGAGATCGAAACGACCTTCCCCCCGGCGATCCTCCAGGTTCTGGGCGAACGCCGCCTCGAGGCGGGCGACCAGGTCCTCGCGTCGATCGTAGAGCCGCTTGTGCTCGCGCTCGACCCCGGCCGATAGCAGGTAGTGGGTGATCAACGGCAGGGCGATGGTGGTGTCACAGTAGAGGACCACAGCATCGGGAAGCCGATCGGGATCGACCTTCCCCCAGGACACCGCCTCGCCAGGCGTTGCCCCGGACAGGCCTCCGGTGTCCGGGCGGGCGTCCGTGATCTGGAAGAAGTAGTCGTGCCCCGCCTCCTCGATGCCGAGCACCTCCTGGATCTGCGGCTCGGTCTGCAGCGCGAAGTTCTTCGGGCTGCCGCCGCCGAGCATCCAGACCGCGCTGCGCCCGCCGGAGGACTTGGCGTCCCAGACGATGGCGGCCGAGTAGTTGACGTCGTAGTTGACGTCGAAGCTCGTCGAAGGCCCCTCGAGACTGATCTCGGCGACGTTGAGCCCGATCGAGCTGTCGCCGGGCGAGGAGGTGAAGATCGGAACCGCGTGCCGGTAGGCGGCCGCCATCAGCGAGGTTCCGGTGAGCCCCAGCTTGTCCTCGATCGCCGCGATGTAGCGCCCGAGCCGATGATGGAGCTCCGGCGTCGACATCCTGGTGTGGAACTCCGGCAGGCGGAGGAGCTTGCGGTAGAGCAGGTCGGTCTGCAGCAGCACGTCGAAGTCGAAGACGATGTCGTAGATGCGCACCACGCCCTGCTTCTGCAGCTCGACGTCGTCGGCGAACGGGGAGCTCGAGTGCATCTCGAGGGCGAGCGCATAGTGGGTGTCGTGGTAGAGGTTGGCGCCGGTGGAGACGATCCAGTCGACCAGACCCCGCTCGATCAGGGGCACCAGACAGCTCTTGCCGAACCCCCCCGGCGTCAGGGCGCCCGTGAGCGTGAGCCCGACGGTGACCTCGGGGCGCATCACCTTGCGCGCGAGGAGCTGACAGCCCTCGCGCAGGCGAGAGGCGTTGTAGGCGGTGA
>DATKBT010000077.1:0-26092 GCA_035546295.1 Thermoanaerobaculia bacterium | reverse complement strand
CTAGCCGATCACTCGTGCGCCGCAAGCCCGCAAGCGGGCGCGGCTGGGTCGACCAGGCCATAGCCGTTTCTCTGGGCGAGCGCAGCGGCTTGATCGAACTTTGACCGTTTTGTGAACTTCCCGCTGGCCTAGTCGACCTAGCCGTCCGACGTCTTCCGCTGCGCCGGGGGCGTGACCTTGTAGATTCTCCCCCCGAGCGTGCCGACGTAGAGCTTCCCCTTCGCCGACCCGATGCCGCGCACGGTCCCCTCCACGCGAACCGACCATGCTTCGGAGCCGTCGCGTGGATCGAGGGCGAAGACGTTCCCCTCGGAGTCGCCGACCACCGCGAGGCCGGCGAGATCGTGGGGCCGCGGGGAGCTCAGCTCGTTCTCGGCGCGGTAGCGCCAGCGCGGCTCGAGGCTCTGCGCGTCGATGCCCACGGCCTCCGCCTGACCCACCTGCACGACCAGCGTGCTCTCGCCCACCGGCACCGGCCGGCCGTGGGGGCGTCCGCCGACGTCGAGCTGGCCGCGAAGCTCACCGGTCTCGGGGTCGAGCGCCCAGACGTTACCGTCCGGCGAGCCGCCCCAGACGGCTCCACGCCAGTGCAGCAGCGGGGTCGACAGGCAACCCCGCTCGCGGCTCCACAGCACCTCTCCATCACGCGCCCGGACCGCCTTGACGGTGCCGTCGGGTGCACCGAGGAACACCGTGCCGGCGGACACCGCCGGCGCCTGGGGGCGACGGCCGCACCGGCGCTCGTCGGCGGCGATCCGCCAGCGCCGCTCGCCAGTCTCGACATCGAGGGCGACGAAGTCTCCGTAAAAGGTCTGGCCGATCGCCAGCCCATCGGCGATCGCGACGTCGCTCTCGATCACGTCGACGTTCGTCTTCCAGACCAGCTCGCCGGTCGCGGCGCGCAGCGCATAGAAGAAAGAAGGCTCTGCGGTGTCGCTGCCGGTGAGAACGAGGTCGCCGACGACTGCGGGGTCGCCGTGGAACTGCGCCGGGCCGGCGTCCTGGCGGGTGTCGTAGGTCCAGCGGACGTCGCCGCTCCCGTCCTCGATCCCGTAGATCACGCCCGAGCAAGAGGCCTGGAACACCACGTCTCCCACGACCGTGGGAGTCGTGAACACTCAGCCGTGGGTGTCGATGTCCCAATCCACTTGGCCGGTGGCGGCGGCCGCCGCCGCCAAGAGGGCGACGATCGAGCCGCCGAGGACAGATGTGAGTGTGCGGGTCGAGTTCGGTCGAGCTCGGAGCATGAGGAACCTCCTGGGGAGACCTCGCGTTCGTCGCGAGGGCGTCCTGGAGGGTACGGCGGCCGGCTCCGCCGGACCTGAGATCTTTCTGAGAAGAGCCTCAGATCTGGGTGAGCGGCCCCGCTGGCGCCAGCGAGTCGACCAGCGTGCGGAAGCGGTCGTCTTCGCGCAACGCCTCGAACGCCGGCTCGACCCCGACCCAGGCGAGCCCGGCGTAGCCTTCCCGGTGCGCGCGGTCGAGCTCGCGCGCGGCGGCCGCCAGCTCGCCCGCGAGCGCCCACTGGGCCGCCCGCTCCACCGGCGAGAGGCCGAGGATCGCGGCGTGCCCCAGGCGCCAGCGGCGCACCGCCGGCAGTCCGCCCGTGTGCCAGGCCTCCTCGAGCTCGATCAGGCGCTCCGGCGCCAGGGCGAGCGCATAGGCCTCGTCGCGCAGCGCCTGCCAGCTCCCGCCCGCGTCGCCGCGGCGCTCGCGCACGATCGCCAGCCGTCGCAGAGTGGGAACGTGGGCGGGCGCCAGCTCGAGCGCTCGCTCCAGGCTCGCCTCGGCGGCTGCGAGCGCGCCGCCCAGGTGGTGGGCACGGCCGAGCGCCCGGTGCAGCTTCGACACGCCCGGGCTCTCCTCGGCCAGGCCGACCAGCCTCCGCACGGCCTCGTGGTGGTGGCCGGCGGCGGAGAGGATCTCGGCGGCCCGCAGGTCGATCTGGTCGGTGCCGCAGGTCGCGGAGCGGCGCGCGCGCTCGAGCTCGGCACGCGCCCCGGCGACGTCACCCTCGGCGTCGAGCAGAAGCGAGGCCCGGGCGAGGTGGAGCTCGCCGGGCGGGGCGCCGAGCCGCTCGGCCGCGCTCACCGCCGCGCGCGAGCGCTCGAGCGCCTCGGCACCGGTGCTACGTGCGAGCTCGAGGTAGGCCTCCGCCACCGCGAGGTGTCCCGACGCCCACGACGGGGAGAGCCTGAGAGCGCGCTCGAGGTGTTCGGCCGCACGCTGCGTCGCCTCGGCCGTTCCACGCGCCGCGGCTCCGATGCCGCGATAGTAGGCGGCGCAGGCGGCCGGTGAAGGAGCCGCCGACGCGGATGTCGCCGGCGCGGCGTTCGGCGGGGGCAGGGTGCCGCCGGTGATCGCCAGCGCCAGCACCGCGAGCCAGCCGCCGGCGGCGACCAGCCGTCGATGAACGGCCCGCCCCTCCACGGGTACCGGGGCGACAGGCGGAGCGTCGCTCACGATCGGCGGCGGCGCCACCCACCGATAGCCGCGGCGGCGCAGGGTCTCGACGTAGCGCTGATCGCGCGCCGAGTCACCGAGCGCCTGCCGCAGCTCGTAGACGACGGTGGTCAGCGCCTCGTCGCTCACCGCGACGCCGTCCCAGACGTCGTCCAGCAGGGCGGTCTTCGACACCACGCTTCCAGGCGACTCGATCAGGCGCTGCAGCACCGCGGCTGCTCTCGGGGTCAGCCGGCGCAATCCCGGCTCGCCGAGGAGCGTGCCCGTCGTGGGATCGAACGTCACCCTGCGTACAGCGCCCCGCGAATGCATCTCCTCTTCATGCTACACCGCCCTCGTCGCCGCGCCTCGGCGTGGGCGGCGGCGGCGGGCGGCGGGCGGCGGCGGCCGACGATGTGCTTCATCGCGCCGAGGTCTCCCGGGGGTCCGCTCGCTTGTCGGGAGAGCGAGCGCTGTGTCAGGGTGCCTTCGTGACGATCGACGACCAGCTCGAGCTCATCGCCGCCTGGCAGAGAACGCTGCGCCCGTGGGGGTTCACGTCGTTCTTCGCGCAGCAGCTCGACGAGCTACTCGACGGCGGAGGGAACCCCGACGAGCTGATCCCGGGCCGGATCGTGCGCGAGCACCGCGGAGTGCGGCTACTGATCACGCCGCACGGAGAGGTCGAGGCGCGGACCAAGGGAGGGCTGCGCTACCGCACCGAGGCAACCCACGAGCTGCCAGCGATCGGCGACTGGGTGCTCGCGACGCGGACTCTGCGCGAAGGGGAGCTGGCCCACATCGTCGCGGTCTTCGACCGCACCTCCCGGTTCCTGCGCAAGGTTGCGGGGAGCCGCACCGAGGCCCAGGTGGTGGCCGCCAACCTCGACCACGTGTTCGTCGTCATGGGGCTCGACGGCGACTACAACCCACGCCGGCTCGAGCGCTTCCTGGTCACCGCGCGCGAGAGCGGCGCGGATCCGGTGATCGTCCTCAACAAGTCCGACCTGGCGTCGGACCTCGAGGCGCAGGTCGCCGAGACCGGGGCGATCGCCGGCGACACCCCGATCCACGTCACCGCCGCCAAGCGGGGCGAAGGCCTCGAGTCGCTCTGGCAGTACCTCGATCCCGGGAACACGGTGGCGCTGGTCGGATCCTCGGGCGCCGGCAAGTCGACGCTGGTCAACACGCTCTTCGGCAAGAGGGTGATGGAGACCGCCGAGGTGCGCGAAGGCGACGACCGGGGTCGCCACACCACCACGCATCGCGAGCTGATCCGCCTGCCCAACGGCGCGCTCCTGATCGACAACCCGGGCATCCGCGAGCTCCAGCTCTGGGATGCCGACGGCGGTCTCGATGCTACCTTCGAGGACATCTCGGAGCTGGCGGGTGCCTGTCGATTCCGCGACTGCCGCCACGTGGACGAGCCGGGGTGCGCGGTGGTGGCGGCGGTCGAGAGCGGGGCGCTGCCTACGAAGCGGCTCAGCAGCTACCACAAGATGGTCGCCGAGCTCGAGGCGCTGGAGCGCCGCCAGGAGACTGCCGCCAAGCTCGAGGAGAAGCGCAAGTGGCGCACGATCCACAAGGCGGCGCGCAAGCACAAGCCCCGGTCCATGTGATGGAGAGCGCGGCCGGGGTGGTGGCGCACGGTCCGGTCCCGGCCGCCAGCTCGTGGTGGTCGTAGCGGCCGGGCCGCTGGCCGGCCCACCAAACCCGGATCACGAAAACCACTTGGTCCCTGATCACCGTGGGCGCGCTCCTCCTCGGCGGCTGGTCGAACTGGCCGCTGCGCGCAGCGTTCGCGGGCGTCGCGCTCGGCAACCTGGAGTCGATCGCGATCACCGGCACCCTGCCGGTGTGGCGCGCCGACGGGTCGTCGGTCTTCGCGGCGCGAGCGATGCGTGCGCACGGCTCACGGCCCAACGCCGATGGTGGCCAGTGTCCAACCCTCCGGCTGGACCGTGAAGCCGCGCCCGGTCTTCACTGGCAGTCGAAGAACCCCGTGTTGGCCTCGGTCTGGAAGGCGGTTCCCGGCGGATTGGTCTTCCTCAGCATCTGACCGGTGAGCGTGCTGCGGACCTCGAGGTCGACTTCGAGATCGGTGAGCCCGCCGAAGAACACCCAGTACTTGCCGTTGACTCCGCAAGCATCGAGCACCTTGACGAACACCTCCAGATTCTCGTCGTTCAAGAACCACCCGTACCCAGTGTCTCCGGTCACCGCGACCAGCTGCAGCGCTCTCTCCTCGGCTCCCGCCCCGACGTTCGCGACGATCGTCCCGGTCACCTCGAACCGGTCGTCGGTGAGGCAGAGCGTGGTGGCGCCGGCAACGCAGGGCGCGATCCCAGCCGAGTGGGCCCGGGCGGCGTCGATCGGCCTCGAGATCCCGCGTGTGGCCAGGTCACGCGCCGACTGGGCGAGGTGCTCGACGGTCAGCGCCGCGATCTCGCGGTCGCTGGGGGGCCTGGCCGGCGGCCGCGACGCAGCGCCCCCGCCACAGGTGAAGAACCCCGTGTTCGCCTCGGTCTGAAAGCCGGTCCCCGGTGGGTTGGACTTGGTCAGCACCTGACCGTTGATCGCGCTGCGTACCCGCAGGTCGACCTCGAGATCGGTCAGCCCGCCGAAGAACACCCAGTACCTGCCGTTGACGCCGCAGGCATCGAGAACCTTGACGAAGACCTCCAGGTTCTGGTCGTTCAGGAACCACCCATACCCGGTGTCTGCGGTGAGCTCGACGAGCTGCAGCGGGCGCTCCTCGGGTCCCCCCGCGCCGTTCGCGACGATCGTGCCGGTCACCTCGAACTGGTCGTCCGCCAGGCAGACCGCGGTGGGGCTGCCGACGCAGGGTCCGACGATCGGCGGGTCGCCGACCACGAGGGTGACGCCCAGCACCTCGCCGAACAGCTCCTGGCCGCCTCCGTTGCCCGTCATCTGCCAGTTGAGCTGATAGATCCCGTCGGCCGCGGGCGCCTGCGCCTGGAGCTCGAAGAGCACCGGCCGGCCACGGAACGCCCCGCCGTAGATCGCGGTCTCGACCGCGACGTCATCGACCGGGATGCGACCACCCCCGAGGATGACCGGGTCGGTCGCGCGTTGCACCAGTGCGTACCCTCCCGCACCCGACCACTCGGCGCTGCCGGTGTTGCGCACCAGGAACCTGAGCTGGATCGGCGCGCCGGGGTCGACCTCGGTCGGCACATCGTGCCAGAGGAAGACAGCGTCGCGCGCGGGATCGCCACGGAAGTCGGCGGCGCCCGCCGCCGTGGTCTCGATGTACTCACGCGGGTTGTCGGAGCTGGACCAGGTGTCGTCGTTGCCGCCGTCGTTGCCTGGACCGATGACGGGGGGACCGGGGTCTGCGGCGTAGATCCCGGTGCTCTCGTCGTACTCGTTCCAGCTCTCGATGTAGGCGTGGTAGATCGGAGCGGCGGCGCCGCCGCCCTGCGCGGTGGCGAGCAGGTCATCCCATGCGTTGCGGTACGGCACACCGCCGTCGCGCGCCAGGAAGATGCCGGGGTCGCGGATGTTCTGGTCCCAGTAGCCGGGCTTGAGCGTCGCCGTGCGCACCCCACTGACCTGGAACGCAGAGAAGTACTCGGTGTTGGAGAACTGGTACATCTGCTCGTCGGCCCATGCCGGCGCGCGGTTCTCGGTAGCGATCAGGTACACGCCGTCGTCGAACAAGTCGGTGCGGCCGGCGAAGGCGGCGCGCAGGCGATTCTCGACGTCGGCGCGCGAGAGCGCGGCGACGTTGAGGTTCCAGGGCGTATCCATCGCCCACACATCGAGGCCGGCGCGCGAGTCGATGCGGAGCACGAAGCTCTCGGCGGCGGGATCTCTGCTTGCCGCGAAGTACTGCTCGTACCAACGCACGTACTGGTCGACGAACTCGTCCTTGCCCGAGCTCGTCGCGAGGTCGAGGCCACCCTCGGGCGAGAACTCCGGACCCCAGGTGATCACCGGGTCGAGGAACGGGGCGACCTTGGGCGTGTCGTAGCCCTCGCTTCGGAGCTCGCTGAGGGCGCGGAAGATGTCGATCCTGGTGGTCTCGAACTGCTCCGGGAAGAGGTGGACGTAGAGCACGTCGATCCCCGCGTCCATCACGTCCTTGATCTGCCGTCTCCAGAACGGCACGTCTCCGGTCCACCCAGCGCGGCCCTCGAGCGGCGGCCAGGCGCCCTGGAGCTGGCCGCCGTTGGACACGTACCAGTGGAAGAAGGTCGCAGCGACGTAGCGATCGGTCAACGAGAACGCGCGACCCTCGCGGGTGATCTGCGGGTAGGGCGGGAGCGGCCCGAGAACGGTGGGGAGGGCGATCTGGATCGCGTTCGAGCCGCCGTCGTCCACCACCCGGAACGCCAGATCGCCAGTGGCGCCCGCCGCCTCGGTGAACGCGGGCCCGGTGTAGAGGCGCCACGCGCCGTCGACCTCGGCCGTGAACGATCCCGGCTGGCGACCCGAGAACACCCCGTTCTCGAATACCGGGAAGGAGATCGAGACGGTCTGGCTGGCGCCCCCGGCGTTGCCGGACCGGAGGTAGACCTGGGCCTGGTAGGTCTGCCCCGCGACCAACGAGAACCGGTGTGCCTCGTGGTCGAACCCGGCGTCCCCGCCGGCACCGGTGGCGGTCAACCGAACCGAGCCGGTCGCCGGGCTGCCCGCGAACAGCGCGCCCGCAGCGACCTGCTGCACCTGGACCTGCACCGCGCCGCCGCCGACGCCGAACGCGCGCCAGAGAGCCGGAACCGCTCCGGTGACCTCGCCCAGGGCTTGCCCGATGTCGCCAACGAAGGTGGGGTTGGGCACCAGGTTGGGCGCCTCCATCGTCGAACCGGCCTGGGCCGCGGCGGCCCCGACGAGGGCGCACGCCAATCCCAGGCCGGCGAAAAGGATGCGGTTCCGCGACTTCGTGTCCACCAGATCTCTCCTTCGCTGTTTGAGGGCGCGTCGCCCCCTTCATGTATATGCGTAATCCGGAGCCGAGGGTGACAAACGAGAACTCGTCGACCGACACAGGGTGCCGCAAGGCGCATCGGCGACGGGAAGACATCGCCCCGAACCTGGCGGACGGTGGTGGGCGTCGCCGCGGCGGTGCGCGAAACGCTGATCGGCGACGAGCGCGCCCGAGCTCTACGTGCCGTTCGCCCAGAGTCCCGCCCGCTGGATCGCGGTCGCCGTCGAAGCCGTCTCCCGTCTCGAGCCCGAGAGCCTCACCGGCGCCGTCGCCAGCGCGCTCCACGAGCCTCGACGCCGACGTCCCGCTCGACCGCCCGAGCTCGGTCGCGAGGCCGCTCGCCGACGAGCGGGCGCCCAGCCGCTTCCTCGCAGCGCTGCTCGGCGACTTTTCGCTGCTCGCACTGGCGCTGGGTACGTGGGCGTCTACCCGGTGATCACCCACGGGGTGACCCAGCGCCTGCACGAGGTGCGATCCGGGCCTCGCTGGGCGCCGACCGAGCCCGCATCCTGCGCATGTTCCTCGGCGAGGGCCGCGGCTCGTCGCTTGGGGACTGGCGGCGGGGGTGGCGGTCGGTGCTCTCCTGGTGCGGGCGCTCGCCCACCGCATGCACGGCATCGGCGCCGCGCACCTCCCCACCTGGCTGACGGTCGCCGCCCTGCTCACCGGAGCGGCGTTGCTCGCCACCTGGCTGCCCGCCCGGCGCGCGACCCGGTTCGATCCCGCCAGGCTGCTGAACTCCGAGTGAAGCGCAGAGACCCCCCTTCTCGCCTCGCCGCCCGCACGGCCTGATCCGTATCTCGACGATGTCGAGTGCACCCGCTCTTCGAGCTCTCTCCCGCGATATGCTTGTCTCTGATGACAGCGCTCCGATCCGGTTCCGCGTCGATCGTCACCCTCGTGCTGCTGGCGGGCTGCGCACAGGAGCGCTCTGCAGAGCCGGAGCCCGAGCCCGATCCCGCGCCGGCCGTCACGGGCTCGCCGGCCGAAGCCTTCCTCGCCAACGTCGCCCAGCACTGCGGCGAGGCCTTCGCCGGTCGCATCGTGGCCAACCAGCCGGTCCAGGAGGGCGTCGACGATCCCTTCGTCGACGAGACCCTGGTCATGCACGTGCGGGAGTGCGGCGAAGAGGCGTTGCCGATCCCGTTTCACGTCGGCGACGATCGCAGCCGCACCTGGATCTTGACTCCCACGGCCGAGGGTCTCCACCTCGCTCACGACCATCGCCACGAGGACGGCTCGCCGGAGGCGGTGACCATGTACGGCGGCGTGACCAACACGCCGGGCACCAGCCGACGCCAGGAGTTCCCGGTCGACGCTTTCTCGATTGCGATGTTCGAGCGCGAAGGCCTCGCGGCGTCGACGACCAACGTCTGGGCGATGGAGATCGAGCCCGGAGCGCGCTTCCTCTACGAGCTGGCTCGTCCCGGAGGGCGCCTCTTCCAGGTCGAGTTCGACCTCACCTCGCCGATCGAACCGCCTGCGCCCTGAGGGCGATCCCTCCCTCGAGCAAAAGGACCTCTCTGATCGCGGCGCCACGGGTCCCCGGGGGCAAAGACGATTCTCTCGGACGGCCAGCACCTCGAGGGGGCGCCTCGGCCGCATGGAGCCGCCGTCAATCTGGCCGGATCGACCCAGTCCCTGCGTCTCCGTCCGCTTCGCCGCCCTGCCTCGGCTCCTGCGCGTCCAGCACCAGGCGCGGCTTGCCGTACCGCTGGCGGATGCGGTCGACTGCGCCGCGGACCGCCGGGAGCTCGATCAGCCGGCGCTCGAGCCGCCGCTTCCCGGGGAGATCGAGCAGAGTCAACCCGATCACTGCGACCAACAGCCCAGGGCCCGGGACTCCCGGCGCCGCCAGCACGATGCCGACGACGATGGTGACCAAGCCGAGGAGGTTCTTGAGGATTCGCAATGTCCAGCGGACGATTGGGCGCTGCCGGTGCCACCACTGTCGCTGTGGAGCCTCCTCGACGAAATACCTCGCCGGCAGCCGAACCACGAAGATTCCAGCGCCGACCAGGCCGATGACGAAGATCAGCGCGGAGGCGAGCAGGCCCAAGAGCGCGTGGGTCCAGCTCACGTCGCCGCGCAGGAGCCGACGTCGCCGTGCCGGCGAAGCCCCTTCACAGGTCGCCTGCTCGTGGGAAGAGGCGACCGGCGACCTGCGGCGAGACCACGTAGGCTGCATCGTGCGCCAGATCGACCACGATCGGGGGAGCGGGTCCCGGGGGCGAAGCGAGCACCCACACCGCCGGCTCCCCTTCCGACGGGACGAGGGTCAGACGCGCGGTCTCCGGAAGCGCGACGAGCGCTTGGATCTGTTGCGGGTGAACCACGTCCTCCCAAGGTGCGATTCTCGAGAGCTCGAGCCATTCTTCGACCGCCTCCGGCGCGAGCGCGCGCTCCTCGCCGGCTCCCGCCGGGTCTTCCGCCACCGAGTACCAGGCGAACGGCAGCGCTCCTGCGGCGAGCTCGTCCCGGGTCAGCGACCGGGGGCGCCGGACCATCGACCAGCTCGCACCATCCCTCTCGACCTCCACCCGTTCGAGCCTCGGGCCCCAGGTCGTCCACCACGCCTCCGGCACCACCGCCGGGTCGACCAGTGACGGTACACCAGGCGCCGGCGGCGAGCCCAGCGCCGCTCGCAGATCGCGATCGACCAACCAGACCCGGCCGTCGTCGCGCCGGACGTAGCTGCGGCCGCCGGGAGCGAAGCCGCCGATCTCCGCGGCGAAGAGCTCGTCGCGTCCGGCCGTGTCCTGGACGAAGTCCGGACCGTGCAGGCTCAGCCGCGTGAGCTCCTGCGAGCTCGGACCTCCGCTGGCGTCGACGCGCCCCTGCGCCTCGAACACGGCGCGCACCAGGCCTTCGAGAGCGATGGGGCGCGCCAGCGCATTGCGCCACGTTGGACAGCGCCAGAGGCCGCGATCCCGGGCGTAGAGCTGCTGGCCCAACGCTCCGTCATCGACGCGGATCACCGCCACGGTCAAGCCCTCCCGTTCGCTCGCGGGCAGCAGGGAGCCGAGGCGGTCGGTGAGATCGCCGGCGCCCCGGTCTGCTCGCAGCACCGCCACGTGCGCGGTCGCGAGACAGACGGCCGCGCCGGTGGCCCATCGCAGCCACCGCCGCGCCGCCAGCGCTCCGCGACCCGATCGAGCAGCGGGCATCGCGGGCTCCCGTCCGCTCGCCGCCTGCGGGCGCCGGCGCCGTGCCAGGAAGACCGAGAACGCAACCAGCAGGACCGGCGCCGCCGCCGGCGCGAAGACCCGCCAGAACACGCGTTCGGCCGGCGCGACCAGACCGATGCCGCGGCTCGCCGCACGCCGGGAGATGACGCCGCCCAGCTCGTCTCCCAGCGCCAGCCAGGCCACGGCGTTGAGCAGCAGATGGTCGCCGCGAAGCTCTTCTCGATCCCCGGCGCCAGCGAGCCGGTGGTCCTTGAAGACCTCGGACGAACCGAGCAGAACGAGCTTGGAGGGGCGCGGTGGAGACTCTGGCGGTCGTGGCAGGTCCGCTCGATCGCGGAGCCGATGAGCTTCTTCCTCCGGCGGAGTCCACGGCGGGAAGGCGCCCTCCAGCAGGACCGCGAGCGGCTGACTGCCCAGCCAGGCGGGCTCGCCGTCGTCCCCGACGCCTGGACCGTCGAGCAGCTCCTCGGGAACCCACCCGCCCTCCCAGAGGTAGCTCCAGGACCTCGGGGAGGTGGTCAACAACACCGTGGCGGACAGGCCGTTCGCGGCCAGCCTCTTCCGATCCAGCTCGATGCGGGCGGCCCAAGGTAGCACCTGGTCACCGATTCCGACAGTCAGAGGATGCCGGTCGGGGTGGTCGGGCGCGGTGACGCGCAGGACGAACGGCAACGCAGACTCCATCAGCTCGTACTCGATGCGCTCCCCCCGATGGACCTGCGAGGGCGCGCGCATGCGCGTCGACATGCGGTCGAAGAGCACCTCGCGGACCAGAACCACTCCCAGCTCCGGCAGGTAGAAGCCGTCACGCTCGAGCTCCGGCCATTGCGGCTGAGGCCAGTACACGGTTCGAAACTGTCGGCCCTGATACTGGCGGGGCTGCATGTTGAAGTGCTGCGCAGCGATCAAGATCGGCACGCCTCGGCGCAACGCACCAACCACCTCGAAGAGCATCGGCGTCGAAGGGCGCCGCGGCTGGAGCCAGACCAGTAGGTCGAGGTCGTCGGGAAGGTCCGGGCTCCGAGGATCGATGTGCGTGACCCGGAAGTCGCGCTCCTCGATCAGCGCCCGCGCCGCGGCGTACGGATCGCTCCCCGACGGCGCCGCCAGACCCTTGGTCTGATAGTTCTCGTGCGCTTCGGCAGGGGTCAGCCGTGGCACGTCGGAGGCGAGCCCCACGTGCGGCCGCCGGCCGGTGGCCAGGCGGTCGAGGGCGAACGCCACGCGGAACTCCAGGTCGGCGAAGGCCGAGCCGTCCGCGAACCGCAGGACCTCCCGGCGCTCGCCGGCCGAGAGGACCAGCGTGGCGAAGAAACTGCGGACGGTGCTCCGGCCGTCGTCCTCGGTGGCGAGGCGAGCGGCCGAGATGCCGGCGTCCTCGAGCGCCTCCCGCTCTTCTGCACCGAGGTCCTCGGGCTGGGTCCGGCTCACCTCGATCGGCGGTCCCCTTCGGCCGAGCGCGGCAAGAGTGGTCTCCAAACGGCGGACCGGCATCCGCAGCTCCGGCGGAAGTCGCTCCCTGGCGCTGAAGTAGAGGTGGGCCCGGAGTGGACCGTGCTCGGCTGCGCGGCGCATCGCGTCGACCGTTGCCGCAGCGGGAGTGTTGAGGTCTCCAGCGGTCAGATCGATCACGCCCCGGCCACCCGCAGCCCAGGCCGCCGAGAGCACAGCTGCCAGGAGGAGGGTCGGCTTCGACAGGGTCCAGACTCTCTGGACTCCAATTCCCTGGACTCCGATTCCCTGGACTCCAACTCTCTGCTCCGCGACTCGGTGCCCCTCGCCTCTCTGGGCCTTCACGCCCCAGTCGGCGCTCACCGCCCGGGCCCGCGCGCGCGCGTCGATGCCTCGCCGGGTCGCCGGCAGGAGGGCGAGTGGGCGGCGCCATGCCACGAGGAGCAATGCCACGAGGAGGAGGAGGATCGGTCCGAGGAGGACGACGCCGAGCCTCAGAGCCAGGCGTGTCCCGTAGCTCATGGCTGGCACTGCGGGCGGAGGCTCGCCCACTGCCCGCGCCAGCACCAGGCGCTCGTCTCCCGCTACCGTCTCGAGCAGGATCCGCAGCAGGGCATGGTGCGCGTACCCGGGGAGGTCGATCACGTCGTCGGCGAGCGGCGTCGAGGCGGCCAGCGCCACCAGCAGACCCCGACCCGGCGAGGTGGGCCGGAGCAGGACTGCCAGAGGCAGCTTGGGAGCAGGCTCGGCGCCGCTCAGGATGCTGTCGTCCAGGTGCAGCAGAGTCTCGGGGTCGGGCACGTCCCGGACCCAGGTGCCATCGGAGGTGGTCACCAGATGCTGGGCGGTGAGCCTGCGTCGAGCGAGGCGATCCGGTTGCGGGACCAGGGGCGTGGGGAATGCGAACAGCAGGCTGCCGTTGGGTTGGGCGAAGAGGCCGCGGAAGTCCTGCTCGTAGGCGGTCGCCCGGACCAGGACGGGCATCGGAAGCGCTTCGCCGCCGGAGGCCAGCGTCATCGCGCGGGTGTCCAGGACCAGCCGACTCGAGGGCTCGAGCCCGAGGTCCACGAACAGCGACGACGCGCCGTAGGGTCGTGTGTGGACCCGGACGCCCGGCGCTCCGCCCTCGCGCGAAACGACGCCGTCGAGCCGCGAGGTCGCCAGGACCACGCTGCGACCCGACTCCAAGAACCGCTCGATCTCCACCAGGCGTTCCCCGGCGAGGTCTCCCGGTTCCATCCAGAAGAGTGCGTCGGCCTCGTCCGGGAGCCACACGCTCGAGCCCGAGCGCCCCGCTCCCGCGGGATCGACCTCGACCACCCGGCCGAAGCGCGACAGCGCTGCGCGCAACCCCTCGAACCCCGGAGGCGCGGCCAGCGCGAGGACCGGTGCACGCGGCGCCTCGAGGTGCTCGAGGGCGCCGAGCAGCGCCGACTGCAGGAACGGGAAATGCTCGGCGTCCACCCCGCGAAAGGCGATCGGCTCCCGGGCGCCGTACTCCACGGTGAGGGTCGACCACACGGTCTGCTCGGTCCACGCATCCCCTCGAATGTCACGTACACGGTGCGGGGCGACCTGTCGCCGGGCGGCATAAGCCGTGAGCTCCGGCGAGGCATCCGGATCGACCACCTCGAAGTCGAGCCGACCCTTCGACGCCGATTTCATGGCGGTGAGCAGATCGACCACCCGCCGCTCCAGGCCACGGAGCGAGGTCGGCATCCGGGCCGGCGCCGTGGCGTAGAAGGTGACGAACACCTGGTCCTCGAGACCCGCCAGGCGTGTGCGGGCCTGATCGTCCAGACGAGCGACGCGCTCTCGGCCCACCTCCCAGCGAGCCCCCGGCGCCCGGTCGGCGAGCCGGGCGGCGAGCACCGCGGCCAGGCAGGCGAAGAGAGTCGCCGCAGCCAGGCGCACGGTGTCGACTCTCATGGACGGTTGAGGGTCAACACCAGGGCGGTCGACGCCAGGAGCACGGCCGCTGTCCCCAGGAAGTACACCAACCCAGCGAACGCCACGACGCCCTGCGCGAACGTCTCGAAGTACGGTATCGGCGAGATCACGTCGCGCAGGAACGTGCCGGCGGCCAACACCGGTGCCAGGCCGTCGAGCACCGCCGCGACCCTGGGATCCCCCAGCACCACGAGCAAGATGAGCAGGACGGCGCTGACCACGAACGCCACGATCTGGTCGGCGGTCAGAGCGGACACGAGCTGCCCGGCGGCCAGGAACAGGACGCCCAGCAACACGGCGCCGAGGTAGGCAGCGCAGATCCGCCCCCAGTCGGGCCGTCCGAGCCAGGCGACCATCGCCACGATCGGGAGCGACCCGGCCAGGAAGATGCAGTACAGACCCAGGCTGGCCACGAACTTGCCGATTACGGGCGCCCCCGGCGTCACCGGCAGCGCGAGCAACACCTCGAGGGTGCGCTGCCGCCGCTCCTCGGCCCATGATCGCATGGTCACCGCCGGCAGAAACACCGCCGCCAGGAGCGGCAGACGCACGAACCATCCGCTCATGTCAGCTGTCCCGAGGAGAAAGAACTCGTTCATGAACAACAGATTGGCGAGGAGGATGAAGGCCGTGCCGTAGACCGGCGCGATCCGGGTCTCGAAGTAGGACGCCAGCTCGCGCGCGACGACGATGCCGGCGGCTCGCCCGGTGCTCGGTGGCTCGGGCGGTATCGGAACATCGCTCACGGTGCTCACCGCGCCCTGGTGTCTCCTGCCCGTTCGGTCGCCGGCTTCTCCGCCGCTGCCGCCACTGCTGCCTCCGCGACCTCTGCCCCGGCTGCGCCCCCCGTTGCTGGCGTCTCGGCCGCTTCGCGCACGAGCCGGACCAGCAGGTCGTTCAGGCCTACGCCGGCCGACGCCGCCCGGGCTCGCAGGTCGGGCAGAGTCTCGTCCGCCACCAACCGGCCGTCCAGCAGCACGAGGAGCCGATCGGAGATCGCCGAGAGCTCGGTGAGGACATGGTTGCTGAATAGCACCGCACGGCCCGCGCGCAGGCTGCGGACGAAGTCCAGGAACGCCTTGACCTGGATCGGATCGAGACCGTGGGTGGGCTCGTCGAGGATCAGGACCGGCGGATCGTGGACGATCGCGGCGGCGACCCCGACGCGCTGGCGGTTGCCCTTGGAGCAGTCCTGGATGCGCCGGCGAAGCACCGGCTCCAGCGCGCACACCCCGGCGACGTGGTCGACGCGGTCGCGCAGACGGGATCCCAGCAGACCCCGCATCCGGCCGATGAACTCGAGGTAGTCCTCGACCAGCATCGACTCGTACAGCGCGTTGTGCTCCACGAGGTAGCCGATCCGCTGGCGGACCTCGAGAGCCTGGTCGACGGTATCGAACCCCAGGACTCGGGCGCGCCCGGCGTCGGGCGCGAGCCACGTGGACAGGATCCGGAAGAGGGTGCTCTTGCCTGCGCCGTTCGGCCCGAGCACACCGACGATCTCGCCGGCATCGACCTGGAAGGTGACTCCTGCCAGGGCCGTCACGTCGCCGTATCGTCTACCGAGACTCTCGACTCGAATCATGGACGGATGTCGCATGCCTCGCTCCGGGATCGAGACTACCCGATACTCGTCGAGCCGCAGGCCGACGGCGACCGGCTGGGGGCGTCTCGAGCTCGAGGGCGGTGCACGAGAGCGCCCGGGCTGCGCCAACAGCACGAAAGCACCCGGACGCGCCACGCACCGTTCGCCGCTTCCCAGATCACGCGTCAAGCGCTCGGCGCCACCCTGCGCCAGCTCCCCGGCTCGACGAGGCGGAGGAGTTGCTCACACGGGTGGTCGAAGGCCAGGCGCGGATCTATGGTGCGGGGCACGCGTTCGTCGTCCAGGCGCTGCTGCAGCTCGGTGAGTGCCAGCGGCTGGCTGGAAGGCTGTCGAGCGCCGTCGCGTCCCACGAGCGAGCCCGTGATCTCAGCCGCGAGCTGTCGGGCGGCAGCGAGCACCCCTACACGGCGCTGGCGCTCGGGGCCTCGGACGGGTCGCGCGCGCTCTCGGGGTTCGATGATCCACGAGTGAGGGGGCCAGCTGCGGTCGAACCCTGAGGGGTGTGCGTGCGATCGCGAGGCAGCGGGTTGGCGAGATCGAAATCGTGGATGCGATTGCGCGGGAGACGTCGCGCGGGAGAACAGCATCGAGCGAATGCCGAGGCTTCGAAGGAGCGGCTGATCGAAGAGTGCAATCCAGGGTGGCAGGATCTCGCGCCGGATCGCCCCTCACTCCTGCACGAAGATCCGCCGGATCCGCGTCGGGCCGAGGATCCTCCCCTCGCTCTCGTGGTTTGCGACGTCGTTGACGTAGAGGACCGTGCCGTCGGGGCTCCAGCCGAGGTCGTTGGGGTAGCAGAAGCTGGCCTTGCGCGGCTCGCCGTCGGCGCCGCCCTTCTCGCCGGAGCCGGCGAAGACCGAGACCTCGCCGTCCATCGTCACGCGGAAGATCTGGTGCGCCGATCGGCCGACGACCCAGAGCGCGCCGTCGTGGTGGACGAGGTGGCCGTTGTTGTCGCCCGGGATCGTGGCGTGGACGCGCGCCGCGCCCTCGGTAGAGACGGCGATCACGTTGCCGTCCATGAAGTTGGCGACGTAGAGGGTGCCATCGGGCGCGCGGGTGATGCCGTTCGGGCATTTCAGGAGCTCGCTCTCGATCAGGGTACGCGCCTCGCCGTCTGGCGTGATCTCGGTGATCGAGCCGCCGCCGCAGTTGGCGACCCAGAGGGTGTCGTCGGGGCCGACCTCGATGCCGACCGGTCCGCTTGCCGCTCATTCTCGTCACAGGCGCTGTCAAGGGCGCGCCAATGGGGTGTTCGAGTCTCCTATGCGATCCAAGCAACAATCCATGCGCCTCGAGATCGTTAGCGGATCGAAGATTTTTTCATGTTATGCTGTGTTAGCATTTCAATCCCAGCTCCCGCCTCGATTCGAGACCGCCTCGGATCACACCGAGAGACACCGTAGAAGCAATGGAGAATCGGCGAATGTCAGCCACTCGACCGCTCACCATCCTCGCCCTCGTCACTCTCGCCTCGAGTGCTGTCGCCGAACAGCGGATCACGTTCGGGACCGAGCCGATCGGCACTGCCGCCCTACGCTCCCCAAGTCGGTACGCCTCGACACTCCCAGCCGGCGGCGAGGCGAGAGCTGTCTCGACACCCTCCTCGGGCCCCTGGTTCATCAACTACTTCCAGGTCGACGAAACCCGCTCGGGCGACGCGACCCTGTTCGCAGTGCGCAATCACGACACCGGACCTGTCGCCATCACGGTGACCTACTTCGACACCAGGTCGCCGAGTCCACAGACCGAAGAACACTTCACCATTCCCGTTCGCGGTGTGCTCACCCGCAACACGCGAGACGTGCCCCGCCTGGTGGCCGACAACGACGGACTCGTCCGTGGCAGCATCCGCGTGGACGCTGACGGTCCGGTGAGCGTCGACTTCTTCCAGGTGTTCGGCAGCGATGACTTCGCCACCGGGGATGCGGCGGCGACGGTCGCCGACATCTGCGACCTGCTCACCGTCCGCTTCATGGACTTCGGTGGAGAGCGAGCAAGCTCGATCACGGTGTTGGTCGGCGAACCGGGGGGATTCACGCCCGCCGACCGCTCGACTCTCGTCGGCCAAGTCTACGACGAGGATGGCGACTTCGTGAATTCGTTCAGCGTCCACAGCGACGAAGCTTCGTTCGTGGTTCCGATACGGAGCATCGTGCGCGAGGGCTCGACCCTCTTCGGCTCGATCGAAATCGACGCCGCCGAATCAGACGGAGCGATCGTCTACGTCACGCACAGCGCGCACGGGCGCTTCTCGGTGAGCCATCCCGCAGTCTGCATCGAGGCGACCGGTTCGGGACCGTAGCGCCTCTCTCGGTGCGTACAAGCGCGGCCGCCAGCGCATGACGCACCGCGCGGCGCGGTCGAGCCCGCGCGACGCTTCCTCGCGAACCATCTCCACGAGCGCCGGCCGCTGCTCGGCGTCGGGGACCACCTCGAAGCCGAGCTTGGCGTAGAACATCGCGCCTCGCTTTGCCGCACGAGAGCTTGCTGGTTGTCCTGGGTTGCCGCCGCACCGAGTCGGCTCGGGGGCGACGCGCGCCCCCGAGTCTCAATCCATGGTCCTACTTGACGGCCTGCCGGTAGGCGCGACCGAAGAGGTCGAGCGCCGCGGCGTAGTCCCCGGCGGTCGCCGCGTCCTCGGCCTGGCCGAACAGGGAGGAGCGATCGACGCGGGGCGATGGGCTGCGCTCAGGAGGATCGGCGCGGCAGCATGCCCGGGATTGCGGAGAGAGCGGCCTAGCGGTGCGCGAGCGCGCCGCGACGTGAGCGCGTTCGAGCCCTCGGCTGCCGTAGGCCAGCCGATACTCTCGGTTGCGCGCTTGGCTCTTCTCTCTTCCTTCGCACCCAGTCGCCTTTCCGCATCGTCCGGCTGCAAAGCAGCCCGTTCGAACGGATTCGACATCCCGAGGGTGTCAGTGACGGAAGGATCGGTCAAGAGAGATCCAGCGACCGTCGCTGGGGCGGCCAGTCACTTGCGCTTTCTCGTCCGCCTCGAGAAGGACAGGTGACCACGACGAGGGCGCTGGCCTCCGATGTGCTCGGCGAACCTGCGGCTCGCACGAGCACCGCGCTTGGAACGGTCCCGAGCGCGTTTCCCGGGAGGCGGCGCCGATGCCCTTCATCGAGCTGACGCCCGAGGAGAGGGAGGAACTGGAGGCGCTGGCTACCTGGTCGGAGAGAGGGACTGAATACCGGGCATCCCGCTTGCATACCTTTTCACCGTCCAAAGGGCGTGCGCCGCGGTTCGCGGCGAGCGATTGCAGCGGGCCGAGTCGCGCGACCGGGAGCCGGACGGCCGGCGCCCGAACCAATGGACGCCCACGAACGACTCCGTGAGGACGAACGATCGACAACCGGCCGGTCCCGCATCCCCGAGCGGAGCGCGGCCCGATCCGGTCGTCGAGGAGAGGAAGCCATGATCACGAGAACCCAGACCCTTCTGGTCGCGGCGGCAGCGGGGCTCCTGCTCGCCGGCGCGATCCCGGCCCATCAGGCCCGGCCGCTGCGCGGCCAGCAGCAGGACGGCCGTCCGCAGCACTCCCTGGAGATCACCGTCGAGGACATGGGCACCGGCACCATGCTGGCCTCCCTGCGTCGCGGTGACACCGTCGTCATCCGCCCGGGCCAGCAGATTCGCCTGCGCATGACCGGCAGCGCCGGCCCCAACGCGGCGACCCGCTACCCGAGCACGCGCTTCTCGCCCAACCAGTCGCCCACCGTGCGCATCGACAAGATCAACCCCGAAGTCGGCTCGATCATCGTGACCGGTGTGCAGCCCAACGACGGCCCTGGCGCCCTGGTCCTCGAGTACCAAGTCACCGACCCGATGCCGATCGGCGACGACCGGGAACGCCGGGGTCGCGTCTACGTGCGGGTCGAAGCGCAAGCGCCGGCGCCCGTCCCGCCCGCTCCGCCCGACCAGCGGCTCGGAGTCACCCTGTTCGACGACGAGAACTTCGGCGGACGCTCGCAGACCTTCTACGTGGATGACGACGACCTGCGCGACAACCCGATCCAGAACGACACCGTGACCTCGGTGCGCGTGGACCCGGGCTGCCGGGTGATCCTGTTCGAGGACACTCAATACCGTGGCTCCTCGGGCGTGATCGACCGGGATGTGCCCAACCTGGAGGGCACCGGCGTCCGCAACGACTCGGTGTCGTCGCTGCGCGTCGAGTGCGGTCGCGCCACGCGGGGCATCATCGTGTACGTGGACGCCGAATTCCGGGGCGCGTCCGAGAGCCTCACCGAGGGCGACTACGCCAGCCTCGACCAGGGCATCGGCAACGACCTGATCTCGTCGATTCGCGTCGATCCCGGCTGCCGCGCCGTGCTCTATCGCGACGACGGCTTCCGCGGTGGGTCCTGGACCATCGACCGGGACGTGTCGAACCTCGACGGCTCGCCGGTCGGCAACGACAGCATCTCGTCGATCCAGGTCCTCTGCAACTAGGCGAGTAGGTAGCGGGGGCTCTCGAGTCGTTGTCGAAGCCCGGGCAGCCCCCCTCTCCGCTCCCGTGCTGCGCCGTAGGCGCCCCCGCAAGCAGCTCGGCGAGAGGCGCCCTGATCCGAGGTTCGCGGTCGGTGGGGGCGTTGGGTCGCACGCTGATCGCCGCGGCGCACTCGTCACCCTCAGCGGGGATCCAGGTGTCGGCAAGACCCGTTCCTCCTGCCCCTTGCCCCGCGCCGCGCTTCGTGTCACCTCCCGGGTCCCCTCGCCGGCGGCCAGATCCGCTGCCACCAGGGGCGATCGGGCTCGTCGCCGAGGTCCGGGATCTCGTCCATCTGGGCGCGGATGTCCTCGAGGTCCCAGTCGGTGAGCCGCGCCAGGGTCTGCGCCTCGCGCTCGTAGCGGTCGGACAGGGCTGGCGAAACGAGACGTTCCGTCGGCGGCCGGAACCTGGATCAGGATCAACGCGATCAGGAGGTGGCGAGCGTCGCCAGCGTGCCGAAGAGCCCCTCTCATCCCTCTCGAGACAGTCGTAGACTCTCGATCTGGACCGGCGCCGGCTCGTTTGCCTCGCCGGAGCAGGAAGTAGCGGATCCGTGGAGAGAGCAACGCATGCCCAAGCCGAGCTGCTCTTGAAGCTCTACGACTTGCGACGGGAGACCCGCCTGCGAGAAGCCTGCGCCTGGCTCATGGACGAGTTCAAGGCTGACTCGATGGAGGAGCTTCAACGGCTATGCCCACCCGGAAGCTGGGAGGAGAAGAGCTTCCGGATGGCGACTACGTTCTGGGAGATGTGCGCGAGCCTCGTTAACCGGGGGCTGATCGATGAGGACCTCTACTTCGAGAACGTCCGCGATCAGTGCGGGGTCTGGTTTCGTCTCGAACCGCTGATCGAAGAGCTCCGCACCACGATGAACGATCCGAAGTTCTACTCGAACCTCGAGGAGCACGCTCGACGCTACGAGGCGTGGGCCTCGAAGAACCGCTCGCCGAAGGCTGCCCAGGCCGTCCGGGACTACTGGGAGGGCAGGCGCCAGTTCATCCATGCGACCAAGGTGGCAGCCAAACACGCGGACTGAGTCCTCCACTCGGCCATGGGGCCACCCGGTGGCAGGATGCACCGACCGCCCCGCATTGTCGGGACGTGTTTCTTCGGTGGCCCGCACAGGGGGCGCTACGCGCCGGGCGCCAGGCCCATGCGCCGAAGGCACTCGGTGAACCTCGGCTCCGCGCGGACGCTGTTCGCCAAGGGCTCGACCTTCAGGAAGACCATCTGGCCGTCCCGCACCTCGACCGCCTTCTCGATCCAATCCAGCGAGATGGCGGCTTCTCCCAGGCCGAGGTGGAGGATCGCGAAGGCGGCCGGGGAGGCGTGCTTTCCCTTCGCGAGGTCTTCGAGCCGGCCCAGGATGCGCAGCGCCTCTCCGCACCGCCCCGATCGCGCGAGCGCGTTGCCCAGCACCGCGAGGAACAAGGGGCGATCCCCGGCGAGGGCGATGGCTCTCTCCAAGGCCTCGATCGCCTCCTCGTACATCGACTGCGCGAGCCAGCACATGCCCAGGTTGAAGTGGGCCTCGGCGTACCCCGGATCGAGCTCGAGCGCCTTGCGCCCTTCCGCGATGGCCCGATCGTAATCCCGCGCCAGTTGCAGCACCCGAGAGGCGGCGGCTCGGATGATGAGCGACAGCGGGTCGAGCCGCTGGGCCTCGCGAACGTGGACCTCCGCCACCTCGTGACGGGCCATGGCGGTCAGGTACAGGGCGAACCAATGGTGAGCACTCGCGTCGCTGGGGCTGAGCTCGAGCGCGCGACGAAACGCCGCCTCCGCGCCCGGCCAGTCCCAGTCGAACTTGAACCGCAGAAAGGCGAGCGAGGTGTGGACCGCGGGGAGGCTCTCGTCGAGCTCCAAGGCCTTGGTGGCTGACTGCCTCGCCCTGTCCACAAGGCCTCGAACCGAGGCGCCGTGACCGGCTCCGGCGAGGAGGGCCAGCGAGTCCGCCAACCCGCTGTAGGCCAGTGTGTAGTCCGGAACCATCTCGATCGCCCGTTCGAAGTGCTCGAGGCTCTTCTCGAGGGCGACCGTCGTGCGCCGGTTGAGGAGGTAGCGGCCGAGCAGATAGTGCTCGTGGGCCTCGGGGGAAATGGCCGGGCGCCGCTCGAGCCGAGTCTGCTCCTGCGGGTCGAGCCTGACGTGGATCTCGCTCGCGATCGCTCGGGCCAGGTCGCCCTGGAGGGCCAGCACGTCGCCGAGCTCGCGCTCGTAGCTCTGGGCCCAGATGTGGGAATCGGTTGGCGCGTGGACGAGCTTGGCGGTGATTCGCACCCGGTCTCCCGCCCGCAGTACCGAGCCCTCCACGATGCCTTCGACGCCGAGCTTGCGGGCGACCTCCGACAAAGGCTCCGCTGTCCCCTTGAAGAGCATGACCGAAGTGCGGGAGATCACGCGGACGGCGCCGAGCCGCGCCAGGTCCGCGATCAGCGCTTCGGTCATGCCGTCCGCGAAGTGGCCCTCGCCAGGCTCGGCGTTCAGGTCCACCAAGGGCAGGATCGCCAGGGAGTCGATCAGCCTCCCTCCGCCCGACGACCGCTCCGCGGACCCCAAAGACTGCTCGTGGAGGTCGAGGAGCACTCGCGCCAGCTCCCGAGTCGACCCGAACCGCTGATCCGGGCCCTTCGCCAGGCAGCGCTCGACCAGCGACCGGAAGCGCGACGGCAGGTCGAGGTGCAGCGGGGGCTCGGGCGCGCTCTCGAGGATGGCGGAGAGGGTCTCGGTCGCGGTCTCCCGCCGGAAGGCCTGGCGTCCCGTCGCCATCTCGTGGAGGATCACTCCGAGCGAGAACTGGTCCGAGCGAAGGTCCACCGACTCGCCCTTCACCTGCTCGGGCGACATGTAGCCGACCGTTCCGAGAACCCGCCGCGGCCTCGCCTCCTCCGGCTCAGCCGAGGGCGGAGGCGGGCGGAAGCCCTCCCCTCCGAGCGGCGACATCAGCTTGGTGAGACCGAAGTCCAGGATCTTCGCAAAGCCGTCGCTCGAGAACATCACGTTCTCGGGCTTGAGATCCAGGTGCACGATTCCCGCTGCGTGTGCCTTTGCGATGCCGCTCGCCATCTGGCTCGCCAGACCCAACAGATCCCGGATCGGGAGCGGTCCCGCCGCCAGAAGCTCCCTGAGGGTCCTTCCCTCGACGTGCTCCATGACGATGTAGCGCATGCCGCGCTCTTCGCCGATGCCGTGGACGGTGACGATGTTGGGGTGATTGAGAGCGGAGGCGGCCCGGGCCTCCTGCTCGAACTGCCGGACACGCTCCGAATCCGCGGCGGCCTCGGCCTGGAGGACCTTGATCGCGACGTCCCGCCCGAGCTCCAGGTCCTTCGCCCGATAGACCTCACCCATGCCCCCGACACCCGCCCGAGAGACGATCTCGTACCGTCCCAGTCGCGTCCCGGCGATCAGCTCGATCCGCGGAGCCTGCAGCGTCGTGTCGGCGAGCGCGCGGAGCAGGGGCTCGGCCAGCTCAGCGAAGCTGCCGTCGAGAATGGGATGGCGGCGCGCGTCGGCCGCCAGAAACGCTTCGACCTCGGCCCGGAGGGCCTCATCGCCACCGCAGGCCTTCCCGACGAATGCCGCTCGCTCTGCGGTTTCCAGATCCAGCGCCCGGTCGAGAATCTCTTCGAGCCGCTGCCAGCCTGCCCTGCAGAGCCCCTCCATGCGGCTCAGCAGCCTCCACGCTGCTCGTCCAGCACGCGAGAGAGGAAGGCCCGCGCCTTGCGCCAGTCCCGGCGCACCGTGCGCTCGGAAAGCCCGAGCACACCTGCCGCCTCCTCTTCCGTCAGTCCACCGAAGAAGAGCAGCTCGACCAGCCGGGCTAGCCGGTCGCTGACCGCGGCAAGTTGCTCGATGGCCTGATCGAGGGCGAGCGTCTCGACCACACGACCCTCGATGCGGAGCTCCGACGCGTCCAGCGAGGTGTGATGAGCGCCGCCGCCCCGCTTCTGGGCACTCCGGCGACGAGCGTAGTCGACCACGATGTAGCGCATCGCAGTGGCCGCGATCGCCAGGAAGTGGGACCGATCGTTCCAGTCGGCCCGCGCCGGCTGCACCAGCTTGAGGTAGGCCTCGTGCACCAAGGCGGTGGTGTTCAGCGTCTGGCCGGGGCGAGAACGGCGAAGCTGATGCCGCGCCATGGCGTGGAGCTCGTCGTAGACGAGCGGCATCAGTCGACCCGTCGCCGTGGAATCACCCTCTCGAATCGCGATCAGGAGATCGGTGATTGCTTGCTCGACCGCCATGGCCGTCCGGTGCTCCATCTGGCCGATCTTCCCGCAGGACGGATGGCCGGTGTTTGGGAGCGCTTGCGATTGCTCTAAGTGAGAGACCCGTCACGGCCTTCGCGGCCATCCAAACCTCCGATCATCAATGGAGTCGAAAACTCATGTGGAACCGTACACTCTTCGCGACAATCTGCGCAACGGCGGTCCTGGCTCTCCTCCTCGGGGCTGGCAGCGCTGTGGCGAGTCCCTGCCTGTATGCCATCGGACCCGAGACTCCGACGCAGTTCGCGCCGAACCCGGAGACCGGCCTGATCGAGCTCACTGTTCCCCTGACCATAGGAGGGAACGCCTTCACGGCGGACCTCCAGGTCGCGATCCTCGGGTTCCTCGAGGTGGGAGACGATGGCTTCCCCCGACGAGCCTTGGTGACCCACGCCTGGAGGATCCGGGAGAACAATCTCAAGCTCGACTGGACGGGAGAAGCGGCGGCGGTCCCGACCGGTGAACCAAGCCAGATCTACTACCGCCTGCGGCTCGACCTGGCAACCGCGACCGGGCGTTACAACACCGGCACGGTATTCATCGAGGGGATCTTCAACCTCGACGGCACCGGTGACGCCCGGAGCTTGTTCGGCAAGCTCTGTTTCGCCGGGAGCGGCGCCTCCTAGATCTGGCCCCCTCCCCCGCCTCCCTCCTCCAGCAGCTCGCGCAGGACCGCGGCATTGTCGCGCATCTGCTCGCGGGACGAGTAGACCAGGGTCACCTTCCCCGACCCGAGGTGCGCGCGAAGCTCGGCGAGCGCCTCGGGTCGCCCCGCGAGCTCCTCCCGGTAGCGCCGCCGAAACTCCGGCCACTTGGCGGGCTCGTGGCGGTACCAGCGACGCCGCGCGGCCACAGGCGGTCGACCAGGATGCGCCGGCCGTCGGTGTCGCCCGTGGTCTCGCGCTCTTGCGCGAGACCAACGAACGCCGCCTGCTGAGCCCGCAGGGCCGGAGGCAGGCAAGAAGGCGTAGACGATCTCGTCCACGAAGCTCCGCCAGCGGCCATAGGTGGCCTCGAACCGCTCCTCCCACCTCCCTTTGTCCTCCTCGTAGCACTCCTCCACCAGGCGGAACAGCGGTGACGTCCTGGGTTTGCGGGGTCGGTAGACGGCTGGGCACAGCGTCCCCAAGGTAGAGCTCCTCCTCTACCCCACCGAGAGCCGTTCTGCCAGAATCGGCGGGCAATGGATTCTGCTTGGTCGCGTGCCGAGGAGATCCTCGACGGTCTGCTCGACGAGGAAGCCGATCGTGCGCCCGCGCTCGACGCGATGCGCTCCGCGCTCGAGGGTGAGCCAGAGTCGGTGCGGCGGGAGGTCGAGTCGCTGCTCCCCCACCTGTTCTCCGACGGTGTCCTGGCCGGTCGGAACGTCGCGGAGAGCATGCCGCGGTTGCTCCGTGGCCTGGCGCAGGACGCCGCACCAGAGGATCACGTCCAGCGCGATCGATTCGTCGCCGGTGACCAGCTCGGTGCCTACCGGCTGATCGCGGAGATCGGTCGAGGCGGCATGGGCGTCGTCTTCCTCGCCGAGCGCGCCGATCATCAGTTCGAGAAGCGGGTCGCACTCAAGGTCGTCGACGGCCCCGTTCTGGGCCTGGAGGCCGAACGGCGCTTCCTCCGGGAGCGCCAGATCCTCGCCGAGCTCGAGCACCCGGCGATCGCTCGTCTGCTCGACGGCGGTGTGGCGAGCGACGGCTCTCCCTTCCTGGTGATGGACCTGGTGGACGGCGAGCCGA
>DATKBT010000076.1:0-170553 GCA_035546295.1 Thermoanaerobaculia bacterium | reverse complement strand
GCTAGCGGGCTCGTGGTGGTCACCACTCCCCAACGAGCCGTGAAAGCGAGGCGAGCTCATACCACGAGCCCGCTAGCCGATCACTCGTGCGCCGCAAGCCCGCAAGCGGGCGCGGCTGGGTCGACCAGGCCACAGCCGTTTCTCTAGGCGTTCGCAGCGGCTTGATCGAACTTTGACCGTTTTGTGAACTTCCCGCTGGCCTAGTCGACCTAGCGGGCTCGTGGTGGTCACCACTCCCCAACGAGCCGTGAAAGCGAGGCGAGCTCATACCACGAGCCCGCTAACCGATCACTCGTGCGTCGCAAGCCCGCAAGCGGGCGCGGCTGGGTCGACCAGGCCACAGCCGTTTTCTCTAGGCAATCGCAGCGGCTTGATCGAACTTTGACCATTCTGTGAGCCTCCCGACGGCCTAGTCGACCTAGCGGCTTTCTGCTGGCGGACGACGCACCTCGATCAGTGCACGATCCCGCCTTCTTCGAGGAGCAGCAACGCCGCCGTCGGGCGACAGAGCGGATGGCGCGCGAGCAACGAGCACCGACCCACGGAGAGGCCCATGAGCAGGAGCAGGATGGAGGTCGCGAACCCGAAGGCCTCGGATCACGCCGGGGCGAACCGCGCCCGACGGCTGGCGGTCGCGCTGCTTGCGACGTTCTGGGCGGCCTCGTCCGCCGACCCCGCCGCGCTCAGCATCACGACCGCCAACGGAAGCGCCGACGAGCAGGCCACCGTCGATCAGCTCCGCCGCCTAATCGCCGAGCACGACCTCGAGCGTTGGCAGTTCACCGACGAAGTGGTGGTCGACGAGAACGCCGCGATCCCGTTCAGCCACCCGGTCCTCACCCTCAACGCGTCGAGCGAAGGTGACGATCACGTGATCGCGACCTACGCCCACGAGCAGATCCACTGGTGGCTGTCGAGAGCGGGGCGAGCGGCGCGAGGCGGCGGTCGCCGACCACCGTGCGCTCTTCCCCGACGCCCCCGGGCGCGAGGGCGGCGGTGCGCGCAATTCCTACAGCAGCCTCCTCCACCTGATCGTGTGCGACCTCGAGCTGCAGGCGATGACCGATCTGATCGGCGCCGAGCGCACCCGCTCGCTGCTCGCCGGCAAGAGCTACTACCGGTGGATCTACGACCAGGTGCTCTCCGACCCTCGCGTGCGGGAGGTCAACCGGGAGTGGGGCTTCGTGGCCCCGTCGGACTGACCCGTCCAGCTCCAGCACCTCGACCATCGCGTCGCCGACCTCCTTCGCGATGGCGGCCGCCTCCGCAGGCCTGGCCCGGCTCGGGATCCGACCCGCGAGCCCTCCACAGGGCTCCCCCGCCGCCGGCCGCAGGATCGAAACCCGCGCCTCAGTGCCGCGTCACGGCCGGGGGGTCACGGCCGAGCCCGCTCCCCGATCCCGAGCACCTCGTCGCCCCGGCCCGTCATCTCCCAGCGGGAGAGCGAGATGGGGATGCTGTCGATCGCGTTCAGCCGATCGAAGAAGTCGCGCAGCCGGAAGTCTCGCCCCTGAGCCTCGAGCTGCTTCGCGAAGTCGGCGAGGGTGCGCTCGAGCAGGTACTTGCCGGTGACGTAGCTCGTGCCGTAGCCGGGCTGTCGCAGGTAGAGGTGCTGCTCGAAGATCAAGAGCTCCTTCTCGGTCTTCATCCAGCCGCGGGGGGTCCACTCCTGGTGGACGGTGCCGGCCTCCTCCATCGTCATCTCGTTGGCGTGCGCGTAGAGCGAGCCGAGGCCGCGCGCGGCGCGCTGCGCGAGCATGATCCAGACCAGCTCGCGCGAGCGCGGGTTCGAGTCGTAGAGCCCGGCGTGCAGGAACATCTCCTCGACCCCGGTCGCGGTCCCTTCGTTGCGGCTGTCGAAGATGTTGTAGAGCAAGGCGCCGCGGCGGATCGGGCTGGGGTGCGGATCGCGTTCCATGCGCGCGAGCTCGAACCAGTGGTAGAAGTGCGTGAACAGCGGCGTCGGGTCGTAGTGGGCGGCGATCCAGAAGAAGTTGCGGCGCTCCTCCGGCACGAACGAGCCGAGGCGGGCGCGCAGGGCCGGCTCCATGTAGTCCTCGACGGTGAGGATCTCCTGCTCCGCGAGGAAGCTCATCAGGCGGGTGGCGGCGCGATCGGCGAGCGCGTCGTACTCCTCGGGCGTCGAGGCGGCGGCGGCGGGCGGCAGATCGCGGTTGCGGTGCTCCTCGAGCTTCAGCGACGACCAGGCGCGGTGGAGCTCCCGCTCGAGCAGCCGGACCTCGTCCTCCCAGGTGAGCGGCACCAGGTGGACGTTCTGCTGGTACCAGGTGTAGTGCTCCTTGCCGATCCCGGAAGGCCCCGTCTTCTCCGACGCCTCCGCCTCGAGCCAAGCGACCAGCTCGCCGGTGGCCTGCTTCGAGGCGGCGATCACCGCACGCAGCTCTGCGCTGGCTCCGGTCCCCACCCTCGCGGCGAGCTCGTCGAGCGCTGCGCCCTGGTCGCGGAGGTTGCGGATCCCGGCCACCCAGAGGTCGCGCGCGTTGCCGGTGAGGTTGCGCCGCGCTTGCGCCATCATCGGCGGGATCACGCCGAGCTCGGCGGTCAGGCGCCGCTCCGCCTGCGGGGTCAGCGGGAAGTCGTAGGTCCACAGCTCGACGACGGCGTGATGCGTCGGGCCCTCGTGTGCGGGCACGTCGCTCTGCGCGGTCCAGATCGACTGGTAGAACGCCGGGTCCCGGACCCAAGGCCGGAGCACGCGGTGGTTGAAGTCGAAGCCGTTCATCTCGGCGCGCACCAGGTGCCAGTCGACCTGCTGCGGGATCGGCCAGCCGCGCGGATCGATCGCGTCGAGGCGCTCGCGGTAGGAGCCCAGCTCCCGGTGGCGCGCGGCGAAGGTGGCGGCGGTGTAGTCGGGGGCGCCTTCCCGCATCGGTGGGCGCTCGAAAGCCCGCCAGTCGTCGAACAGCTCGAGGAGCTCCTGGTAGCTCCCCGCCGGCCGCGCCGCCGCGGACACGGCGAGCGCGAGCCCGAGAGCGCAGAGGAGGTTCATCGTGACCGGCCGGCAGCGTCGTCCGGTGTCATTCTCAAGCGTCATCGTCAACCTCCGTGTCGCTGTCCGAGTCGGGGCAGGGTGCGGCCTGGCGCGCGGCACCCTGAAGACCTCGCAGCGCCGGTGCCGGCTCGTTCACGCCGGCGACCGGCCGCTGCATCACCAGATCGGTCTGCTCGTCCGAACCCAGCCGGAAGACATGCGAGCCGACGACCTCGAATCCCCACCGCCGATAGAAGCCGATGGCCCGCTCGTTGCGCTCCCACACGCCGAGCCAGATCGTCCTGTGCCCGAGCGCCTGCGCCTCGGCGATCAGCGCCTTCATCAGCGCCGCGCCGACTCCACCGCCGAGGGCCGACGGCTCGACGTAGATGCGCTCGAGCTCGATCGCGTCCGGATCGCTGACGCACGGCTCGAGGCTGCCGCTGCGGAGCTTCCCGTATCCGAGCAGCCGCTCTCTCTGCGGCCCCCGACAGTCCGCGTTCGTCGCGACGACGAAGCGGCTCGCGGGATCGGCGAGCTCGGCGCGAAGCCGCTCCAGCGAGAACGCCTCACGGACGTAGCTCTCCAGGTCGGAGGCCGAGTTCTGGGCCTCGAAGGCAGCGCGGAAGGTGCGCTCGGCGAGCTCTCGCAGCGCCGGCGCTTCGTCGCTTCGCGGCTGCCGGACCAGGACGGGGTCGGTCATCGCGCCATGCTACGAGAGGATCGTCTCGGTGGCTGGGGACTCCCCTGCGGACGTGGAAGCGGCCCCGGATCTGCGTCGGGTGTTCTCAGAATCGGCGATTTCGCCGGGTCCTGCTTCGGCGAGTCGGCCGCCGTGGCGCGGCAGGTTCAGGGGCTCGGCGCGACCGGCGACGTCGGCATCTGGCACGAGACCTGCCTGGTCGAGCCCGGCGGCGTCGAGAGCATCTACACCAACATGCCGAGGTTCGGGCTGGCGGCGGCGACCGAGCACCTGCCGGCGACCGGCGCGCACGAGCGCTCGCCAGCGACTCGAGCCGTCGGCGGCGAGCGCGGTCGAGACCTGGTAGCCGAAGAAACGCGTGTCCCCACCGCTCCTCGAGCCTGCGAGGGGAGCACGGCAGGGGATCCGCACCGTCCAACCCATCGCCACCTCTCGGAGAACACCCGGGCCAGAATCCCGGGACCGGGTAACTGGCCCCGCGCGATGAGATCGTCGTGGGAAGCCGGCGCCGGCCGTTCAGCCCCCGCTCCCTCCGGCCGCGGTCGCGTCCTCGCGCTCGCGCCACTTCTCGAAGGTCTTGTCGGGGTAGGGCGGCGGCGCGGGAACCTCGCGCGGGTCCTCAGCGATCTTCTCCCGGAGCACCTCGATCGCCCTCTCGAGCTGTCGGTCGCGGCCCAGGAAGGTCTCGTGCGGAAGGTTGTCGACGACGATGTCGGGATCGACGCCCCACCCCTCGATCAGCCACTCGCCGTCGGCGTAGACGCCGGTCTCGGGCGCGCGGGCGAGACCCCTGTCGGTGAGCCGGTTGCTGCTTCCGAGCCAGATCTCGCCGCCCCAGGTGCGAGTGCCGATCACGGGTCCGAGCCCGAGCCGGCGAAAGCCCTCGGCGAAGGCCTCGCCGTCGGAGGCGGTCTGCTCGTCGACCAGCACCACCATGTGACCACGGAAGGCGTACTGCATGTTCCAGGTCGGCTGCCCGACCCTTCCCTGCCAGTACATCCAGGCCTCGCGCACCAGCTTGCCGAGCAGGAAGGAGTCGATGTTGCCGCCGCGGTTGTGGCGAACGTCGAGGATCAGGCCCTTGCGATCGAACACCGGGTAGAAGCTCCGGTACCACTCGGTGATGTCCGAGGAGCCCATCGCGCGCAGGTGCACGTAGCCGAGGTCGCCTCCCCCCATCTCCTCGACCATCTCGCGCCGGGTGACCTGCCAGTCGGAGTAGCGCAGCGACGATTCGTTGTTCAGCAGAGTGACGATGACGTCGCGCTCCTCGCCGCCCGCTCTCGGCCGAACGCGCACTCGCGCCTGCTCGCCGCCGAGATTCCTGAGCAGCGCGCCGATCGCGGGGACCTCGAGGACGTCCGTGCCGTTGACGGCGACGATCACGTCCCCCTCCTCGATCTGCAGGTAGGGGTCGGCGAGCGGAGAGCGCTCCTCCGGGTAGTCGGGGTCGTGTCGGTAGATGCGCTCGATGACGTCGCCGCCGGCCGCGGGATCGCGACGGACCCGCGCGCCGAGCCGGCCGATCCCGATCTGCTCGTCGCCCTCGCGCAGATCGCCGCCGCGCACCGACACGTGGAGGGCCGAGAGCTCGCTGACCATCTCGCCGATGAGGTCGGAGAGCTCCGCGCGAGAGGTCACGCGCTCGACCAGCGGCAGGTACTTGTCGCGCACGCCCTCCCAGTCGAGACCGTGCATGCCGGGGTCGTAGAAGTAGTCGCGCTCCAGGCGCCACGCGTCGACGAAGAGCTGGCGGTAGTCCTCGCGCTGGGAGAGCGGGAACTTGAACCCCCCGAGGTCGACCCGCCCCTCCGACAGGTCGGCCTTCGCCGGCTTCGCTTCGACGATCGAGAAGGCGTCCTCCTGGCGGATCATGAGCTTCTTGCGGTCTGCCGAGAGCGAGTAGCCGCGGATCTTCGAAGCCACCGTCTCGGGCTTCGCCTCGTCGGCATCGAGCTTCAGCCCCATCAGCGCCATCTCGGCGCCGAAGCCGCGGCCGTCGCGCGCGATCCAGTAGAGGGCGCCGTTGCCGGCGCTGAGCGCGAAGAAGTTGCCAGGCTCCACCGGGATCTCCCAGTAGCGCTGCTGGAGGCCTTCGCGGTCGATCGCGATCCTGGGGACCTGCCGGTCGTTCGCCTCCTCGCCGCTCGATTCGCCCGAGCCCTCGGCGAGCTTCGTTTCGTCCGGCTCCTCGTGCACGGCCTCGTCCTCGTCCTTCGGCTCGTTCTCGTCCTTGGTCTCCTTCTCTCCGCTCCGCTCGGCGTCGTGAAGCTCGTCGGCCGGGCGGAAAGCCGGACGCAGCCCTTCCTTCATCGCCATCTGGTAGAGCTTCCAGGAGCTGTCGATGTGGGGATCGGGCTGGCGCGCGCCCCACGGCGCCCCGACCACCGAACGCAGGTTGCGATCAGAGAGGAAGTACAACCACTCGCCGTCCTCGCTCCAGGCGGGCGACGTGCTGTTGACGCGATCCGAGGTCAGCGCTTCGCCGGCGTCGGCGTCCACGCTGTAGAGCATGAGCTGGCTGAAGGTATTGGGAGCCCGACGCTCCCAGACCAGCCAGGCCGAGTCGGGCGACCAGGCGAGATCGCCGATCCCCTCGCGGTTGTCGCTGAGCCGGCGCCGCTCGCCGGTTGCCGGCTCGAGCAGGAAGAGGTCGTCGTTCTTGTCGGTGTAAGCGAGGAAGCGACCGTCCGGCGACGGCGTCGCGCCGAAGCGGAGCACGTCGCCGTCGTCGGTCAGCGCGCGCCCTTCGCCGACGCCGTTTGCGGGGACGACGCGAAACTCGAGCTCTCCGGTCTCGTCGGAGAGCAGGACGACCTGGTCGCCGCTGGGCATGAACACCGCGTCGCGGTAGCGCACCCCGGGCTTGCGCTCGAGCTGCACGGTGCGGCCGTCCTTCGCCGGCACCACGAACACCCGCCCGCGGGCGGTGAGCACCAGGCTCTCCCCCCTCGGGTGGAGCTGCGCCGAGGTGAGGTACTCGAGCGGATCCTGGACCCAGCGCTCGCGGAGCTGGTCGAAATCGGAGGCGATGGTGATCGGGATCTTCGCGTCGGCGCCGGTCGCCAGATCGTGGATCCTGAGGTCGGCCCCGAGCCGATAGATGATGCGCGAGCCGTCGATCGCCGGATCGCGCACGTCCCAGCCCAGGTGTCGCGTGTGCTGGCGCAGATCACGGCCGCTCAGGGTCATCGACCAGAGGTTCATGAACCCGTCGCGGTCGTTGACGTGGACGACACGCTGCTGGCCGTCGCTGCCCGCCCAGATCATGGGCGAGTGGCTCTCGCCGAAGAAGTCCGGGGTCAGGTTGACGGCCTCGTTGCCGCGCGCGAGCTCGGGATCGGAGCGGTTCGCGGCGAAGCGCCAGAGGTTGCGCGCGGTGCCGCCCCGATAGCGCTTGGTGTTGTTGCGGTTCCAGTACGGACGCACGAACACCAGCGTCTCGCCGTCGCCGGTCCAGTCCGCGTCACTCGCCTGGGCGAGCGGCACGATCTCGCGCGACCCGTCGTCCAGATCGAGCAGCACGAGGTTGGGGTCGGGGAGCGTGGCGTAGTGCTGGGTGACGTAGACCAGGCGCCCGTCGGACGTGAAGCTCGACACCTCCGAGCTCTCCGCCTCCCAGGTCCTTCGCGTCGGCACGCCGCCCGCGAGCGGCATCGTGTAGACCTCGGTCGGACCGTCGTAGCTCGCGCTGAACGCGATCGTCGCCCCATCCGGCGACAGCGCGGCGTGGGTCTCCTCGCCGGCGTGGGTCGTGAGGCGGCGAGCGAGCCCCCCGCTCGCCGGCACCGTCCACAGGTCCCCCTCGGCGGTGAACACCACGGTGTCTCCGCGCAGCGCCGGGAAGCGGTAGTAGCCCTCGGGAGATTCGGCTCCTGCCGCCAGGACGGCGCCCGACGCGCCGAGGAGGAGCCAGGCGCCGAAAACGAGCCGCGCCAGCTCGCCGGGAACGATCAGCAATCGGCGAGCGGCCCTCCGCGCCGCATGGCGATTCTCCAACGCACCCTCCCCCGACTCGCCAGCATCGGCGGTCCAGCGTCGATTCGATGATCCGATGAAGCTATCACGCAGCATGTTCTCGTCAGGCGAGATCGAAGACCGAGCGCGGCTCGACGGCGGAGTGCGCGGTCGCGACCGCAGGCCGACATCCCCCACCAGGCCACGGGTGTGGCGGATGGCCGCGAGGATCGTCCTCGACGTCCTCCAGCGAGGACGTTCCCGCCACCGAACGAGCCGTCGCCGGCGCTTCTCGGAAGCGGACAAGCGGCGCCCGGGGATCTCGCTCGCGCCGATTCCGCGGGCTTCTGCGAGGCCCGCCGAGCCTCGCCTGCTGGGCTTCTCTCGGCTGGCCCGGCTCTTGCGGTTCCCTCGACCGGCGACGGGGTTCCA
Source organism: Thermoanaerobaculia bacterium (assembly GCA_035546295.1). Classification (GTDB taxonomy): domain Bacteria; phylum Acidobacteriota; class Thermoanaerobaculia; order Multivoradales; family Multivoraceae; genus DATKBT01. Next base: position 162,469 of record DATKBT010000076.1, on the reverse strand, counting down.
CTCCGTCGGATACCGAAAGGAGGCGTTTCGTGAACAGCCGACCCGATCCCCGCTCCCCACGTCGTGCAGCCGAATCGTCGAGGCTGGAGACGCCGTCGAAGCTCCGTCGCTCCATGCCGCTGCGAAGGACCGTTTCGCTCTCCGTCCTGACGCTCCTCGCCGTCGCCACGCTCGGCGCTGCGCCCGCCGCTGCCGAGCCCGACCGGCGGGACCGCGACGGTTGGCGTGACCGCGACGATCGACACGATCGCGGCCGGTGGCGCCACCGCGACCGTGGTCGCGATCACCGTTGGGACGACCGGCACGACCGGGGTCGGCACCGCGGCCGCGATCGGTACGATCGCCGCGATCGGCACGATCGCCGGGACCGGTACGATCGTCGGGACCGATACGATCGCCGGTGGGAGCGCAACCGGTTCGATCGCGGCTTCCGCGTGCCGGCAAGCATCCACTCCTTCCGCGACTACGACCGCTATCACCATGGCCGCATCTACCACCGTGGGCACCGACACCACCACCCTGTGCTGGTGTTTCCCCACGAGGTTCGCGGCGTCGTGAGCCATGTCCCGTACGCCTACTGCGACGGCGCTCTGTTCGAGCGCGGCGCCTTCTTCTACGACGGCCCGCGCCTGAGCATCCGCTGGAGCTTCTGAGCTCGAAGCCGACGCCGCCTCCGCCAGGCTCCTTTCAGCTCAGGGACCAGGGCTCGACCGGCGCTCCCACTGGCGCCAGCATCCAGGCGAATCGCTCGGGATCGAGCACCCCGCGCCGCCGCAGCCACTCGCAGGCCTGCTCTCGCCGGCCGGAGCCCTCGTTCCCCTCGAGGACGCCCAGCCGGAGCCTGGCGGCGGTCTCCCAGAGGTGGGTGTTCGAGGCCTCGAATCCGCTGATCGCGGCGCCGAGCCTCGACGCCGCGGTCGTCCGGTCGCCGGCCAGCGAGGCGAGACCCGACTCGACGAGGAGCCCGAACGGACGGATCCAGGCGGCGTCCTCGCGCCGCAGGCGCCGGGCGACCGACTCGGCGTCGCGTCGCAGCCGGTGCTGGATGCCCTCGCCGGCGCACACCGCCAGCGCGCTCGTGGCGCGCAGGTAGAGCATCTCGACTCGAAGGACCTGGATGCCGAGCAGGAGCGAGCCGCGCAGGTCGGACCACACCGAGACCACCCGCTCCCACGCCGAACGGGCGTCGCCCTGGTAGAGGTCGATGTGCACCTGAGCGCGCAGGGCATTGCTGTGCTGGCGGTGGAAGCCGCGCTGCGACCAGCGCGCGATCGACTCGTCGACCGCTCGACGCGCCCCCTCGGGATCGTCGGCGATCAGCCAGGTCACGTTGAACCGCGTCGCCAGGTCGGTCACCGCGTTGCGGTTGCCCTGAGCCTCGGCGGCCGCGGTCAGCGCCGGCACCTCCGCCGCCAGCTCGTCGAGCCGCCCCAGATACTGGAGCGACCCCAGCAGGAAGGTGTCCGTCGTGGTGCGCTCCCAGAGCACTCCCCTGCAGTGCTCGAGCTTCTCGCGCGCCCGCTCGCAGCGCTCGAGCGCACGAATCCAGTCACCGCCGAGGAAGGCGACGATCCCGCCGCTCATGTGGGTCAGCGCCACCGCGTGGGGATCCTGGGTCCGATGCGCCAGACGGCGCGCCCCCTCGAGGAAACGCTCGGCGCGCGCCAGACCCCGGGCGCCGGCACTGGCCGAGAACGCCGCCTCGACGGCGAGCGAGCGCACCACCCGGTAGGGCTCGCCGGCGCGCAGCGAGAGCAACAGTCCGCGCGCCTGGAAGATCGCGCCACGGAAGGTGTCGACCATGCCCAGCCCGGCGGCCGCCGCCCAACAGGTGTCGATGCGCAGCAGGTCGTCCTCGGAGATCTCGACCGGCGAGGACTCGTCGAAGCGAACGCCGCGCACCCGGACCCGCAGGCGGAGCCAGGCGAGCTGGAGCAGAGCGCGCCGCCCCGCGGCGGGCATGTCGAGGCCGGCCGCGCGCAGGACCTCGGTCATGACGGCGAGCCCCTCGTCGAGGTAGCCGGCGAGCAGGTACTGCTGAGCCGCCGCCCGCCGGTGCTCGAGATGCTCGACGCTGTCGCCCTGCGCCGCGAGATCGAGGTATGCCCGGGCGGATTCCTCGACCCGCCCCGCCCACGCCAGCGCCTCGGCCTGCCGCTGCGCCAGCGAATGGCGGGCGTCGTCATCGAGGGCGGGAGCGAGCTCGAGGGCGCGGCCGAGGTAGGCGGCGGCCCGGCCGAAGGCGAGAGCCTCGAACGCCCGTTGAGCCGCGATCTCGGCCCAGCGCGCCGCCGCCGGAGCGTTTCCGGCAGCCAGGTGGTGCTCGTACAGCGCGTCGGGCTCGTCCTCCCCCGCCGTCTCGAGCGCGCTCGCGAGGCTGGCGTGGAGCGCGCGCAGGGCGTCCGCATCGAGACGCGAGATCAGCACCTCGCGCAGGCGGTCGTGGAAGATCTCGACGCGAGGCTGACGTGGAGCGCGGTCGATTGCGCCCTCGGTTCGCAGCAGCTTGGCGGCTCGTAGCGCGACCACCAGAGCGAGGCCCTCGCGCATCTCTCCCGCCGCGCGAAAGGCCACGTCGGCCCGCAGCGGACGACCTCCCACCGCCAGGACTTCGAGCAGACGCCGTGCCCCCGGCGGCTGCACCGCCAACCTGCTCTCGATCACGGCGTCGAGGTCGAGCGTGCGCACGCCCGGACCGCGTCCTCCCTCCTCGAGGCTCCGGGCGTGCCGCGCCACCTCCTGGAGCAGGAAGGTGTTGCCCGCTGCCTCCTCGACCAGGTCCTCGACCAGGCTGTCGACCCGATCGGGGTGCTCGCCGCTGAGCCAGAGCGAGACCAGGCGCCGGGCGGCCTGGGGAGCGAGAGCGCCGATCTCGAGCACGTCGTGGCCGGGTCGCCCGTCCGGTTCCGCCAGCTCCCGAAGGAATCCCCTGGAGTCCAGCTCCTCGGTGCGAAAGCTCAGTAGCCACAGGACCCGTGGCGCGTCGGGCTGCCGCCACAGTACGTTGAGCAGAGCGCGCGAGTCGATGTCCGCCCACTGCAGGTCGTCGATCCACAACACGACCGGCCGGCGTTCGGCGATCCGTCGCAGGAGCTCTCGCAAGGCGTCGAAGGCCCGCTGACGAATCAGGAGAGGCTCCTCAGGCTCGGTCTCCCGAGGCCCCGAGACCAGGACTCCACGCCCTCTGCCGACCACCGGGAAGACGCGCACCAGCGCATCGACGCCAGCCGGCATCAGCGCGTCGATCTGTGCCGGCGCCAGGCTGGCGAGCAGCTCCTCGAGGTCCTCGACCAGCGCATCGAAGGCCTTGTAGGGAACCGACTCCTGCTCGAAGCAGCGCCCGCGCAGCACCACCACCTCGCCCTCGCGCTCGAGATCGCCGAGGAAGTGCTCGATCAGTGCGCTCTTGCCGATGCCCGAGCGGCCATGGACGGCGAGCCGCTTGGCGAACCGGCGCGATGCTTCGAGCGCCCGGCGCAGGTCGCCCAGCTCGGCCTCGCGGCCGACGAAGCGGCCGGCCGAGAGCAGCGGGGAGAGTGCGGCGACGCTGCGCCCGCCGGGCCGCAGCGACGCCGGCTCCCAGCGCCCGCACAGGCGCGCCGAGATCTCGCTCGCCCGGGGACGGCTCTCCGGATTCCTGCGCAGGAGATCGCAGCACAGCCGCCACAGGTCCTCGGGCAGGCCGGCCGGATCGAGCGCGGCGACGAGCTTGCCGAGCTGCCGGGAGCTGCGCGGTCGAATGCCCACCATCGCCTCGAACAGCATCGCGCCCAGCCCGTACCAGTCGGTTGCCGGCGTCGACCTCTCCCCGGCCTCCTGCTCCGGCGCCATGTAGCCGGGCGTGCCGGCAACCTCCGGGCGGGTCTCCTCGTGGTCGCCGAAGTCCTCGATCAGGCCGAAGTCGAGCACGACCGCCCTCCCCTCGGCGGTGACCAGGACGTTCGAGGGCTTGAGGTCGCGATGGAGCTTGCCGATTCCGTGCAGCCCGCCGACCGCGTCGCTCACCTGCAGCGCGATCGCGCGCAGCCGCCGCTCGTCGAAGCTGCCGAGCGGCACGATGCCCCGCGCCGGCAGCTCGACCTCCTCGGTGAGCAGCATGCCGATCGACCGGCCCGAGTCGTCGCCGCCGACCACGGTGGTGTCGGCGGGAGAGAGCCGCAGAGTGTCGCCGCTCGGGTCGTAGCTGACGCTGCCCCGTCCCCGGACCCAGGACAGGAAGTCGATTCCCTCGACCAGCTCCATGGTGATCATCGAGTGCTCGTCGCCGACGACGAGCTCGTAGAGCGTCACCAGGTTGGGGTGGCTGACGTGGGCGAGAGAGCGGAACTCCCGCTTGAATCGGGCGAGCTGCTTGGGCTCGGTCCTGGTCAGCCGCTTGAGCGCGACCGACGCCTCCCACTCGCGATCCCACACCTCGTAGACCTCGCCCATGCCGCCCGACCCGAGGCGACGGACGACGCGGTACCTGGAGGTCCCCGCGAACTCGGCCGCGCGTTGCGCGCGTGAGGGCCGCGAGGTCACCGTTCGATCTCTGTGGGCGAGTCGGTGGTCGAAGTGACGGGCGTCTCCTCTCGACGAGACGCAGCCGGTCGGCGGTCGCCTATCGCGGCAGGCCGTTCGCCGGCGGCGCCCCGAGGAGGCGCAGCCATCTCACGTGAGAGGCCAGCGCCGCGCGCAACGATGGGTAGCTGCGATAGGGAATGCCATGCTCCTCACAGACTGCGCTGACGATCGGAGCGAGCTCGGGGTAGTAGAGGTGGGAGACGGTCGGGAACAGGTGGTGCTCGACCTGGTAGTTGAGCCCGCCCAGGAAGAAGGTGAGCAGCCGGTTGCGCGGCGCGAAGTCGGCGGTCGTTGCGAGCTGATGCACGGCCCACGAGCGCTGGATGGGCTCCGGGCGGTCCACGATGCGATCGAATTCGCTGTCGTCGAAGATGTGGGCGAGCTGGAAGGTCGTCGCCAGCGTCACACCGGCCAACAGACTGGTGAAGGCGAGCACGCCGAGCACGACCCAGGGCGAATGGCCCGCCCACAGGGGGATCAGGAAGGCCCAGGTGATCAGGAACAGCTTGCCGCCAGCGAACACCAGCAGATCGAGGCCGCGGGGCCGCGGGATCCTCTGCGCGCCCATCCGACCGAGGATGACTGCCTTGAAGTCGTCCCAGAGCATCCACTTCGGCGGCAGGAAGGCATAGAGCAGCCACGCGTAGAGGAACTGGAAGCGATGGAACCAGCGCCTCGGCTGGCCCGGAGCGAAGCGCAGGAAGGGCCCGCCCTCGATGTCCTCGTCCGCGCCTTCGATGTTCGTGTGGTGGTGGTGGAGGATGTTGTGCTGGTAGTGCCAGACGTAGGAGGAGGCGCCGAGCAGATCGAGGGTCCAGCCCGAGATGCGGTTGAGCACCGGCCAGCGCGAGAAGCTCCGATGGTTGCCGTCGTGCTGCACGTTGAACCCGACCGAGGCGATCGCGAGAGCCAGCGACGTGGCGGCCGGGATCGCCTGCCACCACGTGCTCGCCCAGAACACCAGCGCCCAGTAGCTGCCGAACAACCAGGTCAACATCAGGAGCGACTTCGCCATCATCGGCCAGCCGCCGTGCCGGCCGCGCGGAAGCGACGAGAGGTACTGCTCGACCCGCTGCCGCAGGTCACGGTGGAATGCGTCGGGGCCCAGATACCGGACCAGGGCGGGAGAGTTCTGGCGCTCGGTCATCAACGAAGCATAATCGAGGCCAAAGACGGCACGGTCGAGGGTCGACCGGGCGATCGAGAGATCGCGGGACCTCGTGACGGCGACGATCGGCCGGCGGCGCGGTCTCCCGCCCCTTCGGCAGAGAGGAGCCCAGGAGGCTCCGACTCCTGCCTCCGAAGGTCCCGATCGGGGCGTTCGTTCGCGCTCGAACCCTTCGCGCTCGAACGAATCGTGCCCGGAGTCCGGTCGACCGCACTCGCCACCTCTCGATGGCCCCAGCGGCGGCCGACTCGTCAGGCTCGGGCTCGTCAGGGCAGAGCGCCCTGCGAGGCTCCCCCTTCGGGTCGGGGGGAAGGAGACGGCTGCGGAGGTGACCGGACAGCCTGCTCGAGACGCCGCACCAGCTCCGCCACCCGGTCCGCGGAGAGGTTCGCCAACGCCACCCTCAAGAAGGCGCCCTGACCGGGGCCGAACATGTCGCCCGCGAGGGTCAGCACGCCGTGGTCGCGCGCCAGCCGCCGCGCGACGTCGCGCGAGCTCCGACCGGTGAAGGGGTGGCGCAGGTACGCGAAGTAGGCGCCGGCGGAAACCGCCTCGAAACCCCCGTGCTCCAGCGCGGCGAGCGCCTGGCGGAACGCCCGGACGCGGCGGTTCATGCGCTGCCGGTTGTCTTCCCGCCACTCGCCGAGGCGCTCGAGGCCGAACAGCGCCGCCTCCTGGCCGAGGCGCGGAGGACAGATCGCCACGCAGTCCATCAGCTTGGCGACCTGATGGAGGAGCCCCTCACCGGCCGCGATCGCGCCGACGCGGTAGCCGGCGAGGCAGAAGACCTTCGAGAAGCTGTAGAGGTGAACCAGCGTCCGCTCCCAGCCGTCACGCGAGAACAGGTCGTGCGCCGGCGCCGCGGTCGATCGGAAGTCGCGGTACGTCTCGTCGACGAGCAGCGCGATGCCGGCGAGCTCGGCCAGCTCGTAGCAGCGTGCGATCAGCTCCGGCGGGTAGACGGCGCCGGTGGGGTTGTTGGGCGTCACCAGCACGATCGCGCGGGTCCGTCGGGTGATCCGGCGGGCGATGTCGGCCGGCCGCGGAAGCAGGTCCTCGCCCGCTGTCACGTAGACCGGTATGACGCCGCGTGCGCGCAGCCACATGTCGTGGTTGAAGTAGTACGGCAGCGGCACGACGACCTCGTCGCCCGCCCGGGCCAGCGCATCGGCGACCAGGCAGAAGGCCTGGTTGCAGCCGGCCGTGATCGCGATCTGCTCGGCGCCTACCCGCCCGCCGTAGGCGAGCTCGAGATCGCGCGCGAGCGCGGCGCGCAGCTCCCGGAGCCCGAGCTGGTCCGTGTAGCGGTGAGATTGCGGGTCCAGGGCGAGGTCGGCGACGTGACGGCGAAGCGACTCGGGCGGCGGGTAGCCGGGAACCGCCTGCGAGACGTCGATCAGCCCGTCGTCCGACGAGCCGCCGCCGGACGGGCGCTCGCCCAGCCAGCCATAGGCTTCGGAGATCGGAGAGACGTCGACCTCGGTGACGGCCGGGCTCAAGCGCATCGATCCAGAGTACCGCAGGGACTCGCGGCGACGGCGACTCCTGCGACGACTCCGCGCGCTCCCACCGCCGGCGCACCGCGCGTCTCAGTGCCGGATCGGCCGCTCCCGCTGCCGCTCCTCGGCCAACCGCAGTCCCCCGAAGATCGCCTCGCGGGCGCGCCGCTCCCCCTCCAGGTCGCCGCGCAGGAAGTAGACGTCGGAGAGCTTCAGGAGCGCCCGCCAGGAGCGTCCCGGAGCTTCACGCAGGATCCCGTAGAGCTGCTCCGCGAGATCGAGATCCCGGCCCCGCCGCGGATCGTCGGCCGCGAGCGACGCCGGTCCGGCGCCCAGGAAAGCGGCGTCGGCGGCCCGCTCGAGCCGCGCGGCGCTCTCCTCGTCGAGCGGCCCGATCGGCGGCCCGACGCCGCTTTGCGCCACGAGCCACCTGCGCGCCTCCGCCAGGAGGTCTTCGCGCTCGACGCCCTCGGGGACACCGCCCGGCGCCGGGTGGAGCTCGACGAAGAAGCGTCGGCGGCCCGGAGCGACGAAGGGATCCAGCCGCACATCGGGGTCGGTGGCGATCAGCAGGTCGTCGACGAAGACGGTGGCGCTGCCTCGGTCCTCGAGATCGCCGATCAGGGAGAGGAACCTCACCGCAGACTCGTCCGCGTCGGCGGTGTTGCGCTGGCTGAGCAGGTCCACCAACGGCTCCTCGATCCCCTCTTCGCTGATCCGAAGCGCGTAGACCCCGCGCGGCGGGTCGTAGACCAGATCGACGAAGTACCAGGTGAAGGACCGCAGCTCGAACAGGTCCCGCCACTCCCCCGCGGGACGATGGGCGAGCCGGCCGTCGCGACCCGCGATCCAGACCGCGTGACCGTCGCGCTCGAAGGCCAGGAACCAGCGGGGACCCGCGAGCGCGAAGTTGAAGGGCTGCGCGGGCTCCGGCAGCAGGAACCAGAACTGGACGGCGAGCAGGCCGTCGCGGCGCTCGGGAAAGTAGCCGAGGAACTCGGTGAAAGCGCCGTCGCCGCGCCCCTCGCGCAGGCGTAGCGAGCGCGCGCCCGAAACCCGAAGCTCGTCGCTGAGGTCGAGACCTCCCCGCGGCTCCTCGAACAGCCGGAAGGTGTGCGGTCCGGTCGGCTCGGGTTGCTCGAAGTCGTAGAAGGCCAGGATCGGCGAGGGTTCGGCCGGCGCGCTCTGGCGCGGATCGGCCGCCGAGGCGGCGAGCAGAAGGAGCCCTCCCGCCAGCGCAGCACGGCGGCGTCGGCGCCCGGCGTCGGGAAGCAGCAGCGATCGAACGGACATCGGATTCAGCGTAGCAGTCAGCGAACGCGAGCCTGGCCACGCGGTTCGACCCGCGAGCGGAGGGATCCGTTCCCCCGGCGAGCCTCCGAACGGTGGTGTTGCACATTCGAGGCTGGTCTTCGCGGCCCAGAGACGCCCAGGAAAATCGCAAGGCGTCCGCCTCTGACGAGCCGGACGCCCGCTCGGGCCTCGACGACCTGGCGGGCAGGCTCCATCAGATCCGGCACCTTGGTGCGAAGGAAACACGAGGCTTCGACCGCCTGCCCGGGCCAAACGGAAGACGTCGTCCTCGGTTCTCGGCGGGACGATCTCACCCGCCGCGCTGCTAGCGTCGGCGACATGATCCGCAAGCTCGTACTCGGCTCGACCTCGATCCTCCTGTTCGCCGCCTCCCGGACCCCGGCCCAGGATCCGGCGCCCGGGTTCGCCGACGAGGTCATGGCTCTGCTCTCGGTGCCGCGGGTGGTCGGCCGCGAAGGTGCGGCGGCCGAGTTGGTCGTGCAGCGGCTCGGGCAGCTCGGGGGGCCGGGAGTCGAGCGCGACCGCCTCGGCAGCGTCGTCCTGGTGGTCGGCTCCGGCGCGCCTCGCCGGTTGTTCGCGGCGCCGCTCGACGAGCCGGGCTACGCGATCAGCCGGATCCAGGAGGACGGCTACCTTCGTCTCGTCCCGCTCGGCGACGGCCGGCGCGGACCGCTCTGGGACCAGCTCCACTTCGGCCAGAAGGTCACGATCTCGACCGCGAGCGGCGAGGTGGTCGGCGCGATCGCGATTCCTTCGACCCACCTGGGCCGGCTGCGCCGCGACGGCCGGGCGCCGCTCACCTTCCACGACGCCTTCGTCGACGTCGGCGCGGAGTCGGCCTCCGAGGTGGCCGCCCTCGGCATCGAGCTGCTGGACACGGTGGCGCTGATCGAGCGCCCCACCCTGCTCGCCGACGACACGGTCGCGGCGCCGTCGGCGGCCCTCGGCGCGGCCGCGATCGCTCAGGTCGAGGCGGCCCGTCGGGCGGTGCGTCACGGCGTCGACGGCACCGCCGTCTTCGCCTGGACCGTGCTCGACTCGCTCAACCTCAAGGGGCTCGAGGCGGTCGTCCACCGCTTCGGGCCCTTCGACCAGGCGGTCCTGCTCTCCGATCGCTTCACGCTCGCTCGCGGCGAGCCGGCATCCGGGGTGGCCTCGGCGCTCGGCTCGGGTCCGCTCGCTGCCGGCCATCCGCCCCGGCCGGGCTGGACGCGCGAACCGGCGCCCTTCGCCGAGCGGGGGCCCTCCCCCGGCACCGAGGGTCCGCACTGGGCAGACACTCGCGTGACCTGGCTCGGCCTGCCGGCGCGATTCGCCGCGACCCCGGTCGAGACCGTCTCGCTCGCCGACGCCCGCGAGTTGGCGGACCTGCTCGCCGCCATCGCCGGGGTCGCCGCCGGAGCGTCGGCCGAGGCACCGCCGCTGCCCGAGCGAAGCGCATCCAGCGGCGCGCCCCCCCAGGGCGCGCCGGCCGAGCTTCTCGCGGCGCTGGTCGCGCGCGCCGGGGTCTCGGGCGCCGAGGGTCCGGTGCGCGACGAGATCCGCGCGCGGCTGCCCGCGTGGGCCGAGCCCCGCATCGACGACGCCGGCAACCTGACGGTGCGCTTCGGTCCCGAGGGCACGGCGCCGGGCCACGTCGCTCACGGCGCCATCGCCCAGCGCGTCTTCGTCGCCCACATGGACGAGGTCGGGTTCCGCGTCGAGCGGATCCGCGACGACGGCCTGCTCGAGGTGGTCCGGCGCGGCGGCTTCTATCCCTGGCTGTGGGAGGCGCAGGCCGCCGTCGTGCGCACCGCGAGCCGGGACCTGCCCGGCCGGGATCTGCCCGCGATCTTCCGCCCGCGGGCGGGCTACCTCGACGCCGGGGAACGCGCCCCCGAGGGTCCGCTCCTGGTCGATCTCGGAGCCGGCAGCCGGCGGCGCGCGCTCGAGCTGGGCGTGGTCGAAGGCGAGTCGACGGTGACCATGCCCAAGCAGATGGAGCGGATCGGCCGCCACCGCGCACTCGCTCGCGGCTTCGACGATCGGGTCGGCAGCGCCGCCCTGCTGCTCGCGCTCGAGCGCGTCGACCGCTCGCGGGTCACGCGACCGGTCACCTTCGCCTGGTCGGTCGAGGAGGAGGTCGGCCTCCGCGGCGCCGCCGCGCTCGCGGCGCGCCTGGGCGAGGTCGAGACGGTGTTCCCGGTCGACACCCACGTCTCGTCGGACTCGCCGATGGAGAGCGACGCCTACGCCTGGAGCCGGTTGGGTGACGGCGCCGTGCTGCGCGCGCTCGAAAGCATCAACTTCGTCCACCGCGACGACCTGGAGCGCGTGCGGGCGCTCGCCCGCGCTCGAGGCATTCCGCTCCAGGTCGCCATGACCCACGGCGGCACCGACGGCCAGCCCTTCCTCGCCTACGGCGGGCGCAGCGTCCCGCTGTCGTGGCCCGGTCGCTACTCCCACTCGCCCGTCGAGGTCATGGACCTGCGCGACCTCGACGCGCTGGTGGACCTGATCGTGGCGCTGGTCGAGCAGCCGGTCGAGGGACCGGTCGAGCAGCCGGTCGAGAAGCGGGTCGACCCGGCAGCGCCGCCCTAGTCCGGACTATTCATGAAGATCGTAGCGAGGACGCGCAGTCGCCCAGCTGGTGGGCACCCGCAGGCCCTGAGTGCTCCGAGGCGTACTTGCGGTACGTCGCAGGAGCCGAAGGCCGAGGACGCCCGCCAGACGGGATGAATGCGCGTCCGCAGTAGGTCGCTCATGAATAGTCCGGACTAGGTCGACGAGGCCAGCGGGAAGCTCTCTGGCCTGCCCGCGGCAGGCGGCGGTCATTGGCCTCGCGCAAGCGCGAGACCAAGGCTCACAAGACGCAGATCGGGCCAGCGCTTCGATCGAGCCGATCGTTCCCGGCTCTACCTCTGATCTTCCCCGCTCCCGGTCGGCTCGTCGTTCGTGTCCTCGCTTTCGGGCTCGCCGCGCAGGTCGCCCAGGGCGCCGGCCAGGGCGCTGCCCATCGAGCCGAGACCGCTGGACCGCTCCCGGCTCCGGCGCTCGAAATCGGCCTTCTCCGCGGCCTCCTCGCGCGCCGCCACGGCGGCCACGGCAGCCGCGATCGAGAGCGCGATTCGGCGCTTCGCAGGGTCGACGTCGAGCACCCGCACTCGCACCTCCTGCCCCGGCGAGACGACCTCGCGCGCGTGCTGGACGCGCTGCTCGGACCCCAGCTCGCTGACGTGGACCAGCCCCTCGATCCCCGGCTCGAGCTCGACGAAGGCGCCGAAGCTCTCGACGCGCGTCACCGCTCCGCTCACGGTGGTCCCGATCGCGAGCCGCTGCGAGATGCCGATCCAGGGGTCCTGCTGCAGCGTGCGCATCGAGAGCGAGATCCGCTCGCGCCTGCCTTTCGAGTCCGCGCCACCGGGCTGCGGGACGATCTCGAGGACCTCGACTTCGACCCGCTGGCCGATCTCGACCACCTCGGCGGGATCGGCCACCCGGCCGTGGCTCATCTGGCTGACGTGGAGCAGACCCTCGATCCCGCCCAGGTCCACGAACGCACCGAAGGGTACGATCGACCGGACCTCGCCGGTGAGCACCGCGCCGACCTCGAGCTTGGCCCGGGTCTCCTCGGCCTGCTGGCGCTTCTCGTCCTCGAGCAGGGCGCGGCGCGACAGCACCACGTTGGGGCGCCGACCCGCTCCCCCGTCCTCGAAGCGGGTGACCAGGAAGCTCAGCCGCCGGTTGAGGAGCTCCTTCGGGTCCTCGACGAACCGGTCGGCGAGCTGGGAGATGGGACAGAAGGCCCGCAGACCGCCCACGTCGACCTCGGCGCCGCCCTTGTTGATGGCGGCCACCCGGCCCTCGACCGGGATCCGGTGTCGCTGTGCGTCCCGCAGCTCGCCGGCCGCGATCTGCCCTCTCCCCGGTCGAACCCGGAGCGTGAGCGCGCCGTCGGCGCCCTCGGCCGTGATCAGCGCCTCGAGGGTGTCGCCGGCCTGGTAGAGCAGCTCACCCTCGGCGTCTCGCAGCTCCTCCACCGGTACTTGGCCCTCCGCCTTGCCCCCCAGCTCGACGAATGCGAAGTCCCCTTCGATGGAGACGATCGTCCCCACGATCTTCTCGCCCACCCGCAGAGCGGGCCGGGCGGGCGTCGCCTGCTCGGCCTCGAACGCCCGAAGCGCCGCCTCGAAGCTTTCCTCGTCGCCGCTCATCGGCCCACTCTAGCCTCCGAATGTGCCATCCAGCACATTCGGAGGCTGGCTCCTAGCTCCGGAGAATTCGCAGGCTCATTCTCCGGCCCACTGTCTGGGTATTCGAGATCCGGCTCTATGGCTGTCCGCGGCGACGCGCCGCAGGCGCTGGGCTCGGCCCGCTTCGCAGGCTCAGCGCGCCTCACCGCTTCTCGCTTCGGCTCGCGCGCGTTGCGCGCCCCTCAGCTCGGAGTGGAGCCGCGAGGAATTGCTAGCCGGAGATGTGCCAAGAAGCGCGCGGAGCGCCCGGGCACATCGGAGGCTAGCCCGGACTGGCGCCGTCGTCGGCCGCCGTCTCGGCGGCTCAGGCCGAGGCCGTGCGCTCGTCCGCGTCGATCCCGTACTTCTTGATCAGGCGATAGAGGGTGACGCGGTCGATGCCGAGGCGACGGGCGGCCTCGACACGCACGCCGCCGGCGCGCGCCAGCTCCTCGCGAATCCGCTCCGCCGCCGCGCGCTGGAGGAACTCGTTGAGCCCCAGCTCTCCCTCTTCGGGGCCGCGTTCGCGCCCCTCCTCGGGATCGAGCATGTCGTCGAGCTCGAGGCGCTCCCCCTGGGCCAGCACCATGCCCCGCTCGATCGTGTTCTCGAGCTCGCGCACGTTCCCCGGCCAGTCGTGGTGACGCAGCCACTCCTCGACCTCCGGGCTCCAATCCCGCGCGGGGCCGTCCAGCTCCTCGCGCAGCCGGTCGAGGAAGTGACGGGCGAGTGGCAGCACGTCCTCGCGACGCTCGCGCAAGGGTGGCAGGTGGATGCGCACGACCGCGAGCCGGTAGTAGAGGTCCTCGCGGAAAGCGCCGCGCTCGACCTCGTCCCGGAGCTGACGGTTGGTCGCCGCCACCAGCCGTACGTCGACGGGGACGTCGGCGTCGCCGCCGACCCGGCGCACCGTCCGCTGCTCGAGAACGCGCAGCAGCTTGCCCTGGAAGTCGCCGCCGATCTCGCCGATCTCGTCGAGGAAGAGCGTGCCGCCGCCGGCCTGCTCGAACAGCCCTCGGCGCATCCGGTCGGCGCCCGTGAACGCGCCGCGCTCGTGGCCGAACAGCTCGGACTCGAGCACGCTCTCCGCCAGCGCCTTGCAGTTGACGGCCACGAACGGCCGGCCCACCCGGGGGCTCTGGTAGTGGATGGCGCGCGCGACGAGCTCCTTGCCGGTGCCGCTCTCCCCGGTGATCAGCACCGTGCTCGCGCTGCGCGCCGCACGCCGGGCGAGCTCCAGGACTGCGCGCATCTCGTCGCTCGCCGCGACCATCCCGTCGACCCCGTAGCGCTCCCGCACCTGGGCGCGCAGGTGGCGATTCTCGCGCTCGAGCCGCGACAGCTCGAGCGCGCGCCGGACGGTGGCGATCAGGTCCTCGTTGTCGAACGGCTTGGTCAGGTAGTCGAAGGCGCCGCGACGCATCGCCTCGATCGCGGTGCCGACGGTGGCGTGCGCAGTGACCAGGACGACCGGGACCTCCGGAGCCGCAGCCTTCGATCTGCGCAGCACCTCGAGACCGTCGTGCCCGGGCATCCGCAGGTCGGTGACCAGCAGGTCGCAGGGCTCGCGCGCGAGATGCTCGAGCGCTTCGGAGGCGACCGTGAAGCCCTCCACCTCCCAGCCCTGGCGGCGCAGCACCATCGCCATCGTTTCGACCATCCGCGGCTCGTCGTCGATCAGCACGAGCCGCGGAGTCACGAGGCGATCCTCTCGCCGTGTCCCGCCACGATCTCCCTCGGCTCGAGCCTCGGCAGCGTGATGCGAAAGCAGGCGCCACGCCGCGCCGGCCCGCCACCGTCCATCGCGCCACGCTCGACCAGCTCGACCAGCTCGACAGTGCCTCCGTGGTCCTCGACCGCCCGCCGCACCATCGGAAGCCCCAGCCCGGAGCCCTGAGCCCTGGTGGTCACGAACGGCTCGAAGATCTCGTCGCGAAGATGCGCGTCGACGCCGTGACCGTCGTCGGCGATCTCGATGGCGAGGGACGACGAGTCGGCGCCGACTTCGCGCACCACGATCCCGATCCTGCCTCGTTCGCCGATCGCTTCGGCTGCGTTGAGCAGCAGACCGTAGATCGCCTGCTCGAGGAGATCGGGATCGCCGATCAGCGTCGACACCGACGGATCGACCTCGACCGCCAGCTCGATGCGGCGACGCTCGAGCTCGGCGGCGACCAAGCGCTCACAACGCTCGAGCAGCTGATGCGCGTGGAGCTCGCGCAGGTCGAGCCGGGTCGGCTTCGCCCAGTCGAGCACCGAGCCGACCAGGCGGTCGAGGCGATCGATCTCCTCACAGATGAAGCCGCAGGCCTTCGCCTCCTCGCTGCCCGCTGCGAACTCGTCGCGCAGCATCGCGGCAGAGGACCGGATGACGGCGAGCGGGTTGCGCACCTCGTGGGCGATCCCGGCCGCCATCCGTCCGACCGCCGCCAGCTTCTCCCGCTCGACCAGCACCCGCTGCGCGGCCTCGAGCTCGCGGAGCTGGCGCTCGATGGTCGCGGCGTGCCGGCGCGCCGTCGCCCGCTCCTCGACCAGGCGGCCCAGGAACCAGCCGAAGGCCGCGAAGCCGAGCAGCATCCCCTCCAGGACGAGGACCGTGAGATCGCGCCCTCCGATCCGGAAGTCGGCGCCCAGAGAGACCGTCAGCGCGTAGTCGCCGATCCCCACCGCGAGCCCCGCAGCGAGCCCCCACCAGCGCCAACGGCGGCCTCTCTCGTTCACGGGAACAACCTACCAGCAAGCCATGGGCCAGTGGCGCGCGCCGACGGCGGAAGCGGGCCCCGCGCCCGCGCCGCGCCTCCACTCGCCGCAGCGCCTCCAGTCCGCTCCGCAACGCGCGCGTCGCGGGGCTGCAACGCCGACGTTGCGGGTCTGCAACGCGAAACCCGCGGGCCGGCGACCCGGTGCGCCGCCAGAGCCGCGCCCGGGCCACCCGCGCGGCATTCCGGCTCGGTGGCACATCGGTTGCTCGAAGGGGTGCGCAACGCCTCGATCAACGACCTTCGAGAGGACAAGAACATGACGACGCATTCGATCGCAGCCACCGCCCACCGCTCCACCACCGAGCGCGACGCATCGACGCTTCTCCGCCGGACCTTCCAGGTCAACGCCGCCAGCTCGGCTCTGTCGGCCGCCGCCTTCCTGGTCGGCGGATCGGCGCTCGCGCAGCGGCTCGGCTCGCCGATCTCGTTGGCGCCGACCGCGTGGCTCCTCCTCGGCTTCGCCGCCTTCGTCGCGTGGCTGTCCGCCCGGCGGCCGATTCCCCTGGGCGCCGCCTGGACCGTCGTCGCCCTCGACGTCGCCTGGGTCGTGGTCAGCGCCATCGAGATCGCGATCGGCGCCTACTCGACGCTCGGCAACTGGGTGTTCGGCGCGATGGCTCTGTTCGTCGCGGTGCTCGCCGACGTCCAGATCCTGGGCATCCTGAGGATCCGGCGCGCTCGCGCCTGAGCCCAGGCCCGCCTCCCCCGACCCCCTCGACCGCGGAGGAGAATGTTCCCGGCCGCCGCTGCGTTCTCGGGGGCGCGGCGGCGGCACGGCGGACTGTCCGGAGGCGGTCCAGGCAGGCACCGAGAACGCGGAGGATGCTAGCCTCTGCCTCCTGATGCGGACCGGATCCCCCGTCGCCCGCAAGGGGAGCGACATGCCAGGTCGAACGGCAAGAGACCGACGTCGAACAGAGATCATCACGCGGTGGCGCCGGGCGCTGATCGTCGCGGTGCTGATCCCGGGTCTCGGTCTGCCTCTCGGATCCTGCGACGACAGCCCGACCGATCCAGGTCAGCCCCCGCTCCTCTTCACCGGAACGCTCACCGCGGAGGGCCGCAGCTCGCACGTCTTCGAGCCACCCAAGTCAGGGACGGTCTCGGTCTCGCTCGTCGATCTCACCGCCACGCTGGTCGACATCACGCAGCTCTTCGATCCCTCCACCGCGGTGGTCGGCCTCGGGATCGGCCGTCCCAGCAGCGAGGGGGAATGCAGCATCACCGGCCAGACCACGCTGGGCGAGGGGGATCGGCAGCTCTACGGGCTGAACGCCCGCGAGTACTGCGCGACCCTCTTCGACCCCGGCAACTTCCCCGACGACTCCACCTTCAGCTATCAGCTGAGGATCGAGCTCCCCGATTGACACCGCCCTCTCCGAGACCCAACATGCTTCGAATCATCCTCGCTACGGCGTCGCTCCTGCTCCTGTTGGTCCTCGCCGGCTGCGACGACAGCGACTCCTCTCCCACCGAGCCCACCGACGAGCCGCCGGAGGAGGTCCCCACCGTCACCGAGACCTTCGAGGGCGTCGTGGCGCAGACCGGCTCCTCCTCCCACAACTTCATGGTCGCCAACGTCGGCATCATCCGGTTCGGCCTCACCGAGCTCGAGCCGCTCGGGACGATCACCATGGGTCTGGGCATCGGCAATCCCTCCGAGACCGATCCCGAGCAGTGCGAGCTGTTCGCCCGGGACGACTCGGTGCGCGCCGGCCAGGTCCTGCAGGCGACGGCCACCCGCGCCGCCGCCTACTGCGTCAGCGTTCTCGACGTGGGAAACATCTTCCCCGACCAGCAGATCTCCTACACGCTGACCGTCACGCACCCTTAGTCGGGCCACAGCCAGCGTCGCGGTCGTGTGCACCATGCATAGTGCCGGGTCCGGTCGACCGCATCCGCCGCCATTGGATGGCCCCGAACGGCACGCACCGCCTGCGACGCTCCCCCTTGGGGTTTGGGGGAGCATTGCCAACCTCGAAGGTGCCGGCCAGACCTTCAGACGTTGGCCGCGATCACCCGCTCGACGCGTTCCAGCGCCTCGCGGAGATGCTCGAGCGAGGCGCCGAAGCTGAAGCGTGAGTACGTCTGGTAGCGGGCGTGGGCGCGGCGGCGTCCCGGGTTGACGTCGAAGAACACGCCGGGGACCGTGATCACCCGCTCCGGCAGGCACGCCTCGAAGAACGACATTCCGTCCCGCAGCGGCTCGGGCAATGCCTCGAGATTGCCCCAGACGTAGAAGGTCCCGCGCGGCTCGGCCTCGACCGTGATCCCCAGGGCGCGCAGCCGGTCGAGCAGGAAGCGCCGCTTGCGTCCGAACTCGGCCTGGATCGCGCGGGTCTCGGCGGCCGTGACCTCGAGGTCGAGGAGCTCGAGCGCCGCCCGCTGGAAGGGCTGGTTGGCGCCGCCGTCGAGGAAGGAGCCCGCGCTGTTCGCCTGCTCGATGACGCTCTTCGGGCCGACGATCCAGCTCACCCGCCAGCCCGGGTAGCGCCAGTTCTTGGTGACCCCGTCGACGATCACCACCGGGTCCCGCTCGACCTCCTCCACGTAGGCCGCCGCCGAAACGGTGGGCGGAGCTCCGACCGCCCCGAGGTCGCCGTTCGCCTCCGGGTAGACGTAGTGCGAGTAGAACTCGTCGAACAGGAAGGAGCAGCGGGTCGAGCGGGCGACCTCGATCCAGTCGGCCAGCTCGGCCCCCGCGATCAGCTGCCCGGTCGGGTTCGCCGGGTTGCTGAGCAGCACCCCGCCCAGGCCGCGCCCGACGATCTCCTCGCGCAGCTCCGAGGCGCTGGTCCGGTAGCCGGCCTGGACGTCGTGGAGGATCGGGATCGGGATGAAGCCGCGGAAGGAGAACAGCAGCTCCTCGTAGGCGGTGTAGTCGGGGATGAAGTGGCCGAGGTTGATCGGCGCCATCGCCGCCGCCAGGCGCGAGAGCGCCGCGCGCCCGCCCGGAGCGATGCCGACGTTCTCGGCGGTGTAGCGCGAGCCGAGCCCTCGCCGGTAGAGCGCGTTGTAGTGGTCGGCGACCCGCTCGCGCAGCTCCCAGATTCCGCCGATCGGGGCGTAGGCGTGGTGCGCGTCGGCCAGCTCGAGGCGCGAGCGTCGCGGTGGCGCGCCCTCGAGCGGCCCGACCTCGGGCGAGCCCTGCCCGAGGTTGAACCAGCGCTCTCCGTCGCGCCCGTAGCCCAGCTGCTCGGCGCGGTGCATCACGTAGATGACGCCGGTGCGCGGGACGCGCCGGAAGCCAGGCGACGGCGGGTCGAGGGATTCGCGCCGGGGGCCGGCGGAAGCCGGCCCGGCACTCTCGACGCCCGGGTCGACGGTGCGGATCGTCATGAGGGGTCGGACGATAGCGTCACCGGCGGATCGATCCAAGCCCTCCCCTGAAGGACGCGTGCGCCGATCTCGGCGCCGTGGAGTCGGTAGACCCAGTTGTAGACGACGTGGACGATGCTCGCCCCGGTGAGGACTGACCAGCCGAACAGCGCCGCACCGCTCACGAACACGAGCGACATCGCTGCCAGCAGGTCGAGCCGGACAGACTTCCGTCCACGCACCCACCAGCTTAGCCCCGCTCCAGCCGCCCGGCCGAGGAGGAGCTGATCGGCGCGTTGGCGGCAAAGCCTGGTCAAGGGCGTTTCAGTCTTCAGTGGCAGATCCGCAATGCTGCCCCCGGGAATCTCGCCGGCGTCCGATCGCCGCTTCCCTTCGATTGGTGGTCGGATCGGCGCTGGGCGTAGACTCTCGATCGGAACGAGAGGAGGTCGAGACCGCATGAGAACGTTCAGGACACCGCCATCTCTCGGCAGCGTCGCCGGCGCACTGATCTGCCTGCTGATGGTCTCCCTCCCGCCGGCGACCGCCGACGGCGGGCACGACCACAACCCGGACTTCACCCATCCGATCACCACCGCGTCGAAGGAGGCCCAGGAGCTGTTCGACCAGGGGGTGCTGCTGGCCTGGGGCTTCAACCATGGCGAGGCCGCCCGCGTCTTCGATCGTGCGATCGAGCAGGACCGCGGCTGCGCGATGTGCTGGTGGGGCAAGGCGCTGGTGTTGGGACCGAACATCAACGCGCCGCTCGCCGAGGGGAACTACCCCGACATCCTCGAGGCGCTGGGCAACGCGCTCGAGCTCGCCGGCGATGCCACCGAGCGCGAGCGCCTCTACATCCAGGCGCTCGCCAAGCGGTACGGCCCCGAATACCAGGAGGATCGCGCCGCCCTCGACAAGGCCTACGCCGACGCGATGCGACGCGTCGCGTACTCCGATCCCAACGACCTCACCGCCGCCACTCTGTTCGCCGAAGCCCTGATGGACACCATGCCCTGGGACTACTGGCTGCCCAACGGCGAGCCGAAGAGCGCGACCGAGGAGTTCATCGGGGTGCTCGAGACCGTGCTGCGCCGCAACGCCACCCATCCGGGCGCCGCGCACCTCCTGATCCACGCCGTCGAGAAGGCGCGCCCCGAGCTCGGCGTGCCCGCGGCCGAGATGCTCGACCGCGACCCGCAGGCGACCGGCCACCTGGTCCACATGGCGTCGCACATCTATATGAAGGTGGGACGCTACGACGACGCCGCGCGGGTCAACCAGCGCGCGATCGAGGAGGACGACGCCTACGCCGCCGAGCACGAAGTGCCGCAGGAGTACATTCCCTACATGCTCCACAACCACCACATGCGCTGGGCGGCCCTCGGGTTCCTCGGCCGCAGCGCGGATTCGCGCGCCGAAGCCGAGACCATCCAGTCCCGGCTCCCACCCGCTCCGGTCATGGCCTCGGGCGAGCTGGCCGCGCTCCAGCATTTCTGGGCGATCCCGCTGTTCGACGCGGTCTGGTTCGAGGACTGGGAGCGTGTGCTCGAAGCTCCGCAGCCCGACCCCTCGCTGGCGTACGCCACCGCGGTCTGGCACTGGGCGCGGGGAATGGCGCTCGCTCGCACCGGCCAGACCGAAGCCGCGCGCGAGCAGCTCGACGCCCTCCGCCAGGCCACCGGCCGCACCGAGCTCGACGCCATGGTGTGGTCGTACAACCCGGTGCGCTCGATGCTCGAGATCGGGCGCGAAGCGCTGGCCGGCGAGATCGCGGCCGCCGAGGGCGATGTGGGCTCTGCGATGCGCGCGCTCTCGGACGCCGCCCGGCGCGAGGACGCTCTGGTCTACACCGAGCCGCCCCCCTGGCTCGGCCCCAGCCGGCAGCGGCTCGCCGAGCTGCAGCTCGCCGCCGGGGACCCCGAGGCCGCCGAGGTGACGGTGCGCACCAACCTGGCGGTCTACCCCCACAACGGCCGGTCGCTGGCGTTGCTGGCGAAGAGTCTGGAGGCACAGGGCAAGGAGGACGAGGCGACCGAGGTGCGCTTCCGACTCGCCGCGGCGTGGGAGGGCGCCGACGTCGAGCTGGAGTGACCGGCCCCCTCGCGTTCCCGCCTCTAGGTCGGGCGCCCGCGCGAAAGACGATGGAACGGGCGAGCGCCGCGACCCGGAGGTAGAGTGCGGACGTGGCGCCGACGGCGCGACGTCGCCGACCGGGCGCTCGACGAGCGCTACCCGGTGCGCCAGATCGTCGCCAACCTGCTCGACGGCCCCACCACGGTCGAAACCGCGGTCGAGGCCTGGCTCGCCAGCGAGGAGCACCGGCGCAACCTCCTGCTGGGCGCCTACCGGGACGTGGGGCTCGGCGTCGCGGTCGGCGAGAATCCGAGCGGCAAGGTGACCGTGAAGTGGGTGCTCTACCCCGCGCGCCCGCGAGCCTGAGCTGTCGGCACTCTCGCCCTCCTGCACCGGCTCCGACACGTTGGAGAGCTCCGAGCGCCCCACGACGAAACGGCGCGACGGAGCCCCGCTCTCGCAGCTCGCGGCGGCCGAACGAAGCCGGCGGTCGAGCGAAACCTCGGCCGGCCGACCGCGTACTATGACCATGCCAGCTATATCCACTACGGCTATAGTAGGAAACTCGTCGACATGCCCCGATCCGCCGAACCCGAGACCCTGCTTCCCCTCCAGCCCGCGACCTTCCACGTGCTGCTGGCGCTCGCCCGGCAGGACCTCCACGGCTACGCCGTGATGCAGGACGTCGAGGCGCGCACGAACGGGAGGATCCGGCTCAGCGCCGGCACCCTCTATCGCACGATCCATCGGCTCCTCGAGCAGGGGCTGGTCGTCGAGGCCCGCGAGCGCCCGGCTCCCGAGGAGGACGACGAGCGGCGCCGCTACTACCGGTTGACTCTGCTCGGACGCCAGGTGGCGCGCGCCGAGACCGCGCGCCTCGCCGGGCTGGTCGACATGGCTCGCGAACGCGGCATCGCTCCGGAGGAGGCTTGACCGACGTGCGCTGGTATCGCCTCCTGCTCCGGCTCTACCCGGCGGCCTTTCGCCACGAATACGGGGACGAGCTGGCGGGGGTGTTCCGCGAGCGCTTGCGCACCGCCGGCGCCGCCGGCAGGGTCGCGCTCTGCCTCGGCGCGCCGCTCGAGGTCTTCGCCAACGCCGCACGCGTGCACTGGGACCTGCTGCGGCAGGACCTGCGACAGTCGGCGCGGGGGTTCCTCCGCTCGCCGGCCTTCGCCCTGACCGCGATGATGGTCGTCGCGCTCGGCACCGGTGCCAACACCGCAGTCTTCTCGGTCACCGATCACGCTCTGTTCGCGCCGCTCCCGTTCCCCGACGCCGATCGCATCGTGAAGCTGTGGGACCGCCGGCCGGCGTACAGCCGCCTCGAGCTGTCGCCGGCGAACTACCGCGACTGGAAGGAGCGGCAGACGACCCTCTCGGCGATCGGCGCCTACCATCGCTGGGCGGCCAACCTCACCGGCGAAGGCGATCCCGTGCGTCTCGATGGAGCGCTCGTCGAAGCGGAGGTCGGAGCTGTCCTCGGCGTCATCCCCACCATCGGCAGAGCGTTCCGCGAGGCCGACGAGCAGCTCGGCGCGCCGCCCGTGGTGCTGCTCTCCCACCGGCTCTGGCAGATGCGATTCGGCGCCGATCCGCGGGTGCTCGGCCGCAGCATCGCGCTCGACGGCACCCACCACACGGTGGTCGGCGTCATGCCGCGCTCGTTCCTGTTCCCCCACCGCGACGTCCAGTACTGGGTACCGCTGCAGCTCTCCGAGGACAGCTACCAGGACCGCAACGACAACTTCCTCGAAATCGTGGGGAGGCTTCGCGACGAGGTGACCCTGGAGCAGGCGACCGCGGACTTCGAACGGATCGCGGCCGAGCTCGAGGATCTCTACCCGGTGGACAACAAGGACGCCGGCGCCACCGTCCACCTCCTGCGCCAGGAGCACACGCGACAGGCCAGGACCCTCCTCTTCGCGCTCGTCGGCGCTGCGGTCTGCGTCCTCCTCATCGCGTGCGTCAACCTCGCCAATCTGCTGCTGGCCCGCGCCCTCCAGCGGAGGCGCGAGCTGATGGTGCGCAGCGCGATGGGCGCCGGTCGGGAGCGCCTGAGCCGCCAACTCCTCACCGAGACGCTGGTGCTCGCCCTCCTCGGGGGCGCGTTCGGGGTGGGGCTGGCGTTGTGGTCGCTGCCGCTGTTCTCGCGGCTGGTGCCTTCGACCCTGCCGATCGAAGGGCGACCCTCCATCGACCTGCGCGTGCTCCTCTTCGCCCTCGCGCTCACCGTCGCGACCGGCCTGGTCGGAGGCCTGCTGCCGGTGCTCGGCCTCGGTCGTGCCGGCATGACGGCCCTGCGCGAGGACGAACGCGGTGGCGCGCGTCGCGAGCGGCTGCGCTCGGCGTTGGTGGTCGCCGCCGTCGTCTCTTCGGTGGTGCTGTTGGTGAGCGCAGGGCTCCTGCTGCGCGCCCTGTGGCGGGTGCAGTCGACCGACCCGGGCTTTCGCCCTCGCGGCGTGCTCACCCTGCGCATCTCGCTGCCGCAGCCCGAGTACGCCGCCACCGAGCGTCGTGTCCAGTGGTACCGGCGGATGGTCGAGAATCTCGACGCCACCCCCGGCGTCGAGGACGCTGCGTTCGTCAGCTTCCTGCCGATGACCATGACCGGTGGCATTTGGCCGGTGATCACCGGCGAGAACGAGGGCAACCGGCGCGAGGCGGGCAGGGTCGCCAGCCTTCGGTTCGCAACGCCCGGGTTGTTCGACACGCTGGGCGTGCCGCTGCTCCAGGGTCGCGACCTGAGCTGGTCGGACACCGCCAATCGGCCGTTCGTCGCCGTGGTCAGCGATTCCTTCGCGCAGCGTTTCTTCCCGGACCGCTCGCCGATCGGCGAGCGCTTCGAGCTCGGTCTCGCCGAGCGCGAGATCGTCGGCGTCGCCGCCGACGTGCGCGTGCGCGGCCTGGAGCGGCCGAGCGAGCCGCAGGTCTACCTGCCGGCGGCGCAGGTCCCGGACGGCTCGCTGACTTTCTACGTCCCCCAGGATCTCGCCATCCGCACCAGCGTCGAGCCGGAGATGCTGCTCGGATCCGTTCGCGAGATCGTGCGCGCGAGCGATCCATCGCTGCCGATCTCGAACGTGCGCACGCTGGAGCAGATCGTCGAAGACCAGACGGCCTCGCGCGCGGTGCAGGCGCGCGTGGTCCTGGCGTTCGCCGGCACCGCGCTGCTGCTCGCCGCGATCGGCATCCACGGCCTGCTCTCGTTCCTGGTCTCCCAGCGCCGGCGCGAGATCGGCGTGCGGGTGGCGCTCGGCGCCGGTCGCGGCGACGTGCTGCGGATGGTCCTCGCGCGCAGCGCCCTGCTCGCCGCCTCGGGCGTGGCGATCGGCGGTCTACTCGCACATCTGGCGGGACGCAGCCTCGAGGCGATCCTCGCTGGGGTGCCGGCGAGCGATCCCCCGACGCTGGCGGCGGTCGCCGGCATCTGCGCGGTGATGACCCTCCTGGGCAGCCTGGCGCCCGCGATCCGAGCGTTGCGGGTCGACCCGGTCACCGCGATGCGGATCGAGTAGCGCAGGGCGATGTGGATTGTTACTCCGCCCGCGCGCTCGTCGCCGCGGCCCAGAGCTCGAGGTACTTCTCTCGCACGTAGGGATCGAGCTCTGCAGCGAGCTCGCGAGTGAGGTCGTTCGCGCGGATCAGCTCGATGACGTCGGCGAGATCGCGCAGCCGATGGGGAGCGGTCATCCCGGAGGCGATCTTGAGCTCGATCAGCTTGCCGAGGGCGAGCAGCCGAAATCGCTCGCCTTCGAGGGCCGCCAGCGAGGGGTCGGGAAACGAGACGGGCTTCTCCAGACCGTCTCCCGGGTACTCGCCGGCGATCACGACGTCGATGTCGACCTGGTTCTCGGGATCGCGCAACCCCCGGCTCCCGGGGAACCTCTCGACGTACCCGCGGCCGACGACCGCCTCTTTGAGGCGAGACAGCCCCTCCGCCGTCAGCAGCACGTCCACGTCGGCGGTGGCCCGCTGATAACCATGGGCGTTGAGCGCCAAGGCTCCGATGATGGCGTAGGGGATGTCGAGCGCGGACAGCCTCTGGACCAGCTTGTTCAACGCGCGGTGGACGTTGGACTCACCCATGTGGAACTCCGCCGTGAACCGCGATCCGTCGACCAGCCGGCGCTCGACCTCCGGCTCGAGCCGGAGCGCGACTCCTGGTTCGTCGTTGCCTGCACGAGACCGCGTCGTCGACATCGAGCGGAGCCTATCCTTCGGGCGACGGAGGACCGACCCGTACGCCCCGATGGATCACCTCGACGATCCGCTTCGTGTTCGCGATGTCGGCGACCGGCGAAGCCTCAAGCAGAACGAAGCTGGCGTGATCGCCCTCGCGAAAGCCGAGCGGACGGCCGAGGAAGTCGGAGGCGCGGGTGCTCGCCGCGCGCAGCGCCTCCCAGGTGGAGATGCCGGCCTCGACGAAGAGCTGCATCTCGCGGTGGACCGAGTAGCCCTGGAACACGCCACCGTTGCCGGCGTCGGTCCCGGTGAGCAGCGGCACGCCGGCTTCGGCCATCTTCTTCACCGTGGCGAGACGCGCCTCTCGCTCCCGGCGCCCCGCCTCGATCCGGCGCGCGATCCCCTCGTTCGAGAGATCCGCGGAGACGAAGGCGGCGCGCAGGCCGTCACCGACTACACGCCGCAGCAGCGGATCCTCGAACGCCTCCTGGTTACCGGCGAAGCGCTCGAAGTCGAGGTAGACGGTGAGCGTCGGGATCACCGTCGTGCCGTGCTCGAGGAGGGCGCCGATCAGGTCATCGGAGACAACCGAAGCCGTCGAATCGGGCGCGTGCGTGATCGCGGTCGCCCCGGCGCGCACCGCGATCTCGGCGTCCGACCATTGGCCGACGTGGACGATCGTGGCCAGCCCGTGCTCACTCGCCGACGCGATCGCGGCCTCGAGCGTCGCGGCGTCGATCGTGGGCATCCGGCCGCCGGTGTGGTAGACGAGCTTGACCACGTCGGGGCGGCTCGGCGCCAGCTCGGCGATCTCGCGCCGGGCGTCCTCGGGGCTGTCGATCGTGCGCGTCGGGATCCCGTACTCGGTGCAGTGGCCGTCGGTCGCCGTGATGCAGGGACCGGCCGCGAACAGATCGGCGCCCGGCAGGCTCGAGGGGTCGGCGCGCTGCCGATCGCGCATGCCCAGGATCAGAGCCTCGACGCTGAACAGGTCGAGCACCCCGACCACGCCGACCGCGAGGGCTCGCTGCAGGGTCCCGGGGGTGCCGAACATCTCCCCCGGTGCGCCGGTGGGACCGCCGTTGCCGAAGCTGTGAGTGTGGAGGTCGTGGAAGCCGGGGACCACGAACAGCTCGCCGGCGTCGACGACCTCGCCCGTGAAGTCTTCTGGAGCCTCGGCCGGGGTGCCGGCCACGCGACCGCCGATCACCAGCAGGTTCCCGGCGCGCTCGGTCTCGGTGCGCGGGTCCACCAGCGTGCCGCCCCGCACGAACAGATCCTGCGCCACGCCGGCCTGCGGGGCCGCAGCGCCGAGGACGAAGAGGGCGAGGACGAGAGCCACCAGGCCGCTCGTCGCGTTCAGGGGGGCGGCATCGCCGAGCGACGGCACGACGGTCTCAGCAGTCCCTGCGGTGGGGACGGCCACGACGTTGGAGAGAGAGCGCGACTCCCCGGCTCCGCGAAACGGGGGGCCGCCGGAAGGCTCCCGAGGGACGTCGGACACGCCCGAGGGGGGATCCGGAGCAGCGGGGCCTCCTCGACGCCACGCTTGCGCCGCGAGCCGACGGAGCGCTGGCGCCAGCGGGCTCGTGGCGGTCACCACTCCCCAACATCCTGTGAGCTTCCCGCCGGTCCCGTCGACCTAGTCGCTGTCCGTCGGCAGTTCACCCCTCGCCTCGGCCTCGAGCAGCCGCGCGCCCTTGAGGATGCCCTCCATCGCGTAGTTGCCCTCGTGACAGGCGTACTCCCAGACGCGCTCGTCGCTGGACCGCCAGAGGTACTCGCCGGTCCAGGGCGCGGTGTAGATCGTCGGATCGTCGATCGTGAAGTTGTAGAGAACGTCGCCGCCGACCTGCGGCGTGAAGCGCTCGACGACGCGCATGTTCTCGGATCCGCGCCGCGCCGCGTCGGGGCGGAAGTTGGTGGTCTCGACGACCAGCGTGTCCCCCTCCCACCAGCCGATCGAGTCGCCCAGCCAGAACCGCTGGTCCGCGGGGGGGTGCTCCGAATCCAGGCGAACGATGCGCGCGTCGTGGACCATCTCGATGAGGATCATCACGCGGTCGTCGGTCTGCACGATCCGCTTGTGGTTGTTGTAGAGGCTCGGGAAGGTTGGCGCCGCGCCGGTGAAGCCGAGAATGCAACGCTCGGCGATGCCGAGGTCCTCGGGACCGTCGTAGGGGCCGTGCATGTCGAGCCCGACCCACCAGGCGGTGCCGTCGTTCCCGCGGCGGCGAGAGCCCTGCGCCGTGCGCTCCTTCGTCGCCTCCTCGGTGAGCGGCGGAATGCGCCCGTTCTCGGGATCGACGACGATCGAGGTCGGGAACTGCCCGTCGACCGCGAACGCGTCGCTGCCGCGATCGACCCAGAACCAGTTGTAGCCGCCGACGTTGCCGGCGCCGAAGCGGTTCCCGCCGTCCTCGCTCTCCTCGAAGCCGACGACCGGCGCGCCTCCCTCGGGCGGCGCCTCTCGATCGGCGTCGGTCACCCGGTTGGCGTTCGCCGCGAAGGCGCGCTCCTGCTCGGCGAGCGCATTCGCTTCCTCGACCGTCAGGAAGGCTTTGTCCCCGAGCTCTCTGGGCCGCTCGAGCGGCGTCAGCGTGGCGGCATCGTAGGTCCCCGAGAGGTCCGGACGGCCATTCGGCAGGCGCGGGATCTGGTCGCGCTGCGCGAGCAGGGTGGGAGCGCTCGAGACCGTTAGGGCAATCGCCAGCAGCCAGGTCGTGTTGCTCTTCGTCATCACCGATCCTCCTCAGTCTCCCTCGCTCTCGGGCAACGCCTCGCCTCGCGCTTCGGCCTCGAGCAGCCGTGCGCCCTTGAGGATGCCCTCCATCGCGTAGTTGCCCTCGTGGCAGGCGTACTCGTAGACCCGGTCGTCGCTCGCCCGCCAGAGGTACTCGCCGGTCCAGGGCGCCGTCCACGTGGTCTCGTCCTCGACCGTGAAGTTGTAGAGCAGGTCGCCGCCGACCTGCGGCGTGAAGCGCTCGACGACGTGCAGGTTCTCAGAGCCTCCGCGCATCGAGGACTCGGAGTGGAAGTTGGTGGTGTCGACGACCAGGGTGTCCCCCTCCCACCAGCCGATCGAGTCGCCGAGCCAGAACCTCTGGTCGGCCGGCGGATGCTTCGAGCTCATGCGCACGACGCGCGCGTCGTGCACCATCTCGACGAGGATCATCACGTGGTCCTCGGTCTGCACGATGCGCTTGAAGTTGTTGTAGAGGCTCGGGAAGGTCGGTGCCGCACCGGTGAAGCCGAGGATGCAGCGCTCGCTCATCGCCAGCGACTCGGGGCCGTCGTATGGGCCCGGGCCGCCCTGCTCGAGCCACCAGGCGGTGCCGTCGTTCGGGCGCAGGAAGGACGAGAAGCGCTTCATCATCTCCTGCATCGCGGCCGGCTTCATCGGCGGCATGCGGCCGTTGGGCGGGTCGTAGAGGATCGAAGTCGGGAACTGGCCGTCGATCGCGAACGCGTCGCTGCCGCGGTCGACCCAGAAGAGGTTGTAACCGCCGACGTTGCCCGCGCCGAACTCGTTGCCCCCGGTCGCGGTGTCCTCGAGGCCGACCACCTTGGCGCCGCCTGCGGGGGGCGCTTCGCGATCCGCGTCGCTCGCCTGGTTGGCCTTCTCGGCGAGAGCGCGCTCCTGTTCCGCCAGCTCGCGCGCCTCTTCGAGCGTCAGGAACCGCTTGTCGCCGAGCTCCGGCGGGCGCTCGAGCGGCGTCAGCGTGGCGGCGTCGTAGGTGCCGGTCAGGTCCGGGCGCCCATTCGGCGCGCGACGGATCTGGTCGTCCTGGGCGAGCAGGGCCGGGACGCCGCCCACGACGACGACGAGGGCGATGGCCACCATCGGGTTCGCGGAACGCTTCATCGTCGGGCCCTCCTACGGGTCTCCTTGTTCGTCCCAAGCCTACTCGGTTCCCCGGACCGACCGCAAAGCGATCCCGGCCTCGGGCCGATCTGCGATCGCGGAGCGAGCGCTCAGCGATCGGTAACGCGCGCGCGCGGGGGACGGTGGGTGAGCCCGAAAATGGTGCCAGCCGCGAACCAGAGACCCTCCCAGGCGCCGATCGCGATCCGCGTCGCCGGCCCGGGGGTCGGCTCGCCGAGCAGGCGCGCCAGCGGCTCGAGACCGACCTCCGAGCCGGGGAACCGATGCGCCAGGAGGTCGAGGCTCATCGCGCCGAGGTAGCTCCCCGCGGCGCTGAGGATGGCGGCCGCGAGCGCGCAGCAGCCACCGGCGGCGAGCGCCGCACGCCAGCGCGCGGAGCCGCGCGGCGTGGCCATGCCGCCGGAGGGGCGCGGCGTGGCGAGGGCGTACCCGAGGCCGGCTGCAGCGCCGAGCACCAACCCCTCGAAGCCCCCCGCCACCGGCGACAGGTCCTGGCCGAACAGCCCCTCGAGCAGGAAGCGGCCGAGACCGTGCGCGGCGAAGCCGACCACGCCGCCGCCCGCCGCGCCGCACACCACCAGCGCCAGGCCACGGCGCGACCGGACCAGCACCTCGGCCGAGCAGAGCCCCGCGGCCACCCCACTCGCTCCCGCGGCGCCGATCGCGGCGCCCACCAGCGCCAGCAGGGCCGGAAGACTCGCGCTCGCCTGCGAGCCGGGACCGAGCAGGAGGGCCAGCCCACCGAGAGCGCCGGCGAAGAGACCCGCCATCGTGGCGCCGGCCACCGCGAACAGGAAGCGGCTGCCCGCCTCCCTCCAGACCCGCCGCAGCCGCAGCGAGAAGAGAGCTCCGAGCGCCGCCAGGGAGCGCGGTCGCCCCAGGATCGGCACCTCGCCGGCCTCGGCGAGCTCCCAACGCGCGTCCCGCAGCAACGCCCGCGCACGAGCCGCGCTGGCTCCACCGCCGAGCCGGGCGAGAGTCCTCTCGGTGCCGAGCGAGTGGAGGGTCTCGGCGGCGGCTAACCGCGCCTCGTCCGGCGCGTCGGACAGGAGCTCGGCCAGCGCCCGCTCGAGCTCGTCGTCGGGGTTCCGGTCGCACGGTTCCGGCTGGTCCCCCTCCTCGTGCCCTCGGACCGGCGGCAGCGGCGCGCCGTCGTCGCCCTCGAGCACCTCGGGGTACACGAACTGGTAGCCGTGACGCAACACCGTGCGCACGTAGCGCGCGGTGCGCGGGTCGTCGCCCAGCGTCCGGCGGAGCGTGCGCACCGCCTGGGTCAACGCGCCGTCGGAGACGACGACGTCGCTCCACACCACGTCGAAGATCTCGCGCCGGGTCACCACCTCGTGTCGTCGGTGGACCAAGAGGACGAGCAGGTCGAAGGTGCGCGGCGCGATCTCGACCTCGCGTCCGGAGCGAATCAACAGACGTCGGCCCGGCGACAGGACGAAGTCTCCGAAGGTGTACCGCACACTCAAAGGCCAGAATCTCCTGAACGCACCCCTCGACCATCTGCGGTTACCGCGTAGGCCGGCGCCGCGACGCCGGCCGGAGAGCGCGTCGCACGGCGATGAGGAGCTGGCGAGGACCCTACGACAGTCCGCTCGCGCCCGCCGCGCCGCAGAGAGTGGGCCGGGCGCGTCCGCCGGCCGGCGGGGTCCCGCAGCTACCGGTCGCCGGCGACTGGAATGCGCTCGGCCCCCTCGAACCGCCGCCGCTCGACCGGCCGGCCATCCTCGAAGCGCAGCAGGCTGTCGCCGCCGTAGAAGGTCAGGAGGTGGGCGCGGGCGAGAGCCTCGGCCGAGTTGCCCCACACGATGCAGGCGACGGCGCCCGCCTCTCCCGGTCGGCGCACGCAGGCGAGCACCGCGTCGGTCGGCGCCGCGTGCTCCTCGCCGTCGAGCACGAAACGGGAGCCCGCGTCATCGAGCTCGAGCCCGGCCGCCGCGCGCAGCTCGGCCGCCGCCGGGGCAGCGGCCGCACGTCCCAGTACCAGCAGGTGGCCGGGCTCCCCGACGTCGCCGCCCTCGCCGCGCCGCGTGCGCCGCGAGACCGGCACGCGCTCCTCGCTCAGCTCCCCTCGCTTCTCGAAGCGCTCGCGCAGAGCCTCGACGACCACGCCGTATCGCTCGTCGATCGCGGCCTCCTCGCCGCGCGCGCGGAGGATGCGCAGCGGCTTCGACGCCGAGATCCCCGAGATCGAAGGCATCCAGATCTCGGGCGGCAGCCGGCGGACCGTCTGGTGCTCCGGGTCGACCTCCACCGTTTCGGGACGACGCGCGAGCGGGACCTCGATCGTCGTCACGCCGGCCGGCACGTCCACGGTGGCGACGACCGGCTCGTCACTTCCGAGCAACCGCAGCTCCAGCCCCGGCACCGCCACCGGTGTCGGCTCGCCGAGCTCGAGCCTCAGCTCGCCGGCCGTCCCCTCTCCGGCCGTCCAGACCGCCGCTCGAGGGCTCAAGTCCGGGATGCCGCTGCCGTCGACCCAGAAGTCGAAGAAGGCGTCGAGATCGCGCCCTGTCGAGCGCTCGAACGACCTCTGGATGTCGGCCCAGCCGGTGAGCTCGCCCATCCGCGTGGCGGCGAGGTTGCGCAGCGCGTACCACAGCCGGTCGCTCCCGACGTGGCGCGCCAGCTCGGCGAAGACGACGGACCCCTTCTGGTAGCCGATGAAGCGCGAGGCGCCGTCCTCGGTGCCGAAGGTGGCGAGCGGGCGGTCTGCCTTCGGGTCGAGCTGGGAGAGGCGCTCGAGGATCGAGCGGCGCTGCGCCCGGGCGATGTCGTCTCGCCCCTCGAGCACGTCGCGCATCAGGTTGGCGCAGTAGCTCGTCAGCCCCTCCGACCAGACGCCCTGGCGCGGAGCTCCGAGCACCCCGTTCCCCCACCACGCGTGGAGCATCTCGTGATCGAGGTAGCCGGGGCGCAGCGAGCTCTCGCCCATCTGGATCACGGCCGAGGCGAGCAGGGTGAAGCCGGGGTAGGCGAAGCCCGAGCTGAAGAAGTTCTCGACGATCGTGAGCTCGCGGTAGGGGTAGGCGCCGATCAGCGGCTGGTAGAGCTCGAGGTAGCCGGCCGCGGCGTCGAGCAGGGCGTCGGCGAACTGCGAGGAGGGCTCCGTGAGGTGAGCGACCACCACCACCTGGCCGACCCGCCGCGTGTGAGCGCGACGCGGACCGCCGGCCACCGCGACGCCCGAGATCGGGAACGGCGTGCGCCAGACCTCGTCGGCGCCCACCACCTGCTCCTCCGCCGAGACCCGGTTGCCGCTCGCCACCAGCAGCATCCCGGGCACGCCGCGGAGCGCGACCTCGTGGTCGATCAACGGCGCCGGTCCCTCGCCGTCGGCCTCTCCGGCGTCCTCGAGGACAGCCGGCCGCGGGTACCAGGGCACGCCGCTCGAGAGGTAGATCCCGTCGCGCCCGACGTGCGCGTCGACCGCGAAGTTGTGGATCTCGCCGGCCCTCTCCCCCGACGCCCAGTCCTGACGGAGCGTGCCGTGATAGCGGATCTCGATCGCGGGGCTTTCGCTCGAAGGCTCGACGTCTTCCACCGGCTCGAGCCACACCCGGAGGCGTTTTGCGGCGCGCGGCGGTTGCCCTCCCCCGTGCGGCGACTCGTCGGTGCCGCGATCGCCGCTGCCGCCGGCCGGCGGCGGGGCGGCCTCCCAACGGAGATCGGCGCCGCCACGGGTCACCGAATCGACCACCAGCGCATCGAGCAGCTCGAGCGACAGCGGCGCGGAGGCGCCGCTGCCGCTCTCGACGTCGATGCGGGCGGTGCCTCGCACGCCGCCGGTCCCGGGATCGAGCTCGATCTCGAGATCGATGGCGCGCACCGCCGCCGCGCGTGCCGGCTCGGGGCGGGCCGGGGCGGCCTGTCCGGGACTCGAGGAAGGCAGGAGCAGCAAAGCGGCGAAGAGCGATCTCGGGAGGCTCGAGCCGATCACGCGCGCAGCCTCGCCAGGAGCGCCTCCGCGACCACCAGGTTCGGCACCCAACTCAGCCAGGCCACCGTCTGGTAGACCTGCTCGAACGGCGCGCCGGTCGCGGCGAGCAGCGGAATGTAGAGCCTCAGCGTCACCGCCGCGAAGGTCAGGGCGAAGCTGCGGACCATCCATCGCCGGTGCACGGCGAACCTGCGATTCCACGCATGCCAGACGGCGAGAGCCGTGGAGCTCAGCCAGAGCACCGCCAGCAGCCCGAAGCCCATCGTCGTGGCCAGACCGCCGAAAGCGTCGCCGGCGAGGATCAGCCCGGCGACGCCCGCGATTCCGACCGACACGGCGTAGACCCAGCCGAGCCCCCGGTGCACCCGGCGCCACCGGGCACGCAACGAGGCCAGCATCTGAAACGGCCCGACGATCAGGGCGATCGGAGCGAAGACGAAGTGCGCCGCGAAGCGCAGCCACCGCTCCTCGAGCACCTGGTGGAAATGGCTGGCGATCCCGGCGGTCGGCGCGCCGACCCGCGTCGCCTCGGGATAGAGCGCCTCCGGCCCCTGTAACAGGAAGCGCACGCTGACCAGCGCGACCGCCAGCGAGGACACCGTCATCGCCCACCAGGCCACCCTCGCGATCGCCGAGGCCCGTGCCGGGACTGCTGCCGGCATCGCTCTCTCCATGCGCTCGAGCTCCCTCCGAAGTCCAGGTCGGGAGGCTAGCAGCCCGAGGTGAAACTCAGCACGGGCTGCTAGCAAGCGGAAGCGACCCGCCGGTCCGCTGGGCTCGCCGGCCCCCGAGGTGGGCGCGAGGAGGGCCACGAGGTCGGTCGCCTGGATCGGTCGCGAGACGACCTCGCCGATCTCGGTCTGCCCCCACCCGCGACCCCTCGCCAGAAGAGGGTCTCCGTCGCGGCCGGAGACCGCTTCTTCAAGGCGCCGAATCCGCCGGGATCTCGAACGACTGCGCTAGCACGCCCACCTGGTCGAGAAAACGCGCCACCGACGCCACCGACACGTAGAGGTACCCGCCGTCGCGCAGCTCGCTGCGCGCGTGATCGGACAGGCTGACGTTCTCTCGGCGGCGAGCGCCGACGCGTTCGAAGAAGCCGAGGCGCACCCGCTCGGGCTCGAAGCCCTCGAGCCGGAGCACCTGCTGGGCGCGCTCTCGCGTCGGAGGGCCGCCGGGATCGAGCGCGAGCGCGACGAGCTCGAGCAGCCACTGGTTGGAATTCTGGAAGCGCGCCCGGAACGGATGCGCGATCGCGCTGTAGCGAGGCTCGTGGAGGCGGCCGTCCACGCCCTCTCGCAGCAGCTCGACGATCGAGCGCTGGACCTCCTCGTCGGGCACCATCACCCACGCGTCGTAGCGGAACGGACGCTCCATGAAGAAGGTCACCGGCCCGTCGTCGAAGAGCTCCGATCGCTCGCTGCCGCAGTGGTTGAGGAGATGGACGAAGTGCCAGCGCCCGGCCGGATGATCGCGCCAGGCGAGCCCGGCGTGGGTGTAGCGGATGCCGCGTTCGCTCTGGTCCGAGCCGATCCGGCCGACGATCGCGACCTCGGCAGGGGTCTCGTCGAGCCGGTCCACCAGGCGGGACCCCGCCGCGATCGCTTGACGGACCTGCCAAAGCGTATTGGGCACCAGCTCGCACTCCGCCGCCGCGGCCGGGCCGGTGAGACCGAAAGCGAGCGCCAGGCCGAGCGCCGGGCGGAGAGCAACGCCGAGCGCCGGGCGGAGAGCAACGCCGAGCGCGAGAGGCGCGAGGACGCGCAGCGTACGCGCGGCCGTCATGGCCCGTGACCCGCGCATCGGTGCACCCCCCTGCCGATCATGCCGGCCAGCTCCTCCGCGGCGACGATGCCGACGACGACGTCGGACACCACCAGCGCGGTTCCGATCACGGACGCCGTGGCGGCCGCCGAGGTCGCGAGCGGAACCGCAACGACCAGCCCACCGGCCAGACGGCCGGACGCCTCCATCGCGCGGCCGCTCGCGCTCGCCGCCTCGATCGCTGCCTCCCAGGCTGCGGCCGACACCTCGACGGTGACCGTTGCCGACAGCTCCGCGGCCGCGGATGCCGCTCCCGCCACCGGCCGCAGCACGAGCTCGATGCCGCGACCGCTCTTGCGAGCGGAGACCACCGCCAGCTCGGCGCCGGTGCTCAGCAGCTCGGCGGTCCCCGAGGCCACCAGCACCGAGCCCTCGGCGATCGTCTCGGAGGCGGCCCGGGAGCCGGCGACGCTCTGCGGGCGGGCGATGCTCGGCGCGGCGGCGAGCGCGAGGACCAGGGCGAGGCCCAGCCAGCAGCGCAGCCTCGTGCCGCGGAGATGCCCGATCGCCGCGCAACGCTCGCGACGACAGGGTCGGTCGAGGATGTACAGCCGCTCGTTCATGGGCTCCTCCCGTCGGACCTCCGAGCCATTGCAGCCCGGAGGAAGGTGACGGAGAGGAGAGACCGGTTCGCGGCAAGAGGTTTCCGTGGGCTTTCCTCCCCGGGAAGCTCTCGCGCGATGCCCCCGCCCGAGCGGGGTTCGAGCCGGGCTCCGCGAGGACGGCGAGGCAAAGGCGTCGGCCCGCTACGACGCACACCTCCGCAGCTCGCCGGCCGGTCGCGCAAGATCGATGGAGGCCTCAGCCGCCGATCCCGACGGACGGCGCCGAGCAGCAGCACGAGCGGCGGGCGCCGCGAAGCACCTGCCGGAGGCGCCGCGCTCCGTGTTGCTGTCGGGGTACTCCGCTTCGAGCTCGGCCGGACGAAGCGGCCTCATTCCTGCGATGATCCTGCTGCAATCCAAAGAGGGAGAACGATGGAAAAGCGCGAGATCAACCCATCCGACTGGCTGCTGGCCTTCAACATCAACCACGGGATCGAGGTGACCGGCGCCCAGCGGGTCCTCTATCTCTCCGGGCAGACCTCGAACGCCGCAGACGGCGCCTTGATGCATGCCGGCGATCTGGTCGCCCAGTTCCGCCTGGCCTGGGAGAACCTGAAGGCTGCGCTCGTCGCCGCCGACATGAATCCGACGAACATCGTGCGCCTGAACATGTACACGACCGACGTCCCGGCGTTCATGGCGGCCGCGGGCGAGCTGGTTCCGATCTTCGCCGGGGACGGCTGCAAGCCGGTCAGCACGCTCCTCGGCGTCGCGGCCCTGTTCGAGCCGGAGGCCATGATCGAGCTCGAGGCGACGGCGGTCGCCTGAGCCGAGCTCTCGAAGCCCGCGGGATCGACTGGGACGGCTCCGGATGAGACGGGGCCCTGCCTCTCAGGCGTCGCATCGAGCGCGCGACGAGGCCGGGGCCGGGCGAAAGCAGCAAGGAGCCGTCGGCGGGCCCGGGCACCAGCGCCTTCCGCAGACCGGTCTGCCTCCGAGGGCCCAGCCGATGCAGGCGAAAGCTCCTCACGGTGTCGAGCACGGCTCGCACCGGCCCTCGCGGAAGAGGGGGCGGGACTGGAAGGAGGGGGCCGAGACTCGAACGAAGGGGCGAGACTAAGAGCAGGGGGCTTGACGCACGGGGTTCACGGGACCGGGACGGGGAGGACGGGACTGCGGAGGAGGACGGGACGAGGGCTGACGGGCTGGATTCGGGCCTCGGGCTCGCCAGGCGGAGGAAGGCCTCACACCAGGTGCTTCGCCCATGCCGGAGGGGTTCTCGCGCGGTGACGCGTCCCGGGCGCCGGCGGGGTCTCGGGCGGGCCCGCGAAGCACTGGGCGATCGACATCCACTCCGTGGCGACCGGGCCGGTCGTGCGCAGCTCCGTGTCGGCGACGTTGCGCACCTGGGTGACGACCTGGCAGAGCTCGGTCGCGGTTCCCTCGACGCGGTTCTCGCTCGCCGGGTCGTTCCACTCCCAGATCGCTCCCGACGGCGCCTCGAGCCGCACGTAGGGCGTCTCGGCCGGGACCTCGCGGCCGCGCACCCGGTAGGTCCAACCGAAGGTGTTCACGCCGAGCACCGCCACGTTCTTGATGCGGTCGGTGTCCTCGCGGTCGAGCCCGAGCACGTCCCAGACCTCCTGGCCGTGCGCCCAGGTCTCCATCTGCCGAGCGGTGACGCTCGAGCGGGCGCTCATCGGCGGTCCCGCCCACTGGACGCGCAACTTGGAGTCGACGCCTTCGAGGCGGTCGCACATGCCCGGGTAGAAGGAGCGCCAGCGCTCGAAGGCGGCGCGGTTGCGCTCGGCGCCCAGCCAGTCGTCGGTCGCCTCGCGCAGGTTCTTCCCGCCGGCGATGGTGCGCTGGAGATCGCCCCACCAGCGGTCGAACCGCTCGGGATCGTGGATCGAGGCGTCGGCGGCCCAGTTGAAGATGTGCAGGTGGGCGATCACGTCGTGGAGCGTCCACCCCTTGAACAGGGTCGGCTGCTCGAACGCCGCGTCGTCGAGCGGCTCGAGCACCTGCGCCAGCGCCTCGCACTCGTCGCGGAAGTCCTGGATCTGGGGAAAGCTCATCGCGGCGCCCTCGTGTGCAGCTTGTCGATCGGCGACGTCAACCGCCGTCAGCCGGCCGCTCCTCCACCCGGCGCGCTCCTCGAAGACCGTGAAGAGCCGCGCGGAGTGTCGGCGCAAGCGACCTCCTCGCCGTCCGTGTGAGCGCCCACCGTCGGTGCGATCGCCTCGTCAATGGAGTCCGCCAAATGGCGCCCATCAACTGGAGCCGTCGAGTGGAGCCCGTCAAGTGGAGTATCGCACTCGCACGCGCGACGGGAACACCCGCGTCCCCGCGAACGTCACCTGCGGCAGGCCATCGAGCGCCACCTCGCGCAGGCGGGGCAGACGGGCGAGAAACGCCAGTCCGGCATCGGTGACGCCCCGGGTCTCGTAGAGCTCGACCTGTTCGAGCGACGTCATGTCGCCGAGGATCTCGAGGCTCCGATCGGTGATCCCGGTCAGCCCAGCGTAGTAGTACCGAAGCCGCAGGCCCGCGACGTGCTCGGTCGCGGCATCCGTCGTATCACGGCAGTACATGCAGGTCAGCCGCTCGAGCCGCTCGCAGCGCCCGACGTGCCGGAAGCCGTCGTCCTGCAGGCCGATCGGCGTCAGCTCGCTCAGCGCCGGAAACTGCGGCAACCGCGAGAGCGCGTCGTCGTCGACCTGCTGCAGGCCGACGCCGAGGCTGCGCAGCGCCGGCATGCTCGAGAAGGCGACGAACGCGCGAGCCGTGAAGTTGGCGCACTCGCGGCCCCAGAAGCCCTCGAGGGTTCGTGAGCGGCCGAGCGCCTCGAAACCGGCTTCAGTGGCCGCCGACTCCTGCGCTCGCAACCGCCGCAGGCTGGGCATCTCGGCGATGTGACCCATGGCGCCATCGTCGCTGAGCCGACCGTCGACGCCGAGAGACGCCAGGTTCGGAAGCGTCACGAGATGCGCGAAGCCGTCCGACGTCACCTCGGTGACGTTCCAAAAGAGGTCGAGATCGGTCAGGCCCGCGAGCCCTTCGAGCGACGCCAGGCCGTCGTTCGTGAACGGGCCATCGATCAGGAGCGCGGCCAGCGCCGGGAAGCTCCGGAGCCGGCTCAGGCCGGCGTCGGTGACCTCCCGGCCGCTCTGGAAGCGCCGCAGCTCGGGGTTTCCCTGCAGAGCCTCGATCGCGCCGTCGCCGGTCGCGGATCCCATCAGGTCGACGCTCTCGAGCGCATCGCAGAACCGCAGGTTGGCGACGCCCGCGTCGGTGATCGACCGCTGCCACGTCATCTCGAACGTGCGCAGGCGCGGCAGATGCCGCAGGACCTCGAGGCCCCGATCCGTGACCTTGGTGCCGGTCAGGTTCAGACGCTCCAATTGGGGCATCCGCGCCAGGTGCTGGAGCCCCTCGTCGGTGAGCTGCCTCGAACCGCTGAGGTCGAGGGTGGTGAGATGCTCGAGCGCGGCGACGCGATCCAGCACCTCGTCGTTCATCGAGCCGCTCGAGGTGAGAGCGGTGAGCCGGCTCCTCTTGGCGGCGCGGATGAGGTCGTCCCACTCGGCCTCGCTCAACTGCCGGCGCGGGCCGATCTGCCGCTCCTGCGCGTCGATCTCGTACGCCGGGACCGGGCTCCCGCCGGTCGCCACCGCTTCCATCAATGCGTTCCAGCTTCCGAAGCCCGCATCCTGCGCGACCAGGATCTGCGCTTCGTCGAGCGGCAGGAAGTTCTCGGGCACCTTCCACGAACGTTGCCGGAAGGCGTAGTTGCGACGCCAGACCTCGGCGCGCAGATCGTCGAACGTGAACGTGCGGCCAGAGTGCCTGTTGAGACGCTGCAACGCGGTGTCGTCCCGCGCGTCGAAGGCGGCGACGAAGTCGCGCGCGAGCTGCGCGTACTCCTCTGCCGTGCGCAGAGCCGCGGGCGCGGCTGCGCTGTCGGGTCGGCACGACGTGACCGCCCGTTTCAAAGCCGTCCAGCTCTCCTGCCCGTGCTCGCGCGCGAGCGCGTGTTGCACGCCGCGCAGCGTGACGGGCGCATCCGGATGAGCGCGCGCCAGTCGCGCGCGAGCATCGGGGTCGCCGTCCCGCAGCGCCTTCAGCCAGCGCTTGGCTTCCTTCCTGAGATTGCCGAGACTCGTGGCGGGCGTGATCTCGCGCGACATCGCAACCTTCCTTCCATGCGCCCGGAGTCCGCTGAGTCGGGGCGGAAGAAGGTTCGTGGTCGACGCGAACCGTCTGGTTGGGTGGGAGCTCGGCTCCCTTGCCGCGGACAGGAGGCGCCCCAGCGCGCGCTGGAGGCAGTCTGTGCCCCTCTCCCGCGCGTGTCAACGCCCGACGCCGGTCCGGGGGTCGCGTGACGCTTCATTCGCTCCTGCGAAGCGATGTCGGGGCCGATCGGTTCAGAGGCCGGGCGACGGCCGGCTCACTCGCCCGGCTCCTCGAGAAAGCCCTCCTCGAGAAAGTCCTGGAGCCGCGAGCTCGCGCGCACGAAGTCCTCCTGGAAGGCGTAGACCACGTTGCGCACCGAGCGCGTCGTGTTCATCAGCCCGACCCCCTGGCCGACCCAGTAGGTGGCGAGCTCGCGCGCACCCTCGTGGCCGCCCTCGGCGAGCTTGCCGACCTTCTCGAGGGCGGGCTCGCTGACCAGGCTCTGGAGCGGCATCGGCAGCGGCTCGGGGCCGCGCTCCTCCCAGGCGTCGGTCCAGGCAGAGCGGAGCTGGCGCGAGTGCTTGCCGGTGCGGCTGCGCGAGCGCACGGTCTCGCTCGAGCTCGCGGCCAGCATCTTCTCCTTGACCGCGGGCGCGGTCTCGGCCTCGGTGGTGGTCAACCAGACCGAGCCCGTCCACGCGCCCTCGGCGCCCATCGCCATCGCCGCCGCCATCTGGCGGCCGGTGACGATGCCGCCGGCGGCCAGGATCGGCACGTCGCCGTAGGGCTGGATCGCCTCCCACACCTCGGGCACCAGCACCATCGTCGACACGCTGCCGCAGTGCCCGCCCCCCTCGGTGCCCGAGACCACCAGCACGTCGACCCCGGCCTGCACCTGGCGGATCGCGTGCTCCTTGGCGCCGACCAGCGCCGCGACGACCACGCCGCGCTCCTTGCCCCGCTTCAGCATCCATTCCGGCGGTACGCCGAGGGCGTTCGCGATCAGGCGCGTCGAGTGGGCGAAGGCGACGTCGATCAGCTTCTCGGCACCTTCGGGGCGCATGTTGACCGCGGTTCCGAGGCGGCGCAGGCGCGACTCGTCGGTCACGTCGGAGGCGTCGACGTCGTGCTCCTCGAGCACCTGGGCGGCGAAGCGCTTGTGCTCCTCGGGCACCATCGCCAGGAGCTGCTGCGCTTCGAGCTCCTGATCGCGACCGATCATCGAACCCGGGATCAGCACGTCGACGCCGTAAGGGTTGCCCTCGACGCGCTGCTCGATCCAGCCGAGCTCCTCGTCGAGCTCCGCCGGGGTCATGCCGACCGCGCCCAGAACGCCCATTCCGCCGGCGCGCGACACCTCGACGACGACGTCCTTGCAGTGCGAGAAGGCGACCAGCGGGAAGTCGATCCCGAGCAGGTCGCAGATCCTCGATCTCATGCTTCGCTCGCTTTCTCGTCGATCGCCCGTGGTCTTCGATCAAGCGTGGTCTTCGATCACGGCGATCAGATCGCCTGCCGCCACCTGCTGGCCATCCTCGACCGCGATCTCGGCGACCACGCCGTCGACCTCGGCCAGCAGCTCGTGCTGCATCTTCATCGCCTCGACGGTGGCGATGCGCATGCCGATCGAGACCTCGTCGCCGGGCGCCACGTACACCTCGACGACGGTGCCGTGCATGGGAGCCACGACGCGGCCACCGCCCTGCGCCTCCCCCACCGCCTCGACGCTGGCGGCGAGGTTCTCGAAGGTCGCGGTGCGCGCTCCCAGCGACACGTGGACACGATGCTCGTGCTCGACGTGGTGGAGGACGCGGCGCCGCCGGCCGTCGATGCGCAGCTCGGCGTCCGGCGCGCTACGCCCCAGCACCTCGACCTCGCTCGCCACGTCCTCCCCGTCGACGCGACCGTCGACCTGGTAGCGGTCGCGGCCGAGCGCCAGCACCGAGAGGTGCGCCTCGCCAGCTGCGAACCGATAGCGCTGGCGCACCCGCGGCAGGCCCGAGCTCCCCCAGTCGAGGAGCTGGGGGGAGACGATCAGCGATCGCGCGTGGGCGGTGTCGCGCGCCGCCAGGAACACCAGCACCGCGCCCGCCACCGAGAGGTCGCGGTCGTGATCGAGCTCGAGACCGGCGGCCGGCTCGCCGATTCGCGTCTCTTCGAGGAACGCCGTCGTCGCCTCGCCGGCGACGAAGGTGTCGTGCTCGAGGCACTCGATGAGAAAGCCCCGGTTGCTGGCGACGCCGAACAGCGCGGTCCCGGCGAGCCCGTCGACCAGTCGCCGGCGCGCCTGCTCGCGGTCACGCCCCCAGGCGATCACCTTCGCCAGCAACGGGTCGTAGTCGGCCGACACGTGCTGCCCGCTCGCCACCCCGGCGTCGATCCGCAGTCCCTCGAGCTGCGCCTCTCGCCAGCAGGCGATCCGGCCGCTGGCCGGGAGGAAGCCCCGGGCCGGATCCTCGGCGTAGAGCCGAGCCTCGATCGCATGGCCGTCGAACAGCATGTCCTCCTGGCGGAGCTCGAGCGGCCGGCCCTCGGCGATCGCGATCTGCAGCGCGACCAGGTCGAGCCCGGTCACCATCTCGGTCACCGGGTGCTCGACCTGGAGGCGGGTGTTCACCTCGAGGAACCAGAACTCCCCTGCTTCGTCGAGCAGGAACTCGACGGTGCCGGCGTTGACGTAGCCGATGCTCTTCGCGGCGGCGACCGCGGCCTCGCCCATGCGCTCGCGCAGCTCGGGCCCGCCCGTGCGCGTCATCACCGGGCACGGGGACTCCTCGATCACCTTCTGGTGGCGGCGCTGCACCGAGCAGTCGCGCTCCCCGAGGTGGATGACGTGGCCGTGCGCGTCGGCGAGCACCTGGATCTCGACGTGACGCGGCCGCCGGATCGCGCGCTCGAGGATCAGCTCCTCGGAGCCGAAGGCGCCGAGCGCCTCCGAGCGCGCCACCGTGATCGCGGGTTGGACGTCCGCGGCGCGCTCGACTCGCCGCATGCCGCGCCCGCCGCCCCCCGCCGCCGCCTTGACCATCAGCGGGAAGCCGACCTCCTCGGCGGCCGCCAGCAGCACCTCGTCGCTGGCGCCCGGCTCGTGGAAGCCGGGGACGCACGGCACCCCCGCCGCCAGCATCCGGCGCTTCGCCTCCCCTTTGTCGCCCATCGTCTCGATCGCTTCGGCCGAGGGACCGATGAAGACGAGCCCGGCGCCGGCGCAGGCGCGGGCGAACGCGGCGTTCTCGGCCAGGAACCCGTAGCCGGGATGGACCGAGCGCGCGCCGGTCGCGCGCGCCGCCTCGAGCAGGCGCTCGATCGAGAGGTAGGACTCGCGCGCGGGTGCGGGACCGAGCCGCACCGCCTCGTCCGCCAGCTCGACGTGGGGGGCGTGGCGATCGGCGTCGGAGAAGACGGCGACGGAGCGGTAGCCGAGCGCGCGAACGGTGCGCAGGATACGAACCGAGATCTCGCCGCGGTTGGCGACCAGGATCGGGTCGATTCGCTCGGGGGTGCTGCGGCTCATCGTTCGGCGAGAGCCCCTCACATCCGCGCGATGCCGAAGCTGTTCGGCTTCACCGTCCGGTGACGCGCCTCCCAGCAGGTCTCGAGCGCGAAGGCCAGCACCTTGCGCGTGTCGCGGGGATCGATGACCCCGTGGTCGAGATTGCGCCCGGAGGTGTAGAACGCGGTCTCCTGCCTGCCGAAGTGCGCGACCAGCCGCCGCTCCTGTTCCTCGAGCGCGGCCGCGTCGGGATCGACCCCCTTGCGCTTGGCGGCGACTCGCGCGACGTGGCTCATCGTGCGCGCCGCCTGCTCTCCACCCATCACGCCGGTCAGCGCGTTGGGCCAGGCGAACAGGAAGTCGGGCTGGTAGGCGAGACCGCACATACCGTAGTTGCCGGCGCCGAAGCTGGCCCCGATGTAGAGGGTGAGCTTGGGCACCTTCAGGTTCGAGACGGTCTGGATCATCTTCGAGCCGTGCTTGATCATGCCCGCCTGCTCGTACTCGGTGCCCACCATGTAGCCGGTCGTGTTGTTGAGGAACACCACCGGCAGGTCGGCCTGCTCGCAGAGCTGGAGGAACTGGGTCGCCTTGGTCGCGCCGTTGGGATCGATCGGTCCGTTGTTGCCGAGGATCCCGCAGGCGTGACCGTAGATCGAGCCGTGCAGGCAGACCGTCGAAACGCCGTAGCGCGGCTTGAAGTCGCCGATCTCGGAGCCGTCGACGATGCGCGCGACGACCTCGCGCACGTCGTAGGGCTTGCGGTAGTCGATGGGCACGACGCCGGCGAGCTCGTCCGGGTCATGAGCGGGCTCCTCGAAGGAGCGCGGCGCGGGACGCGAACAGCCCGCGTTCCAGTCGAGCCGCGCGACGACCTCGCGCGCCATCGCGAGGCCCTGCGCGTCGTCGTCGGCGAGATGCTCGACCAGCCCCGAGATCGTCGCGTGCATTGCAGCGCCGCCGAGCTCCTCCTCGTCGGCGACCTCGCCGGTCGCGGCGTGCACCAGCGCGGCCCCGCCGAGCGCCGCCATCCCGTTGTTGCGGATGCCGACCACGTAGTCGCTGAGCCCCGGCATGTAGGCGCCCCCCGCGGTCGAGGGACCGTGGAGCACCGCGATCGTCGGAATGCCGGCGGCGCTCAGGCGGGCGAGCCCGTAGAACAGCCCGCCGCCGCGCGCCCACCCCTCGACCCGGTACGCCATCAGGTTGGCGCCCGCGCTCTCGACCAGGTGGATCAGCGGCAGCTTCTGGCGCATCGCCAGGTCGAGGATCGAGAGAGACTTGTGGAGCGAGCCGCCGGTCCCCGCGCCGGCCCGGATCCCGCTGTCGTCGACCCACACCATGCAGCGGGCGCCGGCGACGAACCCGATGCCCGTGATCAGGCTCGCTCCGGGGACGCTGGTCGCAGGATCCGGATCGTCGACCAGGTAGTTGGCGAGGCTGTGCAGCTCGAGGAACGGCATCCCGGGGTCGAGCAGGTGGGCGAGCCGCTCGCGCGGGGTGAGCTGCCCGCGCTCCTCGAAGCGCGGCCGCCGCT
This sequence comes from Thermoanaerobaculia bacterium, assembly GCA_035546295.1. GTDB lineage: Bacteria > Acidobacteriota > Thermoanaerobaculia > Multivoradales > Multivoraceae > DATKBT01. The sequence continues at coordinate 117,969 of DATKBT010000076.1, read as the reverse complement.
TCTCCGACAGGGCCTCGGCCCGCGCCTCGAGAGCTCGCAGCTCGTCGACCAAGCGCAGCATGTCGGCGCGGTTCTCGGCGAAACCGCTGGAGGTGGGCGTGATGCGGCTGGGGAATGCGCTCAACGCGATGGATCGGGGCTGAACGTAGACGTTGGGTCTGGGAGGTTCGGGATCGGCGAGAACGATAGCCGATAAGATCCTCGGCGCCCCGAGGTCCGGGGCGGCGCTCGAGCTCCCGTTGCGGTCCCGCCCGCTCGTTGCGCTCCGGCTTGCGAGAGCTGGGATGCCCGAAGGTGAACCTGCAAGTCCGCGCCACCAACGCCGAGGTCGTCGCCTTCTACCGGAGTCTCGGCTATGGCATCGAAGACCGGGTCAGCATGGGGCGTCGCCTCGAAGCGGGGTCATGACGTCGTCCGCCGCCACCCGTGGTGCTCGGAGCCGCCCGGCGATCTGGATCGCCCTGGGACTCGGCCTCGGTCTCGGCTTTGCCGCCAGCGGACGTGCTCAGGAACCCGCCGCCGACGCGGAGTCCGTGGCCGACACCGTCTTCGTACGCATCGCGCTGGTCGACGTCACGGTGACCGATCGGGCGGGCCGAGTCATCGAGGACCTGGAGGCCGACGACTTCGTCCTGAAGGTGGACGGTCGGGTCGTGCCCATCGTCCACTTCGAGCCAGCCTCGCCGAACACGCGCGAGCCCGCCGGTGGCGAAAGCGATCCGGACCGACTTTCCTCCGCGACGCCAGCGACTCCTGGCTCTCGCTCCGAAGCCCCGACCCTGGTGCTCTACCTCGACGACGACAACACTCCGAACCACCTGAGGAGCCGCGTTCTCGGCGATCTGCTCGGGAGCCTCGAGGAGGTTGCTCCCCGGGTCGTCGTCGCGCAACGGCTCCGCGGGCTCCGCTTCTCTCCGGCCCTGACCTCACTGGCCGATGTGCGCGACCACGTGGCCGGCCTGGGCGAGCCGAGCGCAAAAGCCCTGGTCGACTCCCGCGGGCGATCACGGACGACGCAGGAGCTGGCCACCTCCCACGAGCTCTGTCTGCTGAACCCCGGGTGCGAGCCCTGCGAGGACAACTGGGGAGACCTGATGGCGACCGCCAGGAACCACGCCGTCGCGGAAGAGCGCCGGACGGCCGAGACGGTCGGCGCGCTGGCTGAGGTCGTCTCTGCGGTCTCCGGCCTCGACGGCCGGAAAGTCCTCGTCTGGGTCTCCGCGGGGATCCCGCTCCGGCCGGCGATCGAGGCCTTCGCCTACGTCGGCGAGCTCTGTGAAGCGTACCGGTCCGACGCCGAGGCCGAGACGATGCGCGAGATCCTCTCCTACGACGAGAGCGGGCGCCTCCACCAGGTCGCCGCCCACGCCAACAGCCATCGGGTGACGGTCATCGCCGTGGACTCGGCAGGGCTGCGCGCGGGTCTGTCCGCAGCGGTCGACTTCGCGACCGCAGAGATCCGCCCTTCGATGCGCAACGACAACATCTCCTCGGCCAACCTGCAGAGCTCTCTCGGCATCGTGGCGCAGGGGACCGGCGGCCGCGCGATCACCAACGACAATCGACCTGGAGCGGCGGTGGTGGCGGCGGTCGACCAGGCGGCAATCGGCTACGTCCTCGGATTCTCGTTGGAAGGGCCGCCGTCGGGTCGTCAGCATCTCGTGGACGTCGACCTGGCCTCGTCGCGCCGCCGCGGCCTCCTCGTCCGCCACCGCGAGAACGTGCGCGACAAGACCCTCGACGAACGGCTGTTCGACCATCTCGTCGCCACGCTCTACCTCGGTGAGACGGAGAACCCGCTCGGCGCCAGCGTCGACCTGCGCGACGGAAGCGTCGAGCTCGGGCGGAGCTTCTGGGAGATCCCCATCGGCATCCGCGTTCCGGTGGAGAATCTGCGCCCAACCACCGGCGCGCCACCGTCGCTGCGAGTGTGGCTCACCGCCGACGGACCCGGCGGCTGGAGGAGCAAGATGCGACAGGAGTCGTTCCCGGTGGGAGAGGTCGCGGGGGAGCTTCGCCTCGTGGTCCGCATGGAGCTTCCCGAAGGGGAGAACCGGATCGCCGTCGGCATCCGGGAGGAGACGACGGGAGCGACCAGCCGCCTCGTGCTCGAGACGGCCGTCCCGCCCTGAGCCGCCCTCGCCTGCGCCTGGCCGTGCTCCGCCTTCGCCGAACCTTGCCCGCCCTGATCGTGCCTCTCTGACCCGAGAAGCACGTCAGGAGAGGCGGCAGGTCGAACGCCGCTGCGCCGCCCGCTCGACCTGAGCTGCGTCTGCGCGGCCTCGCAGCGATCGACGCCACGGGCGTCCACCACGGCCTCCATCGGAACCTGCCGCGGGATACGCTCCTTCGAGGAGGAGCGGACATGACGACCGAGCGCGCAGCTCCGCAGGCCCCGGGGCAGACGCAGACCCGCTACGCGGTTCACGACGGCGCGGCCTGGGTCACGCTCGACCGCCCCGAAGCCCGCAACGCGCTGTCGGCGACTTTGGTGGACGAGCTCTATGCCCACGTCGCGGCCGCTCTCGACGACGGCGGTGTTCGTTCGATCGTGATCACGGGCGCCGGCTCGGCCTTCTGCGCCGGCGCCGACCTCAAGAACCCCCCCGGTCGCGCCGGCGAGGGCGAGGGCGCTGCGCGACCCGTCCCCTACGCCGAGCTGCTGCGCACACTCTGGCACTCCCCGAAGCCCGTGATCGCGGCCGTCAACGGCTCGGCGTTCGCCGGCGGGCTCGGACTGGTGGGCGCCGCCGACGTCGTGGTCGCGGCCGAGAGCGCGGTCTTCTCCTTCAGCGAGGTCCGCATCGGCGTCATCCCCGCGATCATCTCGGTCGTCTGCCTGCCCAAGCTGGGGGCCCACCATGCGATGCGGCTGTTCCTCGGCGGTCACCGCTTCGACGGCCGCGAGGCGGTCGCGGTCGGGCTCGCCCACCGCGCGGTGCCGGCCGAACAGCTCGCGGACGCCGTCGTCGAGGAGGTCGAGTCGATCCGCCTCGGAGGCCCGGAGGCGATCGCCGAGTGCAAGCGTTTGGTGCGCGCCATCGACCGGCTCGACCTCGACCGCGCCTTCGACATCGCGGGCGAGTGGAGCCGCCTGCGGTTCGAGAGCGCGGAGGCGGCGGAGGGAATGGCGGCCTTTCGCGAGAAGCGTCCGCCGCGCTGGGCCGCGCCGCCGCCGGAGGCCGCGACCGGCGAGGCGGACGAGCCTTGAGCGAGGGTCAGCGGACGGGGGGCGGCGGGAGCGACGTGCTGCGCGTCGCCAACTGCAGCGGCTTCTACGGCGACCGGCTGAGCGCCGCGCGGGAGATGGTCGAGGGCGGGCCGATCGACGTGCTGACCGGCGACTATCTCGCCGAGCTCACCCTGATGATCCTGCTCAAGGACCGCCTGAAGGACCCCGAGCTCGGCTACGCGCGGACGTTCCTGCGCCAGCTCCGCGACGTGGCCCGCACCTGCAGCGATGAGGGCATCAAGATCGTGGTCAATGCCGGCGGGCTCAACCCCGGCGGTCTCGCCGACGCCGCACGGCGCCTCTACGAAGCCGAAGGAGTCGACGCCGAGGTCGCCTGGATCGACGGCGACGACCTGCTGCCGCGCCTCGAGGAGATGATGGCCGCCGGCGAGCCGCTCGCCCACCTCGACCGCGGCGTGTCGCTGGCGGAGCTCGGGCACGAGGTGCTGAGCGCCAACGCCTACCTCGGCGGCGCCGGCATCGCCGAGGCGCTCGCCGCCGGCGCCGACCTCGTGGTCTGTCCGCGGGTCACCGACGCCGCCCTGGTCGTCGGCCCGGCGATGTGGCGTTTCGGCTGGCGACGCGACGACTGGGACCGGCTCGCCGGGGCGGTGGTCGCCGGCCACGTCATCGAGTGCGGCGCTCAGTGCACGGGCGGCAACTACTCGTTCCTCGACGAGGTCCCGTCGCTCGAGCACCCCGGCTTTCCGATCGCCGAGATCTGTGAGGACGGCTCGTTCGTGATCACCAAGCACCCGGGGACCGACGGGCTGGTGTCGGTCGGCACGGTGACCGCGCAGCTCCTCTACGAGATCGGCTCGCCTCGCTACGCCAATCCCGACGTCGTCGCCCGCTTCGACACGATCCGGCTCGAGCAGGAGGGTCCGGATCGCGTGCGGGTGTGGGGCATCCGCGGCGAGCCGGCGCCCACCACCACCAAGGTCTGCATCAACCACCTCGGCGGCTGGAAAAACGGAGTGACCTTCCTACTCCCCGGCCTCGACGTCGAGACGAAGGCGCGGGTCGCCGAGCAGAGCTTCTGGGCCGCGGCCGGCGGGCGCGAGCGGTTCGCCGAGACCCACTCGCGCCTGCTCCACGGCGCGCGAGAACCCGCTCGAGGCGAGACGCTCCGCGAGGAGGGCCCGGGAGACGCCTACTCCCTGCTTCGCCTCGGCGCGCGCGATCCCGACGAAGGCAAGGTCGGGCGCTCGTTCTGGAACGCCGCGATCGAGACCGCGCTCGGCAGCTATCCGGGCTTCCAGCTCGCCAGCTCGAGCCGCGAAGCCTCGGCGGTCACCGTCTACTGGCCGGCGCTGGTCGCGAATCGCTGGATCGAGGAGCGGGTCCACGTCGGCGACCGGGAGATCGTCGTTCAGCCGCTCGAGGGCGCCGCCGCCGACGTCCCCGAGATCGCGGGCGCCGAGCCTCCCGCCGTCGAGGTCCCCTCGGGTCCGACCCGCCTCGCCCCGCTCGGCGCCGTCGCCGGCGCACGCTCGGGGGACAAGGGGGGCAACGCCAACGTCGGCCTCTGGACGAAGAACGCCGAAGCGTACGCCTGGCTCGCCGCCTCCCTGACCGCCGACCGCCTGAGCGAGCTCTATCCCGAGGCGGCCGGGCTCGCGATCGAGCGGTTCGAGCTGCCCGGCCTTTTCGCGCTCAACTTCGTGATCCACGGGCTGCTCGGCGAAGGGGTGTCCGCGTCGCTGCGCCTCGATCCCCAGGCCAAGATGCTGGGCGAAGAGTTGCGGGCGGCGCGCGTGCCGATCCCGGTGGCCCTGCTCGAGCCGCGGGCCAGCGCCGGGCGCGAGGCCCAGGCCGACCGGAGTCGATCTCCCGCCGGAGAGGCGCCGCCGGGTTGAGCACGCCGAGCCCACGAGGGCCGCGGCTCGGCCGGCGACGAGTTGGGACCTGGAAGGACGGGCGGGCTCGGCCGAGGCGCCGAGACTTCCGGGGGGATGGCCAAGCGGTGTCCGTCTGCGCAACGGCTCGTCTCGGTATGATCCTCAGAATGGTCGTCCCGCACTCGATTCGCCCGTGTGGGGCGAGGCTCAGCTAGACCCTCTCGTCCCTCTTCGAGTGCGTGTCTCTCCATGAGAGCGACCATCGCAATCCTGACGCTCCTCACCCTGATCAGTGGAGCGATCGCTTGGCGGACCTCGCGCTCCGCCGAGCGCGAGCTCACCGGCCTGCCGCCGGAGCTCGCGGGCACCTGGGTGAGCGAGCTCCCGGAGGCGGGACACCGCACCTTGACCCTCACCGGGACCTCGGTGCGCTGGACCACGGGCGACGGTCCCGAAGTCCAGCAGCCGATTCTCGGAGTGCTCCTGCGGGTCGGAGACGCGGTCGGCCAGACCACCTACATCGTCCGGATGCAGACCGACGACGGCGAGGTGGAGAGCCTGGCGATCACCCTCCATGGGGCCGATGTCGCGATCGTCGGCGGCCGCTCGGATCTCACCTGGCGCCGCACGCGCTCCTGAGTCCCGTCGTCCGCCATGCAGGATTCCCGCGCGCACCTCCGAAACGACTGGACCGAGAAGGCGCGCGTCCGCTGCCAGCGAGGTTTCAGTCTGCTCGAGCTGCTGATCATCGTCGCGCTGGTCGGCGTGCTGTCGGCTCTCTTGATCCCGTTCTACCTCGACCAGATCCAGAGGAGCCGGCTGGCTCGCGCTCTCGAGGAGCTGCGCACCCTCGCCGACAGCATCGAGGCGTACGAGTCGGACCTGGGAGGTTTCCCCGAGGAGCTGGAGGAGGCCGTCGATCCCCCGCCGCGGGATCCCTGGGGCAACCTCTACCAGTACCTGCCGTCGACCGACCCGGAGTGGGACGGCAAGCGGCGCAAGGACCGATTCCTGGTGCCCCTCAACTCGGACTACGACCTCTACAGCAGCGGACCGGACGGGAACAGCAATCCGCCCCTGACCGCGCAGGCCAGCCGGGACGACATCGTGCGCGCCGACAACGGCAGCTTCTTCGGTGTGGCGGCGGACTTCTAGACGGGCTCAGCGGCGCGGAGGACGGTTCGACCGATCGGTAGTGATGAGGATCGAGGCCACATCCCTCAGCACCAGGGTGGGGCGCCGAATCCTGCTGCTGTTCGCGCTCTCGTCTCTCGCTCCGCTGAGCGTCGTCATCTGGCTGTCGGTGCGCGGCCTCGCGCTCGACCTGCGGGGGATCGAGGAGGCGCAGCTAGAGATGATCGGCCGCGATCTCGCGGACGGCATCCATGGGAGGTTCGAGCTGATCGAGGACCGGCTGGCGCTGAGCGCGCAGCAGCTCGCCAGCGGGGGATCACCGGCCGGCGCCACCGAAGCGACCGGTGCCGACGAAGCGAGCATCCTCCCACGAGGCCTCCGGTCGATCGGGACCCTGGAGGACTCGACGCGGTTGCCGGAGGAGGTGGTTGAATTCCTCTCCCAGGTGCTCGACACGATCGGACGAGGGACTCATCTCGCCTTCTTCCCCCGAGGGCTCGTCGTCGTCGCCCGCCGAGTGGAGCGAGGAGACGAAGACGAGACCGTCGTCTGGGCCGAGGCCGATCCCTCCTGGCTGTGGTGGGGAGCAGCCGCCGAGGCGGTGCTCCCTCCCAATCTCGACCTCACCGTCTTCGACTCGACCGGACACGAGCTCCTGACGACCAATCGGGAGCTCGCCGACGCCCTTCCCGCAGACCTCAGGCGGCCGGAAGCGCTCTTCGGGCGTGACGAGGTGGCGAGCGAAGGGGACGACCACTTCGTCCGCTTCTGGAGACTCCCGCTTCACATGTTCGCGGAGTCCCCGAGCCTCGCTCTGGTGCTGAGCGACTCGGGCAGCTCGTTCGACCCGATCTTCGGCCGCCAGATTCGAACCCTCGTCCTCGCCGGCGTCTTCGCCCTGCTGCTGGTCGCCCTGCTCAGCGTGTTCCAGATCCGTCGGACGCTCGAGCCGCTCTTTGCCCTCAGCCGCGGCATCGCCAGCGTCGGAGGCGGAGAATTCGGACGACGGGTGTCGGTCCGGAGCGGCGACGAGTTCGAGCTCCTCGCCGATGCCTTCAACCGGATGGCTCGGAGGCTCGAACAGCAGTTTCAGTCCCTGCAGGCCGCCAACGCGATCGATCGCGCGATCCTCTCGGCGACCGAGCCGCAGCGGATCTTGGAGATCGCGCTCGAGGGAATCGGCCAGCTCCTGCCCGTTGATCAGGCCGCGATCAGGATCTATGGAGCGAGCGGCGGGTGCGACGCGCTCTACAGCTACGCGGCCGACCAGCCCGGGGGCGTCGAACGGCGCCTCGAGCCGCCGGTGGACGAGATGGCCGGGCGAGAACCGCCGCACCTGATCCTCGATCGGGTGAGCGAGCCCTGCGCGTGGTGGCCGGCGCTGCGGATTGGAGCGTCGACCTCGGTGCTCCGCGTGCCGGTCGGCGACCGGGGGTTCGTGGCCGTCTCCTGCGCCCAGGGCGAGTCTTACGACGACCGTCACCTGAAGCGGCTCGAGGCGCTCGGCGATCAGCTCGCGGTGGCGCTGGCCAACGCCGGGCTGATCGAGAACCTGTCGAGGATGCACCAGGGGGCGCTCGTCGCCTTCGCGCGTGCAGTGGATCTCAAGTCGCCCTGGACCGGTGGCCACTCGGAGCGCGTCGCGCGCTCGGCGCGGGACCTCGCCGCACATCTGGGCTTCCCGCCGGAAGATCAGGACCGCCTGTACCGGGCAGGGCTGCTCCACGACATCGGCAAGATCGGAGTCCCCGACTACATCCTCGACAAGCCCGGCCGCCTCACCCCGGAGGAGTTCCTGCAGGTGCAGGAACACGTCAGCCTCGGCGCCACGTTGCTCGAAGCCATCCCGGGATTCGACGAGATCCTGCCGCCCGTCTGGCAGCACCACGAGCACTGGGACGGAACCGGATACCCGCGAGGGATCGCGGCAACCGAGATCTCGCTCGACGGCCGGATCCTGGGCATCGTCGACGTCTACGACGCTCTCACCTCGGCGCGGCCCTATCGAGCAGCGATGACGCCGGAGCGCGCCCACGACATCATCCGGAGCGAGTCGGGCACGCACTTCGACCCCGACCTCGTGCTCGCGTTCCTCGAGCTCTTGGCGCGCCATCCCACGTCGTCAGCGCTCGAGCCGGCGAGAGGGGCCGCGAACCAGAGCTCCGCTTGAGCCCAGACAGCGGTTCGCACGACAGCCCGCGAGCGGCGTAGGATCCGGCGCCGACCCTTTGCTGATCTCCCGAGGACGATCCGCCCGAACCCCGCCAAGAGGCGTGGAGGTACCGACGATGCGCCCGATTCTCGAGACCGCCACAGCCCGCGCTTCCTCTCGATCGCGGGCATCGACAGTCCTCCTCCTCGTCGGCCTCCTCGCGCAGGCGTGCTCGTCCGCGCGAGCCCCTGTTCCGGGCGGAGGGCCCTCTGCAGGCCGAGTGGCGAGCGGGTCGGCGCAGGCCCTGGGCGGCGCCCAGTGCGAGACGAGCGCGCGCCAGACCTCAGAGTACGACGCGATCATCGTCGGCGCCGGCCTGGCCGGGCTCGCCGCCGGTCGCGAGCTGGTCCACCTCGGGCGCAGCGTGCTGATCCTGGAGGCCGAGGATCGGATCGGCGGCCGCGGCTTCGTCGGACGGATCCCGGTCGGCGAGGAGGGGACCCTCGTGCCGATCGACTACGGCGGCGCCTGGATCCACGGCGTCCCGACCAACCCCCTGACCGCGCTGGTCGACAGCATGGGCTTTCGCCGGGTCCGTAGCGAGCTCGACGTCCCGTTCTACGTCGACGGTCGTCTGGCGAGCGGCGAGGAGTACGACGCCTTCGGCGAAGCTTACGAGGCCTACGAAGAGGCGCTCGGGGCAGCGGCGCAGCGGATCGCGCACGAGAAGGCGGTCGCCGAGGCGGCCTGCGATCAGGGCGAGGCGGTCGCGAGGGCCGGCGAATCCTCGGCCGAGCTCTGCGCTCTCCTCGATGAGAGCCTGACCGACGACGGTGACGCACGGCGCTTGTGCGAGCTGGCTGGGCGGTTGTCCAACGGCGCCCTCGAGCCGGAGCGCTTCTGCGAGGCGGTCGAAGCCGAGGTGCGCACCACCAGCGACGTCGCCGCCGACCACGTGCCCAACGACGCGCGTTTCGCCGACGTCCTGCCGCTCCTCGTCGCCACCGCCGGTCCGCTCGAGACCGCCGCCGAGCTCACGGCGAGCTCGGCGGTCGATGCCGCGGGCTTCGCCGCGGGCGAGGACGACCTGGTCGACCGCGGAATGGGCGCCTTCGTCGAGGCCTACGGCGCCGGCCTGCCGGTCTGCCTCCAGTCACCGGTCACCCGCGTCTCCTATGAAGAGGCGGGGGTGAGCGTCGACGCCGCCGGCCGGCGCTATCGCGCGCGCACCGCGCTCGTCACCGTGTCGGTCGGGGTGCTCCAGGCCGGGAGCATCGAGTTCGATCCCCCGCTGCCGCCGTGGAAGATCGCGGCGATCGAGCAACTCCGCATGGGTCACATGCAGAAGGTGATCCTCCCCTTCCGTGAGGACCTCTTCCCCGCCGAGCCCGACAACGTGTGGGTCCTGGTCGAGGACGAGGTCGCGACGGCCGAGCTGGAGTTGGCCGAGCGCCAGGCGATCGCCCTACCGAGCCAGGAGCGGCGGGTCATGGCGTTCGTCCTGAAGCCACTGGGCGCCCCGATCGCGATCGGCTTCTACGGCGGCGAGTGGGCGCGCCTCTTCGAGAGCCTCTGTGCGGGCGAGGAGAGCACTTCGGGACCACGCAGCGCCAGCGGATGCGACGACCCCGCGATCGACGCCGCCGTACGCGCTCTCGGCGAGATCTACGGAGACGAGGAGGTTCGGCGAGCCCTGCGCGCCGACGAGATCCACGTCACGCGCTGGAGCCTCGAGCCCTACACCCGCGGCGCCTACTCGGTGCCGCTCCCGGGCGGCTGGGATCAGCGGGAGGTCCTGGCCCGCCCGGTCGCCGCCGGCGAGGATGGCGAAGTCGGCCCCCTGCGCCTGTTCTTCGCCGGAGAGGCGGCCTCGCGAGCCATCTACAACGGTTCCTACCCCGGAGCGTTCGAGACCGGGCTCGCCGCCGCCCGCGAGATCCACCTCGAGCTCCTCGCCGACGATCCGTAGCGACCGGACGCTGGCCACCCCGGACAGGAACGAACGCGGCGGACGGCGGCAGGACCGGGTGAGGGCCGGCTCCATGAGACGGCGATTGTAGTGCCCGCGGGAGTCGGATCGACGTGCACGAGCTTCAGTGCAGCCGAAGAGTTTGCCCGCGCACGCCCGATCGCAGGAGGACAGCTCCAGGCGAGATCGAGCTGTTCTAGTCGCGCACCAGATCCACGACCCGGGCGTGATGGTCCGACAGCTCGACCTCCCGGCCGAGCACGCGCGACACCTCGTCGCGATCCAAGCGGATCTCGGCCCGGTGGACCCGCCAGCCGGCGTCGGCCGCGAGCAGCACGTGGTCGATGCCCTCGGGGATCAGGTCGGCCAGTCCGGCCTCCCTGAGCCGGCGCACACCGTCGCTGACGGCCTCGAGGTTGAGGTCGGCGCCCACCAGCACCGCGTCGAGCTCCGCGACTCTGCGTGCGAGCTCCCCCGCCTGCTCGGTCGCCACCTTCGGCGAGGAGTCCTCTAGGTGCGCGCAGACCAGGCGCAGAGGCCGCTCCCCGACATCGAGCCGAGCCGCCAGCGCCGCCCGCCGGCGCCACGGGCTCGCGCGCGGCCGCAGATCCCAGCGCTCGACGTCGATCAGCGGGAACCGGCTGAGGATGGCGCAGCCCTCCTCGAAGCCGATCAGCAGCGAACCGTTGGCGCCGGTCCACGCCCATCCCATGTCGAGCTCCTCCCCGAGCCGCACGACCAGGCAGCGCTGGCGGGCGAGACACCAGGCCTCCTGCAGCAGGACGACGTCGGGCTCGAGGTGGCGGAGCGAACGCGCCAGGTCGGCGGCTCGCCCCTGCGGGTCGCGGAGCTCCGGGTAACCGTGCAGCACGTTGAAGCTGACGATCCGCAGCCGAGCCGGCGATCCCGGCTCCGCCCGCGCGAACCCGCCGGTGGAGATCCGCGCCGGCCCGAACACGAAGGCGACGAAGAAGAGCACGCTCGACAGCACACAGACGGTCGCACCGATCCCGGCCGCCAGCCGCACCAGCCAGCCGAGCGAGGCGTCCCGGCCCAGCGCCAGGCCGATCACCGCCAGGAGGGGGCCGGCGAAGAGCAGGAACCGGAGCGCGACCGGCCTCATCGGAACCAACGCCCCGAGCGTCCACAGCGCCGCGGCCATGAGCAGGGCGACGGTGACGAGGGAGAGGGCCACGATCGATCGGGGACGGAGCTGCGTGATCACCGCGCCTATGCTGCCAGAGCCGGTTCGAGCGCCAGGCCGGCGACGGGTGGCGAGCCGGCGGGCGCGCGACGATCGACGTCCGGCGGTCAGTTCGCGTCGCCGCCCGCGGCGTCGAGATTGGCGCGCGCCTCGGCGTAGGTCGGGTCGAGCTCGACCGCGCGCTCGAAGCGCCGCCGCGCTGTCGCGAGGTCACCGCGGCGACCGGCCAGCACGCCCAGCGCGTTGTGGACGCCGGGATGCTCGGGCTCGAGCTCCACCGCCTGCTCGAGCAGCTTCTCGGCCTCCTCGATCCGGCCCTGCTGGATGCGCAGCGTGCCGAGCAGGTAGGAGCTCTCGCCGTCGGCTCCGAGGTCGAGCGCGCGCTCGCACGCCGATGCCGCCTGGTCGGGGCGTCCGAGGCGCAGCGCGGCGCGCCCGAGGTCCCGCCACGCGAACCGGCTGGCCGGGTCGAGCCGCGCCGCCTGCTCGAAGCGATCGACCGCCAGCGCCAGATCGCCACGCCGCTCCGCGAGCACGCCGAGGTTGCGCAGCGCATCGGTGTTCCGAGGCTCGAGCTCGAGCGTCGAGGCGAAGTGTCGCTCGGCCTCGGTGAGCGCCCGCGCATCCTCCTGCCGCTGCAGGATCTGGGCGAGGTTGTAGTGCGCCCAGGCGTTGTCCTCCGTAACACTGAGCGCGTGCCGATAGAGCGTCTCCGGGTCGCTCCAGGTCGCGATCTGGCGCCGGGTCCGAGCAGCCAGGACCAGCGCGACCGCGAGCACCGCCACGGCGACGGTCACCCGCACCGCTGGACGCTGTCGCCATCTGCCGATCACGAGCCAGCCGCCCCACACCAGCGCGATCAGCACGCCCACCTGCGGCAGATAGGTGTAGCGGTCGGCGCGTGCCTGGAGCCCCACCTGCACCAGGCCGACCACGGGGATCAGCGAGACCAGGTACCAGGCCCAGCCGACCAGGAGGGCGGGCAGCTCGCGGCGGAGCCGCCAGACGACGATCGAGACGCCGAGCAGGAACGCCAGGCAGCCGACGATCTCGCCGATGCCGAAGCGATCCGCGTCGTAGGGATAGAAGATGGCCAACCGCGCCGGCCAGACGAGCTTCCAGAGGTAGATCACGGGGGTCACCGCCGCGTTGACCAGCCGCTCGCCGAGGGCGTGGCTGTCGAAGGGCTTGATCAGACCCTGCTGCGCGATCAGCGTCCCGATGCTCACCATCAGCGCCAGCGCGAAGAACGGCGCCTTCTCGAGCAGGAGGCGGCGCCATCGCGATGCGCTCGGAACAGCGCCCTCGGGCTCGTTCGAGCTCGTCGGCTTGGCTCTGCCCCTCTTGCCGCGGCGCCGAGGCGGCGCGCTCCTCGCCTCGCGCGCGGCAGCGGAGTCGGTCGCCCGCCCCGCCCAAGAGCAGCGCTGCAGCGGCCACAGATCGAAGAGCACGAGCACCAGCGGCAGGGTGACCAGCATCGGTTTGGCGAGAGCCCGAGAGTGTAGACGGCGAGCGCCGCCGCGTAGAACAGCCGCCGCCGGTGTGAAGCCGCGTGTCCGCGCGCCACCCACAGCGCCAGACAGAGCAGGAACAGGAACGCGCTGAGCGTGTCCTTGCGCTCCGACAACCAGGCGACGGACTCGACCCGCAGCGGGTGCACCGCGAAGAGGAGCGCAACGACGCAGCTCCTCCAGGGTGCGCGGGTCGCGCTGGCGAGCAGCAGCAGGAGCAGCGCGGCGCTCGCCGCGTGGAGCACGACGCTGCTCAGGTGGTGCAGGCCCAGGTCGTCGCCGAACAGCTCGACGTCGAGCATGTGGGCGATCCAGGTCAGCGGATGCCAGTTGTAGGCGTGGACGGTGGTGAACGCCCAGCGGACGCCCCCGATCGTCAGCCCCGCCACCACCTGCTCGTTCTGGGTGACGTAGCTGGGATCGTCGAATGGAATCGCGCCGTGATCGCGCACCGGAGCGAACAGGACGACCGTGACGGCGAACAGCGCCGCCGCCAGCCACCGTGAGGCGCTGCCCTCCGGGCCCGACGCCGCCGCTCGCTCGAGCGGCGGCTCGGCTCGCCCCGGCGCGCTCTTCGCTCTCCTGAGCGCCGTCACCACTCGTTCTCGAGGCCGCTCATCGGTGAGCTATGTTAAGCGCCCGCCCGACCGCCTCGTTCCCGACGCCAGAGCCGCTCGGTCACTCCGCTCCCCAACATGCTCTCCGAGAACCGCTTGATCGTCGTGATGCCGGCCTACAACGCGAGCCGCACCCTCGAGAGAACGGTGGCTGAGATCCCGCGTCCTCCGGTCGACCTGATCCTGCTGGTCAACGACGAGAGCAGAGACGACACCGTCGCGCTCGCCCGCTCGCTCGGGCTCGAGGTCGAGCGTCACGCCAAGAACCGCGGCTACGGCGCCAACCAGAAGACCTGTTATCGCCTCGCGCTCGAGCGCGGCGCCGACGTCGTCGTGATGCTGCACCCCGACTACTAGTACAGCCCGCGCCTGATCGAGCCGATGGCGGCGATGATCGCCTGCGGCGAGTACGACCTGGTGCCCGGCTCGCGGATCCTGGGCGGCGGTGCGCTCGCTGGCGGCATGCCGCTCTACAAGTACCTGTCGAACCGCGTCCTGACCTTGGTGCAGAACCTGCTGCTGGGCAGCAAGCTGAGCGAGTTCCACACCGGCTATCGCGCCTTCTCGCGCGAGGTCCTCGAGACGTTGCCGCTCGAGCGCAACTCCGACGACTTCCTGTTCGACAACCAAGTCCTGGTCCAGGCGCACCACGCTGGCTTTCGCATCGGCGAGGTGAGCTGTCCGACCCGTTACTTTGCGGAGGCCTCGTCGATCGGCTTCGGCGCGTCCTGTCGCTACGGCCTCGGGGTGCTCGCCACCTCGCTCGCCTATCGGCTGAACCGCTGGAAGCTGCGACGGAGCCGCCTGCTCGAGTAGACGGCCCTCACGCAAACGAGAAAGGGGAGGCCGGAGCCTCCCCTTCCCGATCTCGGCGATCCCCGCTTCGGCTAGAAGCGCAGCGAGGCCAGCACCCGCACCTTGCGCGGCTGCTGGAAGCTGCGACGCGAGCGCAGCGGCAGCCCGGTGCGGTCGCTGGTCGCGACCTGCTCCTGCTCGTCGGTGACGTTGGTCAGCTCGAGGCGGAGCTGGCCGCGGAGTCGATCGGTGAGCGGGAAGCCCCACGCTCCCGACAGGTTCAGCCAGTAGAAATCGTCGTTCTCGAAGGTCCCGCGCGGCACCAGGAAGGTGTTGATCGTCGTGTTGCGCGCGTTGTCGAGGAGCGAGACGTTGGGGTTGGAGATCGCCAACGTCTTCTGCCAGGGCGAGCCCGACTGCCAGATGAACATGCCGCCGAAGTTGAAGTCCTGCCTGCCCACGTTCCACTGGCGGTAGCCGTAGCTCTTGAAGATGATCGGCCGGTCGACCGGCATCTCCCCCTCGCGGTTGAGCGTCGACAGCGGCTGGCCGACCAGCGGCCGCAGGTCGTCGATGCAGCTCGCCGGCAGCCGCTGCGACGCGCAGAAGTTCGGCCGCGCGGCGAGGGTGTCGAGCAGGCCGTCGGTCAGCACCACCTCGAGGTTGCGACCGTAGTCGTCGTCGAGGTTGTTGAAGGCGCCGAGGTCGTTGGCGCCGTTGCCGCCGCCGTAGGTCCTGCCTTCGACCTTGGAGAACGTCACGTTGTTGTACCAGGCCCAGCCCTTGGCGAACCGCCGGTTGAGCTGGAGCTGGAGCGCCTGGTACTCGCGGTTGTCGTCCTCGAAGTTGTCGAGGATGGTGTTCGCCTGGGCGCGCAGGGCGGCCTCCTGCTCGGGGGTGCCGTTCGCCGGCAGGTTGCCCCGGACGAAGTTGTCCTCGAAGCCGACCGCGCGCAGGATGTCCGGCAGGTCGTCGTAGTTGGCGGTGAGCTGGAAGAGCTCGAATCCCGGGCCGCGCTGGAGGGTGGTGCCGATCAGGTTGTCGAGCTGCCACCAGATGCCCTTGGCGTCGAACGCCCAGTTGTTGTTGAACTGCCACTCGTAGCCGAGGACGACCTCGTCGCGGTGGTACGGCTCGATGTCGGAGTCGAACAGTCCCGCGTCGACGTACTCGAACATCTGACCGGGCCGCACCGACCCCAGGTTGAAGCAGTAGGGTCCGCGGTCGTCGACGATGGGCAGGCCGAGCCCCCTCAGCACGTTGCAGATGATCGAGGGCGGCAGCGCGCCGAACGCACCGGCGTTGACGCTCGACGCGTGCATGAACAGGTCGAAGGTGTTCGAAGCGCCGTTCCAGTCCTCCTCGAGCTGGGCGTTGACCAGCCACTGCGGTGTCTGGACGAAGAACCGGCCGGCGCTGAAGGTCACGAGCTGGCGGCCGTCCCCCTTGACGTCGTAGACGGCGTTGATCCGCGGCGAGAGGTCCGTGCTGTCGATCACGTCGCGGCCGCGGTCGTTCGAGAGCGTCTGCTGCTCGACCCGCAGCCCGAGGTTGAAGGTCCAGTGGTCGCCGACGTTGAAGCGATCGCGGACGTAGGCGCCATAGTTTTCGCCGTCGCTGTCGGCGGTGCCGCGGGTCAGGCCGTGGCCGTTGTAGTCGACCAGGAAGCAGCGGGTGTCCTCGCCACCGGCCGCAGGATCGGCGGCCCTTCCGATGCAGTCGTTGGCTGCCCCGTACCGAGTGCCGAGCTGGAAGTCGTAGGCGGTCTGGATGTCGGGCCGCTGGACGTCGGCGTTCCACTCGACCTGCTGGAGGTCGAGCCCGTACTTGAGCTCGTGGTTGGTGCCCGCGAACTGGGTCACCGCCGCGTTCACCTGCTCGCGCGGGAACTGGTTGAGCCCGAAACCGTCGCCGAAGATCCAGCCGTTGAGCCAGGTGTTGTCGAAGTTCTGGACGAAGGCGTTGACGTTGTTGTTCGGGGCGTAGGGCCCGAGCGCCGGGTCGGGCGCGTAGCGGGGATCCGCGAACTTGACCTCGGGTGGGAACGGGATCCGCCGGTTCTCGTCGGAGACCTGCCGGGCGATCTTGGCCTCGATGAAGACGTCCTGGCTCGCCGACCAGTTCCAGGACAGGCTGTTGACGTCGCCCGAGAGGTCGAAGAACGTCGCGTTGTAGCGGTCGCCCATCGGCGGCAGCAGGAAGATGCGGTCGACCGGCGCGTCGATGTAGGTGTAGGCCAGGCTGTGGTTGACGCCCGGCTGCAGGTTGAACTTCCCGATCGTGGCGAACAGCTCCGAGCTGTTGTTGAAGAGCTGGCCGTCGAGCGTCTTGTCGAGCTGGCTGGTCGAGGTCTCGCCGCGGGCGAGGAAGAACCAGGCCTTGTCGCGCTTGATCGGGCCGCCGATCGAGGCCTCGATGTTCACGTCGTCGCCGTCACGCTCGCCAGGCCTGTAGACGATCCAGTTGGTCGCGGACTCGCGAGCCTGATCGAGGGTCTGCCCCTGGTCGAGGAAGGTGCGCACGAAGTTGGTGTCCTCGCCGAGGATCGGCTGCGGATCCCAGTTCGAGTTCCACGACTGCTTTCCGTAGACGCCGGCGAGGTCGCCATGGAATCGGTTGGTGCCAGACTTGACGATCAGGTTGGTGTGCGAGCCGACGTTGCGGCCGTACTCGGCGCCGCCGCCGCCGGCCTCGAGCGAGACCTCGGAGAGGGCGGAGGAAGGCAGGAACACGCGGGTTCCGCCGCCGCGCATCGAGTAGGTGGCGTCGACCCCGTCGACGTAGACGTTGGACTCCTGCCACAGGGCGCCGTTGACGGTCGGGCGTGACTGGCTGAGGTCCATGCTCTCGACGTCGTTGGTGACGCCGGGCAGGACCTGGAGCGCGCCGTAGAACGAGCGGACGGTCGCCGCGATCTCGCCCGCGGTCTCGGCCTCGATGGTGGCGCCCGCGGTGACGTTGTACTTGTCGACCAACGGCGCCTCGGAGGTCACCGTGATCTCCTCGGACGTCGTGAGCCCGAGCCTGAGCGGCACCTGCTGGCGGCCGCCGGCGACCACTGTCGCGGTGCCGTCGGCGCTGGTGAAGCCCTCGAGCTCGGCCTTCAGCGAGTACTGGCCCGGAGGCATCAGGCCGAACGTGTACTGGCCGTTGGCGTCGGTGACCTGGGTCTTGTCGCCGCGAACTCCGGAGATGGTAACCATGACGCCCGGGAGCGGCGAGCCGCTGGCGTCGGACACCGTGCCGGCGACGACGCCGGTCTCGGGGCCATCGGCGACAGCGGGCGCGGCGAAGGCAATCGGGATCAGGAGGATCCCGAGGACGAGTCCCGCAGCGCGGCGGCTGCGCAGTCGTGGGAGTGAGTGGTGCTTCATCGGTTTGATTCCTCCAATGCGGTTTTCCATTCACTGCTTGCCGTTCGCTCGGAAGCATTTCCCTCCCGAACCTCTGTGCCGCCCACTCACCCCCCCTTGCGCCGATCCTCGCAATCCCGTCGAGCCTCGGCCGCTCGTGACATGTCGTCACATCTGCTGCACGCGCGCGACGGACCTCCGAACCCAGAGTCACGAACTGCAAGTGTCGATCTCACCGGTAGTCATTGTCTACACGAACCCTCGAAGAGTCAATCTGTCAACTGACCGACCGACCGGTAGGAGGGGCCCGCGAGTCTGCGGTCCCCGCCGTCGCCGCCGTCCAAACAAGTGCCGGGAGCGACTCGGCGTCACCGCCTGCTGTGGGCTGCCCAGCCGGGCGCGTCGTCGGAGTCCCTCTCTCCGCGGAGGCCGCCGCGCCCGCGCGATCGGCCACGGGACAGGAACGCTGCCTCCACTGACCTCGCAGATCACGGGCGAGGGATCCGCCCGCCGCAGCACGTCGTACAGCGCGACGCGGGATGGAATACCCTGTGAGCCGTGGTCTCGCGCCTGCGCGAGGCCGATGACCGCCGCCTGCCGCAGGCAGGCAAGAACTTCCCGCTGGCCTAGTCGACCTAGCGCGCACCGCGGAAGCCGAGCTCGTCGTCCGAGTCCGGTGGCCGGGCGGAGCCGAAGAGCGCGAACGGCCCCGCGTCCGCGCCGCTAAACCAGCTGCCGCTACGAACGAGGGCGCCGGGAAAGTGGTCGTCAGAGTCCCCGTCCGCCCTGCCGATGCAGGTGACGTCGCTACCGAAGAACGACGAGTAATTCTGACAGGCCGCGGCCCTCTCGTCCCAGTCGGCCACCCACTCCCAAAGGTTGCCCACCATGTCGTGGTGGCCCCAGCGGGAGATGCAGTCCTCCCGTTCGCCCGTCACATCCGGACCTGAGGAGTTCGTGTTGCAGTCCTCTGAGCCCGGGCTGTCATCCGGGTCCGGAGTTCCCAGCACCGCCATCTGCCACTCGGCGTTGGTCGGCATGCGCTTGCCCGCGTTCGCCAGCGCCGCCTGTGCCTGGAACCAGGTGATGCTTGCCCTCGGCTCGACGCCCGCCACGGAGCGGGCCCAGATGTTGTCGCAATTCTGTCCGTCGGCGTTACAGGGAATCGTCCCCGTGATCTGGTTACCGCCCACCGGCGCGTCCCAGATCGACGCCTCGTACTTGTCGATGCACACCCCGCCCACCCAGATCATCTCGTCAGACGGGCCCACCGTCGGGCACTCCCCGATCGGCGTGGCCGCCCCCAGTTGGACGGATCCGTCGGGAAACTTGAATCCACCCGACTTCGACTCCACGACCCCGTCTGCTGAGATCGCGGACTGGGCTCCGGCCGGCAGCGCCAATAGAACGCCAAGCGCTGGGGCGAAGATCGCTTTCCGTGGGATTCGCATGAGGATCTCTTCTTGCGTCATGTCAGTGCGTGTGGATGGTGAGGTTGCCGCCCCCCCAGGGAGATGGTCGCTGAAGCCGTGTCGGCGTCACACCGGCTTGCTGTCGTGGACGACGGCGCCAGTCGCCGTCTACCAGATCTCGAGACGCAATCGGTCGATGCCGTCGCCGGCCGCGGGGAGGGGAGGATAGGTCCGACAACCGACCAACTCACCACCCCCAACCGACCACTCGGCAATCGAACGGCGCCCTCCGTCTGCCCGAGAAGCGAGAACCGCCGGCGTTCGGGCTCGCGTGTGTGCGAGTCGGGGGTTGGGCGGTGGAAGGAGATAGAAGGTGCACGACACTGCTTCGGCCCGTCGTCGGGGACGGAATCCAGCGCACCCTGCCGCGCTTCGACCTTGAAATGGCACCTCAGTTCCCTTGGACCGAGGAGCTCCGTCGCCAGCAGCGCCAGGGCGAGCGAGAGAGTGGTGGATGGTGCGTAGGTCTGAATCGTCGGATCTCCCGTCGAACTCCGGCTTCTCGGGTCCGCCGCGTCGCAGACCCACTGTCTCCTCTGACGATTTACGCCCCCGAATCGTGCCATCAGTCTTCTTGGCCATCGACTTCAGCGGTCGCCGGTCTCAGTCCGTCAGGGTGGCGGCGCGCCGGCTCCACGGCACGATGAGCGCCAGATCCCAGTCGAGCAACCGGTCGACCAAGGCGCGTCTCCCTCGCGACTTCTGCCAAGATGCCTCCCTACGCCGGCGAATCAGGAGCCATCGTTCCATGTCCCCGAGATCACCGTCCCGTTCACGCCGCGTGCCGAGCGCAGGGCTCCTGACCTGCCTGCTGCTCTGGACCTCGCCCGTGCTCTCCCAGGAGCCCGCCGACTGGCCGCAGTGGGGCGGCCCCGAGCGCAACTTCCGCTCGGAGGTGACGGGCCTCGCCGAGAGCTGGCCGGAGGGCGGTCCGCGGGAGATCTGGAGCCGGCCCCTCGGTGACGGGCACTCCTCCGTCGTCGCCGTCGACGGTCGCCTCTTCACTCTGTACCGCCCGCGTCCCGACGGCCTCGCCGACACCGAATACGGCGACGAGGAGGCGGTGATCGCGGTCGACGCCGCGACCGGCGTCACCCTGTGGGAGCATCGCTATCCCTCGGAGCAGCTCAACTTCCGGTTCGGTGCGGGTCCCCACTCGACGCCGCTGGTAACCGGCGATCGGGTGTTCACCGTTGGCACCAACAAGCAGCTCCACGCCTTCGAGGCGGCCACCGGCAAGGTGCTGTGGTCCTGGGACCTGGTCGCCGACCTGGGCGCGCCGCCGACGCTGGTGCGCCCTCAGGTGAAGGCCGGCTACGGCGCCAGTCCGCTCGCCTGGGGCGACACCGTCATCGTGACGGTTGGTGGCGAGGGGCAGGCGGTGGTCGCCTTCCGCCAGAGCGACGGCGAGATCGCCTGGAAGAGCGGCGACTTCCTGATCGCATCGGCGTCGCCCGTGCTGATCGAGCTCGACGGCGAGGAGCAGCTCATCGTGGTCGGGGGCGAGCAGGTCAACGGTCTCGACCCGCGTACCGGCGCGCTGCTGTGGAGCCGTCCGCAGGATGCCCCGGGCGATATGAACAACACCACGCCGGTGTTCGACGACGGCGTGCTGTTCATGTCGGTTGCCTACGACAACGGCAGTCGCGCACTGCGGCTGCGCCGCACCGCCGAGGGCACGGAAGCGGAGGAGCTGTGGTTCGCCAAGAGCCTGCAGGTGATGTTCAGCAACACCATGAAGCAGGACGACTTCATCGTCGGCTCGAGCGGCGACTTCGGTCCGGTGTTCCTGGTCGCGCTCGACTGGAAGACCGGCGAGATGCTGTGGCGCGAGCGCGGTTTCGGCCGTGCCTCGTTCCTGTGGGCCGACGACAAGGTGATCCTGCTCGACGAGGACGGCACGCTGGTACTGAGCCGGGTCAGCCGCGCAGGGATCGAAATCCTCGATCGCGCCGAGGTATTGAGCGGAAGGTCGTGGACCGCGCCGACCCTGGTCTCAACCACGCTCTACCTTCGCGATCGCCGGGTGATCAAGGCGATCGAGCTGGGGGGCTGATCCGGCGCACAGGTGACGCTCACATTCCCCTGCTGGAGACCCCCGGGCTCCCTGGTGCTGCACACTGCGCAGGGACACACTGCGCAGGGAGAGGTGCGTCAGGTCGTCGCGCGGCGTGTGGTAGTGAGCGCACGAGGTGCAGCCTCGGCGAGAACGCAATCTCGGGAGCCGTTCCCGGCTCCGCCCCAACGGTCAGCGCTCCTGGTCGCGGGGCTCCCGGAAGAGCTTCGGGAGGAGGAAGGCGCTCCAGGTCGCGGTCGCGACCAGAAAGAGTCCAGCCGCCCAGGAGGTCCAGCGGAGGAGCTGGTCCTCACGCACGACCATCATCACCCGTGCCAAGGTGGCGAGCAGGAGGGCGGCGATCATCACGAGGAGCGCCCACGGATGACCGTGCTTGAGCCGTTCGTATCCACCGTGGCCGAGGATCACCTGTGAACCGACGGAGAGCGCCAGCAGCGCGAAGCCGCCGATGAAGGTGATGTGGAGAGGGCCCGTGATCGCTAGCGGCGAGAGCGACGCCAGGGTGTAGCCGATGGGAACGCACCAGGCGGCCGACCAGATCGACCAGCGGATCAGGCCCGGCCGCCGGGGCGCACGATGCAGGCGCGCGACCAGGAGGAGCACTGCCCAAGTCAACGCGGCCCGCAGCGCCAACCCCAGGCGGACGGGGCCCCAGGTCTCGACGACGAAGCTGGCGACGAGCACGCCGATGCCCAGCAGGTGGAGGATGCGGACCAGCCGATCGCGGGGTTCCCCCGCGAAATCGGCGGCGGCCTCACCGCGTGTCATCAGCGGAACGGCGAAGCTCCCCACGCCGAGGACGAGCGCGACGAACATCCCCTGGAGCACCAGGCCGCGCCCCACCTCGTGGAGGGACCAGGTGGCGGGTCCCATGGCTGCGCCGACGGCCGTCATCAGCGCGCCGAGGATGCCGAGCGTCAGCGCGGCGGGGATCCACACGAAGCTGTGCGGCGGCGGTCGCGTGCCGAGGGTGGGGCCGAGGCGGGGCACGGCAAAGCACAGCAGGGCGACGGCGAAGATCAGCCAGCAGAGCTGAGCGAGGACCCACGCCTCGTGCCAAGCGGCGACGCTGGTGGCGACCGGACAGATCGAGCAGAGAGCGATCAGCCCGAGCGCCGGCGGTGGCGAGCTCGTGCGCCGCGGCAACATGGTGGTCAGGAAGCCTGCTGCGAAGCACATCAGGAAGCCCTGCACCTGCGTCATCGCGTGGAAGACCGAGCGATACTCCTGCGTCGCCCCCCAGCCGAACAGCAGCCAGTGGCCGACCCCGGCCCAGCTCAACAGCACGCCGAGGGGGAAGAACAGGCGATAGGGCTCGGACCTCACGCGCGCGACGGTGCTCATGCGGACGCCGCCCTTCCGTCGGCTCGGCAGATGGGGGTGAGGTCCGCCGCGAGCAGGGCGAAGCGCAACCGCCGACGTGTCAGGCGCGCCAGGTCATAGGGGTCGAGCACCGCGAGCAGGGCGTCGCCGCTCAGCGCCCGATGAGGATGAGCGCACCCGCGACGATCGCGAGGATCCCCATCAGCAACCCCAGGCCGGAGAAGCTGAGGTTGAGCACTCGGATCAGCCCGTACAGGATCAGCCAGACGCCGAGCAGGGGCATGCCGAGCTTGGCGACGATCTTCTTGGCCATCGTGGATCTCCTGTTCCGTGAGCAATGGCGGCGCCGTTCGCGCCGTGACTCTCTTCACCCGGAAGACGCCTTCATTCGGAAGACGCCTTCACCCGGAAGATACCTCTGACGAGCCGGATGTGGCCCTCCTCGAGGCTGCGCCGCGCGTTTTGGGCCTTTCACGAGAGATCGTCGACGTAGACCCCCAGGTCAGCGGACTCGGTCCGCTGTCTACGGTACCCCGGCTCAGATGAGCGTCGCTGGTGTCCTCGAAGAGCTCTGCGATGAACCCGCTCTCGCCGAGAACCGAGCGAGTCTCTTCGGCAGAGAGCAGGAAGCTGTCGCCAGGGTCGGTGGCCCAGGGAAGCGGAAAACAGGGCGAGGTCGCCGCTTCTCCAGCGACCATCTCCTGGAAAACGTACCTGCCGCCCGGCTCGAGGACTCGGTGGATCTCACCGTAGAGCTTCCGTTTGTCCGCGATGTTCATGCCGACGGTCTGCATCCAGATGACGTCGAACGAACCATCGGCAAGGGGCAGATCGAGAGCGCTGGCATGGTGCACGTCGATGAGGTCGAGGCCGGTCAGCCGATTGAGCAGTGCCGCACCGGCGCAGTCGTCGGGCGACAACTCGACACAGTCGACCCCGCAGCCGAGCGTGGCGAGCAGTCGGGCGGAGCCGCCGAGCCCAGTCCGAGATCGAGCACGCGCTCGCTGGCGCGAATCTGCGCCAGCTTCAGCAACTCGCGTGAAGCCCGAAGTCCGCCCGGGTGGAATTGATCCAGGGCCCCCAACTCCTCGGGCGACAGACCTCGTTCGGGATTCAATCCGGCCGCGCGGACGGCCGCCAGGATTCGCGCCTCGATGTCGGGGGCCGAGTCGTGCGTTTCCAGACCAGCCATCGACAACCCTGCTCTCTAGGTGGTGCAGCTCACCACGGGCTCGTGGACCCGCCGGGTTCAGCCCGCGCCGCCACTCTCCCCGACGACGACCTGGACTCAGAGGCGTCGAACGGCCACTGACGTGCTCGGTGACCTCGTCGGCATCCTGATCGGCGGCCCCTTCGCTGTCTCAGTTGGTGATGTCGCTGGTGACGCTCTGGCCGCGCGCCGGCAGGTACACCTCGTACCACTTCTTCTGTGCGTCACTGTTGGCATAGTCGGCGAGGGCCTGCTCGCTTTCGAACTCCATGACGAAAGCGGCGTCCTTGGTCTGTGACTTGATCGAGCGCAGCCAGACACGCGTGATGCCGTCGTACTCCTTGGCCAGGGTCTCGACGCCCGCGAGCGCCGCCTGGATCTGCTCTTCGGTGGCCCCTTCCGCCCAGTCCAAGGTGACCACGTGGATCACGGAGCTGGGCTTCTCGACCCCCGAGGCTCCGAGCAGCAGCCCGGCGGTGAAGAAGGCGACGGCGAGGATGGACGCGAACAGGACCTTGCGGATCGAACGTGCATTCATGGAGAGGTTCTCTTGGGTCGTCGTGGTGTTCATCTCGTCGACGATCCCGACGGAGGATCGAGACTCGCCGCGGAGGGTAGCAGGTCTGTCAGCGACCGAGCCATCGTGTTAGACGTTGGAAAACCCAGTGGCTCTCGGCTGAGCAGGAGAAACACGTGAGGACGCCGCTTGCGTGACGCTCGGCTGCATCGTCGCCACCTTGGGGATCGTGCCTGCGTCGAACGCCCAGAATCCGACGGCCAAGATCCCCGTGTTCGTGGTGACCGACTCGAGCCTGCCCTCGGTCGTGATCGGTCCGGCGCACGTCTCGGCAACACCGTGCAGGTGCTGATGAACCACTCTGCCGACGGCGATCCCTTCTATCTCCAGTTCGGTAACTACTGGTTTCGCGCGAGCGACGACGACGAGATGTACTTCTCCAACACCGACTGCAGGGCACCGCCTACGTTTCGATCCCGAGTTCTTCGATTCCGCGATCGAGAGCATGAGGGGATCGACGTAGATCCTGGGGCCTTCGTTTTCCGGCGGCGACAGCTGCTGCAGGATCCATCGATCGCTAATGGCCAGACCGATGCGGACAACAGCGGTGCGATCCAGTCCAAATACCAGCTCACGAACTCCAATTTCGGCGAGCTGGAAGGTCCGGCCTGCACTCAGACCGTGACCACCATTCCGACGGTCGAAGCGCTGCCCGTCACCGGTCTACATGCCTTTCTGGCCGGTCTGACCAAGCCGTTCAAGATCGAACAAGGCCCAGAGGCCGCAGATCCCGCGCCCAGCTCGGCGCGAGTCCACCGCGCGCTGCTCCGGGAGAGACTTCGACGATCGGATCCGATTCGTCGCCGCGATCCCACGATCGCGGCGGCGAACCTCCCGCCGGCTCGCGATCCTCTCCGCGCTCAACCGTTCTCGGCCGTTCTCGGCCGTGCTCGGCCGTCGCGGGGTCGGTGGAAGGCTCACCGGCCGGGGAAGCTTCCGGTCGCCGAGAGCCAGGCTCCTCACCGCGTGCCGAGCAGCTCTCGCGCCGTCCGCTCGGGCTCCTCGGCCATCGCCGGCTCGAGGTCGAGCTCCATCACCATGCGCTTCTCCGGGGTGTAGGGAGTCCACTCCGGGAGGAGATCGCTCGACGGCTTGCCAGTGCGAGCGAAGGAGATCCAGGCGTCGCTCATCATCTCCCC
The DNA here is from genome assembly GCA_035546295.1 of Thermoanaerobaculia bacterium. Taxonomy (GTDB): domain Bacteria; phylum Acidobacteriota; class Thermoanaerobaculia; order Multivoradales; family Multivoraceae; genus DATKBT01. Next base: position 92,363 of record DATKBT010000076.1, on the reverse strand, counting down.
GAGCACGTTCGCCTCCTCGGTGTCGCCGACCAGGACCCGGGACTCCTCGACGTTGTCGAACACGAACGGGATCTCGAGCGTGTGGGGGGTGCGGAAGATGCCGCCGTTGGCCGGAGTCTCCCAGGTGAGGCGATAGACGTACACCGGAGCGCCGCCGAGGCGGGCCTGAGCGTCCGCAAGGGTGTAGGTGCCGACCACGAAGCGCGCTCCCATCGCGCGGTTGGCGACGTGGGTTGGGCTGTAGTCGGGGTTCTCCTTGCGGTACGCGGCCACCAGCTCCGGACCGTGCTCGCCGAAGGTCTTCGCCATCTGGTCGAGGGCCTCGTCGGTGAGCACGCCGAACCACGGCTGCGCTGCCGTGAACAGCGTCATCTCGTCCTTGTTCCAGCCGATCATCACCGGGACGTCCTTGGACATCTCGTGGGCTGCCGGCGCGAAGGGGTCGCGGTCGAGGACCACGCCGTCGACGATGGGGCCGAAGCCGCCCTGCGCGCGGTCGCGACCGGCCTGAGCGCGCCGCGCGGCGGCGAGGATGTCGTTCGCGGGAAGCGAACGCAGCTCGTCGAGCGTCTCGACGCCGGCCTCGGTGAGGAGCTTGCCGGCGAGGTCGGCGGCCTGGTCCTTGCGGCCGCTGGTCACTCCGGGGCCCGATTGGATGATCGCGCGATGGAAGAGCCCGTTCGCGGCGCGCGTGGCGAGCAGATGACTGACCTTGGAGCCGCCGCCCGACTCCCCCATGATGGTCACCAAGTCGGGGTCGCCGCCGAAGGCGGCGATGTTGTCACGCACCCATTCCAGGCTCGCCACCAGGTCCAGGTTGCCGGCGTTGCCGCTGGCCGCGTACTCCTCGCCGAAGCGATCGCCGAGGTAGAGGTAGCCGAAGACGTTGAGGCGGTGATTGACGGTGACCACCACCACGTCGCCCTTCTCGGCGAGGTTGCGGCCGTCGTAGGCCGGCCAGCCGCCGGAGCCGTAGGCGTAGCCACCGCCGTGGAACCACACCATCACCGGCCGCCCGCCATCGTCTGCCGCGGGCGTCCAGACGTTGAGGAAGAGACAGTCCTCGTTGTCGATCTTGGCCTCGCCGTAGGTGGGAAAGATGGTCTGGACCTGGCGCGTGAAGTCACTGGTGCGGCTGCCCGAAGGCGAGTACATCTGCATGCACGGCGCGCCCAGGGTCGTGGCGTCGTGGATGCCCTCCCAGGGATCGAGAGGCTGGGGCGGCTCGAAGCGCAGGTCGCCGACCGGCGGCGCTGCGTAGGGGATGCCCAGGAACTCCAGGATGCCATCGTCGACCAGCCCCTGCACCGGGCCGAGCTTGGTCTTCACGACCGGAGTGGCCGGCGGCACCGAGTCGGCGGCGCGGGCGCCCGAAGCGCCGGCGGACGCAGCGACCAGCGCGACGCAGAGGCAGAGTGCGGGGAGGGAACCGGCGGCTGATGAGACGTTCTCGCGCATAACGGACCTCGACCTCCTGAACACGGGGCGCGCGGCGGGCGCGCTGAGGAATGAAAACCCCGACCATGTTCCCGCGGACCGGGCGGGAAGGCAAGCCGACCGCGGCCCGCGAGCACAGGAAATCCCGAGCAGGGGCCGCGCCCGCCCGCTTGCCTCGGCGCCAGGAGCCGACCGTCTGAGAACATCGAGCGGCCCCGGCCCCTGCTCTCGACGACGCTCACCTGACAGGATCACGCCTCGCCGCGAGCTCGCTCGGGCCGGTGAGATCCGCGCGGTTCCTCGCGTCGAGCCGGCCGCTCGAAGCTCGTTGCCGGACTCCTCGATGGACCCGCTGCCGAGCTGCACACCGCCCTCCCTCGCTGCCATCCCTGGCGGAGCCGACGCGTGGTCGCGAGTGCCCGCGCACGATCTCGTGCGCAGCACCGATGGCGGGCCGCTGCGTCAGCGAACCGCAGTGCGCGTCGCCTGGCACGAGGACTCGCTCCTGGTGCGCTTCGAGTGTGCCGACGTGGATGCCTGGGGCACCTACTCCGAGCGCGATGCGCCGCTCTGGTCCGAGGAGGCGGTCGAGGTCTTCCTCGCGCCGGGTGGCGACACGCCGCGCCGATACGTCGAGATCGAGGTGAGCCCTCGAGGCGTCCTGTTCGACGCCTTGATCGACAACCCGGACGGCCTCCGCACGACGATGCGCGCCGACGTTTCCTGGAAGTGTCCCGGCATCCGGTGGCGCGTCGGGCCGCTCGCGGGTCGTTCCGGCGAGGCCGACGACTGGTGGGCCGAGATCGCTCTGCCCCTTCGCTCGGTGCTGCCGGGCACCAGACCGCTGCCGGCTCTGTGGCGCGCGAACTTCCATCGCATCGAGCGGCCGCGACTCGGCGGTCTTCCCGAAGAGTACGCAGCGTGGTCGCCGACGCTGCGCGACCCTCCCGACTTCCACGTGCCGGAGCGCTTCGGTTTACTCCGCCGTCCGCTGTCCGCGTGATCCCGGTCCCCGTCTGCCGCACGCCGCGCTGGCATCCGCAACGAGTGCCGGCGCCGGGAGTCCAGCTCGGCACGATCGATGCCCTGCTCGCGGAGATCGCCCTCCGACACCAGCTCGTCCTCCTGACGACCGATGCCTCACCAGTGCGGAGCAGCACGTCGATCTGACGATCTGGCGCGGCCGCTGATCGCTCTGGAGGGCTCCAGCGACGACCGCATCGGGCGGCGCGACGAAAGGACGGCGGAAAGATCGCGATGTAACCGATCGGCGGCTGCCGACTCAGTACGGGTGAACGGGCGCCCAGTCGAGGGCGCCTCCGACCCGAGCCCGAGGAGGCCCCATGAAGTCCCGACGAGCAGCCGCCACCCTCTCCCTCGCCGCCTTCGCGCTCGCTGCCCTGGGGGGCGTGGTGCTGCTCGGCGGGCTCGCCATCGCATCCGAGGCGGCCCAGGGGCCGACGCGCACGTCCGCCGAGGCCCGCGTCGCCCTGCGGCACGATCCGGTGCTGAGCGACGCTGTCGACGCGCTCGAGCGCGGTCGCGACACCTTCCGCAACGATGCCTTCGGCAGCAACCTGTTCTTCTCCGACTCGCTGCGACTGAACGAGGTGCTGGCGAACGTGACCCCGAGCCAGGCGCTGGCGCTCGGCGTCAAGGTCGACGCCGACGCGCTGCCGCGTTCGGTGATCCGGGCGATCCGGAGGGGCGCCGTCGACCTCGACGACCCCGCGGTGACCCGGCTGCTGTTCGAGCAGTGGGCGGTGGTCGGCGTGGTCGCCCGGGTCGAGGAGGAGGAGCTGCGCGACCTCGGCATCACCTGCGCGTGGTGCCACTCGACCGTCGACGACTCGGTGGCGCCCGGGATCGGCCGCCGACTCGACGGCTGGCCGAACCGCGACCTCGACGTCGGCAGGATCCTGTCGCTGGCCCCCGACCTCTCCGCCTTCACCGACCTGCTCGGCGTCGACGACGCCACCGTGCGCGCCGTGCTCGAGAGCTGGGGTCCCGGCCGCTTCGACGCCCACCTCAACCTCGACGGCAAGGCCTTCCGGCCCGACGGCGAGACCTCGGCGGTGCTCATCCCGCCCGCCTACGGGCTGGCCGGCGTGAACCTCGCCACCTACACCGGCTGGGGCTCGATCACCTACTGGAACGCCTTCGTCGCGAACCTCGAGATGCACGGTCTGGGCTCGTTCTCCGATCCGCGCCTGGCCGACGCCGACCGCTTCCCGCTGGCTGCCGGCGCGGGCCTCGACCAGGTGCGCGCGAGCCCCGACCTGGTGACCCCGAAGCTCGCGGACCTGCACCTCTACCAGCTCGCGCTCGAGGCTCCGCGTCCCTCCGAGGGGAGCTTCGACCCGGAGGCCGCCGCCCGCGGGGCCGCCGTGTTCGCGGGTCGGGCCGAGTGCGCGCGCTGCCACGTGCCGCCGCTCTACACCGAGCCCGGCTACAACCTGCACGAGCCGGAGGAGATCGGCATCGACTCGTTCCAGGCCGACCGTTCGCCCACCGGCAAGTACCGGACGACGCCGCTGGCCGGGCTGTGGTCGCGGAGCCGAGGCGGCTACTACCACGATGGCCGCTTCGCCACCCTGGACGACGTCATCGACCATTACGACATGTTCTTCGGCCTCGAGCTCTCCGCGAGCGAGCGGGCCGACCTCGCCGAGTTCCTGCGGTCGCTGTGACGGTGGAAGCCGGGACCCAGAGAGACCGATGACCGATCGTGCTCGCAGACTGAAGCAGCTACCTGAGCCCGGCGATCGCCGAGCTCCTGCCGGTCGACGTCGCCACCTTCATGGGCGCGATCGGAGTCGTCGAGATGGCGGTGGGCGTCCTGGTGCTCAGCCGCTTCACTCGGCTCGGCGCCTACCTGGCGGCCGGCTGGCTGACCCTCATCGCCCTCCAGCTGCTGTTCGTTGGTAACCTGGACGTCGCGGTCCGCGACCTGGTGATGGCGGTCGCCGCCTACACCCTGGCACGCCTCACCGAGGCGCGTGTCGCCAACGCAGAGGTCGCCTCGCCGAGATCCTCCGCCACGTTCCGTACGGCGGCTCTCGACGAGCCGTCGAGGTCTTGACGCGATGGTCGTTCATCCCCAGCACTCCGTTCCGCCGGTCGAGCCGATCTCCGACGAGGAGGTCGTGGAGCGGGTGCTCGGGGGCGAGACCGCGCTCTACGAGATCCTGATGCGGCGCTACAACCGGCGGCTGTTTCGCATCGCGCGCTCGGTCCTCCGCGACCCGGCCGAGGCCGAGGACGTGATGCAGGACGCGTACGTGAGGGCCTTCGAGAAGCTCGAGCAGTTCGAGGGGACCGCCCGGTTCTCCACCTGGCTGACGCGGATCGCGCTCTACGAAGCGTTGGCGCGCAAGCGAAAGGCCCGACGGGTGGTGGGTCTTCCGGATCCAGACTCCGAGCCCGACGCCGTCGCCGGCGGCGCCGCCTGGACGTCGTTCGGCGACCCGCCGGCGCGTCACAGCCAAGAGGAGGGTGCGTTCCACGCCGAGCTCCGCGCCGCGCTCGAGGCGGCGCTCGACGCGCTCCCGGAATCGCTCCGGCTGGCCTTCCTCACGCGGCACGTCGAAGGAATGTCCACCGCCGAGGCCGCCGAGTGCCTCGGGGTGAGCGAGTCGGCGCTCAAGGTCCGACTGCACCGCGCCCGCGAGCGCCTGCGCGGCGACCTCGAGCGCCGGATGGGCGAGGTGACCAAGGAGCTCTACGCGTTCGGCGGCGAGCGCTGCGACCGGGTGGTTGCGCGCGTGCTCGGGCGCATCGGCGCCGGAGTCGGCCCGACGGCGACGTCGCGGCGCGATCGGAGGCCCTAGGTCGAGCCGTAGCTCGCCCTGGAGGCTCCAGCTCCCCGCGTCGGCGTCGGACGGAAAGCCGATCGGAGCGACGATCACGAGCGACATGTCCCCCGGTACGCTGCCGCTCCAGGTGATCGTGTTCCCGACGAGGCTCGCTGTTCCCAGGTTCGCCGTGACATCGAGCACCGTCACGGGTCGGGAATCTCCAGCTCGAGCTCGATCCCCTCGGCGTCCGGAACCTCCAGCTCGGGCCCGTCCTCCACTCGCACCACGAGCTCCAGTCTCCCCGCGCCGAGCTGACTCGCGAGACTATCGAGGAGCTGTTCGGCTCGCTGGAGTGGGACCCCGGCTACGACGACAAGAAGGTGCGCTCGCGCACCCCCTCGGCCGGGACGGCGTGAGCCTCCTGGTCGACACCAGCGTCTGGTCGCTTGCGCTGCGGCGAGACGCCCGCTTCTCCTCCTCAGGAAGTCGAGAGACTCCAGTCGGCACGATCTCGGCCGAGGCGGTCTTCACGACGGGCCTGTTGCTGCAAGAGCTGCTGCAGGGCTTCCGCGGTCCGCGCCAGCACGAGACGATCGTCGCGCGCTTCGCGTCGCTGCCGCTCGTCGTACCCGATCGGCGGGATCACATCGAGGCCGCTGGCATCCGCAACGAGTGCGGACGCCGCACGTCGCCTGCAGCCGTTGGTGGGCGGCATGCTAGTCGGCGATACGCTCAGGAGGAAACTCCAAGAACTGCGGAGCCTGTCCGCCAATGTGATCCCAGGCGGCCTTGGAGCCGACGAAGATATGCATGGTTCGGGCGGTTTGACCTTGTCACTCATCAACCTCCGTAAGAACCAGCTGCCCAACGTCTCGGTCAAGCGCTGGGCCGCGCAGCGGACCGTGGGGTCCTCTCGGGGGCGGGCGTTCAGCGGTCTTGCTCCTTATCGGGCTGCCCCACACCAGCGTCGATAACGCCGCGCCGCGCGCTGATGAGCGCTGATGAGCGCTGATAATGGCCCTGGCGCCAGCACGGTTCTTCGCTCAACTCGCTGCAGCTGGTGCGCCTGGCGCAGGTGGCCGGAGGAGGGTCGAGACGATATCCGCGCCTGGTTCGGAAGCGATACAAGCTTCCCAGAATGATACACCTCAGGGGGACATGGGAGCTCTCCGGCTCGAGTCGAGTCGTCGCGTTCGCCCGTACGATCCGCGCCGGACAGCCGGCTCAGCCGCTGCCATGTTGCCGGTTGTCAGCCCGCCCGAAGCTGGCCTTCTCGCATGAATCGATCAAACGCGGTCAAGTCCAGTGGCCTTGGAGTCTCCCAGAGATCGTCCAAGGCGTCGAGCAGCCTGTTCCACGCGATCCGGGCCCTCGGATCTCGGCCCAACAGCCCGGGCGCCTCGGCTTCGTACCCTTGCAGAGCAGAAGGAAGGGCGTCGGACGGCATCGCGGCGAAATCCAAGGCTGGATCGCCCCAGCCTGCGTCGCCCCAATCGATGATGGCCAGCAACTCGCCAGTGGATGAGCACATGACGTTCATCGCATGGACGTCGTCATGAATGAAGCGGGTCTCGATGACTTCCGTGACGCGTGATAACAGTTCCTCGGCCATCAGTTCGATTCGGCCAGCTCTGTCGCGGTCGACCCTTCCCGCATCGAGAAGCCGCTTCAGGATCCCACCGAGATCTTGGGCGCGCGCAGGCTGTTCGAGGAAACCGTGTGGATCCGCACACTCTCGCACCCGCAGATGGAGTTTAGCCAGTTCGCTGCCGACACCTCGCCATACGTCGGCCCTCTGACGTCGGGTCAGCTTCGCGAGGCCCAGGGTTTCTCCGTGAACGCGCTCCCACAGTGAGAAAGGTCGGTCGACCAGCGTGCGCGTATCATCGAACGCAATCAACCGCGGCGTCAAAATACCTGCCGCTCGAGCCACCGGCGCCGCGACCGATTCCGTCCGCGCGTCCGCCACGCCGTCGGGATGGTCTGTTGCTACGCGGAGCACGACATCGTGTGTCGCAAAGATCCGATTCGCGAGGCCAAGCGACGGCAGAGGCTCCCACGGCCCCGGAACGCCGTGCCTCGAGAAGATCGCATCCACCACGCTCGAGCCAAGATTCATCTTAGCTGCGATCGGAAAAAGGCACCCATGCCGGCAAGGGCGGCCGCTGTCGTAATGGTCACGACCAGCCCGCCTTCGAGTCCGAAAGCACCACCCGTAAAAAGCGCAGGGCCTTCGACCTGGAACACCCTCCACCCGATGCTCAACTGATCACTACCGCTGACCGTGAGGCCGAGAACCGGCCCCAGCAGTGAGTTCCAGGCGAAGTGGATACCGATGGGAAACCACAAGTTCCCGGTGATCCCGTAGGCGAGACAGAACAAGGCGCCGGCGCCAAAGACATTGACGAACGGCAGCCATGTCCCGTGAAACGCGCCGGCGTGTAAGGCGGAGAACAGCGCAGCCGATACGAGTAAAGCGACCGTGAAACTGGTTCGGGCGCGGATCGTCTGGAAGATGTAGCCACATAGCAGCAGCTGCTGCGTAAGAATGTTGAAGAGCAAGGCCGTCAACGTCCCCAACAGTTGCGAGCTCGACCCAGTAACCGGGAATCGCGGCGAGGCCCAGCCGGCCAGCCACGCAGCGCCGACCGACATGGCGAGCCAAACGGCTCCCACAGCCAAACCGGCAGCTAGGTCACGCGGCGCCTGGCTGGGAGCGAAACCGATCGTTAGAAACGGGCGACCGTCCACAAAACGTGTCATGATCCATGTCGAAGCCAGCATGGCCACCGCGACCGTAACATCTCCGTACATCTGAACGCGAATGGGGAACATATCTCGCCAAGCGGACAGGACCGAAGCGAAAGGAACAATGAACAGTGCGCCCATGAGCCCAAAGACTACGAAGAACAGGGTTACTCTCCACAGGATCCCCAGCATCGAACGGAGCCTCGTACGTGCCCCTGTAACCATGGGTAACCTCCGTGATCCAACGAGCGCTGATGGCGAAAGCGGGTTAAGGACTGGCGCTTCAGCGAAAGCGGGTTAAGGACTGGCGCTCCAGCCGCGACGGCGAAGTCAAGCTCACTCGCCCTCGTTCGTCCCGCCGCTCGTCGGCTGCAGCGGCTTGTTAGGCCGACAAAAGCAGTTACGCATGAAACTCGCCATAACAGAGCTTTCTGAGAATAGGCCTGGGACGCAAATACCAACTGGCCCAGGTGAGTGCGGAATCTCCGTTCATGTCTTTGGCATCGATTCGCGCACCTGCATCCAGAAGCATTTGGATGGTTGCTTCCGTGCCGAAGGCCGCCGCGCGATGCAGGGGCGTTTCCCCCTTGGTTCTGCAATCGCGCATGAAGTGATCCGTTGCAACCGATGGCTTGGTCGCGCAATTGGGATTCGCACCGTTGGCGAGGAGCACTTTGAGCACAGCATCATGGGCATGCCGATTGGCTGTGCAGAGGGCTGCGTGCAGCGGTGTTTCTCCGGTGTCGAGCTGACGCTTGTTTACGTCCGCACCTTGCTCGATCAGAAACTGGCATAGGCGCGAATGTCCATGGTAAGAGGCTGCGTTGAGTCCGTAGAGCTTTCCTAGAGACCGGAGTGACTCTCCATTGGCAAGCAGGAATTTGATGGCGCTGACATCGCCGTAGTAGGAGCACCACTGAAGAAGAGATACGCCGACTTGGTCCGCTGAAGTCGCCGCGTGGCCCGCGGCAACGTAATCGAAAACAAGGTCTGTCCGCCCATCTGTAATCTTATCAAGCATGGCTTTGCTCCTATTGCGATGTGTGAAGGGGCACTGTCGGCCTAATTCTTTATTGAGCTGCCCCAGACCAGCGTGGATAACGCCGCGCCGCGCGCTGATGAGCGCTGATAATGGCCCCTGGCGGCCAGCACGGTTCTTCGCTCAACTCGCCGCAGCTGGTGCACTTGGCGTAGTTGCCGGAGGAGGGTCGAGACGATTATCGACGCCTGGTTCGGAAGCGATATCAGATTTCTCGAATGATACACCCAGGGGATATGGGAGCTCTCCGGCTCAAGGCGAGTTGTCGGTTTCGCCCGAACGATTCGCGCCGGACAGCCGGCTCAGCCGCTGGAGGAGGACGAGGAGGCCTCCTCTTTGGCAGAGCGTGACACGTTGGCCGTCTCGTCCAGGTCGGCGTCGGCGGCGCGCCGACGCCGAGCGCGAGCGACGCTGGCGGGGACTCGGAGATGTCCTCGACAACATTCTTCGGAAGCTCGGGTTCGACGCGTCGGAACAGAAGCTGCTCGACATCCTGAACGGCGGCGCGGTCTGGACGTCCGACTTCGGTGCCGGAATCACCACCGGCTTCGACTTCGCTCTCGATCTGAGCTTCGGTGTGATGGCGGGACTCACCGCCCCGATCTGGGCTCCGGACTGGAAGGAGTGCACAGGCGACTAGGACTAGCGGGCTCGTGGTGGTCACGACTCCCCAGCGAGCGCGAGATCGCAGCGCGGTCATACCACGAGCCCGCTAGCTCATGTTTCCCGCCCAAGCGCCGCAAGCAGCGCGGGCTCAGGTCGACTAGGCCCGACAACCGCTGCTCCACGTCGTTTAGGTGCTGCTTGATCGAACTTTGACCGTTTTGTGAGCTTCCCGCTGGCCTAGTCGACCTAGAGGCCGAGCTCGAGCCGGAGGCGCTTCGGGAGCTTCGCCACGACCAGGCGGTGCGCTTCTCGCAAGAGCGCTTCGAGCTCCGCTCGCGGCAGCGTCGAGCGGTTCTCGACCGTCACCCAGTGGGCGCGTGCGAGGTAGCGCGCCGGGCGGACTCCCGGGAGCTGGGCGAGCACCTCGAAGGAGTCCGGGTCGGTCTTGAACGACACCGGCTCTCCGGCCGGCAGCTCGAAGGCGGCGAACATCTTGCCGCCGACCGAGAAGACCAGGTCGTTCTCCCACTTCACGTCCTCGGTCGCCGCGGGCAGGGACCGGCAGAGGGCGTCGAGCCCGCTCTCCTTCTACGGCACGATCCGCCGATCGTACCGGGAGTCGATCCGACTCCGCCGGATAGAAGAGACGTGCCGGACTCGGCAACGGCAGCGTCGGCTCGCTGAGCATGATCGAGATGGCCGTGACGACGCTCGCGATCGCCAGCGCGCGAGGATCCGCCGCCTCTCGCCGCCGCCTTTCACCGCCGCCTTTAACCGGCGACTGTCGCCGAGGGCGAGCGCTCGCCTTGGCCCTCGTCCAGCGGAGGACGGGAGAAGCGCCGGCGGGCTCGGCTCAAGGACAGGTGTCGAAGGTGCCGACGTCCTGGATCGGCAGGAACACCTGTCCCTGTGGGCTCACGTAGGTGCGCTCGACGCCGGTCTGGGTGTCGAGCACGCGCAGGGTCGCCTCGACGTCGGTGAGGCCGGAGGCGAACATCCAAAAGTGCTGGAAGGGCTCGACGCAGGCGTCGATCAGCTTGACGAACACCTCGGGGTTGGGCTCGGTGAAGAACCAGAAGTAGGCGGCGTCGTCGCTCATCCGCACCCAGCGTGCCGGCAGCGCCGAGCCCGCGGTCGACCGCCAGTCGACGGTGACCTCGAAGCGACCGCCGACCAGGCAGAGGGTGGTGGCGGTCTCGAGGCACCGGGTCGAGCTCCGGTCGTCGTCCAGGATGGTGAGGATCGCCAGCGGTGAGCTCGGCAGCCGGGCGCCTCCGCTCGGCATCGACAGCGACAGGCCGACCGCCAGGTCGGGGCCGGGGAAGGCATCGTCGACGATGGGGACCTGGAACGAGCGGCTCGCGGTGTCGCCGTTCGGCCACTCGAGGACTCCTTCGACCGGCTGGTAGTCGATCCCCGCCACGGCGGTGCCGCCGACCGTCGCGTAGCGGACCGAGACGGCACCGCGGCTTCCGCCCGACCGCGAGACGTCGATGGCGGCGGCTCCCGAGCGCTCGACGGCGTCGAACTGGACGTTCGTGAATGCGAGCAGACCGGGGTCGTCGCTCGCCGCGGGATCGACCAGGCGGTAGAGCGCTCCGGCGGCCGCCAGGTGGATCTCGCCGGCGGCATCCTCGCCGATGGTGGTGAGCCCGCGCAGGGTCGGGACCAGCGCCTGCCGGGCCCAGCCGTCCTGCGGCGCGGCGACCCAGAGCCGCCCCGAGCAGTAGTCGCCGAAGACGTAGCGTCCCAGCAGGTCGCTGATCGAGTCGCCCCGGTAGACCACGCCGCCGATCACGGCGCACCCCTCGTCGTGACCGTACTCGAGAGTGGGCGGCGTGTAGGCGCTCGATCCGCAGGGCGGCTGCTCGGCGGCGCAGCCGGAGGCGTCGTCACGGCACAGGCTCCCCTCGTTGACCTTCCACCCGTAGTTCTCGCCTCCGGGGCTGCTCGCCGGCTGGACGTTGATCTCCTCGCGCATGCCGAGGCCGACGTCGGGAACGAACAGATCACCGGTGCTCGTGTCGAAGGCCATGCGCCAGGGGTTGCGAAGGCCCGTCGCCCAGATCTCGGGCCGCGCGCCGGGGGTCGACGCGAACGGGTTCGTGCTGGGGATGGAGTAGGGCGGACCCTCTCCGGGCGCGGCCGCATCGGAGACGTCGAGCCGCAGCACCTTGCCCAGCAGGCTGTCGAGGGCCTGCGATCGGCAGGTGGGATCGGGAGCGCTTCCGACGCCGTCCCCGGTCGAGAGATACAGCGTGCCGTCGGACGCGAACTGTAGGCTGCCGCCGTAGTGTCCGGAGGCCGGCTGGGGGATCTCGAGGATGGTCACCTCGGTGTCTGGATCGGCGCGGTCCGGATCGGCACCGACCATGAAGCGGGAGAGGCGCAGCGTGCCGTCGAGCCCGACGTAGTCCACGTACAGGTGCCCGGTGTCGCCGTGATCGGGAGGGAAGGCGAGGCCCAGCAGGCCCTCCTCGCTCGCCCCCAGGACCTGCTCGGAGAGATCGATCAGGGGCGCCGGCAGTACGATGCCGTCGCGCACGATGCGGATCGATCCCTCGCGCAGCCCGACGAAGAGGCGGTCGTCGCCGGCGTGGGTGATGACCGTGGCCGACTCGAGTCCGGTCGCGACCGTTTCGACGCTCAGGCGCGCGAGGTCCTGGCTGCCAAGGGGCGCGATCGACAGCAGGAGGGCCGTGGCCGGGCCTGCGAGAGCGGCTGCGAGGAGCCTGGACCGAGCCCGCTCTCCGGAGCCCGCCGCCGCACGCGGAGGTTCTTGCATCTGCGAAGTCTAGCGGGCTCGTGGTTTTCACCACTCCCCAACGAGCAGCGAGGTCGCGGCGCGGTCATACCACGAGCCCGCTACCGCTAGCCGATCACTCGTGCGCCGCAAGCCCGCAAGCGGGCGCGGCTGGGTCGACTAGGCCCGAAAGCCGCTGATTCACGTCGTTGGGGTGCTGCTTGATTGAACTTGACCGCTTTGTGAGCCTTGGTCTCGCGCTTGCGCGAGGCCAATGACCGCCGCCTGCCGCAAGGCAGGCAAGAACTTCCCGCTGGCCTCGTCGACCTAGCCCCGCCGCCGGCCCGCTCTCGATCAGCGACCCTCGGCACCGTTCTTGCGGCTCACGGAGGGGCGCGATGGGACTCAAGAAGGCGACGGCACGATTCCCAGTCGACCCCAGTCGCACACACCAGTGAACGACCTGGAAGGAGTGCATCGATGAAGAGCGAGAGACAGCCGGCGGAAAGCAGGCGGGCGCCGGCGGGGAAGGTCCTGATCTTCGCCCCGAGCGATGCCGACTCGGAGTACCTCGATCTGCAAAGGGAGCTGTCCAGGCTTCGCGAGGAGGACGGGCTCGAAAACGCTGAGATCCTGCGCGTGTTCGAGACGACGGAAGTGCCGAAGAGCGGCGCCGTGGTCGATCCCGAGACCGCGACCGAGCTGAGGGAGCGCTACTCCGTTGCGCCGGGCACGCTCACCCTGTTGATGCTGTCGGCGCACGATCAGACGCCCGTCTCCCGGATCAGCGGCGGGATCTCGCGGCTCGATCTGCGCGAGGCGGTCGCCGCGCTGGCGGGCGGAGCCCGTTGATCCCCCCGGCTCGATCGATCGCGTCGCGCGCATCGCATCGGCCGGCGGAGTGCGGGACCTGCCGAAGCGCTCGCGCTGCGCCGTCGCCGAGCCCGGCGCCAGTGAAGAAGCGCGGGCAGGATCCGGCGCCCACCGCGGCGCAGGATGCCGCGGCCACCGCGCACGGATTGCCGCGTCGGCGCGACAGGCTGATCGCGCGTTCCCCCGAACCGGGCTCGCTGCCGGGAGGTCGAGGGAGCGAGCGCAGGAGCCGGCGGTAAGACTTACGGTGGAATTGGCAGTTTCTTCCGTTGTCGGCGTCCCCGCGCACGGCGAGCCGAATCTCGAGCGTCGGGGTGGAGCCAGAGACGCGCCACCCGAGCCTGTCTCGGCGAGCGCTCGCTCTCTTCTCGGCGATCGCGGAGGCGAGCGCCTGATGGCGAAGCAGCCGGGCGGTGCTGCTGGGGAGGGAGCCGCCCGCCCCGAGTCGAAGCGGTCGGCGCGGGCCCGCCCGGCGCTCCCGCGAGATCTCCTTTGATGACGGCCCAGGGCGATTCGCGGTCGTCGGAGACACGAGAGAGCTCAGAGCCGGTAGATCCTTCGAAGCCGTCGGCGCTCTCGGAGGGCTCGGAGTCCGCCGAGAGCGCGGAGTCCTCGGAAAAGCGATCGAACGACTCGCAGAAGTCCTACTCGACGATCCTCGACGAGGAGATCGAGGAGGGGCTCGAGGAGCTCGAGCGGCCGACTTGGGGGCTCCTCCTGTCCGGGTTCTCGGCCGGCCTCGACATCGGCTTCAGCGTGTTGCTGCTGGCGGTCCTGGGGACCTTGGCGGTCGGCAACCTGCCGCCTCCGCTCTACGAGATCCTGCGCGCGAGCGCCTACTCGGTGGGCTTCATCCTGGTCGTGTTCGGCAGATCCGAGCTGTTCACCGAGCACACGACCTTGGCGTCCTTGCCGGTGCTCGCTCGAAAGGCGAGCGTCGCTCAGCTCGCTCGTCTCTGGGGGCTCGTCTACTGCTCGAACCTGGTCGGCGGAGCGGTGTTCGCCGCCCTGCTGGCAGTCATCGGTCCGGAGCTCGGCGTGGTGGAGCCAGCAGCCTTTCAGGCGCTCGCCGACGACATCCTCGACCATCGATGGTCCGTCATCTTCGCGAGCGCGATCCTCGCGGGTTGGCTGATGGGACTGGTCTCGTGGCTGGTGACCGCGGGGCGCGACACGATCAGCCAGGTCTTCTTCGTGTGGCTGGTCACCGGCAGCATCGGTTTCGCCCACCTGCATCACTGCATCATCGGCAGCGTCGAGGTGCTGACGGCGCTGATCGCGGGCCAGGCGGTGACGCTGCTCGAGTTCGGCCGCTTCCTCTCGGCCGCGACGGCCGGCAACATCCTCGGCGGAGTCTTCTTCGTCGCGCTGGTGAAGTATGGTCACGCGACCAAGGTGCGGCGCGCGATGAGGCACAGCTTGCCGCCTCGCCGGTGACGAGGCCCCCTCCCACGCCTCTTCCGCACGCTTCCGTACGCGGCTGGGCGGCGCTCAGGATCCTTCCTGGTCGTGGTGGGGAACGACGAACACCGGACAGGGAGCGCGTCGGAGCACGCGTTCGCAGACGCTGCCGAGCAGCAGGCGGCTGACGCCGGAGTGGCCCTCGGTCCCCACCACGATGAGACTCGCGTGGTTCTCCTCCGCGTGAGCGACGATCTCGGCCTCCGGCTGACCGCTGCGCACGACGGCGCGGGACTCGACCTGGGGACCTCCCACGGCCTCGAAGGTGTGCTCGAGGAGCTCGCGGGCACGGACGGTTCGCTCCTCGTAGGAGACGCTCTCCGGCGGAGCCGGGCTCACCGGGCCGAACGGCGTCGTGCCGACCGCCATGGCGGATGCGCTCGGGAGATGCACCACGTGGATCAGATCGAGCTCCCTGCCGAGATTCGCGGCGAGCGACCTCGCGGTCGAGAGCACCTGTTCGGAATGGGGCGAGAAGTCGATCGCCGCCAGGATCCGGCCCGAGGGCGAGACGGGTACGCGCTCTGGGTCTCGGCGGATCACCAGCACCGGGCACGGCGCACGACGCACCAGCTCCTCGGCGACGCTGCCGAGCAGGAGGCGACGAAAGCCGCGCCGACCGTGACTCGACATCACGATGAGGTCGGCGCCGCGATCGGTGGCGACCTCCAGGATGGAATCGACGGTGCCGTCGCCGCGCCGCGCCTCGGTGGTGACCTCGACGATCCCATCCGCGGCGAGCCCCTCGATCCTGGAGAGCTCGGCGCGCGCGTGTCGCTCCATCTCGGCGAACAGCCCTTCCTGGGACGGGATCGCCAGCACCCCGTCGGCCGGCACCACGTACGGAGTCTCGGACACCACCGCGTGGAAGACGTGGAGCCTCGCGCCGAAGGCTCGAGCCACAGCGAGCGCGGTCTTCAGTGCGTCATCGGCCGACTCGCTGAAGTCGGTCGGGAAGAGGATCGTCTCGTACTTGGTCATCGACTTCATCCCGGATACCCGGAGCCTTCCTGGTGCGGCATCGAGCAGCACGGCTGCCGCGACCTTCATTGGACTTTCTCGTCGTGGATCGTGGCGCAAGCCTCGTGCCAGAGAGTGGAGCGGCGGGCCTCGGGTCCCCGAGGGCGGCCGCCGCCCGCCGCCGAGGCGGGCCTGCAGGCGGGGGACGTGATCGTCGCCCTGGACGGCGCCGACATCCGAGGAGCTACGCAGCTCACCACTGCCCTGGCCGCGACCCCGGCGACGAGGTGACCCCCGACGTCATCCGCGCCGGCGAGCGACGGGCGGTCGAGGTCGAGCTCGGACAAATTCGAACGATGACCGATCGCCGGCGCCTTGGCTGTTGAGGTGGCCTCATTCGGTCGATCCGGCGAAGCTCGTGGTGACGCGCTGGACGGGCGGGAAGACCCGCCAGTCTCGGACCTTCCAGCCAGGTGGGAGTTCCGAGGGAGCGGGCGGCAGGATGGCTCGCTGGTACGTCGATTGCACGTCGGCGATTCCGGCCGGCCGCGAGACGCGTGGCACCTCCTCCGGATCGAGACGATGCCCGCGCGACGGCCGCCTCCTCGCAACGAGGATCAAGGGCACGCCGGAAGGCGAGTGGAGGCGATGAAGATGAGAGTACGGAACCAGGGCAAGTGGAGAACGGTCGTCGCATCGGTCGCGGGCTCGCTCGTGGTGTCGATCGCCGCATGCGCACCCGACGACGATCGCGAGTTGGAGGTGACGGACGACACCGCGGCCGAGGAGTTGCGCGAGGACACCACCGCAGAAGAGGTCCGGGGCGAAGTCGGCGAAGCCTACGAGTCGATCCAGGGCTACTCCTACGAGCAGAAGCAGGAGCTCGAGACGTACGCCGAGCGGACGGTCCGCGAGATCGAGCAGGAGCTCGAAGTCCTTCGCGCACGGATGGCGGACGGCGCCAGTGAGGCGCGCGAGCGATGGCGAGAGACGGAGGCCGAGCTCGAGGACGAGCTCGAGGACGCCGAGCAGTGGCTCGACCAGGTGCAGGGGGCGAGCGCGGAAGCCTGGGGGGACACCCGCGCCGGCCTCGCCGGGGCGATGCGCCGCCTCGAGGAAGGCATGGAGAACGCCAGGGAGCAACTGGAGTCCGAAGATCGGGAGGAGGCCTAGCGGGCTCGGGGGAGAGGAGCCGAGATGGCAACAGAGTGAAAGCGACACGACCGGACCGGCTGGCCGTCGACGACGACTGGAGGACGGCAGCTCGGCGCCGTCGTCCACCGCGCCATCGGAGGGCGCTGGAGGCGCGCCCCTCGAGTCGCGTTAGAGGCGCCCTGCAGGCGCGTAGAGGAGAGGCGACGATGAACACGCTGCCGGAGCTGAGCGGCAACAACTCGAAGGCTCGGGCCAGACTCGGGCGGGACGTCGCCCTGCAGGAACCGGTGGGGTGCGGCGATGCCGAGATCGAGATCGATGGCAGGATCTATCGCGTGATCCTCTCGACGAACGGACCGCACGAGTGGTGGAGGCGCGCGCACGGTCGGTTCGAGGACGAGGTGCGTTGGGATCGCTGCGGGGAGACTGAGACACCTACCGCCCGTGAGCTGACGCGCGTCCTGGTCGAGGTGCTACGGCGCACCGCCACCGTCGATTTTCGAGGACCTCGAGAGGTCCGCTGACGGAGCGCGCGCGCCACGTTGCGGCGCTCGCCGATCCAGCGTTCGGCTGGCTCGGCTTCCCCTCGCCTCGGAACGACTCGCAGGAACGCCGGCGTCGCCGCGCCGGTGCGCGCCCAGATCCTCGCCGGTCGCGGTGGAGTCCATCCCCAACCAGGCAGAGCCATCCGAGAAGGCGCGGCAACTGGCTCCTACCGAAACACCAAGCGCACGATTTGCTGGCAGCAGCCGATCCGTCGTTCGGCACCGATCTTGCTCAGGAAGCTGAAGAGTGAAGAGAGGGGTGGCGTGGTTTCCTTTTCTGTTGCATTTCGCCGATGAAATCCAATGGCTGTCAGGAACAAACGATGGAGGTCGAAAGGAGTCGCCGACCCGACTGCGATCGGGAAAGGCGCTCCGGCTGAGCGCAGGTCCGGCATCGGCTTCCCGGCAGTCGGCTCTGATCCGCAGTGCGGCTGCGAGGGATCGATTCGCAGATTCAGCGCGCGAAGGAACGACTCGATCGAGCCGGACGCAGCGCTGCCACCGGAGCTGGACCCGTGACGGCTCGCGAGAGAAACCGCAGAGCGGAGCCGTTGGCGCTGCTGGTCGAGGACGACGAATCCTCCCTGCTGGCGATGGACGAGATCGTGCGGGCCGAGCACTTCGAAACCCTGCTCGCCCGCGACCTCGGAGAGGCGAGAAAGCATCTCGAGAGGTCGACTCCGGATCTGGCGCTGGTCGACCTGGTGCTTCCGGACGGACGAGGGAGCGAGCTGCTGGAGCACCTCGAGGGGCCGGCGTCCGACGTGGTGTTGATCACCGGCGAGGCAACGGTGCAGTCCGCGGTCGAGGCGATGCGTCGCGGGGCCGTGGACTATTTGACCAAGCCCGTCGAGGTGGTGCGCCTGGAGCAGCATCTGCGGCGCGTCCGCGACAAGGTTTGCTTGCGAGGCGAGGTGCGTGACCTGAGACGCGAGCTCCGCGAGCTGGGCCGCTTCGGATCGATGATCGGTCCCTCACCCGAGATGCAGCGGGTGTACGACCTGATCGAGAAGGTCTCACCCACGAACGCGCCGGCGCTCATCATCGGCGAGACCGGAACCGGCAAGGAGCTGGCCGCCGAGACGATCCACCGCCTGAGCCCGCGTCGCGTCGGGTCCTACATCCCCGTCAACTGCGGCGCCATCTCTGCCAGCCTGATCGAGAGCGAGCTGTTCGGGCACGAGAGGGGGAGCTTCACGGGCGCCACTCAGCAACACATCGGGTTCTTCGAGCGGGCCTCGGGAGGAACCCTGTTCCTCGACGAGATCACCGAGATGCCGTTCGAGCTCCAGGTCAAGCTTCTGCGCGTGCTCGAGAGCGGGCGCTTTCAGCGCGTCGGCGGCAGCAGCGAGGTCGAGGTCGACGTTCGGGTCCTGGCCGCCACCAACCGGTCCGCCGAGCTGGCGGTCGAAGAAGGAAAGCTGCGCCGGGACCTCTTCTACCGGCTCAACGTGTTTCCCATCGAGCTGGCTCCCCTGCGTGACCGTTACGGCGACGTCGAGGTGCTCGTGAATCACTTCCTGGATCGCCTGAACCGCCGCGACGGCGTCTGCCAGCGGTTCGATCCAGCGGCGCTCGACTGCCTGCTCGCCTGGCACTGGCCGGGGAACGTGAGGGAGCTCAAGAACGTGGTCGAGCGAGCCTCCATCCTGGCCGACGACGTGATCGACGTCACCTGCCTGCCACTCGAGCTGCGCAACGGGTCCCCCTATGCCGGACCGAGCATGCAGGTTCAGCTCGGCACCAGCCTCGCCGAGGCGGAGAGGCGGATGATCCTGGCCACGCTGCGCCAGTGCGACGGACAGCGCAAGAAGACCGCCGAAGCTCTGGGCATCAGCGTCAAGACGCTCTACAACCGTCTCAAAGAGTACGGGGAGGAGCGCTCGTAGAGATCGATCCCGCCCAGAACCGGCCGGCAGCTCGACGTTGGCTGCTTATGATCCGCGCCTCGCCCCCGCCGCTCGTTGGGGAGTGGTGACCACCACGAGCCCGCTAGGTCGACTAGGCCGTCGTGAAGCTCACAAAGTGGTCAAAGTTCGATCAAGCCGCATCCGATGCCGTACGAGAGAGGGGCTCGGCCTAGTCGGCCTGAGCCCGCGCCCGTCCGCGGGCGCTTGGGCGGGGAACATCAGTAGCGGGCTCGTGGTATGAGCTCGCCTCGCGTTCGCGGCTCGTTGGGGAGTGGTGACCACCACGAGCCGCTACGCTCTGGGTTGGGGATGGGCCGGAGAATGAGCCTGCGACTTCTCCGGGGCTTTGGCCAAAACGGTTCATGAAGATCGTCGCGGGGGCGCGCAGTCGCCCATGAAACGTCGGGCGAGGCGGGGAGCCGCGGTGCCATCGCGGCTCCGCGAGAGGCGGCCGAGCCGAGCTCCCAGTCGGGAGCCCCGCTCTCAGCCGCGCTTCGGATCGAGCGGCGATCGGCGCCCCGCGTCGAAACGTCGACCTGCGCGCTCGCCAGACGATTCTCTGGCTACGAGAACCGGTAGACCAGGGAGATCAGGGCCCGGTCGGCCGCGTCGGAGAAGTCGCCGGCGAGATCGACCTGGAAGCCGCCGAGGGTGAGCCCGAGGCCGATGGTGTAGTGCTCGTCGTCGCTGTCGATCTGATCGGAGCCGTCGTGATCGGGGTCGGTGAAGCCGCCTCCCCTCAGCGTGAACAGGCGGTCGGTGCTGCCGCCCAGGAACCAGATGTACTCCAGGCCGACGTGGAACTCGACCTCGTCGTCGATCCGCTCGCTCTGTCCCTCACGGAGAATCGAGCTCTCCTCGATCGCCGAGTAGCCCACCTCGACCGCGTCAACCGCGAACCGCCAGGCCGGCGCCGGCTTCCACGAGATGCCGACGCCGAGGACGTCCGGCGTCTCGAAGGTGAACGGGCTGGTGGTCGATTCGTTCACGCACGTGAAGAAGTTGCAGTCGAGCGGCAGCAGGACGAAGTTGGTGCCGTCGAAGTCGATGGGGAATCCCGTGCCCGGAGGTGGGCTCACTTCCTGGCTCAACCTCTCGCGGTCGCTGAACTCGAACTCTCCACCCTTCTTGTAGACCCCGCCGAGCGAGAAGGTGCCTCCGGGATTGACGAGGAACCCCACGTTGTAGGTCACGTCGCTGTCGTCGCCGAACGCCTCGCGCTCGACCCGGAACCGGTCGACGAGGCCGGTGGCTCGAAGCTGCTCGAGCGACACGGGCTCGTCCGAGCCGAAGTCGCCGGGCCCGACGTAGCCGGTGGGGTCGAACAGCAGGAACTCGGTGTCCAGGAAGTACTCGATCTCCTGGCGCTGCAGGAGGGCGATCTGCCCCTCGGTGTAGCGCACCGAGGCGCCGAGCGAGAACCGGTCGCCGATCCGGAAGGCGAGCGCGGCTCCGAACGACTCGATGTCGAGCGAAATGCTCTGGGACGTCGAGTAGAGGTCTCCGAAGGTGTCGTCGTAGACCTGGAACGGGCTCGTGTTCTCCCCCTCGAACGAGGCGTCCTGCTGGTAGTAGACGGAGAAGGTCATGCCGCCGAACGGGTGGACGTAGCTGGCGAACGAGACGTCGTCGACGTCGCCCTCGAGATTGGTCCGGGGGTTCGAGGCGAAGGCGCTGCCGATCCTCGCGCCGGGGGCCAGGGCCGGGGCTCCAGCATCCGTGCGGATCGTGTTCGCGAAGTTCAGCAGATCCTGGCCCTGACCGTCGAAGTACTCGATGTCGTACGACGTGCTGCGATAGTGGATCGACGCCTCGGGCCGAGAGAGGTTGACCAGGCCCGCGGGGTTGGCCTCTGCGGCGGTCGCGTCGTCCGCGATGCCGATGAAGGAGCCGCCCATGCCCACGGCACGAGCGCCGGGCGGCGAGAAGCCGAAGCGGAGGGGGAGATTCGTCGAGTCGGGTGGTCTTTCGTCAGGGTCCGGCAGTTGCTGAGCGAGCGCTGGGCTCCCGCCGATCAGGACGGTGGCCGCCAGGCCAGCGGCCAGGAGCCAGTTCGTCCGGCCCACCGGTTCAGAGGCGGGACGGACCGTCGCCCCGATCGGCTCGATCGCCCCGATCGCGTTCAGTGAATCTCGAACATGGAATCTCATTTCATCCCCTCCAGTCAATCGTGTGTTCGGGATTGCGACGCGAACAGCGACGAGCGTCGACTCGCTCTGCGGCTCTTCGGCGCGGTCAGCTCCCGGTTCGCAGGCTTCGGTGTCTAGACGGACGTCACCCGGGCAGTTTTCGGCTCAGCGACCGTCGGGCGGCGCTTCGAACAGCAGCGTCTCCAGGTCGCGCTTCAGCTCCTGAAGATCGACCTGGATCTCCTTGGATGTCCCCGCCTCGCCGTACGCCTCCGACAGGAGCAGCGCGTCTCGCGCACATTCCAGGTTTCCCAGCTCGCGGTGCAGCTTGGCGATCTCGAAGTACGGCAGATAGTCGATGAACCACATCCCGTACATGAACGCCCGCTGCTTCGGCACCGGCCGGCGGTCGGTCGCTTCGATCAGGGCTTCGAGCGCGCGAGAGGAGTCACCGCGCGATCGAAGCGCCAGGCCGAGCTCGTAGTAGTAGTACCAGGGCAGCCGGTTCGAGGCGCGGGTGACGCCGCAGCGCATCGCGACCTCGTTGCGGATCCGCTCGGCCTCCTGCTCGCTCAGGGTGGGCGGAGGCGGATCATACTCCCGGAAGCTGCGCTGGGCGCCCGTCCGCTCCGAGCCCGAGCCG
Source organism: Thermoanaerobaculia bacterium (assembly GCA_035546295.1). Lineage (GTDB taxonomy): Bacteria > Acidobacteriota > Thermoanaerobaculia > Multivoradales > Multivoraceae > DATKBT01. Next base: position 70,317 of record DATKBT010000076.1, on the reverse strand, counting down.
ATCGCACGCTTTTCGAGGAGCGTGTCGTAGGCGGAGACCAGGCGGGCGCCCTCGTCGGAGCCGAGGACGGCTCCGGCGCGCTTCGAGCGCTCCAGGTTGGCGCGGCTCGCCTCCAGGTCTCCCGCCAGATAGTGGGCCACGGCGAGATAGGCATAGGGGAGGTAGTCGACGTAGCGCACCCCGCTGGTGGGCGCCCTGAGCTCGGGGACCGGGCGCTGGGCGAGCGCCTTCTCGAGGTGCGCGATCGCCGGCGCGGCCTGCCGCTCCTCGATCGCCCGCAGGGCGAGCTCGTAGTGCTCGTGCCAGGTGAGCTCCTCGGCGGACCGGCCGGCGTGCGCCGGCCGCGCCGAGGCCCCGGCCGCGATCAACGCCAGGGCGATCGCGCTCGAGGCGAGCGCCCGCAAAGACGCCCGACGCCGACCGGCGCGACCCGGCTGCCGCGACGTCTGTCGAGCGTGTGGCGCCATCTTCCGGACGCACTCCGCCGTGATACCTTCTGAGCGCAACGTCTCGCCTCCAGTCCTTCGTGATCCAAGCAGAGGCAGTTGGCCAAGTCGCGCAGCCTCAGCCACTTGATTCGAGACCATGTGCCGCCGGTTTTCCGCTGCTGCGTCTCTATTATGCATGATCCGTAATCACCGCGACATCGTCGGGCGGTGCCTCCTGGTCGCCGCGCTCTGCCTCGTGCCGTGCGCCGCCATGGCCGACTGGAAGCGGGACTTCGTCGAGGGCTACCGCTACTGGGAGAACAAGCGCTACGACCGGGCGGCCGAGGCCTTCCGGCGCGCGATCGCCGACGAGCCGACCGAGAACGGAGAGCGCCTGACCATCTCGGGGATGACCTTCCGAAAGTACTATCCCTACTTCTATCTCGGTGACTCGCTGGCGAAGTCGAACGACTGCGAGGGGGCCGTCGGCGCTTGGCAGGCCTCCGAGCAGCAGGGGCGGATTCGGGGCGAGAGCGACCTCTACGCCGAGCTGCAGCAGGGGCTGAGCGAGTGCCGGCAGGTGCTCGCCGCGCGCGACGAACCGCGGGGCGGGGACGGTGGCGACGAGCCCGCGGTCGAAGAGGGGGACCAGCCGGCCGGGGGGCGGGACGAGATCGCCGAGGCGTTCCAAAGCCTTCAGCAGCAGCTCGGGCGCGCCGACGTCGCCCGCTCCGCCTTCAACACAGCGCGCGATCGCGTCTCCGCTCTCAGCGCGCCCACCGCCGACCTCGATCGTCAAGTGTCGAGCGCCCTGCGTGACCTGCAGGCGGCTCGCACCACGTTCGACGGCGCGAACGAGGCGAGCATCGAGCAGTTGCGCGCCGCCAGCTCGAGGGCATCGGCTGCCGCCGACGCCTTCGACGCCGCGAAGCGCAGCGCCGACACCCAGGTCACCCAGGTGAACCGCGTGCGCAAGGCTCTCGAGGAGCTCATGACGGTGACCGCCAGCGCCGAGCAGGCGCTGCGTCGATCGGAGCTGTCGCAGACCAGCGAGCATCGGACCCTGCAGCGTCTCGTCACCGAGAGCCGGGCTGCCGGGGACCGGATGAACGTCGGCCAGATCGAATCGCTCGAGCAACGGCTCACGCTGGCGCGCAACGCCTTCGACGAGGCGGTCCGCAGGGCCGCGATCGAGCCGAAACCGGACGTCGACGCCGGTGGTGACGCTGGCGAGAACCCTGACCGGGGCGCCGACGGCAGCGACACCGGCGAGGCCGAGCCGGGAGACCCGGGTGAGGAGACGGCCGGCGAGGACGCCATCACCGACGATGCGCTGCTGCCCGAGCCGCTCGATCTGGCGCGCGCGGCCACGGCGTTCTTCGAACGGGACTACGATCGCGTCGTCGAGCTGCTCTCCACTGGCGAGGCCCTGACGCCGAGGGAGGAGTTGGCCGGTCACCTGCTCCGGGCGGCCGCCCACCACGCGCGGTATCTGCTCGCAGGCGCGGACGACGAGCAGGAGCTCGCTGCCGCGCGCGAGCAGGCGCGGCTGTGCGCGACTCTCGACCCCACGCTCGACCTCGAGATCGTGGGCCTCGGGCTGTCGCCGAGCTTCCGCAGCTTCTACCGGGCGTCACTGTGACCCTCGAGCCCTGCCCTGAAGCCTTCCCCTGAAGCCGCGAACCCACTCCATGTCCTCCCTACCTCTGGCGGAGCTCGAAGGCAAGTACGAGATCCTGCACAAGATCAAGGAGGGCGGGATGGGCGCGATCTACAAGGTCCGCCACCAGCTCCTCCACGAGGTCCGCGTCGTCAAGGTGATGCGGGCTTCGCTCGAGGACAACCAGGAGGCCGGGGAACGCTTCGTCCGCGAGGCCCGCAACGCGATCAAGCTGCGCCACCCGAACATCGCCCAGCTCTACGACTTCAGCATCGACGAGGCGGGAACCCGCTACATCGTCATGGAGTACATCGCGGGGCTCTCGCTCCAGGAGATCCTGCGCCGTCACTCCCGGCTGCCGATCCACTTCGTCGTCGAGATCGTGATCCAGTCCCTACGGGCGCTCGACTACCTGCACCGGCGCGGCTTCGTTCATCGCGACATCTCGCCTGACAACGTGATGGTGAGCCTCGAGTTCGACGGAATGCCGGTCACCAAGCTCATCGATCTCGGGATCGCCAAGTCGCTGGGAGCCGAGAGCGGGCTCACCCAGGCCAACACCTTCCTCGGCAAGATCAAGTACGCGGCGCCCGAGAGCCTGCAGAAGGGATCGGGGCAGGTCGACGCGCGCAGCGACCTCTACTCCTTCGGCATCGTGCTCTACGAGTTGCTGACCGGGAGCTCGCCGATCCAGGGCAGCGACCTCAGCTCGTACATCGCCGGCCACCTGTTCCACCCGCCGGTCCCGTTCGACGTCTCGGACGTCGAGGGCCGGGTCCCGCCGGCCTTCCGCGACATCGTGATGCGGGCGCTCGCGAAGAACGCCGAGGAGCGGGTCCAGAGCGCCGAGGAGTTCATCGACGCGATCCGCTCGCTCGGCCTGCACGGCGATCGTGCCGAGCTGATCGCCACCGCGCGGGAGCTGATCCAGGAGCAGCCCGAGCCGCAGGTCGGCAAGCAACGCGCGGCGGGAGGCACCCAACGGGAGCTGGACCGACATTTCGCTCCGCGTCCCAGCGACGGTGCGGGCGAGCCGGCGCCGGGCTCCGAGCCCTCCGCCACCGGTCCCCGGCCGATGCCGCCGGAGTCGAACCAGGCCCGCATCGAGGCGCTGCTCGCCGAGGCGGACGAGCTGGTCGACGCCGGGGACTACGCGGCGGCGCTGCAGCGCTTCGACCAGGCGATCCTGCTCGGGGTCCCGGCGGATCGAGAGCCGGAGGTTCGGCAGCTGCGAGCCGACATCGTGGTGCGCCAGCAGCGTGCCGAGGAGATCGCGGAGGTGGTTGCTCGGGCCGCCGCGCTGATCGACGCCCGGCAGTGGACAGAGGCCGCCGAGCTGCTGCGCCAGGCCCAGCAGACCTATCCGGGAGAGAACGCCATCCACCGGCTGTGGAGGGAGCTGGCGGATCTCGAGCAGGAGGACCGGGACCGTCAGTTCGAGGCCCTGATCGCTTCCGCGCGAGAGGCGATCGGCGACGGACGCCCCGCCGACGCCATCCCCTGTCTCCAGCAGGCTCTGGCCCTGGGCGCAACCGAGGCCGGATCGGCTCGCCAGTTGCTCGAGGAGGCGCGCGAGCTGCAGGTGCGCCAGGACCGCGATCGCCGGCGCGCGGAGGCGCTCGCCGCCCTCGAGCGGGCGGTGGCGCAGCACCTGCCGAGCGCCGACTTCGGCTCCGCGAATGCTGCGCTGGAGGAGGCCGCCCGCGCGCTCGGAGGCGCCGACGACCCGGACCTGGCGCCGTTCCGCGAGAGGATCGAGGAGTCGGCGCGACGCCACGACGCGGCGAAGACCGCGATCGAGTCGGCGGCGCGGGCCGCCGACGAGGGCGACATGAAGCGGGCGAAGAACCTGCTGTCGGACGCCCCCCGCGACGGCGTCCCCGCACCACTGCTCGCCGAGCTCGAGGCTCTGCGCGAGCGGGTTGCATCGTGGGAGCGCCAGGTCGCGCTCGAGGGCGCACGCCGGCCGATCGAGCGCAAGCTCGCGGCGGGCGATCTGGTGGGCGCCCGCGCTCTGCTCGAGGAGAAGGAACGCTCGCACGGCGCCGACGGCTTCACCGACCTGAGAGCGCGCCTGGAGACGGACGAGCGCGCGGCGCAGCAGGCGTACTCGGCCCAGCTCACCTCGGAGGGGCACGCCGCGCTCTCCGCTGCGCGCTTCGAGGAGGCGATCGGGAAGCTCGAGGAGGCGGTTCGCTACGACGCCGACAACCGCAAGGCGCAAACGCTGCTCGAGCGGGCGCAGAGCGCGGTTCGCGAGCTCGAGGAGGAGCAGCGTCGCATCGCGGTTCGGAACGAGGCGGTTCGCGAGATCGAGGAGTCTCGCTCCGCGGGCAGGGCGAGGCGGGCGCTGCGCGCTCTGGAGAGAGCGGAGTCGGAGCTGGGCGCCGACGCCACCCTCGGCACGCTGAGAGCCGAGATCGAGCCCGAGGCGCAGGCCGAGGCGGCGAGACGGCGTCAGCTCCTGCTGACGCTGGCGGGAGCCGCGGCGGTGATCGCGGTGCTCGTCTTGGCCGTGGTCTGGTGGATCAACCGGCCACCACCACCACCGCCGGCGGGCGCGCTGGTGATCGACGCGAGGCCGTGGGCGCGCGTGCTGACGGTCACCGACGCCGCGCTCGGCGAGGTCGTCTACGAATCGGAGGAGGCCTTCACGCCGCTCCGGCTCGAGCTGCCTCCCGGGCGCTACACGGTCGCGCTGGTGGGTCCGCAGGGGCAGCCGGCCGAGGAAGAGGTCGAGGTCAGGGGCCGCGAGAGCTCGTCGGTGACGCCGTCGTTCGAGACCGGCAGCCCCGAGGAGCAGGGACGCGCTCTGCTCGATGCGCTGGGGGTCGAGGAGGAGCCGGGAGGGGACGGAGCTGAGGCCGGTCCTCCCTGATCCGGCGTGCGATCGATCCGGCGTGCGATGGAACCTCGCGGAGTCGCTCCGGCGTCGCGTCCCCGCTGGCACCGATCGGGCGGTGCGGCGCCTCACCGCGATGACGGGCCCTCTCGGGGGCCGAAGGAGCTCGGGCGATGGTAGACGCTGAGGCGAGACCGCCGGGACGCTGGAGATGGGCCGGACGCGCCCTGTCGGGGCTGGTCGCCCTCTTCTTCCTGTTCTCGGCGGCCATGAAGCTGACCAGGCCGGAGGGGATGGACGAGGGGCTGGCGCACCTGGGTCTTCCCGAGAGCCTGATCCTGCCGATCGCGATCCTCGAGATCTCCTGCGTGCTGGTGTACCTGGTCCCGCCAACCGCCGTACTGGGCGCCGTCCTGCTCACCGGCTACGTCGGCGGCACGATCCTCACGCACCTGCGCGTCGGCGATCCGATCTACCTCCAGGTCCTCCTCGGCGGTCTGGTCTGGCTCGGCGTGACCCTGCGTGAGGAGCGGCTGAGAGCCCTCCTCCCCGTGCGCAGGGTCTGAGCCCGCTCGGCCGCTTGCCGCGTTAGGGAGCACCGGCGGCAGGTGAGGAGGCCGGACCCGGCAGCGCGAGACCGCGCGCGACGCGGCTCGTCGAGACCGCGAGCGAGCCGACGAACGAGCTCGTACGCGCAGGCGAGCCGGCCCAACCGCGCGCGGCGTTCGCGTGCCTCGCGCCGTAGGGGCCGGGCACGCCGCTTGCGAGCAGCTGCCCAGCGAAGGAGGGACGACGACGATGATCCTGAACGAATGGACGATGATCGCGATCGGCCTGGCGGTAATCCTGGCCGTCATCATTCCCGTCCTCTGGATCGGCCGCTGGCGCGAGCGCAAGAGGCTTCGGGGCCAGTTCGGGCCGGAGTATGAGCGTGAGGTCGCCGTCTCGGGGAGCCGGGCGCGGGCGGTGGACGAGCTGGAGGCGCGGCGCAGGCGGGTCGCCAGCTACGAGTTGCGCGCGCTGACGCCGGCGGACAAAGAAGAACTTACAGCTCGCTGGCGGGAATTGCAGAAGGGTTTCGTCGAGAGGCCGAGCGAAGCGGTGGCGCGAGCTACGGCTCTGATCGACGAGGCGATGGAGAGGCGCGGTTATCCGCTCGGCGAGATCCGGCACAAGGACGCCGACCTGTCGGTGCACTACCCCCGCGAGGTCCAGGCGTATCGCGAGGCGGGCACGGTGGCCGAGCGCAGCCGTCGCGGCGACGCGACGACCGAAGAGCTGCGCGAGGCGATGGTCAACTATCGCGTGTTGTTCGATCACCTGCTCGGCAACGGCTACGAACCTCGAAGGGAGATCGCATCATGAGCCGTTCTGTAGACACCCCGTCTTCGGACCGCGAGCAAGGCAGAGCCCGCAGGAGTCGAGAGCACGAGGCGGCGAGGGAGAAGCCGCGCTCGCCGGAGGCGAGAGACGGCATGCTGTCACCGGAGCTGCGGCGGGATGGGCGCGCGGCCGCGCCGGCGGACGATCCTCACGCGGAGCGTCACAGCGCAGACGCCGGTCGTGAGCCTCGGGAAGCCGCGGCCGTCTCCGCCTCGAGGTCGCGCGAGAGCGCCGCCGCCGGCCCGGACGGCCGCGGAGCCTGGGAGTCGGGCGACGAGACCACGCCGCCTCCTGAGCCGCCGCCCTTGACGGCGCCGCCCGAGCCGCACGGGATGCGGGGCGCAGAGAGCGCGGTGGTCGTGACCTCGGACGGGACGGGCGCCAGCCTGCTCGGCGACGAGCAGAGCCGACGCTTCCGCTCCCGCTGGGACGAGATCCAGGCCTCGTTCGTCGACGCGCCGAGGCGGGCGGTGGGAGACGCCGACGCCCTGGTGCGCGAGGCGACCGATTCGCTGCACCAGTGCTTCGAGCGTGACCGCCGTCAGCTCGAGGGGATCTGGGATCGCGGCGAGGAGGTGACGACCGAGGATCTGCGCGTCACACTCCGGCGCTACCGGTCGTTCTTCGAGCGCCTGCTCGCAGTCTGAGGAGGCGGCCAGCAGGATCGCCGCGGCGGCACGGCGAAGGACCGAGGATCCTCGGCGCCGGCGCGATCGGCATCCCATGTGCGCCCCCGATCTCCGGGGCGAGAGGCGCAGCAGGAGCGTGCGCTCGTCTTCGACGGTGCCTGGGGTCGAGCCCGATCGTGACCGGCAGCCTGGGGCACTACACTTCGCCGACCTGCTCGCGCGCCGGCGAGCGGTGTCGCTCCGATCCAAGCTCCCGATGCCGCCGCTCATCGCCCTGCACTCCGCCACGGTCTCCTGGGGCCGTGCTCCCGTCCTCGATGGCGTCGACCTCGCTCTCGAGGACGGAGAGCGGGTCGCGCTCGTCGGACGCAACGGCAGCGGCAAGTCGACCCTGCTGCGAGCGCTTGCCGGCGAGCTCGAACTCGACGGCGGGGAGCGCACCCTGGTCGCCGGCACGCGGGTGGCGCGTCTGGCCCAGGAGGTGACCCGCGAGCAGGGCGGCGAGGTCTACGACATCGTGGCGGGCGGCCTGCGCGAGCTCGGCGAGCTGCTGGTCGAATACCACCACATCAGCGCCCGGGTCGCCGCCGGCGCCGTCGACCTCGGCTCCCTCGCGCAGGTGCAGGGGCGGCTCGAGGCGGCGGGCGGGTGGCGTCTGCACCAGCGGGTGGAGGCGACGCTGAGCCGCCTCGACCTGCCGGGGGAGGCGCGCTTCGAGACGCTCTCGGGAGGGCTGAAGCGGAGGGTCCTGCTGGCGCGCGCACTGGTCGCCGAGCCGGAGGTCCTGCTGCTCGACGAGCCGACCAACCACCTCGACATCCCGGCAATCGAGTGGCTCGAGGATCTGCTCGCGGAGTCCACGAGCGGGCTGCTGTTCGTCACCCACGACCGCACCTTCCTGCGCCGGCTCGCGACCCGGATCGTCGAGCTCGACCGCGGCGCGCTGCGCAGCTACCCCGGAGACTACGACGCCTATCTCGAGCGGCGTGCGGCGGAGACCGAGGCCGAAGCGCGCCGGCTCGGCCGGCAGGACCGCAAGCTCGCCCGCGAGGAGGCCTGGATCCGCCAGGGGATCAAGGCCCGGCGCACCCGCGACGAGGGGCGCGTGCGAGCGCTCGAGCGCCTGCGCGCCGAGGTCCGCCAGCGGCGGGCGCAGCTCGGCCGGGCCAGCCTGCGGCTCGAGCAGGCGGGGCTCGCCGGCAAGCTGGTCATCCAGGCCGAGGACGTCTCGTTCGCGTACGATGGACTCTCGATCGTCGAGGGTTTCTCCACGGTCGTCTGCCGCGGCGACAAGGTCGGGGTCCTGGGCCCCAACGGTTCCGGCAAGACGACGCTGCTGCGCCTGCTGCTCGGCCGGCTCGAGCCCGATTCGGGGAGTGTGCGCCTCGGCACCAACCTCGAGGTCGCGTTCTTCGACCAGCATCGCGAGGCGCTCGACGAGTCCCGGTCGGTCGCCGACAACGTCGCCGACGGCAACGACCGGCTGTCGATCGGGGGAGAGCCGATGCACGTCATCGGTTATCTGCAGAGCTTTCTTTTCTCGCCCGAGCAGGTGCGCACCCCGGTGGCGGCGCTGTCGGGGGGAGAGCGCAACCGTCTGCTGCTGGCCCGCCTTTTCGCCCTCCCCTTCAACCTCCTGGTGATGGACGAGCCGACAAACGACCTCGACGTCGAGACGCTGGAGCTGCTCGAGGCCAAGCTGGTGGAGTTCGCAGGGACGCTGCTGCTGGTCAGCCACGACCGCACGTTCCTCGACAACGTGGTGACCAGCACGCTGGTAATGGAAGGGGGCGGGCGGGTCGGCGAGTACGCGGGGGGCTACTCCGACTGGCTGCGGCAGCGCCGCGCGCCGGCGTCTACCGCTGCTGCGCCGAGACCGGCGCCGACGGCAGCACGAGAGAGAGCCGCCGAACCACCGCCGGCGCAGCGGCAGCGCAAGCTCAGCTATCGGGAAGCGCGCGACCTCGAGGCGCTCCCCGCCCGCATCGAGGCGCTCGAGGCCGAGCAGGCGGAGCTGCACGACCGCCTGGCCGATCCCGAGCTCTACCGGCGCGGCGACTCCGAAGCGATCCGCGGGGTCCGCGAGCGCGTCGCCGCCGTCGAGGTCGAGCTGGCCGCGGCCTACGAGCGATGGGAAGAGCTGGAGTCGCTGCGGTGAGCTCGCACCCTCAACCCACCCGCAGCGAGCGGACCGGGTCGATGCGGGCAGCCCTCGACGCCGGGCGTAGAGCGGCCACGACGGTGACCAGCGCGAGCAGCGACGCGACCGTCAGGTAGATTCGCGCGTCGTGGGGGTCGACGCCGATCAGCAGACCGCCCAGGGCGCCGCCGATGACGAGCGCCAGCACCGAGCCGACCGCAAGCCCGCTCGCGCACAGCACCAAGCCGCCGCGCAGCACCAGGCCGAAGAGCTGCGGCGTCTGGGCGCCGATGGCGAGCCGCACGCCCAACTCGCGGGTACGCTGTCCGACGCGGTACGAGATCACACCGTAGACGCCCGCGGTCGCGAGCAGCAGCGCGAGGACGCCGAGCGCCGACGACAGGCCGGCGGCCGTACGGAAGAGCCAGAGCGAGCTCGCGACGTGGGCGTCGACCGTGCGCAGTCCGAACAGCGGGACGCGGGGATCGATCTCGCGGGCGGCGCTTCGCAGGCTCGCGGCGAGCGACTCGGGAGGAACGCCGTCGGCCTGGACCAGGATCACGGCGTTCTCCCACGGCGACTGGGCGAAGGGAACGAACGCTGCGGCGAGCGGTCGTTCGTTCGCCTGCTCGTACCGGCCCTCCTCCATCACGCCCACCACTTCGGACGTCCTCGCCCCGGGATCGCGACCGAAACGCAGGCGGCGACCGATCCAGTCGCCCTCCGGCCAGAGCCGCTCCGCCAGAGTGCGGTTGATCACGGCGACCGGGGGCGTGCCGGCTTCGTCCGCGGACGTGATGCCGCGACCCTCGAGCAGCGAGGTCCCGGCGGTGGCGAGCCACTCGGGGGTGACCGCCGCGTACCAGGTCCGCTCGCCGGGCTGATCGTCGGGGTAGGAGCGGTCGGCGGCGAACAGGTAGGTGCTGTTGCTGCTGTCACCGAGCGGCATCAACGAGCTGACGGCGGCGCGCTCGACCCCGGGCAGGGCCGACACCCGCTCGACGAGGCGTTGCGCGTAGTCCGCGCTCTCGAGCCCGGAGTTTCCCGCCAGGCCGACGTCGAAGGAGGCGAGCAGGCGCTGCTCGGTGGCGAACCCGGGATCGATCTCGCGTACCGAGGACAGTGAGCGGATGAAGAGCGTTCCGAGGGTGAGCGAGAGAAAGGCGATCGCCGTCATCGCCACGACGACGAGGTCGAGACCACGACCGCGCCGACCGCGCGGGGTGCGGTCGCCGAGCGCGCTCGCCGGCTCCATGCGGCTGGCGCGCATCGCGGGCGCCAGCGCCCCGAGCAGGACCGCGAGCAGGGACGCGCCGAGCGCGCCGGCGATCACCGCCGGGCTCGGGCGCAGGTCGAGCGCGAAACGGTAGGGGAGCGACGGCAGGAGGTCGAGCATCAAGCGCGGCGTCACGAAGGCGGCGGCGACGCCGAGGGCGCCGCCGAGCAGGGCGAGGATCGCGCCCTCGCCCAGCAGCTCGCCGGCCAGCCGCGAGCGTCGAGCGCCGAGCGCCGCGCGCAGCCCGAGCTCGCGCCGGCGCGCGACGGCGCGCGTCAGCAGGAGCCCGCCGACGTTGGCGGCCGCCACCAGCAGCACCAGTGACGACGCTCCGATCGCCACCGCCGCGATCAGGCCGAGGAGGGGTCCGCTATCGGGCGTGATCCTCCCCACCCGCTCGTCGACGATCAGGAAGCGGGTCGAGGCGTTGGTCTCCGGGTGCTGCTCGGCGAGACGCGCGGCGAGCACGTCGAGCGAGGACTGAGCCTGCCCGATCGAGGTGTCCGGGCGCAGCCGGGCGAAGACGTTCCACGAGGCGCTGTCGCGCACGCTCTCCCATTCTCCCCAGCCCTGGGTCCGCCCCCAGGGGCGCGCCGGCACCCACAGATCCATGCCGAGCGCGAACTTGGTGCCCTCGAAGCTCGCGGGAGCGACCCCGACCACCGTCGCCGGCTGGTCGTTGATCCGGATCGTCCGGCCGACGACGCCGGGATCGGCCGAGAATGCTCGCTGCCACAGGTGGTGGGACAGCACCGTCACCAGGGGCTCAGCCGGCGCCTCGGCGTCGGCGGGCGAGAAGAAGCGGCCCAGCGCGGGCTCGAGCCGGAGCGTCTCGAAGTAGTCGGCCGAGACCAGCTCTCCGAAGGTGAGCTCGAGCGAGTCGCCGACGGCGATCGCGAAAGTCTCGAGGTCCTGGACCGAGACCCCCTCGAACACTTCGCCCGCCTCCTCGGCCAGACTCCGGTAGTTGCCGTAGGCGGTGTTGCGGGCACCGTACTCGTTGACCTCTGCCACGCGGACGAGACGCTCCGCCTCCGGCACCGGCAAGCGCCGCCAGATCAGACCATCGACGGTCGACAGCATGCTGGTGTTCGCGCCCACGCCGATCGCGAGGGAGGTCACCGCCAGCAGCACGAAGCCGGGCGCTCGCGCGAGGCGGCGGGCGGCGAATCGAAGGTCTCGTAGGAGTCGGTGCATGCGATCCTCCGGGGTCTCGGGGCGTTCGGGAGAAGGGCTGGGAGCCGGTCGGCCGCGAGCCTGGCGCCAGGCGCGCGGTGCGGCGAGCAGGGCGCGCAGGAGCGCGCCGAGCGCGGCGGTGAGGCGCGCCAGGCGCCCGCGCCGCCGCGCGTCCGCGAGCAGGTCGGCGAGGCAGGAGTCGAGCTCCTCGCCGAAGCGCTCGCGGAAGCTGCGCGGATAGAGCGCCAGCGCGAGGCGGTGCAGGCTCCTCGCCAGACCATCGAACGACGGGCTCACCGCGCGCGCTCCGGATCGGCGAAGGATCCCGAGTCCAGGCGCGCCAGCAGGTCGCGCAGGCGCTCGGTCTCCGCCCCGAGCGCGGCCGCCCCGGCGCCGGTCAGCCGGTAGAGACGTCGCGGCGGACCGGCCGAGGCGACCAGCGGGACGTCGGCCTCTTCGATCCAGCCCCAGTCGAGCAGCCGCTGCAGGACCGTGTAGAGGCTCGCGGGCGCCAGGCGCAGTCGTCCGGCACTCTGCTCCTCGAGGTCCTGGACCAGCCCGTAGCCGTGGCGATCACCCGCTCGCAGCGCGAGCAGGACGTGGAGATCGACGGGCTTGAGCGCAGCGGGCGTCGGGGGGCGGCCAGGCGGCATGCTGCACTATACGAGTTTCTTTCATAGAGGTTGCTTCGCCGCCGACTCGAGCCGTGCGTCTCGAGGGCTCGCCGGTCGAGCGCAGGCCGCGACGGCAAGGCGCCGGTAGTCGTGCCATTCTCCCGGCGCCTCCTCGAGGCGCAGGATCGAGCCGTCGAAACGGTACCTCCAGGCGGTGAGGGACCCGTCGGCGCGACTCAGGTGGAGCACGCCGTCGGAGGCGCGGAACTCCCCTGCCTCACGCACCCTCATCGTCCCGAGGAACAGCCGCACTCTGGATTGGTAGCGGCCGGAGCAGTCGAAGCGGAAGCGCATGCTCGCCGAGCCGAGCTGGCTGTTGCGATCTCGCGAAATCTTTGTAGTTTCCTCCCCTCGGTCGGTAAGTCGAACGGAGTCAGCAGTTGCCCGGTGAGCAGCCCGGGAGTCTCCTCTACGGGCGGGTTCGAGCGACCGGCGTCCCAGGCCGCGTCCTTCGCCCGGTGAGCCCGGTGAGGCACGTCTCGTCTTGCTCCCGCCTCTCCCGTCGCCTCCGCGCCGGTCAGCGGCCGGGGCCGACGAAACGGCGAGGCCCGGAGGGGTCCGAGCGCGCGTCGCACCTGGCTCGGCTCTTGCTTCAATAGGGAGATCGACCGGATCGCGCATAGGGAGCGACCGGTCGACGCGAGAACGACCCCGGGTTCTTCCGGACCCACGGAGGAAGAAGCGATGCCGAGCACGACGAATCGGAAAACCGCGAGTGGGGGCGCCACCCCTTCCCAGAGCGCTCAGAGAAAGTCTCTGGAGCAGAGGTCGAAGCAGAAGTCGAAGCAAACGCCGAAGCAAACGCCGAAGCAAACGCCGAAGCAGAGGGTGAAGGGCGTGCTCGACAAGCTCACGCCAGCGAGAGTCGCGACGGCTGCGGGAGTCACCGCGGCGGCCGCGATCGCCGGGGTGGTGGTGAAGAAGAAGATGTCGGCGCGCGCCGACACCACGATCGACGTCGCGCCGAACGCGAACGGCTGGCAGGTCAAGGTCTCGGGCAACCAGCGCCCGAGCGGGACGTTCGAGCTCAAGAAGGAAGCGGTCGAGGCCGGGCGCGAGCTCGCCCGCGAGCGTGCCCCGAGCGAGTTGGTGATCCACAAGGCCGACGGCAGCGAGCAGCGCCGGCACGAGTACCCGGCCCCGGCCTGAGAGGCTCGCAGACTCGGCCTGAGGCTCGAAGCCCGACTCGGCCGCCGATCCGAGCTCCGATCTGCCCTTCGGGACTCACGCCCGAGCGGCGCTCGGGTCGCTGAGCTCAGGCCGGAGCGACGACGCGAGCGCGGCATTGGCGCCGAGCCCTGCGGCCGTCATCGTGCAATCAGGTCCGCGGTTCCCGCGACGCCTCGACTCGCCGGGCTGTCGCTTGTTCGCCGCCTGCCCGTCTCGCCCGCCCGTGCGCGCGCTGCCGGGTGCCTTGCGGGTCGATCCCCCGGTCGTCTCGAGTGTCGTCGAAGGCGAGATCGTCGGCATCCACGTCGCTCGCGTCCTCGACGTCGCCCCGATGCTGCAACCAGCGCGCGACCGTCCAGCAGCCGAGCGCCCAGGCGGCGCCGACCGACCACCCGGCCAGGACGTCGGTCGGCCAGTGCACGCCCAGATAGACGCGGCTGAACCCGACGGCGAGCGTCAGGACCAGCGCGACGCCGATCAGATAGAAGCGGAGCACCCAGCTGCGCCGGAGCCGCGCCAGCAGCGCACCGAGCGTGAGGTACACGACCGCCGACATCATCGAGTGGGCGCTCGGGAAGCTCGCGCTCAGGACTTCGGTGCCGTGGGAGACGAGGTCGGGGCGAGGCCGGTCGAAGGCGCCCTTGAGCCCGAAGACGAGCGCCATGCCGCCGAACGCCGACACCAGCGCCAGCCAGGCGGCGTGCGGCTTGCGATCGAGAAAGAGGAAGCCGGCCACCGCCAACGTCCAGAACGTGAGGAGGCCGATTCCGCCGAGCGCCGTCACGTCGCGCGCCAGCTCCTCGACCCAGACCGGGCCGAGCGGATCCGAGGGATCGCCCGGCGCGCGTAGAGCGAGCAAGAGCTCGGTGTCGAGGGCGTGCGGCTCGCCCTCGTCGGCGACGTCCGCGATCGCGAAGAACAGGGCCATCCCTCCGGACGCTGCCAGCAGGGACAGCAGGGCGAGCAGCTCGCGCCGGCGCCGGGCCATGCGCGCGCAGGCTCGCACGAATTTCCCGAGCATGGTTCGGGGGGTCGCCTGCTGGTGCCTCATCGCCGGTCTTCTCGCTTCAACGAAGAGGACACCTTTCAAATGACGTGCCGGCCAAATGGCGTGCTCGGTCAGTCGGCGTGGCGGTCGATGCCGCCGGCCGCGTGGGCGGTTCCATTTGGCGCTTCGCGAGACGGCCGAGCTGGAGGATCGCCTGCTCCACACCCGGCGACCACTCGAGCGCGATGTTGAGGCGCAGACAGTTGCGATAGCGGCCGCTGGCCGAGAACACCGGACCGGGCGCGACTCCGATGCCCTGCTCGAGCGCGCGCTCGAAGAGCTCGACCGAGCTCACCGGCTCGGGCATCACCACCCAGAGCACGTGCCCGCCCTGCGGCAGGTTGACCATCGTGCCGGCCGGAAACGCCTCGCCCACGTGACAGGCGATCCGGGTGGCGAGGTCGCGGTAGACGCGGCGCAGCTTCCGGAGCTGCCGGTCGTAGCCGCCGCGCTCCAGATAACGGGCCACGGCGAGCTGGGGAGCGGTGGCGGCGGCCACCGAGCTGGCGTTCTTGATCCGCTCCACCAGCGCCCGATAGCGGCCAGGGGCGGTCCAGCCGACCCGGTAGCCGGGCGCGAGGGTCTTGCTGAATGAGGAGCAGAGCATCACCCGATCGTCGCGGTCGAAGGACTTGATCGAAGCCGGCCGGCGCTCGCAGAAGTGGAGGTCGCCGTACACATCGTCTTCCACGATCGGCACGTCGTGTTCGACCGCGAGCTCGACCAGGCGCCGGCGGTGGCTCGCCGGCATGCAGTGCCCGAGCGGATTGCCGAAGCTCGGCGCCAGGGCTACCGCGGCGACCCGTCGGCGCCGCAGCGCGGCCTCGAGCTCGTCGAGGCAGATGCCGTCGCGGGGGTCGGTGGCGATCTCGAGCGCCTTGAGGTGCAGAGCCGCGCACGCTTCGAGGAGCCCGAAGTAGGTGGGAGACTCGACCGCCACCACGTCGCCCGGCCGGGTCACCGCACGCAGGCAGAGCGCGACCGCCTGCTGGGCTCCGCTCGTCGTGAGGATCTCGTCGGGGGACAGGGTGCAGCCCGCCGCCATCGCCCGTCGCGCGAGCTGGCGCCGCAGCTGCGGGCAGCCGGCGAGGTCGTCGTAGGCGTTGGCCTCCTCCGGGTGCTCGCGAACGGCCCGCGCCAACGCACGATGCAGGGGCTGGATCGGCAGGAACGACGAGCTCGCGACCGCTGCGCCGAAGGGAACCAGGTCACGCGCGTTGGCGAGCCGGCGCACGCGCAGGATCAGCTCCACCGTCTCGGGCACGGTGGCGCGGCGGGCGCTGCGGGTCTTGGCGGGAGGCGGGGGCGCGAGCGGTCGCGCCGAGACGAAGAAACCCGACTTCGCTCGCGCCTCGACCAGCCCCCGATCCTCGAGCAGCCGGTAGGCCTGCACGACGGTGCTGATGCTCACGCCCAGGTCGCGGCTGAGCCGTCGCACCGAGGGAGCGCGGTCGCCGGGCTGCAGACCCCCACCCTCGATCAGGGTCTGGAGGCGCTCGGCGACCTGCTCGTACAGCAGGACGGCAGGAGCCGGTTCGAGCGACGGCAGGGTGAGAGCAGGAGCGGTCATGAGCGTCGCGGGTCGATGGCGCGGCAGGTTCGCCAGGGGAGGCACAGATGAAGCTCGAGACATCTGTAATGGTAACAGATGGCTTCCTCTGTATCTGTACTGCTTGACCTTCGCGTGCCAGAGTCCTCGTCGAGTCGGGGGCCTGGCCGGGGTCTCGAGCTTCGGCCCCGAGGGAGCGAAGACGTGAGCACGCAGCAGGCAACGTCGAGTGTTCGAAGCGTGGCGGTGGCCGCCGGTGTAGGTGCCGCCGGTGTCGGTGCGACGAACGGCGGCGCGACGAATGGCGGCGCCCGCGACTCCCCGGGGCGATGGTTGGTGCCGCTGTCCTTCGCCGCGGTCTACCTGATCTGGGGCTCCACCTACCTGGGCATCGCGGTCGCCATCGAGAGCGTGCCTCCGTTCCTGATGGCGGGCGCCCGTTTCCTGATCGCGGGAGTGCCGCTCTACGTTGCGCTGCGCCTGAGCGGCGTGCCTGCGCCCCATCGACGACAGTGGCTGTCGTCGCTGGTGTTGGGGCTGCTGATGATCTTCGGCGGCAATGGCTTGGTGACCTATGCCGAGCTCAGCGTTCCCTCGGGCGTCGCGGCACTGTTCATCGCCACCGTCCCGCTGTGGATGATCGTGCTCGAGCGCGGTCTGTTCGCGGGCCCCCCGCCGGGGCGAGCGACCTGGCTCGGGCTCTTGTTCGGGCTCACCGGCGTGCTTCTGCTCGTCGGGCCGGCGCGGCTGTCGGTGCGGCACGATCAGACGCTGGGCTCGCTGCTGCTCCTGCTCGCGGCGGTCTCCTGGGCCTACGGATCACTCGCGTCGAGACGGCTGCCGCTGCCGAGCTCGCCGCTCATGGTCTCGGCGCTCCAGATGATCTGCGGCTCCGGCTTCATGCTGGTCGCGTCGGCCGCGCTGGGGGAATGGCGCACCTTCGAGCCCTCCCAGGTCTCCTCTCGGTCGCTGCTGGCGATGGCGTATCTGGTCCTGTTCGGTTCGGTGATCGGCTACTCCGCCTACCTCTACCTGCTGCGGCGAGTGAGCGCAGCGGCCGTCGGCACCTACGCATTCGTCAACCCGGCGGTCGCGGTGGCGCTCGGATGGTTGCTCGCCGGCGAGTCCCTCGACGCGCGCACGGCGGCCGCCATGCTCTGCATTCTGGGCGGAGTCGCCAGCATCCTCGCCAGCCGCGCTCGGCGGCGCCGGCGGATCACGGAGCCCGGCTCCGCCACCGCCTGACCGTCAGCCCGTCGGCGGGACAGGGCTCCTCGAGCGGGCACGGCAGTTGCCACGAACCCAGCGACGCCCTCTCGCCTGTCGACGCTTCGAGGTGTCCGGCGGATCAGCGAGACCGGGGCTCAGAAGCGTGAGATGGTGACCCGGAAGCCGATGAACGGCCGCCGGGCGCCGGGGTCGACCCCGCCTCGAACGGATGCCCGAACGTTCCTCTCCGGATCGCCGAAGTGCCCGCCCCGCATGACCCAGAGGGCCTCCGATTCGAGATCGCCGCGGTCGTCGCTCTCGTCATACGGGTACGGCTGGTAGCGGCTGCGGGTGAGCTCCCAGACGTTGCCGCTCATGTCGGAGAGGCCGAAGGGACACTCGGGGCACTCGAAGCTGCCCACCGGCATCGTCGAGGTGGCTCGGTAGTTGGCACGGTCTCGCCTCGGCGCATCGCCCCACGGGTAGATCCGAGCGTCGCCACCGCGTGCCGCCCTCTCCCATTGGGCCTCGCTCGGAAGCCCGACCCGCCACCCGTCGCGCAACGCCTGCCGCAACGCCGGCGGCGTGGCCGGCCAGCTCTCGAGCGCGGATTCCAGCCACCGGCAGTAGGCGAGCGCGTCCGGCCACGACACGTGGACCGCGGGATGGTCGGGCGGCGCCTGGAGGGCCTGCGGGTCGATCGGGTGGCCGGTCGCCTCCACGAAGGCGCGGAGCTGCGCCACCGTGACCTCGTAACGACCGATGAAGAAAGCGGGCAGGTCGACCGTGCCCTGGGGCTGCTCGACGTTCCAACGCTCGTTGTCGTACGCAAGGCGATCGAGAGCCGCATCGCTTCCCATGGAGAGCTCGCCGGCCGGGATCTCGACGAAGCCGAGCAGCTCGTCGTCGGGCAGGTATCCGGCGTCGCTGCGGAACCCCGGGGTCTCGGTCGGCGTTGCCGTCGGCGGGAGCTCGCCCCCGCCCTCGGCTCGGACGCCGGAGGCAGGCGGCAGGCAGGCGGTGAGGAAAGCGGCGAGGCAGACAGCGAGGTAGACGGCGAGGCAGACGGCGAGCACGCCAACCGCGATCGGCTGCTCTCCCGACGCTCTGCGTCGCCTCATCGCGCGCCTCCTTCGCAGGCGAACGACCAGCCGTGCCGACAGGCGCGAGCGAGCAGGTCCCGCTCCGGCATCTCGAGCAAATTGGGTCCTCCTTCGCGCAGCAGGAGCCTCAGGTCGAGGATGCGCGGATCGGTGCGGCTGAAACCGTCTGCGCTCGGCGGCTCGCTCTCCCGGCGGTCACCCGCTTGCGCACCGAGGTCGAGCAGGTTCAAACAGGCGGGCAGGTATCTGAGCTCGCAAGCCTGTGCGAACGCGCGCCAGGCTCCGTCCGGGTCGCGCGCGACGACCGCCCCGGCTTCGAGGTGGGCGCCGAGCTCGTTGCAGGCCCACGCCGAGTTGTCGCCGCAGTACGCGGACTCGATCTGGACCAGGCGACGGCAGGCGTTGTGCCGTCCCTCGGCGCACGCCCGCTGCCAGAACGGCAGGGTCTCGCCGCGGTGGGTTCCGTCGGTCGATCCGAGAGCCGTCATCGCGCCGAAGAACAGGATCCACAGCCCCATGTGAGCGGCGTTGGCGCGAGCGGGCGCCCAGGCTCCCCACCGGCCGAGCGCCGGGAGGCGCTCCAGCCAGCGCGACACGGCGTCGATCCACTTCACGCTGAGGTTGAGCAGGGGTACGCACAGCAGCTTGTCGTAGATCGTGGGTGCGCCGATCGCGCCCAGCAGGGCGTAGAGGCCGAGCACGCCGAGCCCGTAAAGGCCGCCGAACAGCGCCTTGCCAAGCGGCGTCCTCGGCGAGGTGGAGGGATCCGTGACCAGCAGGTGGAGCCCGAGGAAGACGGCCGCCGGGATCTCGGAGTCGACGAAGAAGGGGACTCCGGTCGTCGCCGAGTAGAGCGCGCTGGACGTGAACAGGACGAGCGCGGCCGAGCCCGCCACCAGCGTGATCGAGAAGAAAGCCATGACCACCAGGCCGAGGAGGAACAGGAACAGATAGATGCGGGGAGCGCGGGTGAGCGTGGTCGCGATCTCCTGCGCCCAGGTCAGCTCGGTCGAGCCGGTCGCGATCAGCACCAGCGAGAAGGCGCCCAGTGCGAACGCCGATGGATTGAAGACGTGCGTCAGCCGGCCCTCCCGCCGCCAGCGCACGAGCTCCTTGCCCAGGAAGCCGACCGCGATCATCAGGAACTGGAGATAGAACCAGTCGTCCCGGAACCAGAGGAACAGGTTGATGCTGAAGATGATGGGGAACGGGCCGAACCCCAGGACGTAGCTGTCGCGCCGCGACCACGCCAGCAGCATGTCGAAGGCATAGGCGAACAGCAGCTGCCCGAGCAGCAACGGAGCGAAGTCGTAGACCGGTCGCCAGAAGTATCCCCAGTAGGCGAACACCGCGAGCTGCACCGTCGCCTGCAGGTAGTGCTGGGGGCGCAGGACCCTCTGGAACGAGCGCCCCCGCTGCGAGCGCTTCAGATGCGCCAGCAGGACGACCTGCCAGACCAGGAGCGCTAGGGCCGCGCCCCAGAAGGAGCGGGCGAGCGCGGCGCTGTCGGCGACGCGCGGCGCGAACGACAGCAGGACGAGCGCGGCGGTCAGCGCCAGCGGCGCCGAAAGGGCCCCGCGCGAAGACGCCCCGGTCGCCGCGCGCGCGCGCCGTGCCTGCTTCTGTCCGCTTCCCTTGCGGCGGCTCCTAGGGCGTGCGGATGACAAGCTCGGGCGGAAGTGGGGTCCGTGGTGGCGATGCGGTCTCGCCGCTCCTCGGCGCGGCCTCGGGGTCGCTGTCTCCAGCTCCGCACGGCCTCCGAAACCGCTTCGACCCGGGCGTGCGGATACCGTCCGATGCGCGGAGCCGAGCTGACCGGAGCCGAGCTGAGTCGAGCCGATCGACCGCGGCGAGCCTCGATCTCGGGAATGCTACACGAAGCGTTCTCAGCTCTGCGCCAGCAGGCGGGCGGGATCGATCCGCGAGGCCCGGCGTGCCGGCAGCGCCCCCGCGAGCAGGGCGGTCGCGAGCAGGGTGCTCGTCATTGCGACGATCGTCGGCGGGTCCGTCGAGTCGACTCCGTAGAGCAGCGAGCCGATCCACCGTGAAAGGAGCAACGAGAGCGCCAGCCCGGCTCCGACACCGAAGAGAGCGAGCAGCAGCGAGCGGCCGACGACCCGCCGCCACACCTCGCCCGCCGACTCGCCCAAAGCGATGCGGATGCTGATCTCGGCGGTCCGCTCGGTCACCGCGTAGGAGAGAACTCCGTAGATGCCGACCGCCGCGAGCAGGAGGGCGGCCGCCGCGAAGGCGGCGAGCAGCGAGGTCGTGAACCGGCGCGGTGACAACGAACGGTCGACGATCGCGCCGAGGGTCTGGTACTCGCGGGAGGGTAGGGCGGGATCGAAGGCTCGAATGGCGGCGCCGACGCTGGGCGTCAGGACCTCGGTCGCGAGCCTCGAGCGCACGACCAGGGCCATCGAGTCGAAGTCGCCGTGCTGAGTGTACGGAAAATAGACCTCGGGTCCGGCCTGCTCCTCGGGCGACAGGTGACGGACGTCCGAGACCACGCCCACCACCCGCCACTCCGGCCCGGCGATCAGCATCCGGTCGATCGGCGCGGGATCGCGAAACAGCACTCTCGCCGCGGTCTCGTTGATCACCGCGACCCGTTCGGTCTTCGCGGTGTCGTCTGGGCTCAACGAGCGCCCGCTGATCACGGGAATGCCGAGGGCGCCGATGTAACGGTGGTCGACGAGGTGGGGGAAGGCCTCGTTCTGGTCGTCCTCCCGCCGTTCGAGGTCGGCGGCGCGCACGCCCCACGAGCGGTTGCGCACCATCGGCAGCGCGTCGCTGAGGCCGACGGCGTCGACCCCCGGCACTGCCGCCACGCGCTGCGCGAGCTGGTCGAAGTAGGCGTTCTTGGCCTGCAGGTTCTCGAACCCGCGGGTGGGTGCGATCTCCCAGGCGATCGCGCCGTCGGGCTCGAAGCCGAGGTCGACGTCCAGCACGCGCTGGAAGCTGCGGAGGAGGAGGCCCCCGCTGATCAGCAGCACGCACGCGAGCGCGATCTCACTCAGCACCAGAGCCTCGCGCAGACGGCGGGTGCGTCTGCCGCCGCCGGCGCTGCGGCCGGGGACGGCCGCCGCGAGGCCGCCGCGCCGGGTGACCAGGATGGCGGGCAGCACGCCGATCAGGAGGCCGGTCACCGCCGCAACGGAGACACTGAAGACGAGCACCGGCGCGTCGATCGAGGCGGTGCGCAGCAGGGGGATGGGGATGCCGCTGACGGTCACCAGCTCGACCGCGATCGCCGCGATCACGATCCCGACGATGGCTCCGGAGGCGGAAGTCACCAGGCTCTCGAAGACGAGCTGGCGAACCAGCCGCCCGCGACCGGCGCCGAGAGCGTTGCGCACGGCCATCTCCTGGATCCGACGCGGGCTTCTCGCCAGCAGCAGGTTCGAGAGGTTGACGCTGACGATCAGCACCATGCCGCCGGCCGCCAGCGCCAGCAGCAGGAAGCCGGTGCGGAACGGACCGGCGATGTGCTGGTCGAGCGGCGACACCACCGCCCCCAGCCCCCAGCGTTCGGAGTCCGCCTGCTCGAGCGCCTCGATGACGCGGTCGAGCTCGGCCTGCGCGCTCGCCGCCGACGCGCCCGCCGCCAGGCGTCCGATCATGGCGAGCGTATTGCCCCACCGATCGGTCTCGCTGGTGATCGGGAACGGCCGGAGAAAGTCGACGCGGGCCCCGGGAGCGAAGAGGCCGGCGAAGTCGAAGGACGCCGGGAGGACACCGACGACCTCGTGCGGCCGTCCGTCGAGCGTGATCGCGCGGCCGACGAGACTCGGGTCGCTGGCGTAGCGGCGCGTCCAGAAGCCGTGGGAGAGCAGGACGACCCGGCGCCCCTCGTCGAGACCCTCCTCCGGTAGGAAGCTCCGGCCGATCACCGGCTGGACGCCGAGCACGTCGAGGAAGTCGTGAGCCACGCCGACGCCGACGACGCTCTCGGGCTCGCCGTCGGCGACGAGGTTCTCGCTGTTGCCCTCGAAGAAGGCGAAGTAGCCGGTGAGTCCTGCGAAGGAGTCGCTCAGCTCACGGAAGTCGCGGAGGTTGCCGGTGCGCGAGGTCACTCCGGACAGACCGAGCTCGGGGTGCTCGTTGGCGATCCAGACGAGCCGTTCCGGCTCCTCGAAGGGAAGCGGCCGGAGCATCAGCGGGCTCATGACGCTGAACACCGCGGTCGCGGCTCCGACGCCGAGCCCGACGACCGCGCTGGCGAAGACGAAGAGGCTGAGGTCTCTGCGCACTGCGCGCAAGGCCTGGCCGAGGTCGTGAAAGATGGCGTCCATGGTCGCTCCTCTCCTGATGTCGCTGACCAGCTCCCCCAGTACGTCGAGCCATTCGGCCGCCACCGCGAGCGGCAGTCGGCCGAACAGCCGGCCGACGAGCGCGAGGCGCGCGGCCGGTCCTCTCCGCTCCTGCCACATCGACTCGAACGCGTGAAGCATCTCCCCCTCGTCCTCACTTCGGACGACGGGCGGCAGGAGTCGCAGCGCCGCCGCGTAGAGGCGGACGGCGAGCGCGGGTGATTCCTTCACGTTCGGCTCGCCGTGGACCGCGCCTGCTCGAGCAGCAGCTCGAGCCGGGACAGCTCGGCCGCGAGAATCGAGCGACCCTCGGACGTGATCTCGTAGGTGCGGCGGCGCGCGCCGTCGTTCCCATCGGTCTCGGCGATGCCCCGCGGGTTCGCCGCGGTTGGGGTCGCCTCGGTCGGGGTCGCCTCGCTCCGGGTCTGGCGGATCCATCCGTCGTTGCGCATCCTCCGGAGCACCCGGTAGAGGTTCGCGGGGTCGAGCAGGACCCCCGCACGCGATCGCGCTTCGACCGACTTGATCAGGCCGTAGCCATGCGTTGGCCCCTCGGAGAGCACGGCGAGGATGAGGAGGTCGCGGGGCGCGAGAGGCAGGTGATCGGTCGGGTCCATCTCGGTGTCGGTCGGATGACTGATATCTGTCAGTCTACAGATAAAGGCAGTCTACAGATGGACCGTGCGCACGGCAAGGGCAGGCTACTGCTCGGGCTCGTCGTCCACGGCCGTCGCGCGCCCGCCGGGCACGAGGTCGATCACGACGAGCTGGGGCCGGCAGAGGAAGCGGAGCCGAGGAGCGCTCCCGCGCTCCATCCCCACGCCGCGCGAGACGACCAGGGTGCGCCCCCCGGAGAGCTCGCTGATCCCGGCCGCCTGGCTTCGCGGAATGGCCGAGAACGTGACCAGCGGGCCGATCAGGGGCAGGCGGACCTGGCCGCCGTGGGTGTGGCCTGCGACGAGCAGATCGGCCTCGACCTCGCCGAGGGAGAAGTCCGGCCCGTGACCGAACACGACGTGGAATCCCGCGCCGGGACGCGGCAAGCGCAGCGCGACGTCGAAGGAGTCCCGGAGGCCGAGGCCGGTCATCGTCAGCCACGGCGAGACGTGGCGCGACTGTGTTTGGGCAAGAGGGATCACGGGCGTTCCCTCGAAAAGACCGTCCCAGCCCTCGGCATCGACGTTGCCCCGGACGGCGAAGGCGCCGAGCGCCGGATCGAGGTCCTGGAAGAGCGATCGAAAGCCGGGCGTCTGCCGTCTTCGCGCTTCACCGTCGAGCTGCAGGTAGTCGCCGGTCAGAAGGAGGAGGTCAGGCTCGAGCGCGCGCAGCCGAGCCGACACCGCCCGCTCGTAGTGGCCGATCCGGTCGGTCTGGAGATCCGCCAGGACGACCACCCGGGTCGGCTCCGCGACGCGCGGCGAGGCGAGCTCGATCGTGGTCACCTCGAGCCACCGGGGCTCGATCAGGAACGCGTCGACCGCGACCGTCCACAGCCCGACGGCCAGCAGCGCGAGCACTGGCGTCATCCGCCGCGCGGGCCGAGGGAGCAGGCCGACCGCCAGGAGCTGGAACGGCAGGTAGAGGAAGAGCAGCCACGCGCAGAGGCGGGAGAAGTGGAAGAGCTCGCGAGCGAGCAGCACGGCCGCCCCCAGCAGGATCGCGTCGCCGGCCGCGATGGCGGCCGACCAGTGGCTCCGGCGACCGCCAGCTCGAAGCGCGACGAGGGCCGCGAGAAGCATGGTCACGAGCGCGACGAGGTGGAAGGGCAGGTCCTGTGGGATCTGGGATCTCCGGCGGGTTCGCGCTTGCGCGCTCCGAGTCTACGAGGTCGCCCGGAAGATCGGAGCTCGACCGCCGCGCCGCCCGCAGCTCGCGCGCAGCGGGTGCGCATCGGTTCAGGGATGGTCAGGGATCGCGCGCGACGAATCGCGAGAATTCGGAAACGCTGGACGAGTCGACCCGTCAGCTTCTGACGATCGCGCGGCCCCGGCGGGCACAGGACGCCGGGGCCGACGTTCGTCGGGTTCCCTCGAACTTGGTCTTCTGATCCCGCGTCGAACTGGCTACTCCGGGAGCTCCATCCGCACGCCGGTGCCCGTGAAGCAGTTGCTGGCGACTTCGACCCCGGTGGGGCTGAAGACCCGTCCGACGCCGTAGTGGATGATCTCGTCGCCGCTCTGGAACTCGACCAGCTCGTCGATCTCGACGCGGGAGACCACCTGCCCGTTCACGTCGAAGGTGAAGAACTTGAAGATGGCGTGGAAGAGACCGGGGCTCTCCCGTTCCCACACCCCCTGACCCACGGTCCGCGAGATGGCGGGCGAGCGGCCGGCGGTGCTGCCCTGCTCGAGTGCGGACCCGCCGGGCAGGTAGGTGTGCAGCGAGGTGAACGTCGGAGCCACCGGCGTGCCGGTGTCGCACTGCACGAAGGTGACCTGGAACTCCCAGGTGCCGACCAGTCGCCCACTGGCGACCCGGCCCTGGTCGTCTGCTCGCTCGAGCGTCCTGGCCTCGGCCGCGAGCGCCGCCAGCGGCGCCGCGAGCAGGATCGACAGCAGGGCCGCCGCGGTCCGGGCCGGGCGGGTGGAGGGGGTCCAATCGCAAGTCGTCATCTCGAGACTCCTTTCGGTCTCGCGCTCTCTCGCGCGAGGTCGTTCTCCTGACACGCGCGATCGCGCCGCGACAGCCGGCATCGAGATTTCCGGCTCGCCTTCGCGGTGGGGGGAGCGCCATCGGGTCGCGCGGGGAAGAGGCTGCGCCTCCGTGCAGCAGGCATCCAGGCCCCCTCCCTGGCGCATTGCCGACCGAACGCCGTAGACTCCTCTCACCCGGAGACGGAGACCGGCAGCCGGGGTCTCGGCACAGCCGATTCGCCCGGATCCGGCCCGCCAGCGGACGAGCCGGCCTTCCAACGCGCATGCCCCCTCCGCAGCCTTCGACCGCAGCGACTCCGGTTCGGGCTCGCCGACCGCCGGAGGTCGGGGCGCCGGCCGCGCCGAGCCGGGCGTCGTCCCGGTCGGAGCCGCGGCGTTGAGCGAGGCCAGATCCTCGACCGAGGACGTCACCGAGTTGCTCCAGGCCTGGGGCGGCGGCGACCAGGGCGCATTCGACCGGCTGCTGCCCCTGGTCGAAGCGGAGCTCCACCGTCTGGCTCACGGCTATCTCGGTCGCGAGCGCCCCGGCCACACGCTGCAGACCACCGCGCTGGTCAACGAGGCTTACCTGAAGCTCGTGCGCCAGCGCGTCGAATGGCAGAACCGCGCCCACTTCTTCGCGATCGCGGCCACCGTGATGCGTCGCATCCTGGTCGATCACGCACGCCGGGTCGCCTTCGCCAAACGCGGTGGCGGCATTCGTCCTCTGCCGCTCGACGAGGCCTGCGTCCTCGACGATCGACGCGCCGACGCGCTGGTGGCGCTCGACGATGCCCTGCGGTCTCTGTCGCGAGTCGACCTCAGGAAGAGCCGCGTCGTCGAGATGCGCTACTTCGGCGGGTTGAGCGTCGAGGAGACCGCCGAGGTGCTCGGGGTGCACCCTGACACGGTCACTCGCGACTGGCGCGGCGCAAGGGCGTTCCTGAGACGCGAGATCGAGTCCGGATGAACCCCTCCATGAGCCCGGAGCGCTGGCGGCGGATCGACGAGCTGTTCAACGCATCGCTCGGTCTCGGCGAGGGAGACCGCCGGCGCTTCCTCGATCGCGAGTGCGCGGGCGACGAGGGGCTGCGCCGCGAGGTCGAGCTGCTGCTGGCGCATGACCGGGAGGACGGCTTCCTCGAGGAGGACGTGGTGCCGGAGGCCGCCCGGCTGATCGCTCGCGGAGCGGGATCGAGCCTGGTCGGCGGGCGAGTGGGACGATTCGAGGTCGAGGCGCGCATCGGCACCGGCGGCATGGGCGAGGTGTACCGGGCTCGCGATCCGCTCCTCGAGCGTGCGGTGGCGCTCAAGCTGGTTCCCGCCCACCTGCGTGAGGATCTCGATCGGCGCCGGCGATTCCGCCGCGAGGCGCTCGCCGCCTCGGCGCTCAACCATCCGAACATCGTCACGGTCCACGAGATCGCAGAGCACGACGACTTCGACCTGCTGGTCACCGAGCTGGTCGAAGGCGAGAGCCTCAGGCAGCGCCTCGAACGGGGGCCCCTCGAGATCGACGTTGCGCTCGACGTCGCCGCTCAGATCGCCCTGGGGCTGGCTGCGGCTCATCGAGCCGGCCTCGTCCATCGCGACATCAAGCCCGAGAACGTGATGCTGCGCCCGGACGGACTGGTCAAGATCCTCGACTTCGGGATCGCCAAGAGCCTGCGTCCATCGGCCCTCGGCGGCGAGCCCGCGGGGCCCAGCGCCACGCTCGAGGGCGCGGTGCTGGGCACCCTCGCCTACATGTCCCCGGAGCAGGCGCGCGGACGGCCGATCGACGCCCGCAGCGACCTCTGGAGCCTCGGCGTGGTGCTCTACGAGATGGTCACCGGCAGCCGTCCGTTCGAAGCCGAGACGCCGTCCGATCTGCTGGCGAGCATCCTGCTGGCGGCGCCCGAGCCGCCGAGCCGCCGCCGGTCGGGGCTGCCCGCCGGCGTCGACGAGCTGGTGGCTCGGATCCTGGCCAAGGACCGCGCCGACCGATTCTCGGACGCGGCGACCCTCGCGCTGGAGCTGAAGCAGCGACGCGGGGAGTGGCGGTCGGCTCGAGGGGCGACCGGTTGGCGCGAGCGCAACGGCGCCGGAGCTCTGTCGACTCCGCGCTCGCCTCCCCGCGCAACGAGCTCCCGGGGGACGATCCGCCCGCGCGCGCGATCGCCAGCGGGGATGGCCGGGCTGGCGCTCGTCGTGGTGGCTGCGCTGCTCGGCTCCTGGCGCCTGCTGGGGCTCTGGGGTCTATCGCGGATCGACTCGATCGCAGTGCTGCCGCTCGACAACGGGAGCAGCGACCCCGAGCTCGACTACCTCAGCGACGGCGTGACCGAGAGCCTCATCCAAAGTCTCGCTCAGTCCGGCGGCTTGCGCGTCGTCTCTCGGGCCGCGGTCTTCCGGTACAAGGGGCGGCCGCTGTCGACCTCGCGCGAGATCGGACGTGAGCTCGACGTGCGCAGCGTGCTGACGGGCCGTCTCGAGAGCCGGGGCGATCGCCTGACGATGAGCGTCGAGCTGGTCGATGCGCGAGACGACTCCCACCTGTGGGGACGCCGCTACGAGCTCGGCCTCTCGGAGCTCACGTCGCTCCACGAAGAGGTCACGGCCGACGTCCTCGACCACCTCCATCGCAGCCTCAGCGGGGCCGAGCAGGAGCGCGTGGCGCAGCTCCACACCGACGACGTCGAGGCGTACCGGCTCTACCTCGAGGGCCGTTACTACTGGAACAAGCTGTCGCGCAGCGACTACCTGCGCAGCCGGAGCGCCTTCGAGCGTGCGATCGCGGTCGATCCACGGTATGCCCTCGCCTGGACCGGGCTCGGGCACTACCACGGGTTCGCCGCCGCCAACGGTCTGGGGAACCCGGCCGAGCACTGGCCGCAGGCCGAGCGTGCCGCCGAGCGTGTGCTCGAGCTCGATCCGGACCTGCCGGAGCTGGCCTCGCTGCAGGCCTCGATCGCAATCTACTGGCGTCGCGACTGGGCCGACGGAGAGCGAATGATGGAGCGGGCGGTGAGGGTCTTCCCGGAAGCCACCCTCCACTACTCCTCGATCCTCGCAGGCCTCGGTCGTCGGGAGGAGGCCCGGCGCATCCGCCAGGTTGCGCTCGACCAGGATCCGGGCTCCGCGCGCACCTACACCTTCGCCGCACGGTGGGAGTACCTCGATCGTCGCTACGAGAGGGCGGCGAGCCTCTACCGCCGCGCGCTCGAGCTCGACCCCGACGATGTCGCGACGGTGGAAGGTCTCGCCGACGTCTACCTCGAGCTGGGACGCGCCCACGAGGCGGTTTCGGCCTGGCATCAGGCGCTGATCCTGACCGGCCGCACCGAGCAGGCGGCCACGCTCGACGAGACCTACCGCGCAGGCGGGCTCGACGCCGCCACCGGCGCCTACGCCCGGACGAGACGAGACGATCTGACGGCTCGCGCGCAGCGGGGCGAGTACGTGCCGGCCTATCATCTGGCCCGGCAGTCTCTGCGATCGGGCTCCCGCGATGCCGCCCTGCACTGGATCGAAAAGGCCTTCGGCGAACGCAACCGGCTGGTGCTCGACATGCTTTCCGATCCGGTCTTCGACTCGGTCCGCGAGGAGCCGGCGTTCCGATCTGGCGTGCGCAGTCTGGGGCTGCCGGCGATCGCGTCCGCTCCGTAGGCTGAAGGGCTCCCTCGAGGCGCCGAGTTCGGGTTCCTCGAGGCCCTGATCCGCGCAGCTTTCACCCTACGATCAGCTCTCCGGGGTCGCCTCCCGGGCGCCCTGGCGGCGCGAGGTGGCGCCGCGCATCCAGCTGCTGTCACGGGTCAGTGCCGAGGAGCCGAGCTGCTCGAGGAGAAAGCCGACATCGATCGGCTTCACCAGGTGGTGATCGAACCCCGCTTCCTGCGATCGGCGCCGGTCGTTGTCCTGCCCCCAGCCGGTGATCGCGATGATCACCATGTCGTGTCCCCAGGGTTGCTCGCGGATGCGGCGACACGCTTCGTGGCCGTTGATCCCAGGGAGCCCGACGTCCAGCAGAATGACACCAGGACGGGCGCGCTCCGCCTGCTCGACCGCTTCGAGGCCGTCGTAAGCGGTGAAGATCTCGTGACCCTCGATGTCGAGGAGCGTGGCCAGCGAGCGTACGCTGTCGCGGTTGTCATCGACCACCAGGATCCGACGTTTCGCCGTTCCGCGCTTCTCCCGCGTGGGCACCGGTGCGGGCGCCGGCGTGGACGCTGGCGCTCGGGCGAGCGGGAGCTCGACGACGAAGACGCTGCCGCGACCCTGCCCCTCGCTGTGCGCCGAGACGACACCGCCGTGGAGCTCGACCAGACGCTTCACCAGGGTGAGACCGATGCCGAGACCGCCACGCGGGTCCTCAGCCGCCTCGCCGACCTGCGAGAACATCTCGAAGATGACGTCGAGCTTGTCCGCCGGGATGCCGACGCCGCGGTCGGTGACCGAGATCGCGATCCGGCTGCTCCTCACCTCTGCGGCGATCGTGATGCTCGCCCCTTCCTCGCTGTACTTGCAGGCGTTCTGCAGCAGGTTGCCGAACACCTGGGTCAGCCGCACCGGGTCGGCCTCCAGGTACAGCGGACGCTCGGGGAGGACGATCTCGACCGTCTGCCTCGCGAAGTCGAGCAGGGGCCGGCAGGTCTCGATCGCCTGTCGGATCAGCGGCTCGAGCTCGACTCGGGCCTTGCGCAGGCGCAGGTTGCCGCGCGTGATCCGGCTGACGTCGAGCAGGTCGTCGACGAGGCGCACCAGATGGGAAACCTGCCGATCGATCGTCTCGCGCGCCTCCTCGGCGCGCTCGGGAGCGAGGTCGCCGCGTCCGAGGATCTCGAGGGAGCTCCGAATCGGCGCCAGCGGGTTGCGCAGCTCGTGGGCGAGCGTCGCCAGGAACTCGTCCTTGCGCCGATCGGCCTCGTTGAGCGCCCGCTGCGCCTCTTCGAGCGCCGTGATGTCCATGAAAGCCGCGACCGCGCCCACCGGCGTTCCGTCCGCGGCTCGCAGCGGCGCCGCATTGCCGTAGATGTGGCGGCGAGCTCCCTCCTCGAAGACCAGGTCCAGCTCGACGTCACGGACTTCGATCCCACGACTCGCCGCGATTCGCAGCGGCATCTCCTCCGACCGCAGGGGCTCGCCCTTCCGGTCCTCGAAGAAGGGCAGGCGATCCGGTGCTGCCGAGGCGGCCGACAGATTCTCGCCCTCGGCCAGCCGGTGCAGCTCGTGGGCGGTCGGATTCCCGGTGACCACCTCGCAGCCCGGGTCGTGAGCGATCATGATCGCAACCGGCGTCGTGCGCAGCACGGCGTCGAGCTCCCGCACCCTCTCCCGCTCTCGCTCCCGGCTGTCGCGCAGCGCTTCTTCGGAGCGCTTGCGCTGCGTGATGTCACGCGCCACCTTGGAGGCGCCGATGACGCGTCCCTCCTCGTCACGCACCGGCGACACGGTGAGAGAGATGTCGATCCTCCGGCCGTCCTTCCTGACCCGGACGGTCTCGAAATGATGAATCCGCTCACCCCGGCGGAGTCGCTCGAGGATCGTCTTCTCTTCGTCGCGCAGCTCGGGGGGGACGATCAGGTTGATCGACTGGCCCAGCACCTCGTCTGCGCTGTAGCCGAGCAGCCGCTCGGCGCCCTCGTTCCAGCTCTGGATGACGCCCTCGAGCGTCTTGCTGACGATCGCGTCGTCCGAATCTGCGACGATCGCCGCGAGCCGCGCCTGGGTCTCCTGGAGCTGCCTGGGGCCGGTCACGTCGACGGTCAGGCATCGGGAGTGCAGGAACACGCCGTTCTCGATCAAGGGGCTCGAGTGGATGATCACGTCGCGGACGGACCCGTCCTTGCAGCGCAGCCGGGCGGCCTGACCGGTCACCGTCTTGCCGGCGCGCAGATCCTCGAGCACGCCTTCGATCGTCGGACGGTCGACGTGGAAGTCCGCGACCGGACGGCCGACGAGCTCCTCCCGGCTGTAGCCGAGCAGCTCGAGCTCTGCGCGGTTCGCCCGCAGGATGACCCCGTCCGCTCCCACCCAGTGCATGGCCATCGGCGCGTGCTCGAAGAAGTCGGCGAGCTCCCGCTCGTTTCGCGCCACCGCCTGCTCCGCCCGCCGGCGTTCGGTGACGTCACGAAACACCAGCACGCAGCCTTCGACCTTCCCGTCATCGCCGACGATCGGAGCTGCGCTGTCGTCGATCGCGCGCTCGACGCCGTCCTTGGCGATGAGCACCGTGTGGTTGGCGAGGCCCACGATGGCGCCTTCGCGCAGCGCCCTGAGTGCGGGGTTGTCGATCGGCCGTCGGGTCTGCTCGTCGAGCGCCCGGAAGATCGTCTCGAGCGGCTTGCCGATCGCCTCGGCGACGGGCCATCCGGTCAGCGAGACCGCGACCGGGTTGAGGTTCGTCACCCGCCCGAGGGGATCGGTGGTCACCACCGCGTCGCCGATGCTGGCCAGGGTCACGGTCAGAAGCCTCTGTCGGTCCAGGGTGTCCCTTCGGTAGCGGCGATAGGCCTCGGCCAGGACGATGATCAGGGAGCAGGAGAGGAGGTAGGCGAACAGCCCGAGAAGGTGGGACGGGTCGGCAGGGCCGATGGCTCCCCGCGGCTCGATGAACAGGAGGTCGCAGGCGAGGTAGCCGGCGACGGTCGCCAGGATCGCGGGGCCGCGCCCGCCGAGCCATGCCACGGCGGCGACCGCTGCGAACGAGGTCACCAGGCCGAGCTCGGAGCCCAGCCAGGGATCCATCACCCAGCGGAGCCCCACCGCCAGCGCGGTCGCCAGCACGGCGACTGCGTATCCAATGGTGGCGCTCGCGGACCTTTCAGAAAGCAGCCCTCGGCCCTCCCCCAAGTCCTCCATCCCGACGTGGAGGTTCTCGGGATGCTAACAGCACCGAACGTCCTCACCCCTGCTTGGTCTTGCGCTGGCGGCGGGGCCGACGCCCGCGACAGCGGTAGGCTCTCCGAGAACCCCGATCGGGCCTTGCCGGCCCGGCGCGCCGATCACATGAGGGCCTTTGGCGCCGAGCTCCACGTCGTGCCGAGCGAGGCTGGCCGGATGACCGGAGCGCTGACCCGTCGGATGATCGAGGAGACGCGGCGGATCGCCGCCGAGCCGGGGAGCTTCTGGACCGATCAGCTCAACAACACCGACCAGCTCGCCGCCTACCATGCGATGGCGGACGAGATCTGGCGGCAGACCGGGGGAGTGGTCGACGGGTTCGTCCAGAGCGTGGGGACTGCAGCTTCGCTGAGGGCGAACGGGGAGAGGCTGCGTGATCTCGACGATCGGATCAGGATCGTGGCGGTCGAACCCCCAGGAGTCTCCGGTGCTCTCGGGCGGTGCCTCAGGCGCCCACAGGATCGACGGCGTCGGCGCCGGCTTCGTCGTACCGCTCTGGCACGACGGGGTCGCCGATCAGATCGAGCGGGTCTCGACCGGGGAGGCGGCGGCCATGGCGGCGCGCCTCGCCTGGGAAGAGGGCCTGTTCGCGGGAACATCGACCGGCGCCAACGTCGTCGCCGCATTGCGGCTCGCCGAACAGCTCGGGCCTGACCGCACGATCGTGACGATCCTCTGCGACACCGGCATGAAGTACCTGAGCAGAGCGGCGCGGACGGGGACCTGAACGCTCATGGAGGCGATCGAGTCGGGTCCCTGCGCTACCTGGTCGATCGCCGGACCGCCTCGACCGTGAGGTCGTAGCGCTGGAGCCCCGGGTTGCGGGACCTGGAGAAGCGGTCGAAGTCGACAGCCGACCACCGCCGCTCGTCGAAGAACATCGCGAAGTCGTCGAGCGTCTCGCGCGTCAGCAGCGCCGGCTTCGACCTGGCGTGGGAGATGTCGGCAGTGACGCCCTGGTGGTGGTCGAACGCCATCACCAGAGCCCAGGCGCCGTCCATGAAGTGCCCGCCCACCGACGCGGTGAAGAGGCCTTCCCGGATCCGATCCGGCACGAAGGGAGCCCAATCCACGCCGCCCAGGAGGACGTCGCGCCCGGGACGCCTGCCGGCAGCCTCGATCGCCTCGACGGCCCCGAGGAGCATGTCGTCGCTGGCCGACCAGACGATGGAGGTCTCTGGATTCGAGGCCAGGGACTGGGCCATGAGCTCACGGGCCCGGTGCCGCTCCCAGTCCGCCGGAAGCACGGATGCGAGATGGACGTCCGGTTGTCCACTCACCGCCGCCTGCAGCCCGCTCCTCCGTGAGATCGACGCGAACGTGAACCCTCCGGTCAACGCGCACATGTGGATCCTGCCGTCGCCGGCGACCAGACCGCGTCGCCGCGCCTCCCCGATCAGGTAGCTCGCCAGGAGTCGGCCGTACTCCCGCTCGTCCGGAACCAGCTCGCCGAGCCATCGAGGGTACTTCCCGCCGGGCTCGCCGAGCGTGCCCTTCTCTCCCACCAGCAGCCCCTCGTTGACGAGGAACACCCGGATCCCGGCGGCGTCGGCCTTCGGGACGAGGTCGATCGCCAGCCCCTTGTGGTTGGGCAGCAGGAGGAGGTCGGGCTTCTTCGCGCGGCCGATCAGCGCCTCGCCTTCGCTGCGGATTCGGGCCGAGTCCCGGAAGCACTCGATGACCTCGAGCTCGACACCGAGGTCCTCGGCGGCACAGCGCATGAACGCGGCCATCTTCCCGTAGAAGGGATCCTGGTTGTCCCCGAGCTGCAGATAGGTGACTTTCATCGACGACTCTCGCACGCTCGGCGAGCGCCAGCCGCGGCCACTCGCGACATCGCCACGACGGTCGTCTGGGCAACGCCCGCGTCCGTCCTCTCGTTCTCAGCGGCTGCCGGCAGGATACCACCCGGCGGGAGCGCTCGCCGATCCCTCGCCGCGTTCGGACCTCCCTCTCGTACTTCGCACGAGCAAGGCGCGGGCTTAGTCCCCGCGTAAGGCGCGCGCGGGATCCACTCGGATCGCCCGCCGCGCCGGCAGGCTCGAAGCAGCCCCCGCGATCACCAGGACGAGGAGGGCTGCTGCCGCGATCGCGACCGGGTCGGCGGCTCCGACTCCGAACAACAGCCCGCCGAGCGAGCGTGCCAGCAGCAGGGCGGCGGCCAGCCCGAGAACGACGCCGGCGGCGCCCAGCGCCATGCCGCCGGCGACCACGGAACGGAACAGTTTCGAGCGGCGCGCGCCCAGCGCCAGGCGGATCCCGAGCTCGCGTCGTCGCTGCTCGACCGCGAACGCGATCAGGCCGTACAGCCCCAGGGTCGCCAGCACGGCCGCGAGGGTGGCGAAGGCACCCATGGCGAGAGCATAGAAGCGCTCGCGGCCGACGGAGTCCGAGAGCGCGCGCTCGAGCGCGATGACCTCGGGTACCGGCAGCGCCGGATCGAGGTCGGCGATCACGCTCTTCAGACCCGCGGAGAGCGCCTCGGCGTCGAGCTCGCTGCGCACCACCAGGTGGGCGCTCGCCTGCGGCTGCTGCGCGAACGGCACGAAGTACTCGAGCGGCGTCTCCTTGCGCAGCCCGTACTGCTTGACGGAGCCGACGACGCCGACGATGGTGAGCGGCGTCTCGTCGTCGGCGCCGAGCAGCCGCCGGCCGATCGGTGAGGCGCCCTGAAAGTGCCGGCGTGCGATCTCGTCGTTGACGATCGCCACGCGGGACCCACCGGAGCGATCCTGCGCGTCGAACATCCGCCCCTCCAGCAGCGGCACGCCGATCGTCTCGAAGTAGCCGGGCGAGACCGCGTCGATCGCCACTTCGGGGCGGTGCTCGTCGTCGCCTCCTGCCCCCTCTTCCTCGATCGCGAGACGGTCGATGATGGCCACGCCTCGCAGCGGCAGCCCGGTGGTGAGGCCGGCGGCCGCGACCGGCGGCAGCGCCGCGACCCGCTCGAGCAGTTGCGCATAGAAGTCGCGCTGCGCGTCCTCGCCGTCGTAGCGCGCCGGCGGCAGCTCGAGCCGGACCGCGGTGCGACCGCCCACGTCGAAACCCGGGTCGACGGCGGCGAGGGCGAGGAAGCTGCGCGTGAGGAGGCCGGTGCCCACCAGCAGCGCCACCGTCAGCGCCGCCTCGACGACCACCAACGAGGCGCGCAGGCGGGAGCGAGTGCGTGAGCCGGCCACGCCGCTGCGTGAGCTCCAGCGCATCCGGCCGCGCAGCGTCTGGATCAGCGGAGCGATCCAGGCGAGCAGGGCGCAGAGGATCGTGACCGAGAGCGCGAACCCGAGAACCCAGGGGTCCGTCCTCACCTCCTCGAGGCGGGGCAGGTCGACCGGCGGCCGCGCCCGGAAGGTGCGCACGGCGAGGTGGGCGAGGACCAGGCCGGCCGCGCCCCCGAGGCCGCAGACCGCCAGGATCTCGACGAGGAGCTGGCGGGCGAGGCGCCAGCGGCTGGCGCCCAGCGCCGAGCGCACCGCCAGGTCGTCTGCGCGCTGGAT
Organism: Thermoanaerobaculia bacterium; assembly: GCA_035546295.1. Taxonomy (GTDB): domain Bacteria; phylum Acidobacteriota; class Thermoanaerobaculia; order Multivoradales; family Multivoraceae; genus DATKBT01. The sequence goes on along the minus strand of DATKBT010000076.1, from coordinate 34,708 downwards.
GGTGCGGGCCAGCAGCAGGCCGCCGAGGTCGATGCATGCGATCAGCAGGACCATCGCGACCGCCCCGAACAGCACCCACAGCGCCGGCGCGACCTCGCCGACCACCGTCTCGGTGATCGGCGTCAGCACGAAACTCCAGCCGCCGCCGAAGGGGAGACGGTCGCGCCAGCCCTCGGTCAGCCGGTCGAGCTCGGCCTGGGCGGCCTCGCGTGCGCCCGCCAGATCGGCGCCGGGGGCGATGCGGGCCACCCCGGTGAGGAACCACGAGCTCCAGAGATCCTCTCCGGGGTCGAGACGGTAGAGCCGCCAGAGATCCGTCTCCGCCTCGGGGAACGCGAAACCCGAGGGCAGCACGCCGATCACCTGGCAGGGGCCGACGTCTCCTTCGAGCCGGAGGGTGCGCCCGAGCACCCCGGGATCGCCGCCCAGCTCGCTGCGCCAGAGGCGGTGGCTGATCAGGCACGGTCCGCCGTCGCTCGACGAGTCGTCGGGTTGGAACCCGCGGCCGAGGGCGGGCTCGACGCCGAGAACACGCAGCAGGTTCTGCGAGACCGCCGCAGTGCGCAGTCGCCGCGGCTCGAGCGAGGACAGCAACGTGGCGCGTTGGGATCGGTAGACGGCGAGCTCTTCGATCGCCTCGCCGCCTTCGCGCAGCTCCTGGAACAGGCCCTGGGGCAGCGGCATCCCGCTCCAGCCGCGCTCGGGATAGGTGCTCGACAGCAGCGCGATCGAGCCCGGCTCCCGGTAGTCGAGCGGTTGCAGCAGGACACCGCGCACCAGCGAGAACAGCGCAGTGGTGGCGCCGATGGCGAGCGCCAGGGTGACGACGACGGTCACGGTGAAGCCGGGGCTCGCATGCAGCGAGCGCAGCGCGCAACGGACGTCGCCTCGGAGATCCGTCAGGGCGTCGTTGCGGCGCTCGCTGCGCGCCAGCCGGCGGTCCAGCCGGCGGCACTCGGACAGCACCCGGTCCCGATCGCCGAACCGGCGACGCGCCTCGCGGGCGGCGGCGGCCGGGTCGAGGCCCTCTTCACGCAGCCGGCGTTCGCTCATCGCGAGGTGGAACTCCAGCTCCGCGTCGGCGTCGCCACGCTCCTCGTACGTGGGGCGCTCCTCGTCGTGCTTCACGTGGCACCTCCCGGTTCCTCGAGCACGCGGCTCACTGCCGCCGCGAAGCTGCGCCAGCGCGTCACCTCGGCGTCGAGCTGACGCGCGCCGTCGGTCGTCAGCCGGTAGAGCTTCACCTTGCGGCCGGTCTCGGACACCGCCCAGCGCGAGGTCACCCAGGCCCGCTGCTCGAGCCGGCGCAGCGTGGGGTAGAGCGAACCCTCCTCGACCAGGAGCTGGTCCCCCGCGATCCCCTCGATCCACCGTGCGATGGCGTAGCCGTGGAGCGGGCCGCGCGACAGGGACTTGAGGACCATCGCGCCGAGAGTGCCCTGCAGCGAGTCGACCTGTGTGCGGCGGGACGAGCTCGGCGTCTCGCTCTCGCCCTCCTCGAAGATCTCCATCCTGTCTCCCTGTCCACGCGTCGTGCTCGACGCCGTTGATTCTATACCTAGGAACAACAGTATACGGCGCCGCCGGGGCCGGGTTGCAGCGCGTGTGCGGAGGTGGCGACCCCGTGGAACGGTCGTCGCCGAGGCAATGTCCGAGGCAATGTCCGAGGCAATGTAGGGTGTGCGCAGAACCTCCCGCGACACGTTGGGCTCCTCCGAGAGACACGAACGATCCGAGAGCCGCAGTCATCGGCCTCGGCAAGGAGAGCGACATGAGATTCCCCCGACGCCCCGCGGGTCCTGCGGTCACCGTCGTCGCGATGGCCTGGTTGTCTGCGAGCGCCGTCGCGGCGGGTCCGAGCACCGTCTCCGGCACGGTGACCATCGACGGCGAGGAGCTCGCGCTGTCGCACGCCCACTACGAGGAAGGCGTGCGCGAGATGTGGCTGACGGTGGCCACCGCGCCGGCCGACGCGGAGACCGTCTACGCGCTCTTTCAGGAGGAGGGCGCCGGGCTCTTCCTGGCGCTCGACCCGAAGACCGGCAAGGCGGCCAGGGAGTGGATCAGCCGCCTCCTGCACTCCCACTATCCGCCCAATTTCGGGGGTGAGCTCGAGCCCGAGGCGATGGTGGTGGAGATGGAGACCCTGGACGAGAGTCGAGCCGTCGGGCGGATCTCGATGGTTGCTACCGAGATCGAGGGTCACACCGTCTCCTTCGATCTCCAGGTCGACGCCCAGAGGTTCGACCCCTGCACGGACCTCGGCCCGGTCACGGTGTCGGGCGAGCCGGGAGGACCGCTCGACGCGTTTCGCACCTTCTACGAGGCGCTCGCCGGCTGCGACTGGCAGGCGCTCGAGGACTCGATGAACGGCGAGCTCCTGACATCCTGGAAAACCGAGATGGCTGGCGACCAGAAGGCGCTTGGCCTCTTCGTCGACTGGGCCATCGCCCAGATGCCGCGCACTGCCGCCGTCACCGAAGTGCGCGCGGACGGCAAGGACCGCGCCACCCTCGTCGTCCGCTTCGGCGAAGGCGAGGATGCTGCGACCACCGAAATGGTCGCAGAGCGGGTGAGCCGCAAGCGATGGAAGATCGCGGCCAGCGAGATGATGCAGTTCTGAGAGCCTTCGAGACGTAGCGGGCTCGTGGTGGTCACCACTCTCCAACGAGCGCCGCGGGCGAGGCGCGAGTCGGAGGCCGCGGGCGGGTTGCCCGACCCCGCCGGCTCCACGGACGGCGCGCGGAAGCCGCCGCGCACGGCGGGTTGGCGTGCGGCTTGCTTCCTCGTCGGTCGCCGGTGTGGCCGCGCTGCCGGCTCCGTCTCGATCTCCCGACCACGTTCGCCCGAACCAGGAGTTCCCTTGCTCCAGAAGATCGATCTGCGCAAGCTCGCCGAGCGCCAGTGCCCCGAACGCGCCTTCGTCAGCCTCTACCTCTCGAGCCCCGAGTCGATGTGCAAGATCGACGATCGGGCCGAGCGCGTGCGCAACTTCCTCCGCGACCGGCCCGAGGAGCTCGAGAATTTCGAGCAGAGCCTCGCGCTCATCGAACGCTCCCTGGAATCGCACACCTTCGACTCCGAAGGGCTCGCGGTGTTCGCCTCGTACGCCCTCGACTTCTTCGAGGGGTATCCCCTGGACGTGTCGCCGCCCGATCTGGTGCGGGTGGGGGACTGCCCCTACATTCGCCCGCTCGCGGAGCTCCAGGAAGAATACGAGACCTTCGTGGTCGTGGCCGCCGACAACAGCGGGGCGCGCGTCTTCCTGGTCGCCGACGGCACCCCGCGCGAAGAGGACTCGGTGCGCGCCGACGTGAAGAACCGGGTCAAGGTCGGCGGCTGGTCGCAGAAGCGCTATCAGCGCCGTCGCGACAACGAGCTGCTCCACTACGCCAAGGAGGTGGGGGAGGCGCTCGCCAGGCTCGAGAAGGAGGTCGAGTTCTCGCGCGTGGTACTCCTCGGCTCGGCCGAAGCGCTGCGGGAGATCCGGGAGCAACTGCCCTCGAGCGTCGCCGAGAAGGTGGTGGGCGAGGAGCAGGTGAGCGTGAAGGAGGGTGAGGAGCAGCTGATGGAGGAGGCGTTCCGCCTCTTCTTCGAGCGGGAGCGGCAGGAGGAGGCCGACCTCTGGACGCGCATCTGTGGCGACGCCTTGGCGCACGATCTGGCCGCGATCGGCGGCGAGGAGGTCTGGTCCGCGCTGCAGGACGGCAGGGTCGAGACGATCGCCGTGATCCGCGACGTCACGCTGCCGGGCGTCCACTGCCGCGAGTGCGACAACGTGATGCCCGGCGAGCTGGACGCCTGCCGCTACTGCGAGACGAACGGCGACAGCCTGTTCCGGCTCGACCTGGTCGAGAAGCTGGTCGAGCAGGCACAGCTCACGGGCGCTTCGGTCGACTTCGTCGACCCGATCGAGGGGCTGGTGCGGGCCGGCAACGTGGCAGCGCTCCTGCGGTACTGAAGCCGCTCCGGCGCGCCGCGGAGGTTCGCGACCACCTGGACCAGCCGCACCCGATTCCGTGGAAGCCTAGCGTTCGCCGAGCAGACGCTGGATCGTCGGCTCCATTGCCTCCGCCCAGAGCCGATAACCCCGTTCGTTGGGGTGCAGCAGGTCGGGCATGATCTCCTCCGAGAGCGTGCCGTCGGCGTCCAGGAAGGCGTCGTTCAGGTCCAGGAAGAAGATCCTCTCGCCGTCCTCGTAGCGCGCGATCTCCCGGTTCACCTCGTCGTTGAGCCTGCGCAGCTCCTGGCTGGCGTTCGCCTCTCGCGGGAAGATCGCGAGCAGCAGGATCCGGGCCGACGGCAGGCGTCGTTGCAGGTCGTCGAGGATCGAGCGGATCCCGGCTGCCGTTTGTGCCGGAGGATCCTGGCGATGCCCCGTGTTGTTGGTGCCGATCATGAGGACGATCAGCTTCGGCTGGATGCCGCCGACGGCGCCATTCGCGAGCCGCCAGAGGACCTGCTCGGTACGGTCCCCGGCGAAGCCGAGATTGAAGGCCTTGCGGTCGCCGTAGTACTGCTCCCAGACGTCTTGCCCGGCCTCCTCCCAGCCGTGGACGATCGAGTCGCCGATCATCACGAGCTCGACCTCCGCCCTGGCCGCGAGATCCGCCAGCTTCTGCTCGTGCCGTCGCATCCACCAGCTCTGGGCCCACTCGGCGGTCTGGACCTCCGGGGTGAGCGCCGGAACGGCGCCGGTCGAGCGGCGGGGGGCGTCCGGCTGCCCGGCGAGCGCGGCGGCCGCGGCCAGAGGAACCAGGATGCCGACGACGAAGGCGGGCGTCCTGACGCCTCGCTCAACGTCGGATCGAGTGGCTCCCGGCATCGTCATCAGGCGGCGGCCGGAGCTTGGGCGGGCTCCAGCGCCTTTCGCTTGAGGTCCTGGTGCATCTTGACGCCGAGGACAAGCCCGCCGAGCTCGACGCACAGCAGGAAGCCCCAGACGAACCAGGCAGTGCGCCGGGGCTCGTCGAGCAGCCATTCGCCGGGTCCGTCGGCCAGGATCACCATCAGGAAGAACGCGACGAAGCCGATCAGGAGCACGACGGCGAAGCGAACGCCGACATCGAAGACGGAGGTCCAGACGAACGGTCCGCCGACCCGACGCCAGCGCCGGACCTCGGGCACGGTCGCGAGCACCAGCCCCAACACCTCCACGACCAGGGCCCAGATCAGCCCGGTCTCCAACACGGTCCGCCAGCCGGAGAGCCAGCCCGGTCCGATCCTGGCCAGGCTGAAGGTGCCAGAGTCCACGGCCAGGACGATGGAGATGATCGCGAACATCAGCACCGTCCAGAACACGACCAGACCCGGTTTCGCGGTCGCGGCGAAGAGCTCGCAGTCGACCACCAGCCGGCTCAGCAGGAGGCCGACCCACATGACCAGCAGCAGCTCCAACGCGAGGGGCAGCAGCAGGAACCCGGCGCTCAGATCGTGGACCAGGATTCCGCGCCCCATGAACCAGAAGACCAGCGTCAGCATCGCCAGCCGGGTGATGACGTGCAGCGCGTCCGACCTCTGGGTGCGCAGGAACTCGCGGTCGATCTCCTCGTCGGTGTAGGGCCCGGCGGCGGGCTCGGGGCGAGGATCGTCGTCGCTCTCGCTCATCTTGCTCGCTCGTCTCTCTCGGTCTCTCTTTCGCTCTCGCTCTCGGGCAGCCGCCGCCTCAGTCCCCGCGACAGCCATCCGCCGCTTCGTGCGAGAGCCCGACGAGGGCGCCGTCCTCCTGCCACGCCTCGACGAACGTGCCGAAGGCGCTCTTCTCGTACTCGCCCCCCAGCCAGGCCTCGAGCACGAGAGATCGTCTGTCGTTGAAGTAGAAACGCGCCAGCCGCGCTTCGGAGTTCAGCGCGTTGGCCCAACGGTGACACGCGCTCATCCGGTCCTCGGTCGCCCCGACGTCGATCAGCGCGAGCATCAGAAGCCCGCCACGGTACTCCTTGACGTAGGAGTTCCAGTGCTCCTCGTGCTCGGCGGCGACGTCGCCGTCCCGGTCGAAGGACGCGTCGTAGCCGAGCGACTCGAGGTGGTCTCGGACCGCGAGGAGCTGGGCGGGCCGCCCTGCGTCCCGAGGCTCCTGCGCAGTCTGTGCGGCGGCTGGAGAGATCGGCAGCAGGGCGATCGAGACGGCGAGGAGGCCGCGTCGCGAGCCGGCGGACGTCGAGGCGAAGGCCCTGCGGAGGTCGGTCGGCATTTCGATGCCCCTTAGGGTCGCGTCTGTGAGGATTTCCGTGAAGCACGATCCGTCGAGAACGATACCCACTGCGTCGTCGAGAGGAGCCTACGCGAGTCGTGTAGATCGCAACAGCGGGGCCCGAATCGTCCGCGCACCGCGGCTGGCCGGTGGTTCGGGATCAGGGCGGAGGGTCGGGTGAGCTGGTCGAGACGGCCGCCATTCGTCGACGTGGCGACGGTGCAGGCACGATCCGAACCGCCGCGAGGGTTCGGGCCGCCGTGGAGCTCGCGCCGGTTCCACGCGCTCGACGCCTGCCAGCGTGGATCGACCACGAGCCGGGGCGGCCGAGATGCGGAACCGAGCGGGGCCGGCGGGCGACGCGCGACGCGCGACGCTATCGCTCCCGCGCCGCCGCCGTCGTCTCCACGATCGCGGAGCGCAGGTCCTGAGGCCGGAACGGCTTGGCCAGGACGACGTCGCCCGGCTGCAGCATCGACTCGGCGGACGAGCCGTAGCCGGTGACGAAGAGGACGCGGCCGGGGCAGGTGCGCCGCTCGCGGAGCTCGGCGACCAGAGCCGGTCCGAGCATCTCGGGCATCACCAGGTCGCAGACCAGGAGGTCGAGAGACCGCGAGTGGTGCGCGGCGAGCGCCAGGCACTCCGATGGGCAGGAGGCCTCCTCGACCGAATGCCCTTCGGCCTCGAGCAGCCGGCGGAGCGCGCCGCGGACCAACGGCTCGTCGTCCACGATCAGGACCCGCAGCCGCGCGGCGGACTCCTGTTCCCGAACAGACTTCGCACCCTCGCACTTCGCCAACCGCCGGCAAGGCAACCGGATCGTGATCCGGGTCCCGCACCCCGGTCGCGTGTCGAGGGTGATCGCGCCGCCGTGCCGCTCGACGGTGCCGCGCGCCAGGGCCAGCCCGAGTCCGGTTCCGCGCCCCTCTCCTTTGGTGGTGAAGAACGGTTCGAACGCCCGAGCCTCGACGTCGGCGCTCATTCCCGCGCCGTCGTCTTCGATGCCGATCTCGACCTCGTCTTGGTCCAGGAGCCGCGTCCGCACGACGATGGTGCCGCCGTCCGTCACCGCGTCTCGCGCGTTGATCAGGAGGTTCAGCAACGCCAGCTCCATCTGATGGGAGTCGACCTCGAGCTCGGCCGATTCCGCCTGCAGGTCATCCACCAGCGCCACCCGATCGCCGAGCAGGACGACCATCTTCTCGAGCGCTTCGGCGACCAGGTCGTTGCAGGCCATCGGCTGCGGCTCGAGCTGAGCGCGCCCGCTCACCGAGAGCAGCCGCTGGGTGAGGAGGCTCGCCGCCTCGACTGCGTGCTGGAGCTCGCCGGCCGCGGCGGGAGCCTCGCGCTCGAGCTGAGAGCTGATCGCCGACACCACCATCATCAGGTTGTTGAGATCGTGCGCAACGCCGCCGGCGAGCCGTCCGATCGCCTCCAGCTTCTCGGCGCTGGCGAGACGCTGTTGCAGGCGCACCTGCTCGGTGACGTCGAGGACGGTGCCGACGGCCCGGCGCAACGAGCCGTCGTGGTCGAAGATCATGGCGCCGTCCATCTGCACGTGTCGGATGCTGCCGTCGGGGTGCAGGACGCGGTAGTGGATCCGTTCGGCGATGCCCGTTTCGACCCCGCGCTGCGCGGTCTCGGTGACTCGCTCGAGGTCATCGGGGTGCACGCGAGCGAAGAACGCCTGGCTCGAAGCCTCGTCGCGGTCCGGGTGGTAGCCCAGGATCCTGAACAGCTCGTTGGACCAGAACACGGTGTCGGGACCGACGTTCCAGACCCAGCTCCCGAGGTGGGCGATGCGCTCGGCGTCGGCGAGCAGGGCCTCTCGCTCGGAGAGTCCCACCGAGACCCCGCCCCGCAGCTCGGTGTCGGGCGGATCCCCCCGCCGGGCCAGGGCCCGTCGCAGCGTCCGAACGTGCTCGCGTGTTTCGGCGAGCTCCCGCTCGAGGTCCTCCCTGGACGTCATGGCGTTCGAGATCTCTTCCGAGGCTCGGTCAGCTTCGCAGGTCGACGGAATCGGGAGATTCTATCGCTTCGGCGCCGCCCTGTCGTCGTCCCGGCCGGAACCCGTCGTGCATGGCCAGGAGTGCGATGGCGCGCCCTCGCGACGATCCTCGTGAGTCGTCCGGGCTAGACTCCTCCACATGGTGCGCGTCGACAGCGAGCTCGGCTCGCGAAGCGAGCGGGGAGCACGTGCGGCGATGGTCACCGACGCGAGCGGCGAGGTGACCCACCAGGTGACCAACCAGCCGCCGCCGCTCGGCGACCTCGATCTCTTCGAGTGCGACCTGGCGTTGCGCGAGGGGCTCGAGCGCGCCGGAGCCGCCTGGGCCGAGGGCCGGGTGCGCGGCTACGCGTTGGACATGGGGACCCAACGCGCCATGAGTCTCGGGCGCGAGGCCAATCGGCACGAGCCCGAGCTGCGCGCCTTCGACCGGTTCGGCCACCGCATCGACGAGGTCGAGTTCCATCCGGCCTGGCACGAGCTGATGTCGCTCTCGATGGCGCACGCGGTCCACGCCCTCCCCTGGATCGAGCCGCGCTCGGGCGCTCAGGCGGCGCGCAGCGCCATGCACTCGATCCTCTCGCAGGTCGAGGCGGGGCACGGCTGCCCGATCAGCATGACCTACGCGTGCGTGCCCACGCTACGCGCCGAGCCCCCGGTCGCCGCCGAGTGGGAGCCGCGCGTGCACTCGACCGAGTACGACCCCCGCCCGCTGCCGGCCGCCGACAAGCGCTCGGCGACCGTGGGCATGGCGATGACCGAGAAGCAGGGGGGCAGCGACGTGCGCGCCAATACCACGCGGGCGCGCAAGATCGGCGGAGACGAGTACGAGCTGATGGGCCACAAGTGGTTCTGCTCGGCGCCGATGTCCGACGCCTTCCTGACTCTGGCGAAGACGCGGGAGGGGGCACCGCCGACCTGTTTTCTGGTGCCGCGCCGGCGTCCCGACGGCAGCCGCAACGCGCTGCACCTCGAGCGGCTCAAGGACAAGCTCGGCAACCGCTCGAACGCGTCGAGCGAGATCGAGTACCGCGGGGCCTGGGCCCGCCGGGTGGGTCCCGAGGATCGGGGCATTCCCACGATCGTTCAGATGGTCCACCACACCCGTCTCGACTGCGTGAGCGGCAGCACCGGGCTGATGCGCCAGGCGCTCCTGCAGGCGATGCACCATGCGCGCCACCGTGCAGCGTTCGGGCGGCGGCTGGTCGAGCAGCCGTTGATGCGGCGAGTCCTCGCCGACCTGGCGCTCGAGTCGGAGGCCGCGACCGCTCTGATGCTGCGGCTCGCTCAGGCCTTCGACGCCGGCGCGGGCGAGACCGCCAGCGCCGGTGAGGAGCGCGCGTTCGCACGGCTGGCCACCGCGGTGGGCAAGTACTGGGTGTGCAAGCGCGCGCCGCAGATGATCGGCGAGGCGATGGAGTGCCTCGGCGGCAACGGCTACGTCGAGGAGGCGAACCTCGCGCGGCTCTACCGGGAGGCGCCCGTCAACGCCATCTGGGAGGGCTCGGGCAACGTCGTCTGCCTCGACGTGCTGCGGGCGCTCGCGCGCGAGCCGGAGACCGGAGAGGCTCTGCTCGCCGAGCTCGAACGCGCGGGCGGGAGCGACTCCCGGCTGGACCGGGAGGTCGACGGGCTGCGGCGGGAGCTCGAGGCCCCCGGCGACCTCGAGGCGGGGGCGAGGCGTCTGGTGGAGAGGATGGCGTTGGCGCTGCAGGCGTCGCTCCTGGTGCGCTTCGCCCCGGCGGCGATCGCCGATGCCTTCTGCGCGGCGCGGCTGGGGGAGGGAGGACGCTTGTTCGGGACGTTGCCGGAGGGCAGCGATCTCGAAGCGATCCTCGAGCGCGCCTTGCCGGCCTAGCTCTGAACGTGCTGGTCGCATCTTCGAGGCGAGGAGGCTGTCCGGGTCCTCGGGATCCGGTTCTACGGCGGTTCCCGCGCGCGCCGAAGGCGCTGGGCTGGGCCCGCATCGCAGGCTCAGCGCGCCTCAACGTCTCTCGCTTCGGCTCGCGCGCTTGGCGCGCTCCTCAGCTCGAGGTGGAGCCGGGAGAACGTCAGCCCCTGCCGGCTCCGTCTTCCGGAGCTGGAACCAGTCGTGCTAAGATCATCGCGGAGCGGGCTGGCCGGCCGGCCGGTTGCTCGTGCTGGAAGCGGAATAGGCGGCCTCGGGAGCGGGTTCGTAGGGTCAGGGTGTCGGACGCGACGCCCTCCTGATGACCTCGAAGGCACCGCAGGACGCACACCCCGTCGTACGGGGCTCGCGAGCGACGAGCGGCCCAGGCAGGCGCCTCGAGGACATGAGCAGATCGCCGTCGGCGACCAGTGGGTCGTGTCGGCGGGGGTCGATCGTCGGAACGCGATTGGGTGCGGGCGTTCAGACGAGAGCGGGCGCGATCGGGCCGCACCGCGAGCAGTTGCACATGGCGGTGAGATCGATCGTTCCTCGTTTGACATCGTTCCTCGTTTGACAGAGAGGGGCGGTGCCGTCGCCTTGGTCTCCCACGGAGAGTTCGCTCGCGGTTCGCGTCCACCGGCGCGGTCCTCGCCCAGAACCGCACGACCCTTTGCCAAGTCCTTGCCTGTTCATGCTCGAAGTGCCTGACCCTTCGGATCCACCGATGACGCCCATCCCTTCGGTAGCGCTCGACCCCAGACGCCGACCGGAGGCCGAGCGACAGCGGGCCGTTCGGCGCGTGAAAGAAACTCCTCGGTTCCAGCGTCTAGCTCCAGAGCCCGCCAGCGGGCGGCCTGCCGTGCCGCGCGCAGACACTTCTCGTTACGGGAGAGTCCGTTGACTGTAGCCATCAAGACCCCGAAGGCCTCGCGACCCATCGAAGAGCGCTACTCCTCCGTCCGCCAGCTCGTCGAGCTCGGCCGGTCGAAGGGATATCTCCTCTACGACGAGATCCGCGATCTGCTGCCGACCGAGCTGGTAGCGGTCGAAGAGGATCTCATGGAGGTCTCCAACCGCTTCATCGACCTCGACATCTCGGTCATCGACCGTCCCGTCTGCTATCAGACGCGCGAGGACGAGGTCGAGCTCGACCTCGAGAAGGCCGAGGAGGATGCCGCGCCGGTTCCGGTCGTCGAACAGGGCAGCACCAGCGATCCGGTGCGCATGTACCTGCGCGAGATGAGCACGGTGCCGCTGCTCGACCGCGAGGGCGAGGTGGAGATCGCGCGCGAGCTCGAGGAGGGCGAGCGCCTGACCTACCAGGCGCTCGGATCGAATTCCGCGATCCTGCGCCAGCTCCTGGTGATGAACGCGATCGCCGAGCGGCGCGGCATCCGCATCGCGGTGCGCGACCTGCTCGAGGCCGACGGTCTCGAGGGCCGCCTCGACGAGCGCAGTCGCGCCAACATCGAGAAGGCGCTCGCCCGCTTCGAGGAGATCGTCAAGCTCGGCGCCGAGATCGAGAAGTACAAGCGGCAGCAGAAGCGCTACAGCCCGCGCGGCGCCCGCTACCAGGAGATCGAGCGGCAGATCGACCGCATCGAGGAGAAGGTGGCGGTCGCCATCGTCGACATCGACTTCACCGCGCAGTCGCGCAACCGCGTCATCGACTACATCAAGGAGATCGAGCGCGAGCTGGCGAGCTACGAGCGCGACATCGTGCGCGCCCAGACCGCGCTGCGCCGGGAGGGCAACGAGGAGCTCCAGCAGCTCCACCGGCGACGCATCCAGAAGTACCGGATGAAGCTCAAGGACCTCGAGGGCAGGCTCGGGGCCTCGCACGGCGACATCCTGGCGCTGGTCGCCAAGGTGCGCCAGAGCGAGGCCTTCTGCGAGCGAGCGCGCGAGAAGCTGATCGTCGCCAACCTCCGGCTGGTGGTGTCGATCGCCAAGAAGTACACCAACCGCGGGCTCCAGTTCCTCGATCTGATCCAGGAGGGCAACATCGGCCTGATGAAGGCGGTGGAGAAGTTCGAGTACCGGCGCGGCTACAAGTTCTCGACCTACGCCACCTGGTGGATCCGGCAGGCGGTGGCGCGCGCCATCGCCGACCAGTCGCGCACCATCCGCATCCCGGTGCACATGATCGAGAACATCAACAAGCTCACCCGCACCAGCCGCTCGCTGGTGCAGGAGCTCGGCCGCGAGCCCACCGCCGAGGAGATCGGCGAGCAGATGGACCTGCCGGCGTCGAAGGTGCGCAAGATCATGAAAATCGCGCAGGCCCCGATCTCGCTCGAGACCCCGGTCGGCGAGGAGGAGGACTCCCACCTCGGCGACTTCATCGAGGACAAGAGCGCCCTGTCGCCGGTCGACTCGGTGATCTCGGCCAACCTGCGATCGACCACCAGCGACGTGCTGCGCTCGCTGACCCCGCGCGAGGAGCTCGTGCTGCGCATGCGGTTCGGCGTCGGCGAGGGCTCCGAGCACACCCTGGAGGAAGTCGGCAAGTCGTTCAACGTGACCCGCGAGCGCATCCGTCAGATCGAGTCGAAGGCGCTGCGCAAGCTGCGCCAGCCGAACTGGGCGGGCAAGCTCAAGCCGTTCCTCGACGAGTCCGTCTAACTCACTGCGGCGCCCGAGCGTCGCGGCCCGGCACGAGATTGAGGGGGCGGCCCGAGCCGCCCTTCGCACTCTCGCGCGCTCTCGTCGGTCCTCTCAGCGGCTGCCCGGATCGAGCGCCTGCTCGCTCGTCCAGCCCACCGCCACGCGGATGCGGCCGCTCCGGCCCCGGCCTCGCGGGCGCCGCGGACGATGAGCAGCCGCCCGTGCGGCGCGATGGCGAAGCCGCGCGCTCCGGCTGCTGGCAGACGAGGCCCAGGTTCCCGGTTCGGAAGGCCTCGTGGCGGGGGACTCTGGCCAGGCCGACGACCGAGCGAGGCGCGATCGATCGATGGGGAACGCTCGGCCTCGGGCTTCTGGCAAACGGGCTGGCAGGGGTCGAGCTCGCCGTTCGTCGGCCGGTAAGATCCGGGGACTCGGGGATCCGCGTCGGCGGAGGCGCCGACCAGAACGGGACGTCTGCGGAGGAGTCGACGGCCAACGCCATGGAAGGCACCCGCATCGCCCACTACAACGTGCTCGAGAAGCTCGGCGCGGGGGGGATGGGTGCTGTCTACCTCGCCGAGGACGAGCGGCTCGGGCGCCGCGTCGCCCTCAAGGTGCTGCCGCCCTCGATGGCCGAGGACGACGACCGGCGCTCCCGCTTCCAACGCGAGGCGCGGGCGATCGCGGCACTGAATCACCCGAACATCGTCACCGTCTTCTCGGTCGAGGAACACGACGACGTGCTGTTCATGACCATGGAGCGCGTCGAGGGAACGACCCTCGATCGGCTGTGGCAGGGGACTCCCGCACTCGCCGACGTGCTCGAGGTCGCGGTCCAGGTCGCCGACGCGCTGTCCGCCGCGCACCGGCGCGGCATCGTGCATCGCGACCTCAAGCCGAGCAACATCATGGTCAGCCCCGAGGGGCGGGTGAAGGTGCTCGATTTCGGCTTGGCCAAATTCGCCAAGATCACGGGCACCGACTCGCTGCTCGCCAGCGCGCCGACACAGGCCGAGACCGAGGCCGGAATGATGCTGGGGACGATCCAGTACATGTCTCCGGAGCAGCTCCAAAACAAGCCGGTCGATCCACGCTCCGACCTCTACTCGTTCGGCACGATGCTCTACGAGCTCGCCGCCGGCGTGCACCCGTTCGCGGCCGAGACCCTCCCGGAGATGATCGCCAGGATGGTCCGCGAGGAGCCGTCGCCCGAACCCTTCCAGTCGGGCGAGAAGGCGCTGCTGTGGCCCCTGCTCGAGCGCTGCCTGGTCAAGGACCGCACCCACCGCTACCCGAGCAGCGACGAGCTGTCGGACGAGCTGCGTCGGCTCTCCGAGCGCGTGACCGGGACCTCACGATCGCTGAGCAGCGCCTCCAAGCCGAACCTGGTGCGGCGCCTGTTCCAGACCGTGCTCTACGTCGAGCTCGAGGGGGACGGCAACGATCGGCTCGAAGAGCTCGAGAGCGCGCTGCGCCGAGCGGTCTCGGATCACAACGGCCTGGCGCAGTCGGCGCCCGCCGACCTCGAGGAGGTCGGGGAGCAGACCCGGCTGGCGACCTTCGACGTGCCCGCCGACGCGGTGCGTGCGGCGCTGGCGCTGGTCGAGGTCTGCCGGCGGGAGGGCGGCGCGGCGCGGGTCGCGATCCATCTCGGCGACGTGGTGATGATCGGCGGGCGGCTCGGGGGAGGTGGCGGCGACCCCACGAGGACGCTGCGCATCGCCGGCCGGCTCACGGCGCTGGCGCTGCCGAATCAGATCCTGTCGAGCGCCGCGGCGTTCGACCCTGCGCGTCGGGAGTTCCTCGAGCGGGAGGCCGAGGCCGCGAGTGGCTCGGCGGCCGCCGGCGTGGGCGGACACAGCGGAGAGTCGAGCGAAGACACGCAGGGCCGCGCGAGCGCGGAGCCGGGCCAGGAGTTGGCAGAGGACACGAGAGGCGGCACGGGCGAGGCGCGCCGCGGGATCGAGTGGCGCGCGCACGGCGCCTATCTCTTGCCCGGCTCCGAGGACCCCTTCGAGGTGTTCGAGGTGGGGATCGCCGGGCTGTCCCCGCTCGAGCCGCCGCCGGACTCCGGTCGCGGCCGGCGCGCGGTGGTGCCCGAGGAAGAGGAGATCCTCGGCTGGCGGCCCGCGATCGGCCAGGAGATCCCGACGCGGCCCGGATGGGAGCTGCGCGCCCCGCTCGGCTCCGGCGGCTTCGGCGAGGTGTGGCTCGCCGAGCATCGCGGGCTCGGCACGCGGCGCGCCTTCAAGTTCTGTTTCGAGGCCGAGCAGCTGCGCGCGCTCAAGCGCGAGGTCGCGCTGTTCCGGTTGCTCCAGCGAAGCCTCGGCGGTCGCCCCGACATCGCTCGGCTGCTCGACTGGCAGATCGAGGATCAGCCGTACTTCCTGGAGTCCGAGTACCACGGCGACGGCAGCCTCGCGGACTGGGCGAAGGGAGACCGCTCGCTCGACGACATCCCGCTCGCCAAGCGGCTCGAGATCGCGGCCAGGGTCGCCGACGCGCTGGCCGCCGCACACAGCGTCGGCGTGCTCCACAAGGACGTCAAGCCCGCCAACATCCTGCTCGCGATCGAGGACGGTGCGCCGCGGGTCTGGCTGACCGACTTCGGCATCGGCTCGCTGATCGAGCCCGAGATGGACGCGGAGGAGACGCGCGCCGGCGTCACCCAGGCGCTGGCCACCACACGCTCGAGCTCGGGGAGCGGCACACAGGCCTACATGGCGCCCGAGCTCCTGGTCGGCGAGCCGGCGACGATCCAGTCGGACCTCTATTCGCTCGGAGTGGTGCTCTTCCAGCTCGCGGTGGGGGACGTCCAGCGCGCGCTCGGGCACGGCTGGGATCGGCTGATCGACGACCCCGAGCTCCGTGACGACATCGCCCGCTGCGTCGACGTCGATCCGTCACGACGACTGGCGAGCGCAACCGAGCTGGCCGAGCGCCTCCGCAGCCTGCCTGAGCGGCGCGCCGCGCGCCTCGCCGCGGAGCGTGAGCGCGAGGAGTCGGCGCGCCTCGCCGCGCAGCGGGCCGAGGAGCGTCGGCGCCGGGAGCGGCGCTCGTTCCTGGCCGCGGTCGCTCTCGCCCTGCTGGCGCTCACCGGCGGCGCGCTGGTCTGGATCCAGGCGGAGCGCTACCGCGAGGCGGTAGCCCGCTCGCAGGAGGAGCTGCTCTCCCAGGTGCTCGAGACCAACCGGGCAGCCGCCCACTGGGTGGCGCGCGCCCTCGAGCGCGAGCTGTGGTCGGCGACCGCGGCGGTCGAGCGGGTCGCCTCGGACCGGGAGCTGCGGCGCATGGTCGCGGCCCAGGAGTGGGGGGGCGCCCGTGACGCGCCGCTCCAGGTCCTGATGCAGCTGCGGCTCGAGGACTACAACGGCGCCGGGCTGTTCAGCATGGCGTTCACCGACGCCGACGGCATCTCGCGGGCGCGGGCGCCGTTCAGCGAGAACCTCTACGGCAGGAACTTCGCTTATCGCGACTACTTTCACGGCGGCAACCCCGAGGACGCGCCGATCCGCTCGACCTACCTCTCGGAGCCGTTCGTCTCGCGCGCCCAGGAGGGGGAAGCGATGGTCGCGGTCTCGACCCCGGTCTGGCCGCCGGGCGAGGGTCCCGAGAGCGGTTCGCGCCCGCTCGGCATCCTGCTGGGGACGATCACCCTCGGCCACTTCGCCGACTGGATCCGCGAGATCCCGGAGGCGGTGGTCGGACCGAAGGGAGCCGATGGCATGCCGGCGCTCGACGTGGTGCTGGTCAACGAGCGCGGCCAGCTCGTCGTGCACCCTCGAAATCCGCTGTTCGACGAGTCGCGGGCGAGCGGCACGCCGCTGCCGGTCTGGGCGCCCGCGAGCGAGGTGCCCCGAGGCCGGTCGGGAGCGAAGCCGCTCGCCGACCCGTTGCTTGAGGAGCCGGCCGAGGGGCAGGCGATGGACGGCGGCTACGCCAGCGGCTTCGCGCGCGTCTCGGACGACGGCTGGCTGGTCGTGGTGCGCGCGCTCGATCTGTCGAAGCATCCCGCCCAGCGCCTGGCGGGCGAGGTCGCGACGATGAATCGCCAGTTCGCGATTGCCACCGTGGCGCTGATCGTGGGTCTGCTCCTGGTCGGTGGCTACCTGGCGGCGCAGCTCCTCTCGGGCCGGCGCGCTGCGGGCTGAGCCCCTTGGCCGCAAGAATCTCGCCCGCAAGGAGGAGCGCACGCCCTGGCTACTGCGGCGGCAGGATCTCGACCTCGCCGGCCGCTGCGGTGGGCAGTGCGGCCAGGATGCCCCAGCCGCCGAACGATTCGCTGACCGCGAACGCCAACTCGTGCTCACCCGGCTCGAGCCGCAGCCAGACGACGTCGAACAGGCCGATGGTGCCCAGGTAGCGGTAATCGCGCGACTGGTAGCCGTTGTCGCCGGAGTAGAGCCCTCGACCGTCGAGGTAGATGCGGACGCGGTCGCTGTAGCCGAAGCGCACCGGCAGCGTGACGCCTCGGGCGGCGCGCACGCGGATGCGCGCGATCACGGTGTTCGCGCCCGGCCGCGTGCCGGTCAGCCGCGCCAGGTTGGTGATCCCGGTCGGCTCGGCCGCGAGGGTCGACCACTCGAGCGACGCCGGGAGGTCGCCGGGGAGATCGCTGCGTCCCTCGAGACGCTCCTCCTCGAAGGGGCTCGACACCTCCCAGCCCATGACGGCGCCGTTGGGCGCGGGACGATCCGGAGGCGCGATCTCGCGGAGCTCCGGTCGGTCGATGCGCTCGTAGCGGAACCGCGAGAAGTGCGCCTCAGAGAGGCTGTTGTCGATGCCGACCCCGCCGGCGCGCGGCTCGCGCTTGAGCTCGTCGACGAACAGCACCGGCTCGTCGCTGTCGATGAACACCTCGGCGCGATTCCCGTCGAACACGATGCGCACGTGGATCCATTGATCGTACGGGTAGCTGGTCGGCGCTGCGTAGCCTTCGCCGTGGTAGAGCTGCCAGCCCGAGACGCCGTCGAAGACCGGCGTGTACTGATTGGCGTCGGGCATGCCGGACTGGTGGGGTCGCAGGTAGAAGTGCTCGTAGTCGCCGCGGTCCTGGAGACGGAAGAGGCCGCCGCAGAAGCCGCGCTGAGGCGTGAACGCGACGTCGAACTCGATCGCGCCGTCGAGGATCTCGACGTCGTCGAGCCAGGCCATGCCCTGGGGCAGGAAGAGGCTCTGACGCCCGAGGTGCTCCTCGACCCGCCAGCCTTCGCCTGTGATCGTCCAGCGAGGCGAATCGAAGGGAACCTCGACCGGCTCGGCGAGGGCGGTGCTCGCCGCCAGGAGCGTCGGGAGGAGGAGGAGAAAGGGGACGAGGAGAAGCGGGACTCGACGAAGCGAGGCTCTGTCGATTCGCGCAGACGGGCGGATGGGGAGATGCGGGCGGGATCGTGGCGTCATGCTCGCCGATACGAAATCTTCCACCTTGGGGTTCGCGGGATGGAGCGAGCCGGTCCATCCGCGCGACGGGAGGGATCCTGCGCGAGCGAGCCGGCAGGGCCGATCGCAGCCGTGAGGTGCTTCCCGGTGTCGGCTCGCCGCAGCGCTCGGCACGTCAGACGCTTAGCAGCAGCCTGTCCGACGATTGCGGCCGATGAGCTGCCGGAAGCCGGGCGTCCATGCGCACCATGTCGCCGGATCTCGATCGAACGTGTCGCCACTCGTCGATGCCCCGAGCGGCGCGAAGCGCCTTGCGAGGCTCCCCCTTGGGGGTTGGGGGGGAAGAAAACCAGCTAGCTCGCGCGCAGCGTGCTCGACGGGCTGACCTGCAGGGCGCGGAGCGTGGGCAGCAACGTCGCGACACCGGCCACCAGGAGCAGGATCGCGGGCACCGAGAAGAAGACCAGCGGATCCTGCGTGTCGATGCGGAACAGCAGGCTGCCGGCGACGCGGCTGACCACCAGCGCCAGGACGATGCCGGTCACGCCGCCGAGCAGCACCAGGGCCGCTCCCCCGCGCATCAGCAGCCGGACGACCGAGCCGGCGGAGGCGCCGAGCGACATGCGGATGCCGATCTCGCGCGCCCGCGCCGCCACGGTGAAGCTCACCACGCCGTACAGACCGATCGCCGCGATCATCAGCGCCAGTGCTCCGAAGACGACGAAGGCGGCGGCGAGCGCGCGCGAGGGGAAGAGCTGGGTCGCGAGGTGGTCCTCGACCGTGCGGCTCTCGAGGACCATCAGCTCGGGCTCGAGCGTCCGGGCGCGGGTGAGAATCCGCGCGACCAGCGCCGTCGCGTCGCCGCCGGTGCGCGCCACCAGCGTCGTGTTGACCTGGTCCGCCTGCTCGGCGGAGAGATAGACGAAGGGCCGGGGTTCTTCGCCCAGCAGCCGCACCATGGTGTCGCTGGCGACGCCCACGATCTCGACGTCGCCCCTGTCCGGCCGATGGAGGACCTGGCCGAGCGCGGGGCGATCCGGGAGGTAGCGATCGACGAACGCCTGGGAAACGACGGCGACGGTGGCGGCCTCGCGCTCGCCCTCCTCGAGGGTCCTGCGGTCGCGGCTGTCGAAGGGGCGTCCCTCGACGATGCGCACTCCGGCCGCGTCGAAGAAGCCCCCGTCGGCCCAGGCGTAGTCGGCGAGGTGGGCTTCGGCACCTTCCGGAGGCTCGAGTCCGTCGATGTTGAACCGGACGGACTGGGTGTTGGTGACGTTCAGATGGAGGTTGTCGATGGTCCCGACCGCCTCGACCTCGGGCATCGAGGCGACCTCGGCGACGAGCGAGTCGATGAAGGCTCGGCGCTGCGCGGCGTCGCCATGGCTGTGGGGGATGCCGAAGTTGAGGATGGCGGTCGGCGCCTGGGCGAAGCCGGGATCGACCTCCTGCATCGCGCTCAGGCTGCGCAGGAACAGTCCGGCCACCACCAGCAGCAGCGTCGAGAGCGCGACCTGGCCGATCACCAGCCCGGAGCGCAGCCGCTGCTTCTTCGAGCCGCCGCCGGTCCCCTCGTCCTTGAGCACCGGCGCCGCTTCGACCCGCGTCGACTGGAGCGCCGGGGCCAGGCCGAAGAGCAGCGCCGACAGCAGCGTGACGGCGAGGCTGAAGATCAGCATCCGGGCATCGACCGCGGCCTGGAGGCGGATCGGGATGGCCACCGGTAGCGGTCGAGAGCCGAGCAGGGAGACCAGCGCCGAAGCGACGGTGACGCCGATCGACCCGCCGAGCAGGGCGAGGATCGCGGCGTCGGCCATCTGCTGTGCGACGAGCTGGCGTCGGGTCGCGCCGAGCGCCGAGCGGATCGCGACCTCCTTGCGCTGATCGGCGGCGCGTGCGAGCAGGAAGCTGGCGAGGTTGGCGCAGGTGATGGTGAGCACCATTACGACCAGCGCCATCAGGAGAGCTCCTCCGGCATACAGGAACTTGTCGATCATGGGGTTCATGACGACCTGCCGGGTGGGGACCGTGGTGAAGCCGTTCGCCGTGTCCCAGCTGCCGGGCTCGTTCTGCTTCAGCTCGGCGGCGAGGGCCGCGAGACGGGTATCGAGCGCCGCCCGCTCGACGCCGTCGGCGAGCCTGCCGCGCACGAAGAACCAGTGGGAGGTGCGCGACTGGAGACGCCCCCGGTCGTCGGGGGAGAAGGCGCCATCCATGGTGATGGGCGCGTAGAAGTCGGGAGCCAGGCCGCGCACCGAGCCGTGGTAGCTCTGCGGCGCGACGCCGACGACGGTGTAGGCGCGTCCGCTGAGCCGGATCTCGCGGCCGACGATCGAGCGCTCGCCGCCGTGCGCCTGGACGAAGCGGTCCCAGCTCAGCACCACGACGGGCGAGGCCCCCTCGCCGACGTCCTCGCCCTCCTCGAAGCCGCGTCCCAACGGCGGCTCGATGCCGAGCAGCCGGAAGTAGTTCGCTGGCACCAGCTCACCGGCGAGCATCTCGACGCCGCCTCCCCGCTTGTCGGCCTGCGCCAGGGTGTAGCCGGCGCCGGTGACGCCTTCGAGCAGGTCACCCGTGACGCGGCGCACGTCGAGGAAGTCCGGGTACGACAGCGGCTCGTACTCGAAGCTCTTGCCGTCGATGTAGATCTCGACCAGCGACTCCGGATCGGCGTACGGCTGGCTGCGCAGCACGACCGCGTCGACCACGCTGAACATCGCGGTGTTGGCGCCGATGCCCAGCGCGAGGGAGAGCACGGCGACGGCGGTGAATCCTGGGCGCGCGCGCAGACGGCGCAGCGAGGTGCGGAGGAGGCGGCGGAGGCTGTCCATGGGCGGGGCTCCTGGGGCCGTCGGAGGAGGTCGGCCGTTCAGGGAGGAGACGCCGAGAGCCCGGGATTGGTTAACGAGACGTCGAGTGCGTCGGCGGTCGGGGCTTGCGACTAGCCTGGCGCACTGTCGCGGCCGGCCACGGCTGCCGGAGGCCACGGTCGCGCCGGCGACCGACCCGGCCCGTCGGCTCAGCGCGCCAGCCAGCCGGCGTAGAGCTCGGGACGTCGATCCCGGAAGAACAGCCGCCGAGCGTGAGATCGCTCGCTGGCGGAGAGGTCCAGGTCGGCGTAGAGGATCTCGTCGGTTCCTGTCCCTGCGCGCGCGACGACCCGGCCCTCCGGGTCGCAGACGAACGACTCGCCGGCGAAGGTGAGCCGCCGCTCCTCGCCGACCCGGTTGACCAGCGCGGTGTAGTAGCCGTTCTGGAAGGCGGCGACGCGCATCTCGGCCTCGAACAGCCCCTCCGGCCACTCGCCGACGGCGCCGGCCTGCGGCACCACCACTAGCTCGGCGCCCGCGATCGCGAGCGCTCGCATGTACTCGGGGTAGTGGCGGTCGTAGCAGATCGCCACGCCGATGGGTCCGACGCGGGTCCGGTAGACGGGGGCTCCGGTGTCGCCGGGGGCGTAGTACCCCTGCTCACGGAAACAGGGGTAGTCGGTGATATGGATCATGCGGGTGACGCCGAGCAGGGAGCCGTCGGCGTCGATCACGGGCGAGGAATCGTAGGTCCGCTCACCGGCGCGCTCGAACAGGTTGAGCACCAGAACGACGCCGTGCCGCCGAGCGGCCTCGGCGAAGGCCTCGACGGTCGGCCCTGGGATCGGCTCGGCGGCCGCCAGGCTCTCCGGGCGGGCCTCGTCCTGGGGGTAGAACGGATCGAAGGCGAGCTCGGCGAAGGCCACCAGCTCCGCGCCTCCGGCGGCCGCGGTCGCCACCGCTTCGAGGCCGCGCTCGCGGTTGGCCGCAGGATCTTCGGTTGCGTGGTGCTGAGCGAGCGCGATCCTCATCGGAGTTCTCCTCGGCGGCGGAGTGTAGCCGCGCCACGAGCCCGTCGCACCGGCTTCGCCGACGGCTCGGGGCTCAGCGAAAGGTGCTACGCTCACCGCTTCGAAGAGGATGTCTGGGCGGTGAGCACACAGATCTCGAGGGCTTGGTTTCTCGAAGGTTTCGTCGACGAGTCGGCGAACGACTGGCGTACTCGCGTCGTGACGCCATTTCGGATCGGCCGCCAGGACGGTTGCGACCTCCAGCTCTTCACCCCCGGGATCTCGGGTCTGCACGCCGAGATCGTCCAGGTGGACGACGGCCTGGTGATTCGCGACGCGGGCAGCAAGAACGGCACTTTCGTCAACGGCGAGAGGCTCGAAGGAGAACGAAGCCTGCGCGAGGGGGATGTCCTCGAGCTCGGTGAGCACGAGTTCCGGCTGATCGAGCTCGACTCCGAAGACTCCTCGTTCTCGACCACGCTGACCCTGGACATGGAGGAGGTCCGAAGGGCGCGGCAGGCGCTCGGCCTGCGGCGCGAGATGACCGAGCTGATCGAGAGGGAGCAGGTCGCCACCGTGTTCCAGCCGGTGGTGAGGTTGGGCAACGGGCATCGGGTCGGCTTCGAGATCCTCAGCCGTGGGCTGCGCGACGACCTCCCGGTCGAGCCGACCGCCCTGCTGCTGCTCGCCGAGACGCTCGGTCTCGAGATGCGCCTCAGCCACATGTTCCGTCTGCGCGGAGCGCACGAGGCGCGCCGGCTCTCGCCAGAGGCCACTCTCTACTTCAACCTCCACCCGGTCGAGCTCGACGAGCCCGACTCCCTGCTCGACTCGGCGCGCGCGATCCTCGAGCTGCTCCCCGCTCGTGAGATCGTGCTCGAGATCCACGAGCTGGCACTGACCGACGTCGAGGTGCTGAAGAGGCTGCACCGGGACCTGTCGGAGCTCGGCGTCAAGCTGGCCTTCGACGACTTCGGGAACGGCCGCTCGCGCCTGCTGGAGCTGGCCGATCTCGAGCCGTGCGTGGTGAAGTTCGATCGCAAGATGATCGCGGGTCTCGACCTGGCGACCGCGGGCCGTCGCGACATGGTGGGGCGGCTGGTCAGCATGGTCTCCGAGCTCGGCATCGCGACGTTGGCGGAAGGGGTGGAGACGGCGGGGGAGGCGCAGGTGTGCGGCGAGCTCGGCTTCGAGCTCGCCCAGGGCTACCTGTTCGGCCGGCCGGCGCCGGTCGAGACTTATCTGTAGCGGAAGTGTTTGTAGCGGAAGTCTCTGTAGCGGAAGTCTCTGTAGCGGGCACTCGCGCCGCGCCTGCCCCGATTCCCAGGGCGGGGATCACGAGGCGCGGCGGCCTTCGAGCTGGCGGCAAGGCCTGAGCACCCCTTGAAGCTCTTCTGCGGCACCTCCGGGTTCTCGTACAAGGAGTGGAAGGGTCCGTTCTATCCGGAGGACCTGCCCGCGTCGAAGATGCTCGAGTTCTACTCGAGCCGGCTGCCGGCGGTGGAGATCAACAACACCTTCTATCGGCTGCCCAAGGCCGAGATGCTCGCCAAGTGGCGCGACGCGGTTCCCGAGGGCTTCCGATTCGTGCTCAAGGCGTCGCAGCGGATCACCCACCGGCAACGGCTCGAGGGGGCGCAGGACGCGGTGCGCTACCTGGTCGAGACCTCGGAGCAGCTCGGCTCCCGGCGTGGACCGTTCCTGGTGCAGCTCCCGCCCTTCCTGCGCAAGGACGTGGCCCGTCTCGCCCGCTTCCTCGACGAGTGGCCGCAGGCGGCGCGCGCCGCGTTCGAGTTTCGGCACGCGAGCTGGTTCGACGAGGAGGTGTTCGAGACGCTGCGCGGCGCTGGCGCCGCGCTGTGCCTGGCGGATCCCCATCAGGTCAAAGACGCAGAGGACGATCAGGCCGAGCCCGAGCTGGTGTCGACCAGTTCTTGGGGCTACCTGCGGTTGCGGCGCGAGTCCTACGACCAGGCGGCGCTCGAGTCCTGGGCCCGCAGGGTACGCGAGCAGGCGTGGGACGAGGCCTACGTGTTCTTCAAGCACGAGGACGAGGGCGCCGGCCCTCGTCTCGCGGCCCGCTTCGCCGAAGCCTTCCGGCGTCTCCCGGCGTAGCGGCCGGCGTCCCGAGTGGCCGACGCGACGTGCAGGGCGACGGCGGATGCGCCGCAAAGCGAACCGCGACCCCGCTCGCGACGGCGTCGTGGCCGCCGCCGTCCGAGCCGACGCCTCCGCGACGAATCGAAGGCTCGGGGGTTGACCTTTTCTTGCGCTCCCTGTAGCTTGCGCCGACGAGGCAAAAGACCCATGCGAACCGACTCCTTCGACATCACCGCGCGACTCGTCCGGATTCGTCCGGCCGATTTCGTGCCGTGTTCCAGGGGTCTGGTGGCCGTATCGACGTAGATCACGAGCCAACATCGCACCACTCGCCGCGCTGATTCCTCAGCAGAGCGAGCGAGCCGAGAGCCCCGGAACGCGAAAGCGGACCGGGGCTCTCGGCGTTTTGGCCCCCTCGGATCCAGGCTGGGGGCCCACCCGATCCCCAGCGCCAGGGCGACCGGTTCCACCGCCGCGAGAGACAGGCGAGAGACAGGCGAGAGGCAGCAGAGATCCCGATCGGATCACGGCGATCCAGAGGATCGTGAGCGAAGGTGAAACGAAGAGGAACCGACAGATGAACGCCATCGATATCTCCTACCAAAGGATCGTTCGAGTCACTGCGCCGGTCCTGGTCACTCAGCTCTCCTATACCGCGATGGGCGCCATCGACACGATGATGGTCGGCCGTCTCGGCGTGCTCGAGCTCGGCGCGGTCGGGCTGGGCAACCTGCTCACCTGGTGGTTCCTGAGCTTCTTCTTCGGCCTGCTCTCCGGCGTCAGCGCGTTCGTCGCACAGGCGGTGGGCGCGGGTCATCGCTCGCGGGTCGGCGTGGTGTTCTGGCAGGGCGTCTACCTGGCCGCTGCGTCGGCGGTGGTGATCGGTCTGTGCTGGCCGGTCGCTCCGACGGTGTTCGGCTGGACCGGCGCCGGCGAGGGGCTGCAGCGGCTCGCCACCGAGTATTCGCAGATCCGCCTGCTCGGCGGCCTCGGGCTGTGCCTGCTCCTGGTGTCGGACAACTTCTACCGCGGGCTGGGGCGCACCAACGTGCCGATGCTGTGCGCGATCAGCCAGCTCGTCCTCAACTGCGGCCTCAACTACCTGCTGATCTATGGCAAGGCGGGGCTGCCTGCGATGGGCGTGCGTGGCGCCGCGCTGGGCACCTCGATCGCGCAGCTGGTCATCGGCGGTCTCCTGTTCGCCACCATCGTGGGCAGCCGTTACTTCCGTCGCGAGTACGCGCTGGGCGCGGGCTGGCGCCCGGATCGCGCGGTGTTGCGCTCCATGTCGCTGGTCAGCCTGCCGATCGCGACCCAGACCTTTCTCGAGATGGGCGGGATCAGCGTGTTCAGCGCGGTGGTCGCCCGCCTCGGCGAGGCTCAGATGGCGGTCACCAATGCCGTGATCCAGGCGTGGAGCCTGGCGTTCATGAGCGCTTTGGCGCTCTCGGTCGGCGCCACCACGCTGGTGGGCCAGTGTCTGGGCGCCGGCGACGTGCCGAAGGCACGGCAGGCGACGTCTCGGATCATGCGGCTCGGTCTGTGGCTGACGGCCATGATCTCGGTGCTCTACCTCGCTGCGCCCGAATGGCTGATCCGGCTGTTCGTGCGCGAGGGGGAGGCCGAGGCCCTGCTGCCGTTCGCGCGGCCGCTGTTCACGGTCGTGGTCATCTGCCTGTTCTTCGACCTGCGCTTCAACCTGCTCGCGGGTGCGCTGAGGGGAGCGGGCGACACCACCTACAGCATGCTGGTCACCATCGGCAGCGCCTGGCTGGTGTTCGTGCCGGCGACGCTGTACGCGACGCCACGTTTTGGACTCGTCGGCGCCTGGTGGTGCCTGGTGATCCACGTCGCGTTGATGACGCTGCTGCTGGAGATCCGCTATCGCGGGTCGCGCTGGGTGCACTCGTTGTTGGACGATTCGCCCGCCGAACCGGCGGCGCCGGTGGCGGAGGAGCCGGCCCCGGCGCTCGAGATCTGAGGCTCATCCGGGCGAGGCTCGAGCGGCCGGTCGTGGCGGCCGCCGATCTCTCCGGCTCGTTGGGGCGTGGTGACGACCACGAGCCCGCTACAGTGCTAGCGTCTCCGTTGCTTGGCAGGCAGCGAGCGCTCGTCGGCGGCTCGACTTCGTACGAATCCAGCACCGCGCATCGTCCTCAGGAGCCTCGCATGACCCGATCGATCGTCCGAACCCTCTCCGGCAATCGTTGGTCCGCGCTCACGGCCGCGGCGATCCTCGGCGCGCTCCTGCTCGCCGGCTGCGCGTCGGGCGGCGCAGCCGCCGGCGCTCCCGCCGACGTCCCCCCGGCGGCCCCGGCCGCTCCGGCGAAGAAGCCGTTCGAGCCACCGGCGTGGGAAGCCAGCGTCTACCAGAACGAGGAGCTGGGCTTCAGCGTGCACTACCCAACGGACTTCGCCGAGCAGCCGCCGCAGGACGGCAGCCTGTTCACGGCGGCATCGCCGATGCAGGTTCCTCGTCTCGATGTCAGCCGCTCGCCGGCGGGCCCGGACGTCGCGCTGGAGGACGTGCTGCCGGCGCTCGCCGAGAGCCTCGGTCAGCTCGGCGGCGGCGAGGCGACGGTCAAGGAGTCGCGTGAGACGAAGCTGCGCGACGAGGTGACCCCCGCGATCGAGGCCGTGATCGACTGGAGCTTCCAGGGATTTCCGCTCCAGAGCTTCGTCCTGGGGACGATCCAGGGCGACTCGGTGATCACGGTGATGGTCACCGGCATGCAGGGTGGCGAGGTCGCGGAGCTCAGCGACATCGCGTACACGCTCTACTTCGATTAGTCCGGATTAGGGCGACCGCCTGCAGCGTTGCCGGGCGCGCCTCGGCGTTCCGCACGACCCTCTCATGTCCAAGGCGCCCAGCGAAAACGACCTCGACGCCCTCTACAGCGCGCCCGTCGCCGAGTTCGTCGCCCGGCGCAACGAGCTGGCGAAGGCCCTGAAGGCGCAGGGCGAGGCCGAGGCGGCGGGCGTGATCCGCAAGCTGACCAAGCCCGCGATCTCGGCTTGGGCCGTCAACCGGCTCGCGCTCGAGCACGAGGAGGCGTTCGCGGAGCTGCTCGCGGCTGGCGACGCTGTGCGCGAGGCGCAGCGGACCGGCGACGCGAGCTCGCTGCGAGAGGCGACCGCAGAGCGGAAGGCGGCGGTGTCGAGACTGCTCGAGCTCGCCCTCGAGCAGGTGGCGGGGCAGGGGAGCGCCGCCTCCGAGGCGGTCGCCCGGCGCATCCGCTCGACCCTCGACGCGCTCGCCGCCTGGGGCTCCGCACATTCCCCGGACCCTCCGCCCGGCCGGCTCGAGGGCGACGTCGAGCCGCCGGGCTTCGAGGTCCTGATGGGTGTCCTGCCGAGCGGCGGTCCGCGGCGAGTGCCTTCGGAGCCGGCCACGAGCGGGAAGCCGCCGGCGCGAGCGAAGAAGTCCTCCGAAGCCCCGGCCGCCGAGAGAGCGAGCGCGACGCAGGGCTCGGCGAAGCCGAAGCGCGATCCCGAGGCCACGGCCGCGCAGCGCGCGGCCGCCCGCCGTGCCGTCGAGCAGGCGCGCGAGGGGGTCCAGGAGGCGTCGTCGCGACGAGCGCGCGCCGGGCGCGAGGAGGGAGGCCTCCGGCGCCAGGCGGAACGCCTCTCGCGCACCGTCCGCCTCGCCGAGGAGAGGCTGGAGCGGGAGCGCTCGAAGCTGGGCGAGGTGGAGAAGGAGCTCGTGCGCGTGAAGAGCGCGATCGAGCGTGCCCGCTTCGCCGAGGCGCAGGCCCGCGCAGTGCTGGAACGGGCCGAGAAGGATCTGCGGGAGCTGGGGTGACGCGACGGATCGTCCTCAGGGACGGGTCGGTCCGCCGCCCACCACGCCGCGCCGGATCAGGTCCTCGATGCTCTCCTCGGGCTCGCCGAGGGCGGCGAGGATCTCGCGCGTGTGCTCGCCGACGTGGGGGGCGCGCCGCGGCCGGACCGGCGGATCGTGCTCGAGCACGAGCGGGCTGTTGACCGACCGCACGCGGCCGAGCAACTCGTCCTCGATCTCGACGAAGACCCCGTTGGCGCGCATCTGCTCGTCGCTTGCGACGTCGTCGTAGTCGGAGAGGATCGAGAACGGTACGTCGCTCTCTTCGAAGCGCCCCTTCCAGTCGTCGAGCGGACGCTCAGCGAACTGGCGGTCGAACAGCGACACCAGCTCGCCGGTGACCCGCGCCCGCGCCTCGACGGTCGCGTAGCGCGGGTGGTCGATCAGGTCTTCGCGGCCGATGCAGCGACACAGCGCCGGCCACTTCTTCTGGTGCTCGATGATCGTGAACTTGAACTTCCGCCCGCAGCCCGCAACGTAGTAGACCGCGGCGAAGTTGAGCGGACGCTCGCGCGGGCGCCGCTCGTGGAAGGTGGCGTCGAGCAGCCGGGCCTGGATCACGGTCGCGTTGCTCCAGGCGCCGTTGGCGATCAGCGAGGTGCTCACGCGCGAGCCCTCGCCGGTTCGCTCGCGGCGGTAGAGCGCCATCATCACCGCCGCGAACAGCGACATGCCGCTGGGGTGGTCGCCCGAGCCGTAAGGGATCGGACCGAGCCAGCCGTCGAGCGGAAACATGCTGTGCTCGAGCCCCGAGCGCGACCAGTAGCAGACGGCATCGTAGCCCGGCTTGCACGCCTCCGGGCCGGCGTCGCCGTAGCCGGTCCCGTGCGCGTAGATCAGGCGCCCGTTCCTCTCGCGCAGGCTGGCGTAGTCGATTCGCAACGCGTCGAGGGCGCGAGCGCGGAGGTTGGTGAAGAACACGTCCGCGGTCTCGACCAGCCGATAGAACAGGGCGAGACCGTCGGGGTGCTTGAGGTCGATCGCCAGGCTCTTCTTGTTCCGGTTGTCCTGGAAGAAGCAGTAGTCGCGCTGATGATCGGGCATCCCCGGGATCAGGTGCCCGAAGCGGTTGGCGTCGCCGGAGAGCGCCTCGACCTTGATGACCTCGGCGCCGTAGTCGGCCATTACCAAGGCCGCCGAGGGGACCATGACCATGGTCGCCGCGTCGATCACGCGAAGCCCCGAGAGCAGGCCGGCCGCGGCGGAGTCCGGGTCGACGGCCACCGTCACCTCGCGTCGTGCACGATGCGTCCGCCGACCATGGTGAGCAGGACGCGGGCGTCTTCGAGCTCGACCGGATCGAGGACTCGCAGGTCGCGCTCGAAGAGCACGAGGTCGGCGAGCATGCCCGGCGCGAGCGTGCCCTTGATCCCCTCCTCGAACGACGCGTAGGCGCCGTTTCGGGTGTAGGCGATGAGGGATTCGGTCAGAGAGATCTTCTGTTCCGGCACCCAGCCCTGCGGGTGAGCGCCGGCGAGGGTGCGCCGGGTGATCGCGGCGTACATGCCCGCGGCCGGGATCGGCGGCGCGACGAACCAGTCGCTGCCGAAGGCCAGGGTGGCGCCGGCGTCGATCAGCGATCGGAAGGCGTAGGTGGTGCGGGAGCGCTCGGGACCGATCACGCGCTCCGCCCAGCTTCCGTCGTCGATCGCGTGGTAGGGCTGCATCGAGGCGATGACGCCGAGCTCGGCGAAGCGCGGCAGCTCCGCGGATCTCAGATGCTGAGCGTGCTCGATGCGAAAGCGGCGCTCGCGCGGGCCGTTGGCCGTGATCGCACCTTCGTAGAGGTCGAGCAGGTCGGCGTTGGCACGGTCGCCGATCGCGTGCACGATGACGTGCAGGCCGGCGGCGTCGGCGCCTTCGATCCACGACTTCAGGTCCTGGTGGCTGTTGACCAACAGCCCCCGGTCTTCGGGCGCGTCGGTGAAGGGCTCGAAGAAGGCCGCCGTGTGGGAGCCCAGCGAGCCGTCGACGAAGCCCTTGAGCCCGCCGATGCGCAGCCACTCGTCGCCGCGCCCCTCCCGCGCGACGTGCTCGTCGAGGCGCGGCCAGCTCTCGAGAGGGACGGCGGCGTAGATGCGGGTTTTCAGGCGGCCGGCATCGTGCGCTCGCCGGAAGACCTCGAGGTCGTCCCAGCTGCCCACGTGGTGGACGCTGGTGACGCCGAAACGGGAGACATGAGTCATCGCGGCGTCGAGCGCGCGGTCCTCGAGCTCGGACGGCGGCTCGGGCATCGCTGCCGCCACCAGGCTCATCGCGTTGTCCTTGAGCACGCCGGTGAGGCGGCCGCTCGCGTCGGCGACCAGCGTGCCGCCGTCGACCACCGGGACCTCGGCCCCGTCGTCGCCGGTGGGCAGGCCGGCAGCCTCGAGCGCCATGGTGTTGGCGAGCGCCATGTGACCGTCGAGGCGGTGCACCCACACCGGGTTCTCGGGCGTCAGGGCATCGATCCAGGCGCGATCGGGAAGCTCGCCGCCCCAGTTCTCGTGGTTCCAGTCGCCGCCCGTGATCCAGGTGCCGGGGTCGACGGTCACCGCGAAGTCTCGAATGCGCCGGCCGAAGGCTTCCGGCGTGGCGGCGTCGCGGAGCTGGACCGAGGAGAGACGATAACCCCCTTCGAGGAAGTGGACGTGAGCGTCGACGAAACCGGGCGTGAGCAGTCCCTTTGCCGCGTCGATGCGCACGGTGCCGGGACCGGCGTGCGCGGCCACCTCCTCGGCCGTGCCGACGGCCAGGATCCGATCCCCCTCGATCGCGATCGCCTCCGCCCAGGGGCGATCCGGGTCGGCGGTGAAGACGCTGGCGTTCTCGATCAGGTAGGTGGCGTCGCCGGCGGGCTCACGGCAGCCGGTGGTGGGGGTGGTGATGCTGGCGGCCAAGAGGATGACGGGTGCGACGAGGCGAGGGGAGACCCGGGTGTGCAGAGCTCTCATTCCGGCGTGAGGGCGCCCCCGCGACGCGGCGCGGGCCGTGCGACGGCCTCTGGAGGGGCTGTCGCAGTGTGTCAGAGTGCCGCCGAGCGGAACAAGATCGCGGCTGGTCGGGATCCCCTGAGACTCGTGACCGTTCCGGGAGGTGGAGCGAGGCGAGGTGGTGGCTGCTGCTGCGGCCCCGGAGCAGGCTCGCGGCTCGCGTTCGAGCTCCCGCGGGGCGAGACAGGAGCGCCGATCGTCGGGCCCAGCACTGTCGATCCTGCTCGGCGATCTCGGCGCCGGCGAGCCGGGACCCGCGGTGGCAGGACGGGAGGCCCACTCGGGTCCGGCGCGCGGCACGCCCGGACGCCGCGGTACCATGGTTCGCCCGAGGTTTGGCGTGACAGATGGAGAGCTCGGATGGACCGCTTCCAGATCGGCGATGTCAGCATCACGCGCATCGTCGAGATCGAGACCCCCACCAACCCACGGTGGCTCTACGCGGAGATGACGCCGGAAGCGTTCGATCCCTATCGCTCCTGGCTGGAGCCGCACTTCCTGGCCGAGAAGCGGGGCCTGATCCAGATGGCGATCCAGAGCTTCGTGGTCGAGTCGGAGGGCGCCAAGATCGTGGTCGACACCTGCGTCGGCAACGACAAGGCGAGGAGCATGGAGTTCTGGAACCTGCTCGACCTGCCGTTCCTCGAGCGGATGAGCGACGCTGGGCATCCTCCGGAGTCGATCGACCGCGTCCTGTGCACGCATCTGCACGTCGATCACGTCGGGTGGAACACCAGGCTCGAGGACGGACGGTGGCTGCCGACCTTCCCCAACGCGCGCTATCTTTTCGGGCGCCTGGAGTGGGAGCACTGGGAAGCGGTCGACGCCGGCCGGCGGCGCGAGCACCTCGGCGACTCGGTGTGGCCGATCGTCGATCGCGGCCTCCACGACCTGGTGGAGAGCGATCACCGGGTGACCTCCGAGATCCGGCTCGAGCCCAGCCCGGGGCACACCCCCGGGCACGTCAGTGTGCGGATCTCGTCGCGCGGCGAGGAGGCGGTGATCACGGGCGACCTGATGCACCATCCGGTCCAGTGCGCGCACCCGGAGTGGGCGTGCGTCGCCGACAGCGATCCAGAGCAGGCGCGAGCCACGCGGCGTTCCTTCCTCGAGCGCTACAGCGACTCGCCGGTGCTGGTCATCGGCACCCACTTCGCGACGCCCTCGGTGGGCAAGGTGGTGCGCGACGGCGATCGCTGGCGCTTCCACGCCGGAGCCTGAGGTGGACCGCCGGGGATGGAGCCGAGATGCTGCGTGAGCTCAGCGTCGCCACCCGCGGGCGCGGGCTCGAGGAGATCACGGCGGCGGTCGCCGAAGTGGTGCGCGAGGCCGGGATCGAGGAGGGGCTGTGTACGGTGATGGTTCGCCACACCTCGGCGAGCCTGGTCATCCAGGAGAATGCGGACCCCAGCGCCCGTCACGACCTCGAGCAGTTCCTCGAGCGGCTGGTGCCCGAGCACGATCCGCACTTCACCCACACCGCCGAGGGGCCGGACGACATGCCCTCGCACATCAAGGCCGCGCTCACCGCCACGTCGCTGTCGATCCCGATCGAGCGCGGCCGCCTCGGGCTCGGGACCTGGCAGGGCATCTACCTCTGGGAGCACCGGACGTCGCCGAAGCGACGCCGCGTCTGGGTCCACGTCCTGGCGGGCTAGCCTCCGATCTGCTGGGCGCGCTGCGCGCGCGATAGCAGATCTCCGGCTAGCTGACTGCTCGCGGCTCCATGCGCCTTCGGCGCGTCGCCGCGGACAGCCGTAGAACCGGATCCCGAAAATCCTCGGACACGAGCTCCTGGAAACGCTGGATACCATTTCTGGAGCTAGCGATCTTCTCCCCGACCCTCTCAAGGGGAGCCTCGCAAGGCGCCCACTCCAGGAGTGGGGCGCCGCTCGGGGCATCGAAGCCCGGTCGCTCGCTCGAGCGCGACCGACCCCGCGGCTCGCTCGTCGCCCGAACCGCGCATGGGCCGCTGCGGTAGAGGCCGGACGCCGACGATCACCCCATCATCGTCCGCCACTGCTCGAGCGTCTGGGGTCGGAGGTAGGGGTTGCGCGCGAGCTCCTGGGCGATCGTCGACGAGGGGGCGGGTCCGTAGTCGTGGCCGGGGTAGATCTCGGTCTCGGGCGGGAGCTGGGCGAGGCGTCGCAGGGAGTGGAACATCGCCTCCGGATCGGAGCCGGGGAGATCGATCCGCCCGACCCCCTGGACGAACAGGGTATCGCCAGCGATCAGCTTGTGGCCGACGAGCAGGCCGCTCGAGCCCGGCGAGTGCCCCGGTGTGTGCAGGACTCGGGCGGTGAGTGCGCCGATCTCGAGGACGTCGCCGTCCCGGTAGCGACGGACCGAGGCCTCGCCCACCCCGGTCTGGCGGATCATGTGCTCCGCTTCGACATCGTGGATGTAGACCGGCAGGTCGCGGCTCGCCAGGAGCTCGGCGATGCCCGGGATCTCGAACCCCATCAGCGCGCCCCCGACGTGGTCGGGATGGGTGTGCGTCGCGAACACGGCCTCGACCTCGAACCCTTCGCTCTCGGCGCGCGCCATCAGCTCGAGCGGCTCGAACGCCGGATCGACCACCACCGCTCGCCGGGTCGCCGGGTCGCCGACGATGTAGAGGCAGTTGCCCATCGGGCCGGCGTGGATCTGGAGCAGGACGGGCTGTTCGGCGATGCGGTCCTTCATGATGACTCGGATGATAGCCGCCAGGGTGGCCGGGAACCCGACGAAGGGTTCGGCGGTCGAAAGGAGGACCGAGGCCTCGGAAACCTCGAGTCAGCGACGGGCGGCGGCGTGTGCCGTCCGCGCCGGGCTCGAGCCCCTGTGACCCCTGCGGCGATGCGCCGTCGCGGGTTGCCAAGGAGCCTCGACATGAACCGTCCTCCGTCCGATTCCAGGCGCTCGTCTGACCCCGATCCCGGCCCCGCCAAAGCCGGCTCGTGCGACCCCTCGGCCGGGATCGACGACCGGCTCGCTCCCTACCTCTGCGCGGCGACGGGCGACGATCGGCTGCTGCGTCGCGCGATCGCCGCCGCCGTCCTGTTCCACGCGCTGCTCTTCCTGATCCACCTTCCCGGCGCACAGGCTCGGACCGAGATCCCGCCGCCCGAGCGGCAGGTGTACGTGCTGCGCTCCGATCGCTTCCGCCCTCCCGAGCCCGACCGTCGCCAGGAGCTGCCCGAGCTGCGCACTCGGCGGGTTCCGATGCCGGATCCCACGCCCGACGCTCCGGAGCCGCTGCGCGCCGCCGAGCCGGAAGTGTTCGACCTCGCGGCGCCGGAGGACGTGGTGCTCGGCGTGCCGCAGTGCGCGCCGGAGCCGGCGCCCGATCTGGCGCCGGTGCGCCTGACCGCCGAAATGGAGCGTCCCGTCAAGCTCTGGGCTCCGATGCCCGAGTACACCGAGATCGCGCGGCGGGCGCGGATCCAGGGGCCGGTCGTCCTCGAAGCCGTGATCGGCGTCGACGGCTCGGTTCGCGACGTCGAGGTGCTGAGAGCTTTGCCGATGGGGCTGAGCGAGGCGGCGGCCCGCGCGGTCGCGCGATGGCGCTATCGGCCGGCGACCCTCGACGGCCAGCCGCTGGCCGTGATCCTGACCGTGACGGTGGACTTCAGCCTGCAGTAGCTGGGACTGCCGAAGACGCAGCTCTAGCAGCCCGCACCACGCCTCGAGCCACCAACGCAAGGCTCGCCCTGCTGCGGCCGCTGCGCGACCGCTCACCGCCCGGGTCCCGGGCTCAGTCCCGGGCTCAGTGCCGGACTCAGTGCCGGACTCAGTGCCGGACTCGCGGCGCCAGCTCGGCGACGAGGCGTTCCCGGTCGCTCTCGGAGAGCGCGAGCCAGGGGATGTCGGCGCGCTCGCCGTCTCGTGACGCCACCGTGATCGCGTCCCGCCTCCGGT
>DATKBT010000075.1:0-3377 GCA_035546295.1 Thermoanaerobaculia bacterium | reverse complement strand
ATGACGGCGAGCAAGAGCAGCACGAACGCGCTGGCCGCGATGAGTCCGTGGGCAGCGATGAAGAGCTTCTTGGGCATGACGCCACGCAACCGCGCCGGCAGGAGCAGGACCACGCCGCCCAGCGCGGCAACGCCGAACGCGATCGCCGAATACAGTCCCAGCGGCGGCAGGTCGTTGCGTGTGAGCGCGGCGACGAGAACGGCGAGCCCGGCGACCGCCAATCCGACATGGATGACCGCGAACGCCAGCGAAGGCCGCTTCTCGCGCCAGTGCATCGTGGCCATCATCACACCGACGGTAGCGGCGAGGGCGATGAAGACGACAGCTGTGGTGGGCATGACAGGTATAGGTTGCAAAGGCCGTGCCCACTCCTGGTCTGGCGCCGCAGCAGAGTCCAGGAAACTCGACGGTCACCTCGCTCGAGGAGGAGAAGAGCCTTCCGAGCCGTTACCCCTGGACAAGACGCAGGTGCTGCAGCTGATGGCCTGCCTGGCGCAAACCGTGCAGGTGGGCGGATTCGGCGATGGGCGAACCCCGACTCAATCAATCTGATGCCCTCTGCCATCGATCTGAAGGCACGAAGTCGCGGTCACCGCTTGGTACGCGAGGGCTCGTCTTCTGATCGTCATCTCGCCTCTCCTGTCGGTTCGCACTCGCGGTGGAGCGAGTGGCTCGCCGCCACCGGTGCTCGGTCTGCCCATCGCCGGTCTCCTCGCCTGCCTCGGACCGCGTTGGCCCCTCGCGGACCCCGGGCGTCGTCCACGAGCGCTCTCCTTCGATCCGGCGACGTTCCTCGCGCCAACGGCTCATCGATCGCAGGAAGCCTCTCGCAGGCCCGCCGCCTCGCTGTTTGCCGCGCGCCGGCCGCGAACCGGCGGCTCGGGGCGAGCTCGACCCACGACTCGATCCGCCTGTCGGCCGTCGGCCGGGCGAGCGGGTTCCTCACGACAGCGCGCCGAGTCGGCGGCGTCGGACCGGCGCTGCGCGGCGTCCATGCAACAATGTGCGACTCGACCAGTCTGCCGACCTTAGGCTTTCGGGAGGATTCGATGGCGATCCGTGCGTTCGTTCTGCTGCTGCTCTGCCCAACCCTCTTCGGGGCCCACCTCGCAATCGCTCTGCCGGGCGCTGTCGATGTGTCGACACCGGTCGTGGCTCCAGCCTCGGTCGGCATGTCGGAGCCGGTCCTTCGCGCCGGCGTCACCCTCTTCGAAGACGCCGTCGCGCGCCACGAGATCAAGGGCGCCGTGCTGCTGGTCGCTCGTCGGGGCGAGGTGGTGCTCCATCAGGCCGTGGGATGGCGGAACCAGGAGGAAGGGCTGCCGATGGAGCGCGACACGCTGTTCCGGATGGCCTCGAACACCAAGCCCTTGATCGCCACCGCGATCCTGATGCTGGCCGAGGAGGGCGAGCTCGGTCTCAACGACAACGTCCGGCGCTACATGCCTTCGTGGGACAACCACCGTTCTGCCTTCGTCAAGGTCCGCCACCTGCTGACTCACACCAGCGGTCTGCGCATCCCGACGCTGTTCCTCCAGCCGCTGATGGCGCCGAGCGCCGAGCACCCCGACGCGCCGACCCTCAAGCTCGAAGCGGCGCGCTTCGGCGAGGTCGGGCCGGAGTTCCAGCCGGGAGTCAGCTACTCCTACAACAACCCGGGCTACAACACCCTGGGCGCTCTGATCGAGATCGCCTCCGGTCAGCGGCTCGACGAGTTCCTCCGCGCGCGCATCTACGGGCCGCTCGGCATGGTCGATTCCTACAACCACGAGCCGAACGCGCCCCAGGAGCGGATGGCGCGGGTCTATCGCCGGCGCAACGGCTCGTGGTCGGTGGGTTGGACGCCCGGAGACCCACCCGACCTCCCCTTCCCGCGCGCCTCCGGCGGCATGGTCTCGACCGCCGGCGACTACTTCCGCTTCCTCCAGCTCTGGCTCGACGGCGGCGAGCTCGACGGCTTCCGCCTGCTCTCCGAGGAGTCGGTGGCCGCCGCCACTCGCAACCAGTCCGGGCTCGCCGGGGAGGGCTACGGCTACGGGTGGGCGACCGGCGACGACGGGAGCTTCGGCCATGGCGGCTCCGACGGCACCTGGGTCTGGGTCGATCCCGAGCGCGAGATCGTGGGCATCGTCTTCACCCAGAGCCCGGGCGGCGAGATTCCCAGCGCCCAGTTCCGGCGCGTCGTGGAGGCCTCGGTCGCGGACTTCTGAGGGCGTGGGACGGGCCGGGCGGTTCAGATCCAGGCCTCGCTCGGGACGCAGGCCGGGCGCGAGGTCGAGGCGCACGCCGGTCCCGCGTTCGAGCTGTCCGAGCAGGCCGCTCTCCTGAGGGGGTCGGTCGTCGCCACGGCTCGCTTTCCCGAACGGTTCCGCCGCCATTCGTTCCCGCGCGCTGGCTCGCGCTCTGACAGATTCCTGTCACGTGCTGGTAGGATCCAGCCATGTCGGCGGCGCGCAGGCTCCAGGAGCATCGTCACCATGCCGGCTTCACCCAGGCGGAGCTGGCGCGCCGCGCCGGGGTCAGCCGGGCATTGGTCTCCGCCGTCGAGGCCGGACGTCACCTTCCCCGCGTCGACGCCGCGATCGCGCTCGCCGAGGCTCTCGGCACCAGCGCCGAGCGGTTGTTCGCCGATGCGGAGCCCGACCCGGTCGACGCGCTGAGCGGCGACCCTCCCGCCCCCGGCACGCCGGTCCGCACGGGCCTCGTCGGCGACCGGCTGGTCACCGCCGCACCGCGCCTCGGAGGTGATGGCTGGGAGGTCATCGACGGCACCATCGGGCGCCTCGACCGCTCTCTCCTCTGCTCGGGTCCCTCGCTGGTCGTCGCCGGTTGCGAGCCCGCTCTCGTCCTGGTCGAGCGGATCCTCCGCGAGCACGGCACCCGCGCCCTCGCGATCGGGGCCTCGAGCGCCTCGGCGCTCGCCGCGCTCGCCGCCGGTCGGCTCCACGTCGCCGCCGTCCACTTCCCGCACGAGACGCCGCCCGCGCATGACCTCGGCGCGCTCGAGCGCATCCACGTCGCTCGCTGGCGGGTCGGTTTGGCGGCTCCCTCCGGCTCGAAACGCCGGTGGTGGAGCGAGGCGCTGAGAGGAGCCCGCCCGGTCATCCAGCGCGAGCGCGGCGCCGCTGCCCAGTGCGCCTTCGAGCGCGCCGCGCGGACGAAACGTCCGATCGAGGGACCGCGCGCGAGCGGGCACCTGGCCGCCAGCCGGTTGAGCGTGGCCACCGGTCTCCCCGCGGTCACCATCGAACCGGCGGCGGCGGCGGTCGGCGCCGCCTTCCATCCGCTCGAAACCCACGTGGTCGAGCTGTGGATCCCCTCCGACCGCGCTGCGGAGCCCGGCGTGGGGCGGCTGCTCGATCTGCTCTCGAGCGCGC
>DATKBT010000074.1:0-27191 GCA_035546295.1 Thermoanaerobaculia bacterium | reverse complement strand
GGCTTCCGACGCGCTCTTCGAGCGCAAGTCCCGGACAGAGTCCCGCCGAGGAAGTGGGGCAGGCGAAGCTCTTCCCGCCTGGCCTCAGGGGTCATGCGGGAGAGGAACGGCGCTGAGCACCGATCGGCAGGGTCCCCCCGCGGGCGCGATCAGGGTCGCCTCGAGGCGCACGATCGGCCGACCCTGGGCGACGTACTTGGCCTCGTAGTTGGTGCGCGGTCCATCGTCCCAGGAGCCGGCGTGGTGCGCGACCTCGAGCTCGCAACGGCCTGCGAGCAGCTCGGCGACCTCCGGGCCGTACTGCGGGTGATCGCTGGCGAAGAAGATCCGCCCCCTCGGCCGCAGCAACCCGAGCACAAGATCGATGGTCTCCCGGTCGTAGAGCCGCCGGCGATGGTGGCGGGCCTTCGGCCAGGGATCCGGGAAGTACGCGTGGACCGCGCTCGCGAACTCTCGCGGCAGCACGGCGGCGAGCAGGTAGAGCGCCTCGCCCTGCAGCAGGGTCAGGTTTCGCAGCGCCCGTCGCCGCGCCCGGCGTGCGGCCAGCCGGAAGTAGTCTCCGACCATCTCGATCCCGAGGAAGCGCAGATCGGGGTCCTCGGCGGCGCGGCGCAGCAGGTAGCGCCCCTTGCCGAAACCGAGCTCGACCTCCCAGAGCGCGCCGCTGGTGAGCTCGCGGAGCAGCCTCGCACAACGCTCGTCGCCGCCTGCGAGCAGCTCCTCGATCCCGCCGTCCCCGCGAGTGACGCGGGTGGGGGGAACCAGCGCCGGCGCGCCCGCCCGAGACCGCCCCGGCGGATCGCTGGCTGCACAGCTCACAGCAGATCGCCGCGGCCCCGCCGACGCAGCTCCTCCACCACCAGTCGCACGTCCTGCGCGCGCTCCCGCGGCATCACCAGCACGGCGTCGCCGGTGCGCACCACCGCCAGACCGCTGACGCCGATCACGGCCACCATGCCCGCCTCGGCGAACAGCAGGTTGTCGCCGGCTTCGACCGCCACGCATTCTCCCCGGATCCGGTTGCCGCTCGCGTCGCCCGGCTCGATCGTGTCGGCCAGCGACTCCCAGGAGCCGAGATCGCTCCAGCCGCAGCGCAGCGGGATGGTCTCGATCGAGTCGAGCTTCTCCATCAGCCCGGTGTCG
This sequence comes from Thermoanaerobaculia bacterium, assembly GCA_035546295.1. Classification (GTDB taxonomy): domain Bacteria; phylum Acidobacteriota; class Thermoanaerobaculia; order Multivoradales; family Multivoraceae; genus DATKBT01. The sequence goes on along the minus strand of DATKBT010000074.1, from coordinate 26,048 downwards.
ATCGACAGCGCAGGGAGCTCACTGTAGATGGCGGCCTCTCGCTCGGGATCGTCGCGAGCGCCGACCAGCGCGTCGAGACGAGCCGCGATCTGGGGCTGGTGCCGGGCGAGCAGCTCGAGCAGGCGCCTTGGACGGAAGACGAAGATCCCGGCGTTCCAGAGGAAACGCCCGGCCTCCACGAAACGGCGTGCGCGCTCCGCGTCGGGCTTCTCCACGAAGCGCGCGAGGGGGATCGAGTCGAGCCCCTGGCCCGGCTGCCTGCTCAGCTCGAGATAGCCATAGCCGGTCTCGGGGCGGTGGGGCGTGACCCCCAGCGTGAGCACGACGTCGCGCTCGGCGACCTCGCCGGCGGCGTGCTCGAGAGCCCGCCGGAAAGCGGCGGGATCCGCGACCCAGTGATCGGAAGGCAGGACCGCGAGCGGCTGCTCGCGCGCGGCATCGGGAAGCCGGGCCAGCGACCAGGCGATCGCGGGCGCGGTGTTGCGCCCCTCGGGCTCGGCCAGCACGCGGCCCGGCTCGATCTCGGGCAGCTCGTCGCGCACCGCCTGGGCCAGGCGTCGGGTTGCGCAGACCCAGACGGCCTCTGGACCGACCAGCGGCGACAGCCGCTCGAAGGTCGACCTCAGCAAGCTGCCGTCTCCCTGGAGCGCAAGGAGCTGCTTCGGCCGATCGCGCCTCGACAGCGGCCAGAAGCGGGTCCCGCTCCCGCCCGCGAGGATCAGCGCATTGAGTGACGTCCCGCTCACCGGGAGCGCCACTCCGCGCGCAGCGCCGCGGCCTCGTCGCGGAGCTGCTCGAACGCAGCCTGGACGTGACGGCGCCCGGTCCGCTGATTGCCGATCGCCACCCGCACGACGACGCCGCAGCGCAGGCGGGTGTGCGAGAGTGCGACCACACCCCGACGATTGACGCGGGCGATCAGCTCCACGTTGAAGCGGTCGAGCTCCTCCGCCGGCGGGCTCCCGTCCAGCGGGACGGCGCGCAGGCAGACGACGCTCAGGGGAACCGGGGCGGCCAGCTCGAACCCGGGCTCGGCGGCGAACCAGCCGGCGAGCTCGCGAGCGAGCTCGAGGTGACGGCGGATCTCGGCCCGCAGGCCCTCGACGCCGAAGCGCCGGATCACCATCCACAGCTTGAGTGCTCGAAAGCGGCGCCCCAGCGCGACGCCGAGATCCATCAGATCGGTCGCCTCGGCCCGATCGGTTCGCAGGTACTCGGGAACCAGGCGGAAGGCGGCGCGCAGCGCGTCGTAGCCGCGAGTGAGCAGGACCGAGCAGTCCACCGGCACGAAGAGCCACTTGTGCGGGTTGAGGACGATCGAGTCGGCCTCCTCCAGCCCGTCGAGCAGCTCCCTCACCTCGGGGCAGATCGCGGCACAGCCGGCGTAGGCGGCATCGACGTGCAGCCAGAGGCCCCGCTCGCGGCACACCTCGGCCACTGCACGGAGGGGATCGATGCTGGTCGTCGAGGTGGTGCCCGCGGTCGCCACCACCGCGATCGGGAGCAGGCCGGCAGCGCGGTCGCGGTCGATCGCCTCCGCGAGACGGTCGGGGCGCAGGCGGTAGCGATCGTCGGTCTCGATCCGCCGCAGCGCGTCGAGGCCCAGACCGAGGGCGATCATCGCCTTGTCGACCGAGCTGTGGGCCTGGTCGGAACAGTAGACGCTCATGGGCGGCGCACCGGCGAGCCCCCGCTGGCGCGCTTCGGGCATCGAGCGGTGGCGCGCCGCCGCCAGCGCCAGGAGTGTGCTGACCGAGGCGGTGTCGTTGACGTGGCCCACGAATTGGGGTGGCAGCTCCAGCATCTGACGCAGCCAGTCGCAGACGCGCTCCTCCAGCTCGGTCGCCGCCGGCGCCGTGCTCCACAGCATCGCGTTGACGTTGAGGGCGGCGGACAGCGTCTCGGCGGCGACTCCCGGCAGCGAGCCGGTGGTCGCGAAGTAGGCGAGGAAGCCGGGGTGGTTCCAGTGGGTGACGTTGGGCTCGATCAGGCGCTGGTAGTCGCCGAAGATCGCGTCCCACTCTTCACCCTGCGGCGGCGGTTCGGCCGCGAGCCGGGCGGCGACATCGCCCGGCTCGATGGCGGGCGATACCCGATAGCGCTCGGAGCCTTCGAGGTAGTCGGCGGCGAGGTCCGCCGCCCGCCGCAGAACGCGACGGGCCTCGGAGCACTGCTCCTCGACCGCATCGTCCGCGCTGCTCTCGTGCTCCATGGTCGATTCGAAGCGCCCCGCCCGCGCTCGAGCCCCGCGTGCCGACCGCGGCTCGTCTCGCGCGCGACCTTCCGCTTCCCCGTTCGTGGATGGACCGAGCCGGCACGGAGGCCGAGCTGCTACACCGCTTCGAGGCCTTTTGTACGCTCCAGTGCTACCAACCGGTGGGTGGAGACCGCCGCAGTCGTGCTGCCGGCGAAGGGCACTCTGCCGCGGCGAGGCTCCCGAGCCGGTCAGCTCCCGCTCTCGAGCTCCTCGTCGATGATCTCGGAGAGGGCGGCGGCATCGACCGCTCCCGACAGCGGACGGCCGTTGACGAACATCGCGGGAGTGCCGGTCACCCCCGCGAGCGAGCCGGAGCGCAGGTCCTCTTCGATCACGTCGGAGAACCGGTCCCCGTCCATGCAGGCGTCGAACGCCGCCTGGTCGAGACCGAGCCTGCCCGCCTTCTCCTTGAGCTGCGGCACCGCCAGCTCCTTCTGCTCCTCGAACATCAGGTCGTGCATCTCCCAGAACTTGCCCTGCTCGTTGGCGCACAGCGAAGCTCGGGCGGCGGCCATGGCGTTGGGATGGATGCTGGTCAGCGGGAACTGCCGGTACTCGACCCGGATCTTGTCGCCGTACTTGTCCATCACCTGCTGAATGGAAGGCACCACCTGACGGCAGTAGGGGCATTCGAAGTCGGAATACTCGACCAGCGTGATCTTGGCGTTCGCCGGCCCCTTGGAGGGACGGCCCTCGGCTTCGGCGATGTCGACCCGGTACGCATCGAGCAGGTAGTCGACGTCGAACTCCTCCTTGAGCTCGTCGTAGAGCGACTGCTGAGCGAGGAACTCCCGCACCTGCGGCTCGATCTGGGCCAGCGTCGTACCGCGCTGCAGGCGGCTCTGATTCTGGGTGAACCAGGCGTTCACGTCCTCGTCGGTCACCGCGTCGGCCCGGCGCGTGCGCTCCAGCGCCAACCACTCCGACGGCTTCTGATCGGAGCCGGCCGCCAGCTCGACGAGCCTCTCGCGGACCAGGGCCTCGAGCGTGTTGGCCAGCACGCCGTGGCGGCTCTTCTCGGCCTGCGCCTCGCACTGGAGCCGCTGGGTCTCGACCGCCTGGAGCTGCTCCGCGGCGCGATCGGTGACGGCGGAGAGGGGAATCGGGGCGCCCTCGACGCTCGCCGCCGGGTCGTCGTCGCCGGCCGCCGCCGCGACTGCCAGGTTGCCGTCGAGGCGCATCAGCACGAGCACGGCCGCGAACGCGACGACGGCGACCAGCACGACGCGCCACGTCGGCGACCGGGCCGCTCGGGAATCGGAATCGGAGGGGAGCTCGGAGTGGGACATGGTCTCTCCTGGTCGCCATCGCGGGGGGACCCGCGAGCAGAGGACGCGGCGGCTCGCTTCACGCGAGCGCACCGGAGGGGCGTGATTTCGGGGGCGGAGGCTGGAGTCGTTAGAGCGAGGATCGCCTCCGCCGCGGGAGCGCCGATGCTATCAGCTCATCCCACCGCCGCGGTCACGGTCGGCGAACGCTCGCCCGACAGGCACCGGCTGACCACCCCCTCGAGGATGCGTTGCGCCGGCACGCCGCGCAGCCGCGCCTCGCTCTCCTCGAGCAGCTCCTGCGCCAGGCGCAGCAGTCGCGAGGCATCCTCGCGCGCCGGCGCCTCCGCCGCGAGGTCGACGCACAGCGCCGCCGAGCGGATCCAGGGCGCTGCACCACGCGGATCGTCCCAGCGTTGGGCGTCGAGCAGGAGACGTGCGAAGACGAGCAGGTAGACGCCGGCGCGGTGCTCGCGGAAGCCGGCCAGCGCGTCGCCGAGCCGGGACCGCAGCGCTACCGCCTCCTCGCCGGCGCGGTCGAGCTGGAAGGGTAGACCGAGGTAGCTCGACAGCGAGCGGCTGCGCAGGGTCGGCAGCAGATCCGCCGATGACGGCGCCAGCAGCAGGAAGTGGCGCGGGCAGGTCTCGGCGGGCTCCTCGAGGTGCTTGAGCAGCGCGTTCTCGGCTCCCGCGCTCAGCGTCTCGGCGGCCGCGACGACGAACACCTGCCCGCGCGCCTCGAAGGGGCGCAGCTGGGCGTTCCTGAGGGCCGTGCGCACCGCCTCGACCGAGGTCGAGGTCCGCAGATCCCGGTCGACCCAGATCAGGTCGGGATGGAAACCCGTCCGCTCGTCCTCGGGCAGGCGGATCCGGCGACAGTGACGGCACGACCGGCACGGCCGCCGCTCGGCTTCGGCTTCGCACAGCAGCGTGCGCCCGAGCTCGATGGCGGCGCGGCGCCGGACCGGCTCCGAGCTGCCGTGCAGGATGACGCCCGGGTACAGCCGGCCGCGCCGCGCGAGATCGAGGAGCGGATCGAGGCTGCCGGGAAGCTCCGGGCGCTCGGCGACGTCGCCGGAGCCGGTCAGGACGGACCTCCCGCCTCGCGGGCATGGCGGCGCGCTCGGGTCGGTTCGAGGTCGCCCAGCGCCTCGTCGATCTGGGCAGCCGTCAGCGCCCGCTCGCCCGCAGCGTCGATCACCACGAAGCGCTCGGGCTCGGCCCGCGCCAGCTCGAGGTAGCGCTCTCGGACCCGCCGATAGAAGCCCAGGTCCAGGTCGTCGAGGCGATCCGGCGGCGCGGCGCCGGGCTTCCGGCTCGAAACCTGCCGGCGCGCGCGCGCCTGCTCGGGCTCGAGATCGAGAAGCAGAGTGCGATCGGGTCGACGGCATCCGGTGGCCACCCGATCGATGGCCAGGATCGTGTCGAGGTCGACCTCGCGCCCAGCGCCCTGGTAGGCCAGGGTCGAGTCGGTGAAGCGGTCGCACAGGACGTGCCTCCCCGCGGCCAGCGCCGGCTCGATCACCTCGAGCAGGTGCTGGCGCCGGCTGGCGAACAGCAGCATGAGCTCGACGCGGCCGTCGAGGTCGGGCCAGCGCCGGTCCTTGAACAGGGACCGCAGCGCGTCCCCGAGCTCAGTGCCGCCGGGCTCGTGGGTGCAGGTGAGCGCCAGGTCGCGCGAGCGCAGCCGCTGCGCAAGAGCACGCAGGTGGGAGGTCTTGCCGCTGCCGTCGAGGCCTTCGAAGGTGACGAAGAGGGGGCCTGCCATGGCGCGGCGAATCTAGCAGCCCCTCGACCGGCGTCTGCCCTCGGACCATGGACGAGCCAATCCGCTGGCGCGGCTGCGGTTCGGCCGAAGGCGGCGGTCTGCTCAGGCTTCGTGGTCAGGGCTTCGAGGTCAGGGCTTCGTGGTCAGGGCTTCGTGGTCAGGGCTGCCTGATCAGGGCTGGGAACCGGCGAGGGCTGAGCAAGCGGGGCAGCAACCGGCGGGCCTCGGCGCGCTCGATCCCGAGGCGGCCGGCAGCCGCGATGATGGCCTCCGGGTCGACTGGATAGAGGGGGTGCCGCTCTGGATCGCCCAGCCCCGCGACGTTGCGGGGCGCGATCGCCGAGCGGATGCAGCTCCGGTAGGAGTCGGCGTCGAGCGCGCTCGGCCCCGAGGAGAGCCGGCAAGCTCGCTCCAGCAGCTCGACCCCCACCGGATCGAGCGCCGAGAGGAAACCGTCCCAGGCCCAGGCAGGATCCAGCCCTTCGACGCGGCAGCTCGGCTCGGCGCCGGGCTCGAGCAGGCGCTGCCGCGTCTCCGCGAAGCTCGTCAGCGCGAAGTAGAGGAGGCTGCTCTCGACGAAACGCTCGAAGTCGTCCAGATGACGATAGCCGAGGGTCAGCAGCCGTTCGAGCTGATCGGCCTCGAGGCTCAGCCGCCGCTCGTATTCGCGGACTCCGGGCAGCTCGCCGGCGCTCGAGCACGACCGCGCCATCGTGCCGAGCGACGCCGCCAGCCGCTCGACCGCCACCAGGCTCCAGGCGATGCCGGTCGAGAACAGGGCGTCGAAGGAAGCGTAGGCCTGCGGCAGCATCGCCCAGCGCGCACCCGCCGCGCGTGCCAGGCGGCGCTGGATCGCCCCGGGGCTCGCCGCGATCTCGCGCAGCGGACGCGCCTCCCGGAGCTGGCGCTCCAGGCTGGGGTGGCGCGAGACCAGGCTCGACCAGACCGAGCCGGGGTCGTCCCACTCGAGCTCGAGCCCGAGCGCGGCGGTACGTTGCGGATCGACCAGCAGGCCGGCGCTGATCGACTCGTCGTCGAAGCGGAGCTGGTACATCCAGCCGACGTCGAGGAGGTGGTGGACGGCCGCCCGATCGGCTGGGTACGGGTCGCCGCTCTCGGCCTCCGGCTCGACCTCGGCGAACCTCGGCACCCCCTCGAAGTGCGCGAAGACCAGCCGGCTGGCGAAGCGCATCGGCGCCGGATGTGGAGGCAGCTCGAGGGCGCGCGCCAGGAAGCCGCCGGCTCCCGAAGCGTCGACCAGGAAGCGGCAGCGCAGGCGCAGGTCCTCGGTCGACCGGCCGCCGACCCCGCCGCTCGACACCGCGATCTCGCCGCCACCCTCGTCGAGCTCGAACAGCTCCACCTCGACGCCGTCCCGGTACAGGACGCCTTCGGTCTGCGCCCGCTTCACCAGGTGCGCGTCGACGTCGGCGCGCAGCCAGTGGGTGTCGGCGACCTCGTCGTTGGGCGAGGCCGCAACCAGGAGGCGCTCCGAGCGGGAGCCGCGATGGCGCCGGCCGGTCGGCTGTCGATAGAAGGTGAAGCCGCGCTTGAGCCCCCGGCGCAGGCCGGGGAACGACTCGAGCCATCGGCCGTGCGCCGCGAGCTCCCACAGATCGGGCAGCTCGTAGCGCATCGCGAGACGCTCGAGCGCGAGGTTGGCGAGCGGCGTGGTCGACTCGCCGAGCGCGAAGCGGGGATGGCGACCCCGTTCGAGCAGAGCGACCTCCAGGCCGCTGGCGCGCAGCGCCCGAGCCAAGATCGAGCCCGCGAACCCCGACCCCACGATCGCGACGTCGACCTGCCGTCCAGGCGCTCCGGCCGTGCTCACCCGCTGCCCGCTCCGCAGGACCGGCACTCGATCCTGGGCGCCGGCAGGCCGGTCCGGTTGATCCGGCGCAGCCGCTCGAGGCGCGCCGAGGCGCACCCCCCGCAGACCGCCAGCCGCTCGAGATCCCAGGGGTCCGCCTGGACCGTCATCCCGCCTTCGTCGCCGCGGTCCCACACCAGAGCAGCGTCGAGAGCGTCCTCGACCAGGCCCAGGTCGGGCGGGCGCCAGGCGCCCTCGGCCCGCAGGCGCTCGAGCTCCCCGTTGCCGCCGCGCACCGGGATCAGCGAGGTCACCCGAGCGCCCAAGGAAGCGGCGTGCTGCACCGTCCGCCGCACCCACTCGACTTGATCGGGCGCGGCGACGCGGGGGACGCCGATCAGGACGAAGCAGCGAAGGCCGAGGCCGAGCGCCTCGAGCCGCCCGGCCGCGCGCTCCACGTTATCGAGCCGCGCGCCCTTGTTGAGGCGCGCAAAGGCCTCCGGGTGAACGGTCTCGAGGCCGATCGCGACCTCCAGACGCGAACCGAGCCGGTCCGCCCACCAGGCCGCGCGCTCGCCGAGCAGGCGAGGATGGCTCTCGACCACGACGCGCTCGAAGCGCCGGATCCGCGCGAGGATCGCCTCGCGATCGACGTCGGGGACGGCGCGCGGCTCGAAGAAGTTGCTCGCGTTGTAGAGCTTGAGCTGCTCGACGGCCGCCGAGCACGAGCGGGACGCGGCCGGCTCGCAGGCCTCCTGCTCCTCGTGCTCCAGCTCCTCCAACCTCCTCGAGGCGATCTCGAGCTGCGCCGGCAGCGCCCCCGCCGGCGTCGGTCCGATGATCGTGTGGCGCCAGAGGTCGCAGAAGGCGCACGTGAACGGGCACTCGGCGCCCGCCAGGAAGACCGTGGCCGAGCGGACGCTGCCTCGCGGCGTCCGCTCCTCCTCGACGACCACGCCGAGCGGGCGGTCCAGGCGCTGCGGTCGCTCGAGCGGCGGACGGAGCGATCGGATGCGACGGTCCTCGTCGTTCATTCACTTCAGGCCGCAGCCCCGTCGCGCTCCTAGGTGCCCGCGTAGCGGGCCAGGAAGTGCTGACGGTAGCGCTCGGGCGGCACCGCGAAGAGACGCTCGAGCTCGGCCCCCGGGGTCGCGCCGTGCTGGAAGCGGCGCTTCTCGAAGATCGGCATCTCGACGCCGAGCAGGCGCCGGAAGCCGCGACGCATCACCTCGCCCTTGAGGGGGTACAGCCGCTCGTTCGAGCCCTGGGTGAGGCGGTCGAACGGAATCGCCTCGGCGACCGCGATCACGGCAGGACGCGTGAAGGGGCTGAAGCCCACGAAGCCGAGCCGGTTCGCGGGGGCGAAGGTGCGCACGCAGCCCCGGCTCTGCCCGCCGCTGTAGGTGAGCGAGTGCTTGATCGCGTCGACCCCCCAACCCTCCTGGTAGAGCATCTGGTTGGAGACCACGCTCCTGATGGTCAGCTCGGCGTTCTCCTCGATCGGGTAGTCCTTCAAGTTCTCGTCGCCGCCGTCGCCGTCGATCAGCAGCCGCCACTCGGGGTACCGTTCGCGGATCCCCTCGAGCAGGGCAATGCCGACTGCCGCGCACTCGACGTCGAGCGGCTTGTAGTCCTCGATCACGTCGATCGCCCGGAACGGATCCACCGCCTCGACCGGCCGTGCGATCTCCTCGCCCAGCATCTCGAGGCCGGTGCGGCGCAGGAACTCGCGGGCCTGGGCGACGTCCTCGCCGCCGTCGCCGACCCGCAGGGTGAACGCCTTGAGCCGGGAGGGAGACTGACCGAGGCCGAGCAGCGTGTGGTAGACGGCCAGCAGCACCGCACCGCTGTCGATCCCGCCCGAGAAGCACACCCCCAGCGGCGCCGGCGCCGCGCCGTGCCCCTGCTCCTCCGCGGCTCGCGCCTCGGCTTCGAGCCAGCGGCGCACCTCGAGCAGCAGCGCGGCGACGTAGCGCTCGCCGATCACGTCGAGGTCGGGCGGCAGGCTCGCCAGCGGCGGATCGAAGAAGCGGCGATGGACGGGGTTGGGATCGGGGCAGCCGATCAGGCGCAGCGAGGTCACGTGGTGCGCGGGCACCATCCGCGTGTAGGTGGGGTGGAACTGCGAGCCGTAGCCCGCCTCCTCGAGCCGGCGGTGGATCTCGTCGATGCGCTCGGCGACGACCAGCATCGGGCCTTCCTTCTCCTTGGCGAGGAAGTAGCGCAGCGGCCGGTCGAGGCTGCGCGCCATCAGCACGCGCTCCTCGACCCGGGCGGTCAGCGCGAACGAGCCCTCGACGTCGAGCAGGCGCTCGGGCTGCTCGCTGCGCAGGATCTCGCGCGCCTGCTCCGGAGTGTGCTGGTAGAGGTGCTGGCGGTCATCGGGGACGAGGTCGAGGACACGAGCGATCGGTCGTAGCATGGCTCCTCCGCGCGGGCGGTCGGGGCTGGGAGAGCCCCGGGCGAACCCAGAGTCTACCCGCCGCCGGGCAACGCCCGGCGGGGTACCGCTTCGCGGCCCGGCGACCCCTCTGCGCGAGCTCGGACGCGCTGCCGCTAGCACCCGGGCCCGCGTCCCGATACACTCGGTCCTTCCCCGACTCAAAGACCCATCGCTATGCGCTCATCCGACGCTGGTCGATTCATTGCGACTCGATTCATTGCGACCTTCTCTGGCTTCCGTGGCTTCTCCAGCCTGCCACGGATCCTCCGCGCGCGCCTGCCGCGGATCCTCGGCGGCCTGATCGTTCCGCTCGCCCTGCTCGGCCTGGCCTGCGGGGGCGGCGACGAGGAGGAGCCCGCCAACGAGCCGGTGGTGGTCGAGGAGCTGGGCCTGCGCTTCGTCAGACTGCCGGCGGGCTTTTCGGTGGTCGAGAACGGGAGTCGCCTGGTGCTCGAGGGCGCCGGCACGATGACCGTCGAGGCCGGCGAGCCGAGCGACTTCGGTCTCGACCCGGTGGCGGACGCGACGGCTCAACAGGCGCGGTTCGAGTCGCTCGAGGGGGGCGAGTTCCGCGGCGCCCAGAGGCTGGTCACGCCCTCGGGGCCGGGCGCTTATGCCCGGGGTCGCTTCACGCGCGACGGCCAGCCGATGGAGGAGACCGCGGTCTTCGTCGTTCACCCGAGCGCCAACCGGATGGTGTCGCTCAGCTACGTCTACCCGGCGGGCGAGGACTCGAGCGAGCGGGTGCAGAGCCTGCTGGAGCTGGTCGCCGAGATGGAGTCGACAGACGTCGGGGGGTCGACAGGCGTCGGGGAGCCGACCGACCCAGGGGAGGCGGCGGCCGAGCCGTGAACGATGCCTGCCCGCTCGCTCAAACTCTTTGCTTTCTATACACTTGAACTCAATTCGAAAGCCCCGGAGGCACCTCTGAGAACTCGACCGACCCGTCGAGAGCCCGATCCGAGACTGCCGGCGCGGCCCACCGCGGAGAGCATCCCATGCCCCCGAGCTTGAACTCGCTGCTCAAGCAGACGGTCGAGCAGGGAGGTTCCGACCTCCACATCACCATCAATTCGGCCCCCCAGGTCCGGGTCGACGGCGTGCTCCGTCCTCTCAACCTGCCGCCGCTGACGCCGACCGAGACGAAGCAGATCGCCTATTCGATCCTCACCGACAACCAGAAGCACCGGTTGGAGGAGGATCTCGAGATCGACTTCTCGTTCGGCATCCGGGGGCTGGCGCGCTTCCGCGCCAACGTCTTCCATCAGCGCGGCGCAGTCGCCGCGGTCTTCCGGCAGATCCCCTACAAGATCCTGGGCTTTCGTGAGCTCGGGCTCCCGCCCATGGTCGAGAAGGTGTGCGAAAAGCCCCGCGGCCTGGTGCTGGTGACCGGACCGACCGGCTCGGGCAAGTCGACGACCCTGGCGTCGATGATCGACAAGATCAATCGCGAGCGTCACGAGCACATCGTGACCATCGAGGATCCGGTCGAGTACCTCCACGAGCACAAGAGCTGCCTGATCAATCAGCGCGAGCTGGGGGCCGACACGCACAGCTTCGGCAACTCGCTGCGCTCGGTGCTGCGCCAGGACCCCGACGTCGTGCTGATCGGTGAGATGCGCGACTACGAGACGGTCGAATCGGCGCTGCGCATCGCCGAGACCGGCCACCTCACCTTCGCCACCCTGCACACCAACTCGGCGGCGCAGACGATCAACCGCATCATCGACATCTTCCCGGCGCACCAGCAGGCGCAGATCCGCACCCAGCTCTCCTTCGTGCTCGAGGGCATCCTCTGTCAGTCGCTCTTGCCGCGCGCCACCGGACAGGGCCGCTGCCTCGCCCTCGAGCTGATGATCCCGACCTCGGCCATTCGCAACCTGATCCGCGAGGACAAGGTCCACCAGATCTACGGCATGATGCAGGCGGGCCAGGCCAAGCACGGGATGATGACCTTCAACCAGTCCCTCGCGGTTCTCTATTTTCGTCGCAACATCACCCTACAAACCGCGCTCGCCCGCTCGTCCTACCCCGACGAGCTGCAGGAGATCATCGCCCGCGGGCCGAGCGCAGTGGGGCTGCAGGCTCAGGCCGAGCCTGCCCAGCCCTCTCGGAGGTAGGTCATGCCCAACTTCACTTGGAAAGGCCGCAATCGGCAGGGCTCGGCCCAAGAGGGCGTGATGCTCGCCGACAGCCGCGACGCGGCAGTCGCCGCGCTGCGCCGCCAGCAGATCCAGGTCACCTGGATCCGCGAGCGCAAGCGCCAGATCCCGCTGATCCCCAAGATCCCGCTCAGGGTCCCGGCGAAGTCGATCGCGATCTTCACCCGCCAGTTCTCGGTCATGCTCGACGCCGGCCTGCCGCTGGTGCAGTGTCTCGAGATCCTGGGCGACCAGGAGGAGAGCCGCACCTTCTCCGAGATCATCACGACCGTGCGCACCGACGTCGAGTCGGGCTCGTCGCTGGCCGACGCGATGAAGCGCCACCCCAAGGCCTTCGACAACCTCTACACCAGCATGATCGCGGCCGGCGAGGCCGGCGGTATCCTCGACGTGATCCTTCGCCGCCTCGCCACCTACATCGAGAAGGTGGTCGCCCTGCGCGCCCAGGTGCGCTCGGCGCTCATGTATCCGGCCGCCGTGATCGTGATCGCGGTCGGCGTCGTCTACATCATCCTGTGGCGGGTCATCCCGGTGTTCGCGCAGATGTTCGCCGGGCTGGGCGCGCAGCTCCCGTGGCTGACGCGAGTGGTGGTCGACGCCAGCAACTTCGTCGGCCGCTACAGCCCGTTCATCCTGATCGGTATCGTGCTCGTCTCGATCGGGGTCAACCGCTGGCACAAGACCCACCGCGGTCGCCGGATCATCGACAAGGCCCTGATCAAGATCCCCGTGATCGGCAATCTCTTGCTCAAGATCGCAGTCGCCCGCTTCTGCCGGACCCTCTCCACGCTCACCGCCTCCGGCGTTCCCATCCTCGAGGGTCTCGAGATCACGGCGAAGACTTCCGGCAACGCCATCGTCGAGGACGCCATCATGTCGGTCCGGCGCCAGGTCGAGGAGGGCAAGACGATCAGCGAGCCGCTGGCCGCCACCCAGATCTTCCCGGCCATGGTCTGCCAGATGATCAACGTCGGCGAGCAGACCGGTGCGCTCGACCAGATGCTGTCGAAGATCGCGGACTTCTACGAGGACGAGGTCGACACGGCGGTCGCCGGCCTGATGAAGCTGCTCGAGCCGGTGATGATCGTGATCCTGGGCGCCGTGATCGGCACCATCGTGACCGCGATGTACCTGCCGATGTACTCCATCCTCCAGCAGATCGGCTGAGCGCTGCGGCCGATCCGCAGCGGCGACGACAGACCGAGATCGTCGTGAGTTTCCGCTCCGCTCGAAGGCCGATCGCGGCCGATCTGCCGATCAGGCCCGATCTATCGATCGGGGGCGGTTCCGGGACCGGGGCTGACCTCGGCGGGTTCGAGCTCGCGACCCCGATGGATCTCGCGGCGGCCCCCACCGGCCGCGTCTGCCGCGCGGGCGATCAACGCAGGATGCCCCGAAGGAGATGACCACGAGAGCAGGCCCCGCAACAGTGCCGGAAGCCGCGACGGCGCGCGGCGCGCGCGCCACGCGCGAGAGCAGGCGCTCGCGCATGGAGCCGCGGGGGATCGAACGGCAGCTGCTGTGGATGATCGGCATCCGCCTGGTGGTCATCACCAGCGTCCTGCTGCCGGCGTTCCTGCTCGACCTGAGCAGCGGCCAGGGCGGCCTCGCCTTCCCCTCGGTGCTGCGGATCGCGGGGTTCACCTACCTGGCGAGCCTGCTCTACCTGATCGTCTGGCTGCGTGCGCCCGCGAATCCAGCGACCCAGGCCTACCTCCAGTTCTCGGGCGACCTGCTGCTGATCACGCTCCTCATGCGCGAGGCGGGAGGCGCGATCAGCCCGTTCTCGATCCTCTATCTGGTGGTGATCAGCGTCGCCGCAACGCTGTTGCGCCGGCGAGCCGGAGTGCTGATCGCCACTCTGGCGACGCTGCTCTACGGGCTGCTGCTCGCCGGCAGCCAGCTCGGCTGGACGGCGATCGCGGGCGCCGAGGTCGAGCCTCCCGGCCTCGGCCGCTTCTTCTACCTGCTCATCGTCCACGTCGTCGGCTTCTACGGAGTCGCCATGATGACGTCGTTTCTCGCGCGCGACGTCGCATTGCTCCAGCGCCACCTGGACGAGGCCAGCGAGGATCTCGCCGAGCTCGAGGCCTTCCACCGCGACGTCGTCGAGTCGATGAACTCGGGCCTGATGACCACCAATCGCGACGGCGTGATCACGCGCGTCAACCGGGTCGGCCTGGCGCTGCTCGGTGCCAAGCCCGAGGAGCTCATCGGTCGCTCCGTCTTCGACATCGGGCTGGTCAGCCAGGCGGCGTGGCGCTCCAGCCGGATCAGCGAGAGCGACGAGCGGCTGCGGCACGAGACCCCGCTGGTGACGCGCGGCGAGACCCGTTGGATCGGCTACTCGATCGGCGACCTGCGCGACCCGGCAGGCGAGCAGCTCGGCCACACCGTGATCTACCAGGACCTGACGGATTGGCGTCGCCTGCGCGAACAGGTCCGGCTCCAGGATCGGATGGCCGCGATCGGCGAGATGGCCGCGAGCCTCGCCCACGAGATCGGCAACCCACTGGCCGCGATCTCGGGCTCGGTCCAGATGCTCGAGCGCAGCGCACCCCCGGGAACGGCGCAGAGCAAGCTGCTGGCGATCACGCTCAAGGAGAGCCGCCGCCTCGACCGCACGATCAAGGACTTCCTCGCCTTCGCCCGGCCGCGGCAGCACAGCTCGTCGCGTTTCGAGGTGACGGCTCTGCTCCAGGAGCACTTCGAGCTGCTGCTCAACAGCGAGGAGGTCAAGGAGCACCACGAGCTGGACCTCCGGCTCGACCCGCCGTCGGCGAGCATCGACGGCGATCCCGACGGCATCAGCCAGGTGTTCTGGAATCTCGCCCAGAACGCGCTGCGCGCGATGCCCGACGGTGGATCGCTCGTCATCGAGGGCCAAGCCACCGAGCCCGGATATACGATTCGCTTCTGCGACACCGGCAGGGGGATGACGGAGGAGGAGCAGTCGAACCTGTTCCAGCCTTTCAAGTCCTTCTTCGACGGCAGCGGCATCGGCATGGCGATCGTTTATCGGGTCATCGAGGAGCACAGGGGGCAGATCGCGGTCGAGAGCGCTCCGGGCGAGGGAACGCGCATCGCGGTCACGCTGCCGCGGCGCATGGGAAGCGCGTCCGCCCGCATCGGTCCGCGCGCCGAGCAGATGGTGCTGCCGTGAGCTGTCCGTCGACGATGGCTCCGCCGCGCGCCGATCCGAAGGGCGGAGCTCCTTGACGCAGCTCCTGATCGTCGACGACGAGGCGAGCCTCCTCGAGTTCCTCGCGCTGCTGTTCCAAGAAGAGGGCCTGCGGGTGATCACCGCGGACTGCGCGACGCGGGCGCGCGAGCTGCTGCGCCAGGACTCCTTCGACCTCGTGCTTTGCGACATCACGATGCCGGACGGCAGCGGCCTCGACCTGCTCGAGGAGATCAAGGAGGAGTGCGGCGAGCGCACCGCCGTGATCATGATGACTGCCTACACCTCCACCGCGGCCGCGGTCGAGGCGATGAGGCGCGGAGCCTACGACTACGTCTCCAAGCCCTTCGACGTCGAAGAGCTCAAGATCCTGGTCAAGAAGGCGCTCGACAAGATCGAGCTCTACGACGAGAACGTCTACCTCCGCCGCGAGCTCGAGGGGCGCTACACCTTCTCCAACATCATCGGCAAGAGCCGGCGGATGCGCGACATCTTCGCGTTGATCGAGAAGGTCGCCCGGACGCCGTCGACGGTGCTGATCCACGGCGAGAGCGGCACCGGCAAGGAGCTAATCGCCCGCGCCCTCCACTACAACTCGCCGCGCGCCGAGAAGCGCTTCCTCTCGATCAACTGCGGGGCCCTGCCCGAGAACCTGCTCGAGAGCGAGCTGTTCGGACACGAGCGCGGCGCCTTCACCGGCGCGGTGCGCGACAAGCCCGGCCTGTTCCACGAGGCGAGCGGCGGCACCCTCTTCCTCGACGAGATCGGCGAGATGAGCCCGGCGATGCAGGTCAAGCTGCTGCGCGCCCTGCAGGAACGCGTGGTGCGCAAGGTCGGCAGCACGGTCGAGGATCAGGTCGACGCTCGGATCATCGCCGCCACCAATCGCGATCTCAAGGAGGCCATCGCCGACGGAAACTTCCGCGAGGACCTCTTTTACCGGATCAACGTGATTCCGATCGAGCTCCCGCCGCTGCGCCAACGGCGCGAGGACATCCCGCTGCTGGTCGAGCACTTCGCTCGCAAGTATTGCGGGGAGACCGGGCTCGAGCCCAAGCGTTTCTCGGTCGAGGCGATGAAGGCGCTCGAATCCCACGACTGGCCGGGGAACGTGCGGGAGCTCGAGAACGCCGTCGAGCGGACGATCGCACTGTGCAGCTCGGACGTGGTCACCACCAAGGAGCTCCCGCTCACGCTGCGCTCGCAGAGCCGCTCCACCGACACCATCGTCCTCCCCGACGAGGGTCTGGACCTCGAGGAGTTCCTCGACGGGGTGCGCGGGCGGCTGATGGGCGATGCCCTCGACCGCTGCGACGGCGTCCAGACCCAGGCCGCCGAGCTGCTCGGCATGAGCTTTCGCTCGTTCCGGTACTACGCCAAGAAGCTCGGGCTGCGCGACGACGACGGGTAGCCAGAGAATCGGTCCAGCCGACAGCCTCCTCCAGCCTCTGAATGGGCTGGACGAGCAGGCGCTTGCCCGTGGCGATCCGGTGCGCGAACCGAAATCGGCCGCTGCGGGTTTCGCTCGTTTCCGGCACTCTCTGAACCGGCGGTGCTCGGCGCGAGCGCGGGGCGCCTGCTACTGCTTCTTGTCGGCTTTGCCCTTGCTCTCCTTGTCGGCGCTCTTGGGCTTCCTGTCGTCGGCGCCCTTCGATTCTCCGGCGCCGCTGTCGGAGGGTGCCTTGGCGTCGTCTCCAGCCTTCGGCTTTTCCCTGCCCTTCTCCTTGTCCTTCTCCTTGTCCTCCCCCTTCTCCTTGTCCTCCCCCTTGTCCTTGCCCCTGCCCGCGTAGTCGGTCACGTACCAGCCGCTCCCCTTGAACTGGAAGGCGGGCGCGGAGACTCGCTTCGACACGCCCCCCGTTTCGCCGCACTCGGGACACTTGCGGGGCGCCCTGGCGTCGACGCGACGAATCAGCTCGAAGCGCGAGCCGCAGTGGGCGCATTCGTATTCGTAGACCGGCATCTCTCGCGTAACTCCACTCGAGTGAAGATCACGACCCCGACGGTCGTGGTCAGGTCGTCAGGTCTGGTGATCGGTTCGGCTCAGCCGGATCTTGATCGCCCGCCGCTCCGACGTCGCGCCGGAGCCACCCTTGGGGCGGACGAAGTCGAGGACATGGTAGGCGTAGAGCAGGCGGCCGTTCGTCTTGGGATCGAAGGGACCCTCGGTGCACAGCTCGTAGAGCGTCTTCTTGCCGTCGACCATGCACAGCAGGTCGTACTCCTCGCGCCGCAGCGCCACCTCGATGAGGTCGTCGGTCGCGTAGCTCGCCTCGAGCACCGTGTCGCGGCCGCCGATGCGCTCCAGCAGACGACGAGCGTCGTCGACTCGGCGGACGCCCTCCTTGATCGCCTGCCGCATCGGGACTTGAATGGCGGTGCCCGTCGGTGGGCGGTACTCGCCGATGTCGAAGGTCACACGTCCGCTGTTCCACGAGAACAGGGTCCAGACGATCTCCGCGTTCTGCAACCGGATCGCCTTGTAGAGATCGGCTGGCGACAGCAGCCCTCGCTCCACCAGCATCACGCCGTAGGGGCTGTCGGATTCCCGTCTCGCGCGCATCGTGGCGGCGTAGTCCTCCTTCGAGATCATGCCCACGTTGAGCAGATAGGCCCCCAGACACTCGGCGAGGTTCGACGACGAGGCGTGCACGATGTAGCCCTCGCGGACGTAGATCCTCTTCATGGTCTCCTCGCTGGTCGCCTCGATCAGGCCGGGCACACGATGCAGGTAGATCGTGTACAGCATCTCGGCGATCGGACGGTCGGCGAGATCGCCGCGATAGACGTGGTCGTCGCTCAAGGTGCGCTCCTGCTCGAAACAGGGACTAGAAACAGGCAAGGGTCGAGCCAAGGGATTGTAGCGCTCGCGCGCCCCATCGTCTCCCCGCCATCCACTAGCCCGGACCATTCATGAAGATCGTAGCGAGGGCGCGCAGTCGCCCGGCTGGTGGGCACCCGCAGGCTCTGAGTGCTCCGAGGGATCCCTCGCGCAGCGAGACGCGTACTTGCAGTACGTCGCAGGAGCCGAAGGCCGAGGACGCCCGCCAGACGGGATGAGCCTTGGTCTCGCGCTTGCGCGAGACCAATGAACGCCGAGGGCCGAAGGCCCTCAAGAATGCGCGTTCGCAGTAAATCGCTCAGGAATGGTTCGGGCTAGCATCGCGGCATGCTGTCCCCCGAGAACGCCTGGTCGCGGATCGCGCAGCGGCTCGGTCCCGTCGAGCGCGAGACGGTGCCCGCCGACGAGGCCCTCGGACGGGTCCTGGCCGACGCAGTGCTCGCCACCCTCGACGTGCCGCCCAGCGACGTCTCGGCGATGGACGGCTTCGCGATCGGCGGAGCCGTCGCCGCCGGCGACGAGCGGCCGGTCGCCGGCATGATCGCGGCGGGCGATCCGCCCGGAACCGCGCTCGCGACGGGGCGAGCCGTGCGCATCATGACCGGGGCCCCGATGCCCGCGGGGGCCGACCGCGTGGTGCCGGTCGAGCTCACCGAGACGAGCTGCGACGACACGGCGGAGCCGAGGGTCCGGTTCCTGGCGCCCGACGAGGGGGAGCGGCGGCACATCCGCCGCCGCGGCGAGATCGCCGAGCGAGGGCGGCCCATCCTCGACGCCGGGCACCTGGTCACACCCGGCACCGCGAGTCAGCTCGCCACCCACGGCATCGCCTCGGTCGAGGTCGTGCGCGCGCCACGGGTGGCGTTCCTCACCACCGGCAGCGAGATCGTCGATCCGGCGCGCGAGCCCGAACCGGGCCAGATCCGCGACTCCCACAGCGCCTTCTTCCGCGCCGCGTGCGCCCAGCTCGGGCTCGAGGCGCGCTCTCTCGGGATCGCCGCCGATCGCCTCGAGGTGCTGCGTGCCAAGGTCGAGGAGGGGCTGCGCTCCGACGTGCTCTTGCTCTCGGGGGGAGTCTCGATGGGGGAGCTCGACCTGGTCGAGGACGTGCTCGTCGGGCTCGGCTGCGAGGTCCTGGTCGACGCGGTGGCGGTCCAGCCGGGCAAGCCGATGGTCGCGGCCCGGCACGAGCGCGGGTGGGTGTTCGCGCTGCCCGGCAACCCGGCGTCGGCGATGGTGACCTTCTGGCTCTTCGTGCGCCCGGCTCTACGCCGGATGATGGGGCTCGACGACGCCTTCTGGCACGGCGCGCTCGCCGCTCGCCTCGACGCGACGCTGCCCGCCGCCAAGAGGAGGGACCTGTTCCTGCCCGCCCACGTCCGCTTCGAGGGGGGTGAGATCCACGCGCGACCGGTCGTCCCGCTCGGCTCGCACGACGTCGCCTCCTACGCGCACGGGACCGCGCTCGTGCGCGTCCCGGCCGAGAGCCCCGAACGCACGACCGGCGAGCGCTGCGAGATCCTGCCGCTGGTCGAGTGGCGGGTCAGCGGCGCCGCCGGCGGCTGAGCGCGAGCTCCGCTATTCGGTGCGCAGTGCGCGCACCGGCTCGACGCCGGCGGCGCGCCTCGCCGGTAGGTAGACCGCCAGCATCGCGACCGCGATCAGCAGCAGCGGCACGCCGATGAAAGCGACGGGATCGTAGGCGTCGACGTTGTAGAGCAGGCCCTCGACCATCTTCGAGGCGCCCGCCGCCGCGAGCAGGCCGAGGGCCACGCCGAGCAGGGCAAGACGCGCCCCCTGGCCGAGCACCAGCCCGAGCACCGACGACCGGTCGGCGCCGAGCGCGACTCTGATCCCGAGCTCGCGCCGGCGGCGCGCCACCGAGTACGCCATCACTCCGTAGATCCCGACCGCCGCCAGCGCCAGCCCCAGCAATCCGAAGAGCCCGAGCACGGCGCCGCCCAGTCGCGCCGGCATCAGCGCGATGCCCAGGTGGTCCCGCATGGTGCGCGTGTCGAACACCGGCATGTCGGCGTCGAGCCCGTGCACGATCCCCTGGATCGTCTGCAGGACGTCCTCGGGAGCGACCCGCGTACGCGCGACCAGCGTCATGCCGCTCGAGAAGCGCTCGCGGTGGGGGAGGAACATGAACTCGGTCGGAGCCTCGCCGAGGCTCCGGTACTTGCCGGTCTCGACCACGCCGATCACCTCGCGCTCCTCGCCCGCGGTGCGCACGATCTTCCCGAGCGCCGGCTCGTCCGGCCAGAAGCGCTCGGCGAAGCGCCGGTTGACGATGACCACGGGCGGCGCGTCGGCGTCGTCCTGACGGGTGAACGTGCGCCCTTCGAGCAGCCGCGTGCCCAGCGCCTCGAGGTAGCCCTCGCTGACGTCGGCGTACTTGATCGAGCGCAGCTCGCCCTCGCCGAACTCGTAGCCCGGGATCTCGACGCCGCGGTCGCTGCCGCCGAGGCCGAGCGGCGCCTGGTCGACGAGGCCGACCGCGGCGACCTCCGGGCGGGCGCCGGCCTCCTCGAGCAGCCGATCCAGCATCTCGCGCGAGCGATCCTCGTCGTAGCCCTGCAGCCCTGGATCCACCGAGGCCATGACCAGATGCGCCGGGTCGTCGAAGCCGGGGTCGATCTCGGTCGCCCCCTGCAGGCTGCGCAGGAAGAGGCCAGAGCTGATCAAGAGCAGGACCGACAGCGCCATCTGGACGACCACCAGTGCGCCGCTCATCCCCGACCGGCCGCCCTTGCCCTTGCCCACCCCCCGCACCGCCGCCACCATGTCGGAGCGAGAGGCGCTGAGCGCCGGCGCCAGTCCGAACAGGAAGCCGGCGGCGAGGCTCACGCTCACCGTGAACAGCAGGACCGTCGAGTCCATCTCGACGGTGAAATCCCAGGGGCCGTCGATCGGCGGGCGCACGCGGTCGAGGAAGCCGACCGCGAGCCGAGCCAGGCCCAGCCCGGCCAGCCCGGCGAGGACGCTGAAGACGAAGCTCTCGGTGAGCAGCTGCTGGACGATGCGCCGGCGACCGGCGCCCAGGCTGAGTCGCACGCCCATCTCGCGCTGACGCTCCCGCGCGCGCGCCAGGAACAGGTTCGCGACGTTGACGCAGGCGATCAACAGCAGCAGAGCGACGACCGTCATCATCACCGCACTCATTCCGACCTGGGCGTCGCGGAAGGTCGGATGGAGCCCGGCGTCGTTCTGCAGCACCAGGGTGTGCCCGAGCTGCGTGTCGTAGTCGTCCGGGTGCTCCTCGCCGAGCTGGGCCAGCACAACGTCGAGCGCCTGGCGCGCCTCGTCAATTGTGCGGCCGTCGCGCAGCCGCGCGATCGCCGTGAACGAGTTGCTGCCGCGCGCCTCGATCAGGTCGATGCCGGGTTGGATCTCGCGCTGCATCATGAGCGGCACGTACACGGGGATGGCAGCGAAGGTCACGGGCCCCTTGAACGAGGGGGGAGCGACGCCGACCACGTCGAAGGGGCGGCCGTTGAGCTGGAGGGTCCTTCCGACCACGCCCGGATCGGAGCCGAAGCGCGACTGCCAGAAGCCGTGCCCGAGCACCACGACCGGGTGGGCCCCGGGTCCCCGATCCTCGACCGCCGGCAGGAACACGCGACCGAGCCGCGGCGTCACGCCGTAGGTCTGGAAGAAGTTGGCGCTCACCAGCATCCCCATGATCCGTTCGCTGCGCCCCCCGGTGGCGAGCGCCATCGGCGTGAACGAGTACGCGGCCACGTCCTCGAACACGTCCTTCGCGCGATCACGCAGGTCCTGATAGTGCGGGATCGAAACCGACCCGTAGTCCATGCCCGGCCACTGCCGATAGACCTGCACCAGCTCCTCCGGCGCCGCGACTCCACCGAGCGGCCGCAGCAGGATCCCGTGCACGGCGGAAAAGGTCGCCGCGTTGAGGCCGATCCCGAGCGCCAGGGTCAGCACCGCGGCCACCGTGAACACCGGGCTCTTCGCCAGCAGACGAACGGAGTAGCGGAGGTCGCGGAAGAGATGGCCCATGGGTGTCCCTCGGAGTGGCGGTGTCGGTCGCCCTTCGGCTGGCGCCCACGGCTCAATCGGGACGCGGGACGGACGGTGCCGTCGGGTCGCTCTCACTACGCCGCAGCGGAGGCCGGCGTTTCAGCGCCGGCCGTCACCGCTCGGCCGGCGGCGGAAGACGACCCGGAGCGCCGGGGCCGGGCGGCTCAGGAATCGGCGCCGACCGACGAAGGCTGCTCGAGGAAGCGCTCGACGGTCTCGATGAGGTGGCGCGCGGCGCCGGTCTCGTCGAAGTAGAGCCGAAGCAGAGCCAGTGGTTGTCGCCGCCGTCGAGCACGACGACCCGCGCCCCCAAGATCGACTGCGCCATGCGCCGTCCGTGCTCGAGCGGCATCACCCGATCGGCGGAGCGGTGCAGCGCCAGGGTCGGCGCCGCGACCCGCACCGCCTCTTGTCGCACGCCGAGCTGTCCGACGGAGGCGAGCTGATGGTAGGCGGTCAGCGGGTCGGCCGAGGCGCGCGGATCTCGTCGAGGTAGCGCAGCCTCTCGTCGGTGGCCAGGCTGCGATGCGAGGCGCGAAGCGCCGAGCGCGAGCCCGTGCATCCAACGATGCGAGGCGCGAAGCGCCAAGCGCGACGACCTCCCTCAAGAATGCGAGCCGCGAGGCGCGAAGCGCCAAGCGCGAGCCGTGCACCGTCCAGCAACGCCGAGATGCGGGAATCGTCGCAGCTCACTCGCCGCAGGCGAGTGAGCAAGCCGAGACCCATGCGCTTCGCCAACCGGAGCGCGAAGCGCGGAGGCTGGCGGAAGCGCATGGGAATCGAACCCACCCTCGACGCAGCATCCTGCGCCGAACAACGGTTTTGAAGACCGCAGGAGGCACCAGCCCCCGAGCGCTTCCCCGCGCGGCATGTTATCCGCGTCCCAGGGCCTCGGCCGGGGTCGCCGGAAACGTCTCTGCGATAGCCTTCGGGCTCGCCTCGCCGCCGACCGGTTCGAGCGCTCGCTGGGTGTGCCGCCGCCGAGCCCTCGCCCGGACGTGCGACGGCGAGGCCACCAGAAATCATCTCCCAGGGGACCGACGATGACCCTTCGACGACGTTTCCTCCTTCCCGTTCTCGTTACGGGTCTAGCGCTCTCCGTCGCCTGCGGCGGCGATGCCGCTGAGACTGCGCCGAGCGCCGGCGCGACGTCTGCCGCCGCGCCCGTCGAGGGCGGCACGCCGATGACGGCGGCCGGGATCACCTTCGACCTGCCCGCCGGGTGGACCCCCGAGATGCCGAGCTCGGCGATGCGCGCCGCCCAGGTCGCGATCCCGGGCAGCGGCGGTCCCGGGCAGATGGTGCTCTTCTACTTCGGCGTCGGCCAGGGCGGCGGGGTCGAGGCGAACCTCCAGCGGTGGGTGGGCCAGATGGCCCCCGACTCCGAGCCGGTGCGCGACTCCTTCAGCACGGACGGCTACCAGGTGACCTGGCTCGACCTCTCCGGCACGCTCAAGGCGAGCCAGATCGGCAGCTTCCCGTCGACCGACATGCCCGACTACCGGATGCTGGCGGCCGTCGTCGAGGGCGAGAACGGGCCGTGGTTCTTCCGTGCGGTCGGTCCGAAGGCGACGCTCGCGGAGCAGCGCGACGCGTTCGAGGCGATGATCCGGAGCGTGCGCGCGGGGTAGACGCGTCGCAGCCCGGGGCGCGCGGGGGTGGCGGCTGGCGACGGGGCCGCGAACCGCGCTCGAGCGGCAGCGTCCGGCCGAGGGGAGGTCGGCCGCTCCTATGGGGCCCGAACGCTGGGGCCCGTCAGAAGCTCGCGACCTGGTGCAGGAGCCGCTTGGTCGCGCGCTGGGGGACCGAGACGTGGACCTTCGCGTCCGGCGCCTCGACGTCGATGCGGAATCGGCCGTCCCGCTGCTCGACGCTCACCCACTCGGTCTCGGTGCGCACGGTGACGAGCTGCCCGTCGGGGATGCGGCCGATCTCGTCGGCCAGATCATGCAGGAAGGGGCGCACCTGCTCGAGGTGCTCGCGCGCCTCGGCGAGCTCACGCTCGGCGCCCGCCCAGTGGGCGATCGCCAGACCGAGGTCGACCAGGCGCA
Source organism: Thermoanaerobaculia bacterium (assembly GCA_035546295.1). GTDB lineage: Bacteria > Acidobacteriota > Thermoanaerobaculia > Multivoradales > Multivoraceae > DATKBT01. The sequence continues at coordinate 2,222 of DATKBT010000074.1, read as the reverse complement.
GCGGCACCGGGATGGAGAGATCGACATCGGGGGTGTCGACCTGGACGCTGGCGACGCCGCCGGTCGCCACGTAGCCCGCGGTCGCGACGGTGCCGACCGCCGCCACGGCGACCAGCGAGAGGGCGCTCACCACGGCGAGCTTGAAGAGGGTCAGCATGGCTCCATTCTCCTCGAGTCTGCTCCTCGGACTTCTCCGGGATCCTCCTGTCGGCATCTTCCGATCGATGCCGATCACTCGCGCGGGAGCGGCGGCCTGTGTGGCGCCGCCGCTCGCTCGCGCTCCATCACACCTTACGGTGCGCGGCCCTCGTTGGTGTCATCCACCCAGACCCGGACGATCGTCTCGCCGTCGCGTACGGTGACCATGTCGCCGTCGCTGTAGTCGGCCAGCGCCCGGATCGCGGCCGCGAAGTCGAGCCGATCGGGCGGCCCCGAGAACAGCGCGTCGATCACTTCCATCGGGAAGCGAACGTCGACGCTGGTGTCGCCGGACGAGCCCTCGGCAGTGCGCGCCACCAGGTAGTTGCCTTCCTTGCGGACCTCGACGGTGTCGTCGCCGTCGCGCACGGTCACGTAGGTCGCGTCGCCGCCAGCGCGCACCTCGTTCCACAGGGTCCTGAGCTGATCGAGCGAGAAGCCCTGCTCGTTGAGCTCGACCTCGAGATCCTGGGAGAGATCGTCCGGGATCATGTCGAAGGCCATCTCAATCAGGTTGAGCGGCAGGTTGACGGCGACCTCGGCACCGTGCGCCTCGTCGACGCGGACGTGGAACCAGCGGTCGGAGGCGGCCAGGCTGGGGGTGGCCAGGAAGAAGCCCGCCACCAGCAGGGCAGCGGCGGCGGGAGCGAAGCGTCGGAATCTGTTCATATCGAGTGTCTCCTCGTGTCGGTCACTCGATAGGACGCCGACGACGCCCCAGAAGTTTCAAGCGGCCCGGTCCGAACGCAGCGGTCGGTACGCAGCGTCATCGGCGGAACGCCTACGGCGCGGTCGCGAGATCGGCCGGCCTGGTCCCCCGCCCGCGCCGGACCAGGAGCGCGGTTGGCGGGGGGCGAGCGATCTTTTGGAGTGGGGCTCCTTGCCAGGCTCCCCCTGGAGGTTCTCGAAAGCCCTTGGCTCTCGGCGCGCGTTGATCTCGCCTCTCGATCATTCGCCGTCGATGCGCGACCCCGCACATCGACGGCTAGCCGAGGATGGGATCGAGCCCCTCCCACATGCTCTCGAGGCTGGCCTTCGACTCGCGCACGAGCTCGATCGCCTCGGGCTCGAGCCGGAAGTAGCGCCGCGCCTTGCCGCCGCGCTCGGGCGTCGGATCTCCCATGCGCGAGGAGACCAGGCCACGCTCCTCCAGGCGGGTGAGCGCCACGTAGACGGCGGTTCGCGAGGACTCGCGACCGGTCCGCTCGCGGATCTGCTCGGCGATCGGCACCCCGTAGGCCTCCTCTCCGAGCCGAAGGATCGCGAGCAGGACGATCTGCTCGAACTCGCCCAGCCGGCTCACAGCCCGGCCTCGGCGCAAGGAAGAGTCGCGTCAGTCATGCCGGAGCGCCTCCACCGGGTGCAGCCGCAGGCTCCTCGAGGCGGGGAGCAGGCGGTGACGCCGGCGGCCAGCAGCACCAGCGCGACGACTAGGAGGCCCGCTCCGCCGCTCGCGAAGCCGATCGGAAAGACGCTGAGCAGCTCGAGCACGCCGACGCCCGCGATCGACCCGAGCACGAGCCCGATGCCGACCTGGCGAAGCCCCCCGCCGAGGACGGCTCGCATGACGCCGAGCGGTGTGGCGCCGAGCGCGACGCGCAAGCCGATCTCACGGGTGCGCTGGGTGACCGAGAAGGCCATGACCGCGTAGAGCCCGGCGACCGACAGCAGCAGTCCCATCGCGCCGACGCCGGCGAAGATCAGGGCCATCATCTGGGGTAGATGACCTGGAACTGCACGCCGAGGCGCGGGCCGCAGGGTTTCATCCGAGGGAGAGCGCTGGTGGAGCCGATCGGGATCGTTCCAGAGCGCGGCCGCTCGCAGAGCTGCCGGGTGACCACCGAGACGATCGGATCCGCGGAGACCGACCGCAGGGAGGACGCTGGTGGAGCCGATCGGGATCGAACCGACGACCTCCTGAATGCCATTCAGGCGCTCTCCCAGCTGAGCTACGGCCCCACGAGGGCGCGGAGTCTACCGGCCGCTTCGGAAGAGTGTCAACGAAGCGGGGCCGCGATCGGGCA
>DATKBT010000073.1:0-26841 GCA_035546295.1 Thermoanaerobaculia bacterium | reverse complement strand
TAGGCGGCGACCCGCTCGTCGTCGGTGCTGACCACGATCTCGTCGACCTGCTCGCAACCGAGGGCGGCGTCGAGCGTCCAATCGATGAGCGGCCTTCCGGCCAGCGGTGCGAGCACCACGTCCGTCATGTGCGTGTAGGTGTTCTTGGCCGGAACCACCGCCACGGTCTGGAGCCGAACCGCTCCCTTCCTCTGCTCGAGAAAGCTGCGCTTGATCCGCTGCCGGGCGTCGAGCAGGCGCTCCGAGTCGCGACTCAGCGACGAGGAGTGTTGCCGGTAGTAGAAGAGTGGCGTCTCGACGTTGGCGACCGGATACCGGTGGAGCACCTTGAGCCACAGGTCATAGCCGTCCTGGGCCTTGTGCTGCTCGTCGTACCCGCCGATCGCCCTCATCACCCGCTTGCGCACCATGGTGCAGGCGCCGTGCGCGGGCAGGTCGAGGAGCCCGGCCTCGGGGCCGATCCGCTTGCGGTGCTCGACTCCGAGGAACCGGCCCTTGGCGTCCACATAGAAGTAGTTGGGGTAGACCAGCGCGACCTGCGGATGGTCGTCCAGATAGCGGGAGAGGACGAGCAGCGCAGCCTCGTCCAGCCAGTCGTCCGCGTCGAGACGCATCAGGTACTTTCCCCGTGCCATGCTGGTGGCGACGTTGGCGTTGTGCGCGAGACCCGCAGCGCTCTCGTTGCGAATCACCCTGACCCGCTCCGGATGGAGGTCGCGACAGGCGGCGCAGATCTTCGCCGTGTCATCGCTCGAGGCGTCGTCGATGAGGATGAGCTCCCAGCTCGTCAGGAGCTGTCCGAGGACGCTGTCGATCGCCTGCTGCAAGAAGTGTCCGTAAGCGTGACAGGGAACGTACACCGTCACCAGCGGGCGCTGGCGGGTGGCGCCCGAGCTGTCGGCAGCGCTCGCACGATCGGACCGCCTCACGGCCCGCTCCCCTGGTCCGCCAGCAGAGCGTCGGCGGCGGCGATCGCCGCGCACACGCCGAAGTCGCCGTCCTCCGGCAGGCAGGCCTCGAAGACGCCGTTGACCAGCCGGTACTGCTCGGGCAGGTTGACTGCCAGGAACAGGTCTGGCCGGCAGGCCTCCGACCAGCCGTCCCGGGCTTCCAGGTAACCGAGACGAAAGGTCTCCGGATCACGATAGATCGAGGAGGTCGAGTGCTCCCGGGAATAGGGATCGTGCTTCTCGCGGGCGCACCGGGCGAGGACCTCGGCAGCGAATACCTGCGCCGTCAGACCCACCGGGAAGGGCCTGCGGTCACGGTGCCCCGGAAGACGCACCGTCTCGGTGTAGCCGGCGACGTAGTCGTAGTCACCGCCAGCGTAGAGATCCACGGTTGCGTCGAGCAGGTCCGCGTGCACCAGCGGACTGTCTCCCATGACCTCGACGACGACCTCTGCCCGCGCTTCGCGCGCAGCCCGATCGATCCGACCGAGGACGTCGTCCGGGTCTCCGCGAAAGACTCTGGCCCCTTCGTCCGATGCCAGCCGCACGATCGGGTCGTCGCTCGGCAGAGTCGTGGTCGCCACCACCACCTCCTCGAGGCTGCGTGAGCGTTGGATGCGCTCCAACACCCGTTTCAACATCGGCTCCCCGGCGAGCGGCAGGAGGGCCTTGCCGGGGAGTCGGCTCGAGTCGAAACGGGAAGGGACGACGGCCACCGTCCTCACAGCGACGACTGCCCCTCGACGCCAGGGTACTGCACCTGTGCTCGGGTCGGGCTGGCGGTCGCGGGAAACAGAAGGTCGGGCGAAGTCAGCCCTTCGCTCTGCTGGAGCGTCCACCTCCAGTCGTCGGCGTACAGGGATGCGATCGCGTCGAGCACGGAGGGCTCCAGCTCGATTCGCCTCCCCGAGATCCACTGCAAATGGCGCTGGAAAATCGTCCGCGGATCGAGGCCCAGCCGTCGGCTCACCGGGTTGGTCAGCGGCAGCACGCCTCGCGGATGCAGAGGAGTCCTGTCGAAGTGGTTGACCCAGCGCAGGAGCCGAGCCTGAGGCGCCCCCAGGCTGCGATTGTGGATGCTGTCGCGGATCCGGCTGGGCTCGATCGGCTCCCCTAGGAAAGCCGCCATGCGCTCGAGCAGCTGCCGCTTCGAGGTCACCAGCTCCTCGTAGAGGAAGATGAAGGGAGCTTCATGGAAGCTCTCGATGATGGCCTCCACCCGTTCGCGGAAGAGCAGGTCTCTTCGTTTCACCACGCCTGCGTCCTTCTCGACATCGAAGAACCGACCGAACGGCAACGTGCCACCCTGCTGTATGTACTGGCCGTAGAGGGAGGCGAGCAGCCGGTCCTGTCTACGAAACGAGATCATCACCTTTGCGGTTGGCAGAAGACGCCCGAGCCGGCGGCAGATCGCCGCGTGCTCCGCCGCCCACGAGGAGCCTCCCGGGGCAAGCGGGTTGCCCGAGAGATCCTCGCGTGAGAGCAGCAGCTTCTCGCCCTCCTCGAGGAGGAGCTCTCTGAGCGACTTCTGGTGCGGAGCTCCCAGGTAGCAGATGTTCGGCCAGTGGGGGAAGACTTCCTTCTGGAAGTAGGTGGAGGCGGTTTTGTGCAGGCCGATGTGCAGGAACCACTGCATCAGCGTACCCTCGATGGGCCGGTGCCGCCCGGACCCGGGGCTCCTCGGCGCCCGAAGCTCACTCGCGGTCCGTGGGCGCGGGATCGATTGCCGGCGCCCGAGGCGCGATGGAGAGCGCGCCCGCGCTCGTGCCGACGCCCCTCAGCGTCAGCAGGAAGAGAAGCAGGTACAGGCAGGCCGTTCCCACACCATAGGCGCCGATCGCGGTCGCTGCGCCCAGATCGAGCCGTTTCGACACCAGGAAGGCAGCCACGACGACGGTCAGTCGAGCCGCGTGCCACAGCAAGGTCGTGCGCTGGCGCCCCAGCAGGTCGAGGGTGTTGCTCAGCGGAGCCATCACGAACTGACCCAGGAACATCGGTGCGAGCAGACGGGCATAGAGGCCGGCTTCTCGCCAGGCGTCGCCGAAGACGGCGCCGAAGAGCGGCGGCCCCGCGACCAGCAGGGCGAGGGCCGGGATCGCACCGCAGGACAGCAGGAGCAAGCCGGTGCGCAGGTACAGGCGGCGGAGGCTGCGCCCATCGCGTCCGGCGAGCGGACCGGCTCGACTCAGATAGACCTTGCCGATCGAGTTGCCCAGGAAAGTGATCGGCATCGCGATCAAACGGAGGGCCAGCGCCAGCCATCCCGCCGCCTGCAACCCGAACAGGCCGGCGATCAGTAGAGCCGGCAGGTGCGAGGCCGCGGCTCCCAGCAGCGTCCCGCCGCCGGTGAGGACGGGGAATCGCCAGTGTTGCCGGGCCAGCGCCGCGATCGAGCGCCGCTCCACGAGCGGCAGTCGTGCTCGCAGCCACGGCAAGGCTCCTCGAGTCAGCGGCGCGATCCCGCCCACTCTTCCGGTGATCTCGGCGAGCACCAGGCCCGCGGGCCCCGCTTTCAACAGCCCCAGTCCCAGCTGGGTCACCACTTTGGTCAGCGGTCGCGTCATCTCGCAGCGGGAGATGACCGTGAAGTCTCGACGGCGGATCGCCCAGTGGCTGAGCACGTGGTAGGCGCCTCCGAGCGCCAGTGCGACCGGCAGGAGCCAGAGCAGGGGAGCGAGGGCGGGGGCCTCGGTCCAGCGAGCGACCTCGCCGCGCAGCAGCCACACGAGGAGCACGGTGGCGGCGACCAGGCCGAGTACGACACCCAACGCGAGCACCACCACTCCGGCCGCATCCTCCTCGGTCTCGACCAGTGGAACAGCCAGCTCGTAGCGCAGCGCCGACACCGGAAGGAGCATGAAGAGAAGGGCGGTGAAGGCGGCAAGGGTGCCGTAGTCGGCGGGCGTGTAGAGACGTGTGATCAGGGGCGAGGCCGCGAGGATCGCGCCCTGGCCCACGACCGTCCCGCCCACCAGGACCCCCACGCTGCGGAGGAATCCATGCTGCCCGATCGAGCGGGCGATCCCGGTCAGGGAGAAGGGCGCTGACGGCGCCTTCTCGTCCGCCGGACCTTTGGGATCCTGGATCATCACGCCCGGGCCGCCCGGTCCGCCCGGGGGCCCGCCTCTCCCCCCGTCTCATGCCTGGACCTCACGATAGAGGCGGGTCAGCGACTGCTGGAAGTTATCGAAGGAGAAGCGGTGGCGCTGGCGCAGGCAACCCTGACGGAGACTCTCCTGCAGCTCCGGATCGCCGAGCACCCGCACCAGGACTTTCGCGAGGCCATCGGCGTCCCCGGGCTCGACCAGCATACCGGTTTCGCCTTCGAGCACTACGTCGGGCAAGCCACCCACGCGTGTCGCGACCACCGGCACCCCAGCAGCCACCGACTCCAGCGCCGCGAGCGGCATCCCCTCCTCGAGCGAGGGCATCACCATCACCGTGAAGAGGCGCAAGTGCGCTGCAACATCCTGCTGAAAGCCGAGGAAGCGAATGCGGTCGGTGAGCTCGAGCTGCCGAGCTCGACGCTCGAGATCGGCCCGGAGCGGACCATCCCCCAGGATCAGCACGCGCGCCTGGGGGCAGGACTCGAGGATGGTGGGCATGGCGTCGATCAGGTACTCGAGCCCCTTGGCCTCGAAGAGCCTGGTCAGGGTGCCGATCACGGGAACGTGCTCCGGCAACCCGTGGGTGTCGCGCAGCTCGGCGACCCGCTCGGGGGGGACGTCGGCTTCCAGCGTTCGGGGAGCTGGATTCGGGATGGTCACCATCTGGTCTTCACGAAAGCCCATCTTCTCGATGGCGAACTCGCGGATGCTCGGCGCCAGAGCCACCGCGCGTACGGTGTATCGAGCCAGGAGTCGATAAGCGAGGCGGGCGTACCAGGGAAACCCTCGCCGCTGGTATTGACTGTGGTGCGATTGGATGTGGATGATCGCGGGCCTCCCCGTGAGTAGAGCCGCGATCCGGCCATAGGTGGCAGCGCCGAAGTCCCAGGCGTGCACGAGGTCGATGGAATGGCGGCGGATGAGGGTCACCAGCTCGCCGATCTGTCGGGGATCGAAGCGGTGATAGCCCAGAAAGGTGAGCGGGATCCCCTGGTCACGCAGCTTCGACTCGAGCTCCTCGTCGCCTTGCAGCACGCAGGCGTGGACTTGAACCTCCTCCCCCTGAAAGGCAGCCGCCATCTCCACCATCACCCGGCCCGAGCCGTGAAGCCGGCCTTCGTAGCCGACATGGTCGCAGAGCGCCAGGACACGGAGTCTGCGACCCGCGGTGCTTTCTGCGCCGGCGCCCTGCCGGCCACGAATGCCGGCACGCCCCGCGAACGAGTCGGCGGGTTTCGCGAACGGCATCAGAGCACGCGCGCCAGCGCGCGCCGTGACGGACGGTACGACTGTGCAGGCTCGGTCGTGCGCTGCAGAGGGCACCGCAGTCGCGACGCCGGATTTCGCAGCGCAGGAGAGAAGAGGTTCGACCAGCCGCGGCGCCGCCGGCACACAGCCGGCCGAGACCGGCCCTCGCATCGGTAAACTTGACCGGAGCGTTTGGAAGAAGGAAACACCCCGATGCTGCCCTCGCAGGCAGTGGCTCGTCGGTACGGGATCACGGCATCCTCCTGTCGCGCTTACTCTCGCGTTTCGGTTGGAAGCTCCCCGAGGAGGCAGCAAGCCTCGTGCCGTGGCGGTATGGCCGGCGGTCCTCGAGTCCCTCGCCACCTTTGAGGAGCCAGCTCTGCGGCTCCCTCGACCCCAAGAGCGTGACACGTTCGCACCCTTTGACGAAGCGTGGACCCGGACGCCTCCAGCGGAGCTGGTCGCCGAGCACCGTTTCAGATCGCGAAGCCGGCGCGCCCCGTGAGCGGGCGGCGGATCTCGCGACCCTCACGCCGGCCCCTCCTTCGGCTCGAAGGCCGTCGCCGGGTCGTGGGCTCCCGTTCGGGCGACCTCCCGCTGCATGCGGTTCTCGTCCCAGCCCAGTGCTCGTGCCAGTCGATCGGCCAGACGCTCCGCGTCCGCAGGGTCGGCAGCCCAATCGGTTCTGCGCAGCAGGACGTCGTCGAGGTGGGGCGCCGCTTCCTCGACCATCATCCGCTCGATCAGAGTGCGGGCAGCCGCCTGATCCGACTCGAGCAGGGCCTCGATCCGTTCTCGTGAAGGCCAGGACGTAGCGGCCGGCGGCGCGGCCGTGTCCGCGTTCGGTAAGGAGCCGCCGCCGGCAGCGAAGATCCGGTGCAGCGTCGCCTCCGCCACCGCGCGGGCGGTGGTGAACTTCACGCCGGAAACGCTCCAGAGCCCTCGCGGCCCGAGGCTCCTCGCATGGTCGAGGATCACGGGTCGTGTGGCGAGCGTCGCCGTCCCCTCTTCTCGGGCGGGAAGGAGACCCCAGTGGACCCGGAGCACGTGGGCGGGCCCGAGGCCGATTTCCGGGATCGCGCGGTTGAGCTGTTCGAGAAAAGACGTGATGGCGTGCTGGGATGGCGGGGAGACCCGGTGGGGGGGGTCGGAGACCGGCGAGTGGACGGTGCCGGCCAGCGTGCGTCCCTTCCAGGGATGGAGGAAGTAGGTCGGTGCGCTCGGAGGCGAGACGGCCAACGCACACTCGGAGAGCGGCTCGAGGTCGAGGAGCAGATTGAAGGCGACGGATGGCTCGAAAAGGGACGGGTGATCGCGGTCGAAGCACGCCGCGACCCGCCGGCACCAGGGGCCGGCGGCGTTCACCACCAGAGGTGTGGTCACTCCGACGTCGAGGTCGCTCTCCAGATCGTGGGCGGCGAGGCCGACGACTCGACCGGATTCGACGATCAGGCGTCGCGCCTCGGTGTAGTTGAGCACCTCGGCGCCGGCGGTTGCCGCCCATCGCAGGACCTCGACGATCAGCCTCGGTGAGTCCGGCATCGATGCGTCGTACCAGAGGGCGCCCCCGACCAGACCTTCTCGCTCGACGGCGGGAAAGCGCTCGATCGTCTGCTCGGCCGACAGGATCCGCCCAGGGGGCAGCCGGTGCGCGTCCGGCAGTCGTGAGCTGGAGGGCCTGCCGAGGAGATCGTTCAGCGCGAGCGCCGCGCGGAAGATGGCCGGCCGCCGCAGACCTCGGCCGTAGAGCGGCATCAGACAGGCGAGCGGGCGAACCAGCTCGGGAAAGCACTGCATCCACCAAGCCCGTTCGTCGACCGACTGATGGAAGCGTCGGAGATCGAGGGTCTGTAGATAGCGCAGGCCTCCGTGCACGATTCGCAGGCTGTTCCAGCTGGTCGCTCCTCCGAAATCGGCTCTCTCCACGAGCACGGGCCGGAGGCCTCGCCGCGCGCTCTCGAGCGCCAACGTCGCGCCATAGATGCCGCCCCCGACGATCGCCAGATCGAACTCGCGCCCGCTGACGGCCTCGGGTCGTCGCTCGATCAAGCCGACCACCGTCGCCGCCAGTCCTGGACCACCATCAGGGCCCAGAGGACGTGGCTGTGATTCGCAGCGCCGGCGAAGTGCTCCTTCTTGAGCCGTTCCACGGTCGTCGCTTCGAAGATCCCTTCGGCGGCCAGGCGCCGCGGCTCGAGCAGATCGTCGAGCATTGGCCGCAACGGACCGCCCAGCCAGTGCTTGATCGGAATGCTGAACCCCTCCTTGGGGCGGTAGACGCAGGACGGCGGCACGTGTCGAGCAGCGACCTGCTTGAGCAGGACCTTGGTTCGGTTGCGCGAGACCTTGAGGCGCTCAGGGATCTGGAATGCCAGCTCGACCAACTCGTGATCGAGGAGCGGAACTCGCGCCTCGAGTGAGCACGCCATGGACATGCGGTCGACCTTCACCAGGCAGTTGTCGACGAGGTAGCTGCGCAGATCGACGTAGAGCGCGCGGTCCAGTTCCCCTCGATCGCCCGCCTCGCAACGGAGCCTCAGGACGTGCTCTTCGATCGCTTCGTCGTGATCGCAGTCCCCTGCCGTCGGTCGCAGCAGCTCCCGTTGCAGCCCTTCGTCGGCGAACAGGCGCCAGCGGGCATGTCCGAGCGCTGGATCGTGCTCGAGGCCGTCCGCGAACCGGCGCGCCTTGTTCACCAGGCCCTTCTTTGCGGGGCGTGGGCGCAGGCGTCGGAGCGCACGTTCGATCAAGGGACGCCCGAGTGGCGAGGGCACCTTTTCCCAGATGTCGGCCAATCGCTGGGCCAGGAACGTCTCGTATCCGCCGAACAGCTCGTCGCCGCCGTCGCCGGTGAGGGCCACGGTCACATCTTCTCGCGCGACCTGCGAGAGCAGGAACGTCGGGAAGATCGAGAAGTCCGCTATGGGGTCGTCCATGAACGGCATGAGCCGATCGAACAGCTCGTCGATCCTGGGCTCGAGGGTCTCGACGCGGTGGTCGACCCCGAGGTGCGATGCGACGCGCCTCGCCCATGTGCTCTCGTCATAGGTCGGGTCGGCGAAACCGATGCTGAACGTCCGGGCCTGCCCCATGGCATGGACCACCAGCGAAGAGTCCACTCCTCCCGACAGGAAGGCGCCGAGCGGCACATCGCTCACCAGCTGGCGGAGCACGCACTCGGTGATCTTGGCGTCCAGCCGATCCGCCCAGTCTGCATCGGTGCACTCCGGACTCGGCGCAGCCGGGGCTAGACGCCACCACGATCGTTCTTCGATCCGGCCGCTCGACAGATCGACCTCGAGCGCGTCGCCAGGCCCCAGCTTGCGGATGCCCGCGAACAGCGTCCTGGGTCCCGGCACGTACTCCCAGGCCAGGAACTGCCGCAAGGCGACGGGATCGAGCGCCCGATCCACCAGACCCGTCGCCAGGATCGCCTTCACCTCGGAGGCGAAGACCAGGTGGCCTTCGGTGCGGGCGAAGAACAAGGGCTTGATCCCGATCCGGTCGCGGGCCAACAGCAGCCGTCGAGAGCGCCGGTCGAACAGGGCGATGGCGAACATGCCGTTGAGGCGCTCGAGCATCGAGCTCCCGAGGTCCTCCCAGAGATGGACGAGCACCTCGCCGTCGGAAGAGCTGGCGAGCCGATGGCCGCGGCTCTCGAGCTCGACGCGCAGCTCGCGAAAGTTGTAGATCTCGCCGTTGAAGACGGCGATCACCGACCCGTCCTCGTTGTGGAGAGGCTGGCGGCCGCCGGCCACGTCGATGATGGAGAGCCGCCGCATGCCGAGCGCCACCCCGCCGGCGACCTCGATCCCTTGATCATCGGGTCCGCGATGGACGAGCTGGTCGCACATCGCTGCGACCTCCTCGGGTCGAGGTGCGGCGCCGGCCAGCGAGACGATTCCAGCGATCCCGCACATTCAGCGAGCGAGCCTTTCCAGCAGAACCTGGAGCTTGCTCTTGTAGATCGAACGTGAGTACTTGCTGCTGTAGAGCTCCAGAGCTGCCCGGATGCGCCGTTGCGCCGCGGCCGGATCGCCGACTGCGTGGAGAAGCCCTTCCGCGAACGCCTCGGGGTTCGGCTGCGTGAGGATGCAGGTCTCGTCGTCCAGCACCTGGGTGTGTGAGGGGATCCGGGTGGCCACGACGGGTTTGCCACTGGCCAGGAGCTGGTACACCTTGAGCGGAGTGTTGATGCCGCCCACACGCGGGGAGGTGAGCACATGCGCGCGGGACAGCAGGTCGAAAGTGGCCTGTTGATCGAGCGTTCCGGTGAACAGGCAGTGCTCGTCCATTCCGCAGCTCGAGGCCAGCGCTCTCAGATCGTCGACCTGGTCGGCGGTGCCTCCGATCACCAGGAGGAAGAGCTGCGGGTTCTCCCGGCGGGCGATCGTCAGCGCGCGAATCAAGAGATCGACGCCCTGGTAGCTCTCGAGGGTTCCTGCATACGCCACCAGGGTCCGCCCCTCCGGGAGCGCGGTTTCGAGTTTCCTGGCATGTGCAACGTCCCGAGGTCCGGTCACACGAACCGGCTCGAAGATCGAGTTCTCGATCAGGAAGTGATCGTTCGCACGGCGCATCTGGCCCAGGGCGAGCTCGGCCAGGGCGGGGCCGATCGTGATCACGGCGTCGGCGCGTCGGAGGGTCGCGCGCTCCAGCATCTCGAATAGCCGCACCAACAGCGGGACGCGATCCCAGCGGTAGGCGACGAGTTGCTGGGCAAGGCTCGAATGCATGTCGTAGACGAGCTTGGGGCCGAGCATCGGCACCAGCAGGGAGAAGAACGCCGCCTCTTCGTGCACGTGGACGAAGTCGTAGCGGCCGACCAGAACCCGCCAGTACGTTCGCACCGCGAGAGGAATGTCGAGCACGAGCTTGAGCAGCGAGGGACCCACTTTCACCGGTCCGAAGACGCCCAGGTCCGGGATTCTCAGGATCCGCACGCCCGGGATCTCGACGTCCTGGCCCTGGCCGTAGCACAGGAGGTCGATCTCGACTCCCAGCTCGGCCAGGACGAGCGCTCGGAAGTAGACACTGAAGGGAGTGCCGCGGGGCTGGAAGAACGGCTGGGGCGCCACCATCAGTGCCCTCATGGCCTCCGAACCCCGCGCTTGAGCCGTTGCATGGCGAGCTGGTCGCTGACGAACCCGGGAAGGCTGCGCCGGCGGCCGTAGACGCGCAGCCGGGCTTCGGGGTCGCGGATCGAGCGCTCGAGTTCACGCGCGGGGGCTGCGAGATCGAGCGTCACCGCGACGAGGAAGCCGTAGGAACCGGCTCTGAGCTGGTGTCCGGGCAGAGGCAGCGGATCGCTTCCGGGGAGGATGCGAAAACCGCGACGGCGAGCGAGGTCGAAGAGGGGCGGCGACGCTCCGATCCGTGGGCGGCAGCCGTTGTCGCCCAGGTAGATCGATCCCGGTTCCTGAGAGCGGATCAGATCGCGGACGAGACGGCCTCGAGCTCGCCACCACTTGCCGAAGCCCCAGGGCACCACGACCAGGGCGCCGGATCGTCGTACCCGATCGACCGTCTCCAGCAGCGGTAGACCATCGGGAGGGGTGGCGGTCGAGAACAGGGCCAGGACCTCGAGCTTCTCCGCCGTCACGATCTGACGCCCGCGCACAAGGACCAGGCGTTCGCCACCGGCGCCCTGGACGACCAGCGAAACCGGCTCGTCGGTCGGCTCCAGCGACCACCCCTCGTCGATTCTCAGCTCACGGCGCCTGCAGAGCAGGTCGTCGAAGACGTCGACCCCCCGGACCTCCGCGAGAAGCAACGCGCCGATCGCCGAATCGTCGGCCCACGGTCGGCTCCTCGCGAGCCGAAACTGCTCGACCGCGGATCCGAACACGGCTGGCAGCGAGTGCTGCGGGTGGAGATGGACGTGGGCGTCGACCGGGAGCGCGCTCGCCGCGACCGCGGCGGCGGCTTCGGTCTCCGCCCGACCGGCCGGCCTCCGGGAATGTTGCTGGACGGCGTTCAAGCCGAGCGCTCCAGGGACAGCCACTCCTCCGCTCGATGCTCGCGCAGCCAGCGATCGGTTCGGCGAAGTCCGGTCGCCAGGTCGTCACGAGCCGAGAAGCCGAGCTCGTTCCGCGCCCTGGTGACGTCGAATGCAGTGTTGCCGGTGAAGAACCGAAGTGTTCGACGCGAGACCGGGGGCTCCTTCCCCAGCGGCCGAAAGGCGGCCTCGGCGCCGGCTGCAATGACTGCGAAGAGTGCGAAGGGGATCGCTCGAGGGGGCCGGGCATCGACCACCTGGGCGATCGTGTCCACCAGCTCGCGGACGGTCACAGGGCGCCGATCGCCGACGATCAGGACGGTTCCGGATTCCACGTCCGCGTCGCGGGCCAACAAGAAGGCGTCCACAGCGTCCCAGATCGAGATGCAATGGCGAAGACCTTCTCCACTTCCCGCGACGAGGAAGCGACCCTTCCGGATCGAGCTCAGCAGCTTCTCGGTCCTGCCACAGCCCGGTCCGTAGATCCAGACCGGGCGGAGGATCACGACGTCCAGTCCCTGCTCGCTCGCGGCTCGGACCTCCATCTCCCCTTCGAGCTTGGTCCTCTCGTAGACGAGCTCGGGGCGACAGGGTGAGTCCTCGTCGGCGGGGGGTGAGGGAATCGACCCATAGACGCCGACGCTGCTGCAATGAACGAAGCGTCGGACGCCGGCGGCCGAGGAGGCGATCGCCAGCGTCCGTGAGCCGTCGACGTTGACTCGGCGGAACTCCTCCTCCCCGGCGCTGACACCGAGGTGGGCTGCGGCGAGATGGAACACGGTCTGAACGCCCCGGAGGGCACGAGCCTGCACTTCGGGATCGCAAACGTCTGCGGTTACGAGCTCGAGCCGCGGGCTCGCAGCGAGTCCCCCGAGTGCGTCGACGTGGGTGTCGAGAGCACGAACCCGCTCCCCTTGCTCGAGAAGAGCTGCAGTCAGGTAGCGCCCGAGAAAACCGCCGGCGCCCGTGACGAGGCTCAGCCGTTCGGAAGGGAGCACCACGTTCACTCGGGGCGTTGGGCCGCGACCGATACCGCGTAGCCGGTGGTGAAGGACAACAGCCGATCCAGCCGTGACAGCGCATGCAGGACTGGAAAGGCCAGCGTGTAGAGGCGGTACTGGGCGCCTACCGAGCGCATCTGAGCGTTGGACGTCGGTGCGATCGTGCCGGCCTTGGCCCCAGCCTTCCTGCCGAGCACCTTGACATAAGCGAAGTTGATCGCCAGCTCGATCGTCTCTGTGAAGAACCTCGAGTAGCTGCCGGAGCGAATGGGCTCGAGGCCGACTTCACGAAGCATCGCCTCATGCTCCACGATCGTGTAGCCGATGACCTGATGGCCGTAGTGTTGCTTGGTCATGCCGATCAGGTTCTTGAGCATCGTGACCGGCTTGCGTGGATTCCCGTTCGGGGTGCTGACCACGACCAACCCGCCGGGGCGGACCACTCGGAAGAGCTCCTGGTTGAAGGGTCTGCAGTCTTCGAGATGCTCGTGGACATCGATGCTGATGACCGCGTCCTGGCTGGCGTCCTCGGCCGGGATCGAGGACGGAGACCCGCGTCGCACGGTTTCGCCCAGCAGCTCCTCCATCTCGTTGAGGTGATCGGATTCGTTCTCGACCCAGGTCCACTCGCCGCCCAGCTCGCGGAAGCGGACGTTCATGGCTCCGGTGTTGTCGCCGTTGGTGATCAGCAGACAACGCCTGCCGCCGATGTCTCCAACGAGCTTTCGGAGATGGTCGACCTTCTGCCGCTTCTTGAGCGACCGATCGAACATCTCGAGCTGCCAGGGCGTTCGCGAGTCATGTTGCATTCGAAGAATGACCGGGGTGGAGCCTATAGGACGCCGTCGCTCGGGACGCGAGCGATGAGTCTTCGGCACGCCTTTCGACGGCTCGGTTGGGTCGGCCGAGCGAAAGACGAGCTCGCCGGTCGACCGTGCGGGAGGCGCGCCGAGCCAGACGCAGCGGGGTCGGTCGAGAAGGGTATTCTAGCGGCGTCGAGCCACGGTAGTGGGTGAGGAGACGGCCAGTGTGAACGAGTCCCCGGGGGTCGACTCGGAGGGTCCCAGGCGCCGCGAAGGGCCCGCCCGGCCCACGGCTCTCTCTCGGACGGCTCGGCGACACCAGGGGCCGAGTCGGACGGCCTCCAGTCGAGGACGCGTGCTCGGCTGCACAGGCCCTGCGCGCGAATCGCCTATGATCGCTTCCCGGCGGCGCGCAGAATGCCCGACGAGGTCGTCGCGCCGTGGGAGGCGTGTCTCCGTGCCGGCACAGTCCTCGGGACCATCGAGCGAGGGGAGCACATCGAATGAGAGTCCTGGTCACCGGCGCCGCCGGCTTCATCGGCTTCCACACGTCCCGCACGCTCCTCGAGCGTGGGGACGAAGTGATCGGTTACGACAACTTCAATCCCTACTACGACCCGGAGCTCAAGGAGAAGCGGGCGGCCCTGCTCGCCGAGCTCCCGGGCTTTCAGATGGTTCGGGGAGACCTCAACGACGCCGCGACGCTCGACGCCGCTTTCGACGCCCTTGGGGCCGGCGACGAAACGAGAGTGTGCCACCTCGCCGCGCAAGCCGGGGTCCGCTACTCGATCGAGCACCCGGAGCGGTACCTGCGGGACAACGTGGACGGCTTCCACCAGGTCCTCTCACGGTGTCAGCGGCGGGGCGTCGGCGGCCTGATCTTCGCATCGACGAGCTCGGTCTACGGCAACAACCGCTCCGAGCTCCTCTCCGAGTCGTGCAACACCGACCGTCAGGCTTCGGTCTACGGAATGACGAAGAAGGCCAACGAGCTCGAGGCGTCGGTCTACCACAGCCTGTACGGCCTGAAGGCAACGGGCCTGCGTTTCTTCACCGCCTACGGCCCCTGGGGCCGGCCGGACATGGCGCTGTTCCTGTTCACCGATGCCATCCTCAACGACCGTCCGATCAAGGTCTTCGGTCAGGGGGACATGCGACGGGACTTCACCTTCATCGACGACATCGTCGCGGGCGTGGTGGCGGCGCTCGATCGCAATCTCGAGTTCGAGATCCTCAACCTGGGCCGTGGCAAGCCGGAGGAGCTGCTCGAATTCATCCGCCAGATCGAGGAGACGCTCGGCCTCGAGGCGCGCAAGGAGATGCTTCCGATGCAGCCCGGGGACGTCCGTCAGACCCACGCCGACGTCTCGCGCGCTCGTGAGCTGCTCGGTTACTCGCCGTCGGTGACGATCGCCGAGGGCATTCCCCGTTTCGTCTCCTGGTACCGACAGTACTATCGGATCTGAGGCTCGAAGCTCGTCGCGAGCGCTTCGAGGGAGGGTGAGATCGGCCATGAACGAGGTCGCTGAAGATCTGCGGCGGCGCATCGAGGACCGCTCGGTGGTGGTGGGTGTGATCGGGCTCGGCTACGTGGGCTTGCCGCTGGGCATCGCTTTCGCGGAGGCCGGGGTCCGGCTGCTGGGATTCGACGTGGACGAGTCGAAGGTCGCCGCGATCGCGCGCGGCGAGTCGTACATCGGGGCGGTGACCTCTGCGCAGCTCGCCGCCCAGGTCGAGAGCGGCCGCTTCGAGGCGACGACCGGTTTCGACCGCCTGGCCGAGGCGGATGCGGTGCTTCTCTGCGTGCCGACGCCGGTGGACGACCACTTCGAGCCCGACCTCTCCTACGTGCGCAAGGCGGCCGAGCAGGTGGCGCGCACGCTCCGCAAGGGGCAGCTCGTCTCGCTGGAATCGACGACCTATCCGGGGACGACCGACGAGCTGGTGCGACCCATCCTGGAGGCCGGTGGATCCGTGCTCGACCGCGACTACTTCCTGGCGTACTCGCCGGAGCGGGAGGATCCCGGCAATCAGGAGTTCCGCACGACGCAGATCCCGAAAGTGGTCGGCGGAGCCTCCCCGGACTCGCTGGCGTTGGCGTTGGCGCTCTACGGCCTGGTCGTCCCGCGCACCGTCGCGGTGTCGTCGCCGCGGGTCGCCGAGGCGACCAAGTTGACCGAGAACATCTTCCGCGCCGTCAACATCGCTCTGGTCAACGAGCTCAAGATGATCTACGACGACCTCGGCATCGACGTCCGCGAGGTGCTCGATGCGGCGTCGACCAAGCCCTTCGGCTTCATGCGCTTCGATCCGGGGCCCGGCTGGGGCGGGCACTGCATTCCGGTCGATCCCTTCTACCTCGCCTGGAAGGCTCGCGAGGTGCGCAGGAACGCGCGCTTCGTCGAGCTGGCGGGGACGGTGAACGTGGAGATGCCGCGTTACGTGGTGGGTAAGCTGCAGCGCGCGCTCAACGACCGGCGCAAGAGCGTGCGCGGCAGCCGCGTCCTGCTGCTCGGCCTCGCCTACAAGAAGAACGTCTCCGACCCGCGGGAGAGCCCGGCGTTCGAGATCGCCGACCAGCTCCTCGAGCTCGGCGCCGAGGTCTCGTACCACGATCCCTTCGTCCCGGTGGCGCCCGCGATGCGCTCCTGGCCGGATCTGCCCACGATGCATTCGATCGACTTGACCGCCGAGGCGGTCGAAGCGGTCGATGCGGTCCTGCTGGTGACCGACCACGAGGGAGTGGACTACGAGCTGATCGCCAGGAGCGCCGACTTGATCGTCGACACCCGGGGTGTCTTCGAGCGGCGGGACAACATCGTGAGCGCTTGACTCCTCGTCGCCGTCTCTTGGAACGCCCGATGGATTGGCGCTGTTCGACCTCCGGTTGGGCGCCGATGGTTCGGGTCGAGCTCTACGCCGGTTTGCATGGCGTCTCCGCTGTCGTCCGTGTCATGGGAGAGCCAGTGCTGACGCCCCCGGCTCCCTCATGAAGGGGAGCAACGCTGCGGGCGGAACCGGAGAATCGTCGGGTTGGCGCAGGTGGAGGACAGCGAACGAGATTCGCGAGTCCCAGTTCCCCAGATTCGGCTGGAGGCAGAGCCTCATGCTGTTCGCGATCGTCATCGGGCTGTTCGCGGCGGCTGTCCATGACCGGCTGCGGCTCTATGCAGCCCCTCATCTCCTGCTTCTGTTCCTGATCTACGCCGCCCTGGCCCTGTTCGTCTACGCGCTCTCCCGGCTGGCCCTCGGACTGCCTGGACCGACGAAATGGCTCCCAGCGGTATTCCTCACCACGGCTCTCATGGCTCAGCTCCGGTACCAGACCGACTTCGTCTGGTTCCAACAGAAGCCGGCTCTGTCGTTTGGCCTCGCCTCGGTGCTGTGGATCTCCTTCGCTCTTCTGTCGAGGGGGCTGCGGGGGAAAACCGACCTGCGGCGTGCTCTGCTCGCTTCCCTCGCGGCTGGCGTGGCGTTCGTGACTCTCACCCTGGCTTCGGCGCTCTCCTCCGAGACGATGCGCTGGCACCTGATCCGTCACAACAGGATGATCGGCACGTTGCTCCACCACGCCGGCATTGCGCCGTTGATCGGAATCGAGGAGAGCCTCCAACACGTGCCCGTCGAGCCGGTGCACACGGATCCGGGCCAGGGCATGAGCCGTGAGCCGCGCGAGATGCTCGCCGAGAGCGCTCGTCGAAGCGTGGTGTTCATCCTCGTCGACACCTGGAGGGCGGACTCACTGGCGCCTTGGGGGGGCGATTTCGAGCTGATGCCGCGCGTCAGCCATCTCGCGGGGAATAGCTACAGCTTTACCAATGTCTGGGCGAACGCGAGCTGGACGCGTCCCTCCGTTGCCTCTTTCTTCACCGGTCTCTTGCCGGAGCAGACAGGCGTGCTGCTGGACGTCGACGCCCTCAGCCCGCAGCTCGAGACTCTCGCCGAGATCTACCGCGATCACGGCTATCGCACAGCGGCGTTCGTAACCAACTCTCACGTGGGAAGGAACGTGGGGTTTGCGCAGGGCTTCGAGGTCTTCGAGGAGTTTCGAGAGGCCGAGCACTACGCCAGGGCGGGCGAGGTGCGTCGAACCGTCGTCGACTGGCTGAGGAGAAACGACAGAAGGAGAGGAGGGCTCTTCCTCTACGTTCACCTCATGGACCCGCACACTCCCTACCTCAGCGGCGGGGACTCGGCCGTAGCACCGAAGCACAGCGAACGGGCCTACCGACGAGAGCTCGCATATCTCGATGACCAGGTCGCGAGTCTGATCACCGAGACGAGGTCGCTTCTGGGGCCGGAAACGGTCGTCCTTCTCACCTCCGACCACGGCGAAGAGTTCGGCGATCACGGAGGATATGGGCACGGACACTCGTTGTATCGAGAGCTGCTGTGGATTCCGCTCGTGCTGGACCTGGGAGGCGGCGCGGGCGCTCTACTGGACGAGGAGCTGGATTCGCGAGACGTGTTCGCCCTGCTGCGAGCCTTCGCCTCGTCGTCACCGAATGTCGAATCGTGGGCCCGAACCGCCAGGCGAGAGCAGCGTTACGCTTCTTCGTACGCGCGCTCGACCGGTGGATGGACGGATCGTCTGCTCTTCCCATTCCGAGCTCAGAGGCTGCGGGCCGTTGAGGAAGACGGGCGTTTCCTCGTCTGGTCCGGAGACGGCTCGACCTTCGAGCTCTACGACTCACGGCGGGACCCCCTGCAGCACTCGAACATCGCCTCCGCCCACCCGGATCTCGTGGACGAGCTCAGTGAGAAGCTCGAGAGGGTGGTCGGATATCGCGTGATCGCTCCACCGGCGGCGCATTCGGAACGCGACCTGGAGCGGTTGAAGGCGCTGGGGTACGTCGAAGAGCTGGAATGAGTGGGCTCACGCCCCGAGGCACGTCCGGACCGTTTCGGTTCGTCCAGATGCCTTCACAGATCGGCTCCGTACTCCGGTTCGCGCCGTGTGCTCCTTTGGCGGAATGGGTCGGACCTCCTCCTCAACGGCGTTCAGGTATATCTCCGTGCGGGGCAGGGTCCCAGGACCACGCAGAGCTTCGGGCTCACCAGCTCGTCCGACCGCGTTCCCGTGCCCGCCCCAGGCCGGTCTGGAGGGGGTCAGTTGCCTCGCTTCAGCGTGAAGCCGATCTCCCCCTCCCGCTGGTGGCCGTCCTGGCCGGCGGTCTTCCACTTGATCTTGTAGTCGCCGTCCGGCATGCGCCCGGAGACGGTCGCCATCAGATCCTGCTCTCCCATGGTGTGCAGCCCGGTGACCTCGAGCGCGGCACCCTCGGGTCCCTCGATCGTTAGCTCGCTCTTCTCGACGTCGGGCACCTGGTCGAAGAAGATCCGGATCGACCGGATCGGACGGTTCACGGTGGAGTCCGCCGCGGGCTCGCTCTCGGTGACCTGGATGTGGGCGAGCGCCGCGCCTGCTCCGAGCAGGCTCAGGACGAAGAGGACCATGACCGACCGCGCGCCGCGGCCGAGAGATTGGTGTTGGCTCATGGAATGGCTCCTTCGTGGGAGGTTCCGGATCGGGCTTCGGTCGTACGATTCGGCTCCAGCGTAGCCCGATGCTGACGCTGCGGCCGATCCCGGAAATTCTCTCCCGAGAGAGCGGGTCCAGCGAGTCGAGATGGTGGGCGGGCTCTTCGTCGAGCAGGTTCTCCACCGCGCCGAACAGCTCGAAGTCTCGCGCCATTCCCATCCCCAACGCAGACCACGACTCGGGTCCTTCGGTGGAGATCCGGTCGACCGCGCCTGCAGCGGCACCTTTCGCGCTGTCCGCGCCTGCGCGCTGTCCCGCGCGTGCGCTTCCGGCTGCGGTGTCGGACCGGTGTCGACCGCGGCCCGGGCGCGCGCCGGCAATCGGCCTCCCGTTGCTCGCGCCCGCAGCGCCCGGCATAGGATCGAGAGATGGACGAGCAGGGGCCGCCGACCGAGGCAGCACGAAGCAAGGCGGTCGCGATCGGAGTACCGGTCGCCAGGCGGCACATTTTCCTGTGCTGCGATCAGACCAAGCCCAAGTGCGCTCCGGTCGAACGGACGGTGGCGGCCTGGGAGTACCTGAAGCGCCGGCTGAAGGAGCTCGGCCTGGCCGATCAGGGCGGGGTGCTGCGCTCGCGCGTCGACTGCCTGCGCATCTGCGCCGACGGGCCGATCGTGGTCGTCTACCCCGAGGGGGTCTGGTACCGGGCCTGCGATCCTCCGGCGCTCGAACGGATCATCCAGGAGCACCTGATCGGCGGACGCCCGGTCGAGGATCTCATGCTGGCGCGGCACGCGCTCGAGGGCGGCGAGGAGCCGGCGCCGGAGGCCCGAGAGGCTCGGCGGTGAGCGGCGAGGACGCGAGATCCGGAACCGCCTGCGCCGTCTCGTTCGAGGAGCGACGGATCCCGGGGCAGACGCCTCCGGACTGGGACGACGTCGATCTGCTGCCCGGAGGCTGGCGCGGCCGCGAGCGCCATCTGGTCCTGTGGGACGGCGAGTGCGGGATCTGCCGGCGCATCGCCGCCTGGCTGGCGCGTCGCGATCGCGACGCCCGGCTGCTCGTCCTCAGCTTCCAGGAGGTGCCCGATCCTCCGCTCGATGCCGTGCTCCGGGCCGACTGTGCACGCGCGATGCAGGTCATCCGGACCGACGGCGCCCGGATGCGGGCCGGCCGAGCCGCTATCTTCTGCCTCGAGTGCACAGGCTGGAGATGGGCCCGCCCGCTGCGCCACTGGCCGCTCGCGCCCGTCACCGAGCTCGGCTACTGGCTGGTGGCCCGCTACCGCGGCCTGATCGGGCGGCTGCTGCCGGCGTCGAAGACGGCCTCGGCGGGCGGGTAGAGGCCCGCCTCGCGAAGACTCCTCTTCGAGGGATCTCGCTCGACCGCCGCCTCACGCTCGGGGACGCTCGATGCTCAACGCCTCGAGCAGCGCAGCGGCCGCTGCTCCGACCTGGCGACGCTCGGCGGGAGTGAGGCGCTCGAGCACCGTGGCGAGGAGCTCCAGACGCCGCCTCCTGGCCTGCTCGAGCACCCGCCGGCCGCGCGCGGTGGCGGTGACCAGCACGACGCGCCGGTCGCGGCGGCCGGCGCTGCGCCGCACCAGCCCGTCGGACTCGAGCCCGCGCACCAGGGCGGTCATCGTCGGCGCCCGCACCTGCTCGATCTCGGCGAGGCGCCCGAGCGGGAGCGGACCGCCGTAGACGACGACCGAGAGCGCGGACAGGCGTGCCGCGCTCAGGCCGCTCTCCTCGTCGGCCACGCGCACTCGCCGGAGTACGCGGATTGCCGCCGAGTGGAGCCGATCGGCGACCGCGAGCGGTTCGACGCTCGGTCGAGACGTTGCCTTGCCTGTCATGCCGGCATTATACTTAGTTAGGCTAACTAACTGACCGAGGAGCCGCCGGGCCCGAGGCGACAGCGAAGGAGGAGCAGGAGATGACCGACACCAGCACCCCGCGCGAGGATCTGATCGCTGCCATCCGGAGCGGCGAGGCCGACGCCGTCGATGTCCTGCTCGAAACGCACCCCGAGCTCGCCTCGGCGACCGACGAGCGCGGCGTTTCCCTCCTGCTCCTGGCTCTCTACTTCCGCCGCGGTGACGTCGCCGAGCGCATCGCGGCGCGTCGCGAGGCCCTGACCCTGCACGAGGCGGTGGCTCTCGGCCGGCTCGGCGCCGTCGTCGAGGCGCTCGATTCCGGGGAGGGCGGCATCGAAGACCGTTCGAACGACGGCTTCACGCCGCTGCAGTACGCAGCGTTTTTCGGGCGCGAGGAGGTCGTCGCCGAGCTGCTGACGCGGGGCGCGGACGTGAACGCGGCTTCGGAGAACGAGATGAAGGTCCAGCCGCTGCACAGCGCCGCCGCGTTCCGGTCGGTCGCGATCTGCCGCCGGCTGCTCGAGGCCGGGGCCGATCCCGACGCCCGCCAGCAGATGGGCTATACGCCGCTGATGAGCGCGGCGCTGCACGGCCAAGACGAGCTGGCCGAGCTGCTGCTCGCCCGCGGCGCAGATCCCGCGCTGCGAGCCGAGGATGGCAAGACGGCGCGGGACCTGGCGCTGCAGGGAGAGCACACAGAGCTGGCGGAGCGTCTCGCTCGCCACGGCGCCTGATCGCTCGCGAAGCCGGGAAGAGGGAGCCGCCTGGCGAGGACCGAGACGCTCCCACGAGCGGCGTCGCGGGCGCAGGCTACCGCGGGTCGACCTCGAGGCTCATCGTGACGGGGGCCACTTCGTGCAACGAGTGCCGCGGACGTCGCGATGGCTCGGACTGTGCGGATTCTCGCGGGCCCGGGGTCCGGACGACGGGAACGTCGTGGTCGCCGGGCGCTGAGAATGACGGGAGTGGCGGGTGGTGTTTCGCGCGATCGAGCGGGACCCCATCCTCTCCTGGCCGCGCCTTGCGGCCTGGCGGTCGCCTGCTCCTGCTCAGGCGTGCCTGCGCTCGCCCTCGCGCTCGCCGTCGCGCTCGTTCTCGGGGAGCTCTTCCGTGGCCCGCCCCGGGATCTTGGCCACCGTCCCGCCCGGCGCGGCGGCTTCGGCATCGGTCTCGAGCTCGATCAACGGCGGGATCGTCTTGAGACCGACGCGCTCGGCGATGCGCACCATCGCCAGGTAGACCAGCGGGATCACCAGCAGGGTGAAGAAGGTCGAGAACAGGAGCCCGCCGACGATCGCGGCCCCGATCGGCCTGCGGCTCTCGGCGCCGGCGCCGGTGGCGAGGGCCAGCGGCAGCGCGCCCAGGATCGAGGTCAGGCTGGTCATCAGGATCGGCCGGAAGCGGATCGCACCGGCGTTGCGGATCGCCTCGCGAACGCCGGTTCCGCGGGCGCGCTCCTGGTTCGCGAAGTCGACGAGCAGGATCGAGTTCTTGGTGACCAGCCCGATCAGGAGCACCAGCCCGATGCCGCTGTAGAGGTTGAGGGTGTTGCCGGTGAGCTCGAGCGTGGCGAGCGCGCCGAAGCCGGCGAGCGGCACCGAGACCATGACCGTCAGCGGATGCACCCAGCTCTCGAACTGGGCGGCGAGCACGAGGAAGATGATGACCAGGGCGACCGCGAAGACCCCGGCGAGCGATCCGCTCGACTCCGCGAACTCGCGCGCACCGCCGCCGAGCGACGTGCTCCAGCCGGCCGGCAGGAGATCGCCGGCGGCATCGAGCACCGCGGGGACGGTGGCGCCGAGAGTGGCGCCGGGGGCGAGGTTGGCGGTGACCGTCGCCGAGCGCTGCAGGTCGTAGTGGTTGAGCGTCGCGGCGTCGATCCCGGGACGCAGTCGGACCAGGCTCTCGAGAGGCACCATCTGGCCGTCGGCGGCGCGCAGGTGGATGCGGCGGAGCTGGTCGGGCACCGCGCGGTGCTCGGCGGCGAGCGCCATGATCACGTCGTACTGCCGGCCGCGCAGGACGAAGGCGTCGCTCGGCCCCTGAGCGACCAGCAGCCGGATGCTGTCGGCGATCTCGCTCACCGGGATGCCGAGATCGGCGGCCAGCTCCCGGTCGATCTCGACCTCGAGCTCGGGGTTGTCGAAGCGCAGGTCGCTGTCGACGTTGACCAGGCCGGGAATCCCCTGCATGCGCTCGATCAGGCTGCCGCCGACCTCGGCGAACTCGGAGAGCTCGGCGTCGGGGCTCTTGAGCACCACCTGGATGTCGGCGCTGCGCGAGTTCTGACCCAGCGACGGCGGGTTGATGGCAAAGACGAGCGCCTCGGGGATCGCAAGGTACTGCGGGAACAGGCGCTCGACGATCTCCTGCTGCTTGACCTCGCGCTGGTCCCAGTGCTTGAGCCGCGAGAAAACGATGCCGTTCGAGGTGTCGGGGGGGCCGCCGAAGCCGAGCGCCACCGCAGCGAAGGTCCGCTCGACCTCGGGGATGTCGAGGACGATGTCCTCGACCTGGCGCATCGCGCGGTCGGTGTACGCGGCGGTCGAGCCCTGCGGCGCGCGCACCATGGTCAGGATCTGACCGCGGTCCTCGACCGGCACCAGGTCGGTCGGCATCGCGCGGAACAGCAGCCAGGAGCCGGCGAGCACCAGCGCGAAGAAGATCGCGACCACCAGGCGTTGGCGCAGCGCGAAGCCGAGCGCCGAGCGATAGGCGCTCTCGCTCCGGCTCAGCAGGCTCTCGATCCCGCGCCACACGGCGCCGTGCTTCTTGCGGATGCGCAGGAAGATCGAGCACGCCATGGGCACCATGGTCAGCGCGACCAGGCTCGAGAAGGCGACCGCGAAGGTCATGGTCCAGGCGAATTCGCGGAACAGCTTGCCGGTGTTTCCGGGCATCGCCGAGAGCGGGACGAGGACGGCGATCACGGCCGCGGTGGTCGCCATCACCGGGAAGACCACCTCGCGGCTGCCGTTGAACGCCGCCCGCAGCCGTCCCTCGCCGAGCTCCTGGCGGCGATAGATGTTCTCGAGGACCACGATCGAGTCGTCGACCAGGAGCCCGATCGCCAGGATCAGGGCGAGCACGGTCAGCACGTTGACCGTGAACCCGAACAGGAACATCAGCGCGAAGGTGCCGACCAGCGACACCGGGATCGCGATCGCCGTGATCAGAGTCGTGGTCAGCGAGCGCAGGAAGAACAGATTGACCAGCACCACCAGGGAGAGCACGATCAGCAGGGTGCGGAACGCCTCGCGCAGCGACGCCTCGACGAAGATCGAGTTGTCGATCGCGATCTGGAGCCAGAGCGGCTCGGGCAGCGTGTCGGCGATGGCGGGCAGCGCGGCGCGCACGGCGCGCGAGACCTCGAGCTCGTTGGCCGTCGACTGGCGCACCACGCCGGCGCCGATCGTCGGCTCGCCGTTGGAGCGCGTGATCGTGTTGTAGTTCGCCGAGCCGAGCTCGACGCGGCCGACGTCGGCGATGCGCACCACCTGGTCGCCGTCGCGCCGGATCACCAGCCGCTCGAACACCCGCGGGTCGTCGACCTGGGCGTCGACCCGGACCGTGAACTTGCGCCCGCTCCCCTCGAGCTCGCCGCCCGGCACCTGGAGGTTGTTGGCGCGGATCGCGGCCCGCACGTCGCCGGCGGTCACGCGCAGCGCCGCCATCCGCTCGGGGTCGAGCCAGACCCGCATGGCGTACTCGCGCTGGCCGCCGATGATGACGCGCGAGACCCCGGGCAGGAGCTGGAGCGGGGTGCGCACCAGCCGGTCGAGGATGTCGGTCTTGTCCTCGGCCGAGTAGCCCTCGCCGAGCAGGCTGATCCAGATGATCGGCTGCGACTCGGCCCGCGACTTGGTGATGATCGGCTGCTCGGCCTCCTGGGGCAGCTCGCGGATCGCCTGCTGCACTGCGGTGTTGACCTCGGTGACCGCGATGTCGATGTCGCGACCGGCCTCGAACTCGAGGTTGATCGAGCTCTGGCCGAACGAGCTGGTCGAGCTGATCGAACGGATGCCCTCGACGCCGTTGACCACGCGCTCGATCGGCTCGGTGATCGTCGCCTCGATGGTCTCCGGCGAGGCGCCGAAGTAGACGGTCGTGATCGACACGATCGGCGGATCGATGTCCGGGTACTCGCGGACCGGCAACGAGAAGAAGGCGGCGGCACCCACCGTGACGATCAGCAGGTTGAGGACGGTCGCGAAGACCGGACGGCGGATCGAGAGGTCGGTCAGCGCCATCGTCGCGGCTCCCGACGGCTCCGCCGCGCGTCATCGCTCGGCGGGTACCACCCGGTCCTCGAGCGGCCGGGCGCGGCGCTCAGTCTTCGCATGTGTCGGCTCGCTGCGCCCCCAGCCCCAGGTTGGGGTTCTCGGTGGGCTCCCAGGGTCGGGACTCGACCGGCGCTCCTGGCCGCAGCTTCTGGTGTCCGGCGACCACCACCTGCTCGCCCTCCTCGAGCCCGCTGGTGATCTCGACCCGATCCGCCGCGAACGCCCCGACGGTCACCGGGCGCGGGCTCGCGGTTCCGTCGTCGGCGATGACCCAGAGCTGGTATCCGCTTCCCTGCCGGACCAGGGCCTCGTGCGGCACGACCAGCGCCTCGGGGCGCTCGCCGACTACCACGCGCACGCGCGCCGACATTCCAGGGCGCAGGCTGAGGTCGCGGTTGGGCACCTGGGCGAGCACCGGCAGCGATCTCGTCGTCACGTCGAGGGCGGGATCGAGCGCGGTGACACGAGCCTCGAAACGCTCGCCGCAGCGGCCGACGCGGCCCGCCACCGTCTGCCCGACCCGGATCCGCCCGGCCGACTCCTCCGGCACGGCGAACACCAGCTCGAGCGGATCCATCCGGGTGAGGCGGGCGATCGCCGTGCCGCCCGCCACGTACTCCCCGAGCTCCGCCGTGCCGATCGAGAGCAGGCCCGTGAACGGCGCCCGCACGACGTGCTTGCCCAGCGAGGCGTTCCTTTCGGCGACCAGGCCGCGGGCGGTCCCGAGCTCTGCCTCGGCGTCGTCGAGCGCCTGCTTCGGAATGACGCCGTCCTCGACCAGCGGCTGCACGCGCGCGAAGGTCGCGGTCGCGTTGCGCTCCCTCGCCTCGGCGACCTGGAGCGCAGCGCGCGCCTCGGTGTCGTCGATCCGGGCGAGGACGTGCCCCTTCTCGACCTGGCGCCCCTCGGGCGCGTCGAGCTCGACGAGGAGGCCGGAGAGGTCAGCCGCGATCACGGCGGTTTCCGGGCTGCGCAGCGAGCCGACTGCCTCGACCTCGGCGGTGGTCGTCGAGCGGATCGCCTCAGTGGCGAGGACGGGCAGCGGCGGCGGCTCGCCGCCGGCGCCGCCGGGAGCATCGCCGCCCGGACCGGGGGCGCCGGAAGCGCCTGGCGCCGACCCACCGCCACAGGCGAGGCTGAACGCGAAACAGAGAACCGCGGGCCAGGAGGAGAGGTACTTCATGGAGGGGCGCCGGGGGAGGCAGTCTAACGGAGGGGCTGGAGCAAAACGCGCCCCTCCTCTTGCGACGCACACTGCGGACGAGCTGTTTCGGCCCGAGGGCCGCGGAGGCGTCCTCCCGGGAGCTCTCGATGGAGAGCATCGCGCCCCTCGGGCGGGTGTGGCGCCCGGCCCGACCGCGCGGATTCGCCCTCTCTCGATTTGCCCCGAGGGGCGCGCTCCTCGGGAACGAGAGCTCGACTCCGGGGGCGCAACTCGAGGGTGGGTGCCTTGCGATGCCCCTGAAGGGGATTGGGCCTGAAGGGGATTGCGAGGGAGAACCTCGAATGTTCCACCAGCACCTTCGGAGGCTGGCTCGATCGGTCGGCGAGAGATCGGCCGACGTCCTACTCGATGCGGTAGGGACGGAACGTGAAACCCCACCGGTCGGTGGTCGGGTCTTGAATCGTGGTGACCATCGCCAGCCTTCCGTCGGCCAGGAACGCGACCGGCACGTACTCTCCCGCGGTGTCCGGAGCGGGCTCCTCGCCCTCGCCGTTCCGCTGGAACGCTGGAATCGAGAACGCCTCGGCGCGGGTGACGTGGGGCTCGGCCTCCGCTCCGGTCGCGATCTGGACGAGCGCCACGTTGACGCGCAGCGCTTCGCCGGACCGGCTGAACCAGGTGGCGGCGAGCTCGCCGGCCGCGCGTCCGACCAGGTACGGGAAGTAGAGCGTGTCGTCGCCGTCCACCACCGGCCAGCGAGCCCACGAGGCGCCGTGGTCGCTCGAGCGAGCGAGCCAGAGCGTGGTCCCTTCGCTCCAGAGCGCGTAGAGCGCGCCGGCGGCATCCCAGGCGAGCGGCTCGACCCAGCGCAGGAGACCGTCGGCGGGATCGAACGTCTGCGTCCAGATGCGCTCGCCCGGCA
>DATKBT010000072.1:0-2688 GCA_035546295.1 Thermoanaerobaculia bacterium | reverse complement strand
GTCGTGTCGCAGGCGCCGGCGACATGCTCCACCGCCCCGAGATCGGGCGCGCCGTCGCCGCGGAGACGGCCGCAGTAGTCGTCGGGGACCGAGACCAGCGGTTGGCCGAGATCGATGATCGCGCTCCCGTCGAGCAGCGTGAAGTCGCCGTTTTCGGGATTCGCGAACCAGTTCGCGAACTGGGTCGCGCTCACTTGCTCGAGGTTGCCGGTCTCGGAGGAGATGCCGCCGTCGCGGTTGCGGATCTGCCCGGAGAGCACGTTGTAGCGCAGGTCGGCGTCGGTCGCCGCGAAGCGCACGTCGATGCCGGTGTTGGCGTACAGCAGATTGTGGTGAACTT
The DNA here is from genome assembly GCA_035546295.1 of Thermoanaerobaculia bacterium. GTDB lineage: Bacteria > Acidobacteriota > Thermoanaerobaculia > Multivoradales > Multivoraceae > DATKBT01. The sequence continues at coordinate 2,348 of DATKBT010000072.1, read as the reverse complement.
GCACGTCGGCGGCTTCGTTCAGGTAGATCCCGACGTCGGCCGGACAGTTGCGGATGATGTTGTTGCGCATGATCCCGCCCTGGTGCTCGGGTGTGCAGGTCTGGTCCTCGCAGATCGAGGGCGGTCCGGAGCCGCCGCCGCCGAACGAGAGGCCGAGGCGGACGCCGCCGGAATGCAGCTGCTCGCACACCACCAGGTTGCGCTCGAACAGGCCGTCGCGCGAGTTGCCCTTGAGGAAAGCCGCATAGCTGATCTCGTCTCCGGCCCCCTTCTGATGGTCGTGGATGTAGTTCGCGCGCACGATCCAGCGCCGGCCTCCGACCACGTCGATCGGCGTCACCGGATTGGAGGTCGCGCGAGGCGCGGCGTTCCACAGCTCGTTCCACTCCACCACCACGTCATCCGGAAAGAGGAAGGTCTCGCCGCAGCAGCCGTTGCTCTTGATCTGGGCGTTGAAGTCGTGCAGGCGGTTGTGGCGAATGACGGTGTGATCGGCGTCACCGAACAGATGGAAGGCGTGCTCGCAGTCGGAGTCGTCGGTGCACACCCCCTGCACGTCGAGGTTCTCGAAGCGCCACCAGGGCGCTGAGACCTTGAACCCCTCGAGGGCGTCGAAACGGATCAGCGCGTCGCCCAGGCGCTGCGCCCTCACTACGATCGGCTGGGACTCGGTGCCCGCGGCGTCGCACAGCAGGTTCTGTCCCAGATCGTAGGTCCCGGGGGCGAGCGTGATGACGTGTCCGGGGGCGGCGGCGTTGATCGCGGTGATCAGCTCCGGAGCGTTCGAGACCGGCACGTCGAGCGCGATCGCGGGCGTAGCCGCGAGCGCCAGGGCCGCCATCGCGGTGACGCGGAACGGGGAGGCCCTGCGACCAAACAGCACCGAGCCCCGCTCCTCGGCGACGAGCTCGAACGACGGGTCGCGACGGAGCGCCGCGAGGCGCCGGCGGTGCTCGTCGGGTGACAGCGGGATCGTCTCTTCCTCCCCGTCGAGCACGATGAGATCAACTTCGGGCATCCAAGGAGATACGAACATCTGCAACCTCCCGCGCAGGTGCGGCGCCAGATCGGACCGTGCCGCCACCGAAGCTTCCTCAGGGATCATCGAGAAGATACGAGAAGCCGAGGCGGTTCGGCCATCGTCGCGAAGCTGGGCTCTCGCGCCGGGGCGACGAGATACGGCGCGTCCAAGGGCGTCGTCTGGACGGAAGGTCCCCGAGGGGCGACCGTGGGCTGCTAGGGTTCGTTCGCCAGGATCGCCTCTCGAGGAAACGACAATGCTCCCGGAGACCTCGCCGCTGCACCCCACGACCGCAGAGCTCGAGGCCGGTCTCGACCGCGTACGCGCGGCGCCGCGCACCGAAGGGGTGCTCGAGCTGATCGTCCGGCGGCCCCGGACCGACGAGCGCGAGGTGCTCGAGGAAGGGGTGCTCCACCTCGACGAGGGGCTGGTCGGCGACAACTGGCGCATCCGCGGCAGCCGGATGACGCCGGATCGATCTGCGCACCCCGAGATGCAGCTCAACGTCATGTCGGCGCGGGCGGTGGCTCTGGTGGCGCGGGAGGAGGGGCGCTGGGGGCTCGCCGGGGACCAGCTCTACGTCGACCTCGACTTGAGCGAGGCGAACCTGCCGGCGGGGACCCGGCTCGCGATGGGCGAGGCCGTGATCGAGGTCACCGCGCCGCCGCACCTCGGCTGCAAGAAGTTCGTGGAGCGTTTCGGGATGGACGCGATGCGCTTCGTCAACTCCGACCTCGGGCGCTCCCTGCGGCTGCGCGGCCTCAACGCCAGGGTGATCCAGCCCGGCATCATCCGGCTTGGCGATCACGTGACCAAGCTGGCGCCTCCGGCGTGATGGTGGCGTTCATCGGCCACGAGGCGGGGCGGCCGGTCACGGGTCGAGGGTCTCTCTCGGCCATTGCGACCGGCATCGGCCCGCGCTCGCGCGCACGGCGCAGGACGATGACGTCGCCGTGGCGCGCACGCCTCCTGGCTCTCCTGATGGTCGCCGCCTCGGGGCTGCTGCTCGCCGACGCCGCGCTCGCCCAGCCCGGGAGTCTCGAGCTGGTCACCGTCACCACCGCGCTCGACGACCCGGTGTACGTGACTCACGCCGGCGACGATCGGGTCTTCGTCGTGGAGCGGGACGGGCTCGTGCGCATCGTACGCGACGGCGCCCTCCAGGCGCCGCCCTTCCTCGACCTGGGCAGCAAGGTCCTCGCCGGCGGCGAGCGGGGGCTGCTCAGCATCGCCTTCCACCCCGACTACCCGAGCCGTCCGTGGGTCTACGTCTACTACACGCGCCGGCCCGACGGGGCGGTGGTGATCTCGCGCTTCACGCTGTCGG